>NZ_DAJPEN010000001.1:630466-1260933 GCF_025993685.1 Bacteroides mediterraneensis | reverse complement strand
TCCTGGGTTACTATCCGAACCACGATGCTTACGCCACACAAGCCGAACAGCAGGAGAACTCCTACATCGGCCAGCTGGGAAAGGCCATCGAGCCGGTCATCGAGCCGCTGGGATTCGACTGGAAGATGGGCATCGGTATCCTGTCGGGCGTAGGCGCCAAGGAACTGATTGTAAGTACACTGAGCGTGCTCTACACCAACGACGGCGACATCGACTCGGTGAACCTCTCCGAGCGTATTCCCATCACACCGCTCGTGGCCTACTGCTACATGCTGTTCGTGCTGATTTATTTCCCGTGCATCGCCACCCTGGCCGCCATCCATCAGGAGTCGCGCAGCTGGAAATGGCCCGTCTTTGCCGCGGCCTACACTACCGTGCTGGCCTGGATTGTCGCCTTTGCGGTGCACCAGATAGGAAGTTTGTTCATTTAACCCTAAAAACCTACCCCTTATGAGTATGCAAGACCTTTTCGTATATATCATCGTAGCCGGCTGCGTGCTTTGGAGCGGCCGGCACTTCTTCCGTCAGGTCATCCGGCGGAAAGGACAGGCCGGCGGATGCGGTTGCACCGGTTGCAGCGGATGTACCGGATGCAGCGGATGTACCGGATGCGCCCTGCACAAGGATTTGGACAGCCTGAAAAAACGCACTTGCGCTTCCGATAAAACGCTTTGACGTTTCAGGTAAAACGCACTTGCGTTTCAAACAAAACTCCCTTACGTTTTCCATCAAACGTAAGGGAGTTTTTTATGCATCAAAATCAAACTGATTTACAACGAGTTACAAATCGCGGAAAATCCTTTTACTCCCGGCTCACCACCTCCACGCGGCTCAGTGTATGGTTCACCCGCTCCACGTGAATCTGCGTGGCAATCCGTTCGCGCAGAGCCTCCACGTGACTGATGATGCCCACCTTCTTGCCGCCAATCTGGTGCAGCCTTTCGAGCGACTCCATCACCGTGTTCAGGTAGTCGCTGTCCAGCGTGCCGAACCCCTCGTCGATGAAAAGCACATCCACCGACAGACTCTTCCGGTTGAGCGACGACAGTCCCAAGGCCAGCGCCAGCGACACCAGAAAACTCTCTCCACCCGAAATGGTGGAAGTGGGACGCTTCACCCCACCCTGGTACTCGTCGCGCAACAGGATGGTCAGTCCCCCCGGCGGACACTCCATCCGGTAGCGGTCGGTCAGGCGGCTCAGGTAATGGTTGGCCCCGGCCAGCAACTGGCGGAGCACATAACTCTGGGCGATGTTGCGGAACTTCTTCCCGTCGGCACTGCCGAAGAGGGCAGCCACTCCCGCCCAACTGTCCACTTCCTTCTGCTTGGCCTCTATCTGCTCCTTGAGTTTCCGGATGCGCTGCAAGCCCTCTTCCTGATGCGCCAAAACCTGCGCAATGGCCCCCAGACGGGACACCTTCGCCGTCAGCGCTTCCTCCCGGCGGGCCATCGTTTCTTCCACGACCTCCGGCGTCACCGCCTCCCTATTCTGCGGACGCTGCGCCCGATGCCCCTCCAGTTCGCGGGCCACCCGCTCTTTTTCCGCCCGGCACGCAGCCAGTTCGTTGTCCAGTTTCTGCAAGGTACGGCGGGCCGTCTGCACTTTCTCCACCTCCAGCCCCACCAGCTTCTCCAGGTATTCGCCCGAGATTTCCGGATGGGCCGCCAGGAAGGCTTCTACGCCCGCCCTCTTTTCTTCCGCCAGCTTGCGGGAAGTCTGCAAAGCCTGACAGACGGAAAGCACCGCCGCGTGCAAGGCATTCCACCGGGCCGGAAGCCCCTCGGGACACGGACCGTCGGGCACCGCCTCCCCGTCTGTCTCATTCCAGGCCGGACACACCGTCCAGATGGACAGCCGTATCTCCTCCACCTGATTCTGCTGCCCCGTGAGCGACTCCACCTGATGCGCAAGTCTTTCCTTCTCTTTCTGCCGTTCCGCATAACGGGCCACTTCCTCCTGCAAGCGGGTGATGAACTCCTCCCGGCCGGTCTGCCAGTCAGCTTTCCAGGGAACAAAAGTCACCAGCACCTCCCCTTTCTCCATACACTGGGAAACGGTGAGCCGCTCCCGCGCGAGGGCTTCCTCCAGCATACGGAGTTCCGCTTCCAAGCGGGACACGGCCTTGTCGGCCTCCTCCACCTTCCGGTGCCACTGCTCCCGGTCGGCGGTCAGCGCCTCGCGTGCCTTGGTCAGCCCGTTCAACCGCTGCTGCAGTTCCTCGGCCTGCTGCCACTGGGCATCCAGCCGGGCACAAACCTCCTGCTGTGCCTGTAACGCCTGTTCCACCTGCGCCATCCCGTCGGCTGTCTCCGTCACCGCGGCCACCAGTGGCTGCTGCTTCACCGCCGCCTCCGCCTGCCGGAAAGCCACTTCTGCCGCCGTTTCCTTCTTCGCTTCCATGGCTTCCTGCCGCGTCAGGGCACGCACCTCTGCCTCGGCCCGGGCCAAGGCCGCCAGAGCCTCTTCCGTCCGGCGGGCCTTTTCCGCCAGCAAGACACGTACCGGCTCCAGCAACGACACAAAGTGAGCCTCATTCTCCAGGTCCTCCTCCACCGGACGGCCACAGACCGGACACACATCGCCTTTCGACAGCTGGGCACGTGCCTCCCGCGCCCAGTCCGTACACGCCATCTGCTGCTTGTCGTACACCTGCTGCACTTCCTCCTTTTCCCTGCGGTACGCCTCGGCCTGTGCTTTCAGTTCCTCCACCGCCTGCTGCTGCCGACGGCCCTCGTCCTGCAAAGCCTTCCGGTTCTGCTGCACCTCCAGCCAGGCCTTTTCCTTCTCCATCCGGAGCGCCAGTGCCTCCCGCAACGCCTTCCAGTCGCCCAACCGAGTATCGGCTGCCTGCTTCTCCCGCCGGAGCTTCTCCGGCTGCAAGGCCTCCAGCTGCGTGCGGCAAGCCGTGACTTCCGCCTGTTTCTTTTCTTCTATCTTCCGGGCTTCCTCATACGCCGCCGCAGCCTTCTGACGTGCCTCGGCCATCTTCCGTTGCTCCGCTCCCTTGCGGTCCTGTTCCTTCCGGTAATCCTCCGTCACCTGAAGCGACCGCCGAATCTGGTCGGACAAGGCCGTGAGCGACTGTGCCGCCTCGTACACCGGCACTTTTTCCTGCACCCCGGCGAGGAAGTCCTCACACGCCGCCAGTTCCTTCCGGCTGCGGTCGCGCACCCGCTCCAGCCGGACATATTCCCCGTTCAGGGCATGATATTTCTGGGCCAGCCGGGCCAGCTCCTCTTCCGACGTGCGAATGCGCTGCTGCAAAGTCGCCTGCTCGATCCACTGGAAACGCACGTCGGCCGTACGGTCCCAATCTTCCAACAACGCCTTGTTGCGCCTGTAGCCTTCCGACTCCACCCGTTCCGTCACGGCCTGGAGCGCCTTTCCGGCCTCCTCCTGTGCCAGTACCAGCTTTTGCTCGTCGGTCATCCATTTCCGCAAATCCTGCCATTGCTTCAGTTCCTTGCGGAGTGCCGTGGTCTCTGCCGTCACCTGCGTCTGTTCCGCCTGCAACGCCGCCAGCTCTTCGTCGCCCAACAGCACGATGCCGCCCGTCTGTGCCTTCAGTTCCTGCAACTCGGCCTCTTTTTCGGTCTTCATCACATAAATTTCCCGGCTGATGCGCGAATAGATTTCCGTGCCCGTGAGTTTCTCCAGGATGTTCGATTTCTCTTCCTCCTTGCTCTTGAGGAACTTGGTGAACTCTCCCTGCGCCAGCAGCGTGGTCCGGCAGAACTGCTCGAAGGTGAGGCCGATGCGCCGTTCAATCTCCGCCCGCGTCTCCGTCGACTTGTTGGTGAGCGGGGTACCGTCCTGCAAGGAAAGGGTCCACACCACTTTCTGGATTTTTCCACCCGCCTTGTTGCGCGCCCTTGCCACGCTCCACACCGCCCGCAGGGCCTCCCCCGCGGCATCCGTGAACCACAGTTCCACCTGCGCCGACACACTGTCGCGCCGCATCAGCATGCGGGAATCGTCGATGCTCACGCCTTCCGTCTGCCCCGAGAAACTGTCATTCTCGTCCTGATAGCGTTCGTTGGCCGCCTGTTTCAGACGGGGCGTGGTGTTGTAGAGGGCCAAGCACACCGCATCCAGCAGCGTGGACTTGCCCGCTCCCGTCGGTCCGCAAATCAGGAAGATGGAATCCTCGCCCAACGGCCCGTGTGCAAAGTCGATGCACGCCTTTTCGATGGAAGCAATATTTTCGATAATGAGTTTCTGTAATTTCATGCGTTCTTATTCCTCTTCTTGGGTCTGCACCCGTTTCACTGCTTCTTCCAGCAGGTCGAGCATTTCCGGCGAAATGTCGCGCTGGAACTTGTCGCGATAATAGATGGCGGCCACCTGCGACGGAGAGAAGGTCTGCAAGCGGTCCACGTCGAGTTCCGTCGTGTCCTCGGTCGGTTCCGCCGTCTCCCGTTCCCACTTGTAACGGCAGAAACGGCACTGCTTGCCGCGGGTCAGTTCGTAGGCCCGCTCCATGCAATAGGCCGGAGGCACGTCCTGAATACGGACATGCAGCTGCACGTACAGCTTTTCTTCGTCGGGAAGGGCCTGCAAGACCGCCAAAGCCTCTTCCAGGGGGACGGCCTGCGCGGGCAGCACCTTCAAGGGCCAGAGGTTCCGCACAGGACACATACGCACTTCGGGTACGGCGCCGTGTGAGGCCAGTTCCACCACGCTCACGGAATGTCCGTAACTCTCGTCGAAGCTGACGGGCAGCGGAGAACCGCAATAGCGGGCCCGTCCGCCGGGCAAAGTCTGCGGAAAATGAATGTGTCCCAGGGCCAGGTAATCATACCCCTCGCCCATCAGACGGATGTCGGTGTAGTCCATGCCGCCGCGTCCGTCATCCTGTCCGGTAATGTCGCTTCCCGTCACGGCCAGATGGGCCATCAGCACCACCGGCAGTCGGGCCGCGTTCCGCTCCGCCACCCGGTCGAGCAAAGTCTGGATAAAGAAGCGCTGCCGGTCTTCGCGCGGCACCTCCTCGTCCAAAGACGGGAAGTTCTGCGGATAGACATGAGGCAGGGCCACCACATAGCCCCTCAGTTCCCCGTTTCCGTCCTTTACCTCCACGAGGTGACGCTCCAGGTCCACCTCGCCCGCCTCGTTGCGGCAGATGGAGCCGACCACGGTCACTCCGGCATACTTCCACAGGTTACGGCTGATTTCCAGCTTGGAACTGCTGTCGTGGTTGCCCGCCGTAATGACAATCTGCATCGACGGACACGTCTCGTGCAAGGCCACCAGGGCATCGGTATACAACCGCTGGGCAGAGGCCGAAGGGCTGCAGTAATGAAACACGTCGCCCGACACGAGCAACGCGTCGGGCTGTTCTGCGGCTACCCGGTCGCGCAGCTGCCGGAGGAAATCCCGTTGTTCCTCACTCCGGTCATAATCGAACAGCTGCTGCCCCAGGTGCCAGTCACTGGTATGTATGATTTTCATCCGGCTTACAACGTTTTAGGGGGATAAAGAGTGTTCCACCACGTCGGGTCATCCTGCAACCATTTGGCAAACCACGCAAAGATGGTGTTCTGCCACTGGATACGCTTCTGATAGTCCAGAATGTGATGGTCTTGTCCGTCCACTACCACCAGGGCCGTTTCCCGTCCCAGCAGTTTCAGGGCCGTGAACATCTGGATGCTTTCGCCCACCGGCACATTGGTATCTGCCGAACCGTGGAGGAAGAGCAGCGGGGTGTGTACCTTGTCGGCATTGAACAGCGGACTGTGGCCGACAAAGAGTTCCGGATTCTGCCACGGGTAACTGTTAGCACCCGATACCTCGCTGTAGGAATAGCCCCAATAGCCTTCGCCCCAGTAGCTGGTGTGGTCGCTGATGCCGGCATGCGAGATGGCAGCGGCAAACAAATCGGTCTTCGTCTGGAGGTACTGGGTCATGAAACCGCCGTAGGAAGCACCGATACATCCAATCTTCTTGCCGTTGACAAACGGATGGGCTTCCACAAACTTGCGGGTGCCTTCGATGATGTCGTCGGCCACATAGTCGCCGAAGGTGTTCACGTGGCGGGCAGAGAACTCCTGGCCGAAGCCGGTGGCTCCGCTCGGTTCCACCACATAGACCACATAGCCCAAGGCCGCATACGCATGGTGCGGATAACGGCTGCCGAAGTTCCGGCTGGTAGGACTGCATCCGCCGTAGTAGTTCACAATCATCGGGTATTTCTTGTCCGAGTCAAAATGAGGCGGCAGGTAGTAGCGTCCGCAGATGGTATCGCCCCGCGAATTGACAAAATCCCAGGCCTTGCATTCGCCCAGCAGCACGTCCTTCAGTTCCCCGTGCAAATCTTCTTCCAGCTTCGAGGCATCCTTCTTCAAATCGACCACATACAGGCGGTGCGCATTGGAGGCACTTTCCCCGTAGAACGACAGGGAAGACGCCTGCTCGGCCACGGAGAATTCCAGCACCATTTCTTCGGGCACATTCACCTTTTCGATGTGCTTCTTTGCCGGGTTCAGACGGAACAGGGAGATGCAGTCGCGGTCTTCCGCATTGAAGTAGACACAGTTGTCGGCCGCCGACCACACCGCCTGCATCACGTTCGGGTTGAACGTCTTGGTGAGCGGTTCAATCTGCTTGCTCTGCAGGTCCATCAGGTAAAGCTGGATGTCAATCATGCTCGGGGTCTGCCCTTCCTTCACGTTCTTGCCGATCCCTCCCAGACACTCCGGCGAACCGGCCAGCAGCGCCTGACGGCCGTCGGGCGAGAAGAGGGCGTTGATCAGGAAACCGTCGTCTTTCACCAGCTCTTCCACCTGCAAGGTCTGCACGTCCATCTTGTAAAGCGAGAACAAGGTGGTCGGACGCTTGCCCATGCGGTGGTTGGAAGCCATCATCAGCACATACCGCCCGTCGGACGAGATATCCGTGGCCCACACGTTCTTGTAGCCGAAGGTCAGCGGCTGGCAGACCCCCGTCTTCACGTCGAAACGCGCCAGATAGGTACGGTTGCGCCATCCCGGCTGACGGTCATCGGGGTCGATGAACTCATAGATTTCCTTCTTCTCTTCCGGACCTTTCTGCACCAGGGTAAACAGCAGGTAGTCTTCGGTGGGCGCTACCCGGAAACTACCTTCCGGCAGGTGGCTCACCCACACTTCCTCCTGTCCGGAGACAGGGTCCACCGTCACCAGTTCCCGTCCGGATACGCCCTGACGTACATAATAATACTTAGCGGAACGCGGCATCCAGTGCAGCGTCTCTTCCCGCGTAGCCAGCACCTTGCCGGTCTTCAGTTCCTTGACCTTGGTCTGCGAGGTAGTCTTTCCGCCTTCCTTCGTCACCGTATACGAAGTAATCAGGTATTTCCCGTCGGCTGAAAGCTCGGTGCCTGTGATACGGGTGCCGTGGAGCACATCGGCCAGGGTGAACAGACGCCCCTGTTCGGTACGGAGACTGAACACCCCGTCCTGCTTGGCATCTAGGCTCACTTTCGGCACACTCTGTTCGCCCGGCACGGAAAGGTATTTGATGACCACCTGATGGGTAGCCGGATCCAGCGACAGCGAAGTGTCTTCCACCCGCTTGCCGTCCACATACACCTGATAGTGGGAAGCCCCCTCCACCTTCAGCGACACCTGGCCGTAGTGCGTGTTCTCCAGCACGAAGCCCATGAGATGCAGGGCATAGTCGGACGAAGGTGTCAGCTGTCCGGCCTGCTTCACTTCCGCTCCGTCGAGCAGGGAAAACGACACCGGCGTGTCCAGCAGTGATTCCACCTTCCACGGTTTGGAATTAACGTCCACACTGTCAACCTGATAGGGTTGCATCAAGGTATAGGGACCTGCGTACTTGAACGAGGTCACCTCAATATTCTCGGCATTCACCAGCATGGCTCCGCAAAGAGAACATGCTATAAAAAGTTGCTTTTTCATCTCTTTTTTTCAGTTTATTGCCACAAACATAATCAAAAATCATCATTTTTTGTGTATGTTTGTAAAACATCTCACGAAACCGTTATGAAAAAAAAGTGTAGTTTATACTTTCTTTCCCTGCTGATGCTGGCAGGATGCAGTTCGGTGCCCCTCACCGGACGCAAACAGCTGTTGCTGGTTTCCGACCAGGAAGTACTGTCTTCCAGCCTGACCCAGTATAACAACTATATCAAGACTGCCCAGAAATCGACCAACGCGGCCCAGACGGCCATGGTGGTCCGGGTAGGGAAAAACATCGCCGCGGCCACGGAGCAATACCTGCGCAACCACGGAATGGCGGCAGATATCCAGGAATTCTCCTGGGAGTTCAACCTGGTGAAGAGCGACGAAGTGAATGCGTTCTGCATGCCGGGCGGGAAGATTGTGGTGTACGAAGGTCTGATGAAGCTGGTCTCCTCGGACGATGAACTGGCCGTGGTGCTGGGACACGAGGTGGCTCATGCGGTGGCCAAGCACAGCAACGAACGCATCAGCCAGCAGATGCTGACACAGTATGGTGCCCAACTGCTGGGACAGAGCCTTTCGGGCAAAAGCCAGATGATACAGAACGTGGCCAGTACGGTGTACGGCATCGGCTCGCAATATGGGGTCACCCTCCCCTTCTCGCGCAAGCACGAGTCGGAGGCAGACTACATGGGACTGGTGCTGATGACCATGGCGGGCTACAATCCCGACAAGGCGGTCACGTTCTGGCAGAAGATGTCGGCCAGCTCGGGCGGGAAAGTACCCGAATTCATGAGTACACACCCCAGCGACGCCCGCCGCATCAGCGACATCCAGAAAGAACTTCCGGCCATCAAGGCCCAGTACGGGAATAAAAAGTAACACCAAACCACATATCAGCCATGAAAAGAATTGTCATCGCACTTTTAGGCGTATCGCTGCTGGCCGGCGGATGCGGTACCACCCAGCCTGAACACACAGGAGCCATCGTAGGCGGTGCAGCCATCGGAAGCAACGTGGGAGGCGCCATCGGAGGACTGGTGGGCGACTCCCGTCACGGATGGAGGGGAAGCTACAGAGGCTCTGCCATCGGAAGCATCATCGGTACCCTGGCCGGAGCGGCCATCGGGGGTGCACTCACTGCCCCCAAGTCGCGTGAGGCGGAAGGCAATCCCCAAGGCTATCCGGCAGAACGCCCCGTGGAAGAGGTATACACCGAACCCTACAACAACTCGTCGGCCCTGTCGGCCCTATACATCCGCAACCTGCGGTTCATCGACGACAGCCGCGACCATATTCTGAACGGTGGAGAGAACAGTAAAATCATTTTTGAAATCATGAACGAAGGCAGCGAAACGGCTTACAACGTGATTCCCAGCGTGACGGAAATCAGCGGGACCAAACAGATACACATTTCGCCCTCCATCTTGGTGGAACAGATTCTGCCGGGCAACGGAGTGAAATATACGGCTACCGTGAGTGTGGGCAAGCGTGTGAAGAACGGCACGGCCACCTTCCGCATTGCGGTGACCGACACCCGCGGACAAATCTACGACCGCCAGGAATTTACCTTGGAGACGGCACGCTGACCTCCTTTCCCAACCAATCATCTGAATTAGACCACAATGGAAAAAGAACAATCGTTATGTAAAGAAAAGACACATGTGGAACTGAGCGAACCCAAGCACTACAAGGTGGTGTTCCACAACGACGACTTCACCACCATGGACTTCGTGGTGAAGGTACTCCAACTCGTGTTTTTCAAATCGCAGCTGCAGGCCGAGGACCTGACCATGAAAATTCATCTGGAAGGCTCGGCCACGGCAGGCATCTATTCTTATGACATCGCGCAGTCCAAGGCGCAGAAAACCACACAAATGGCCCGCGAGGAAGGATTTCCCCTGCGACTGACTGTAGAACCTGAAGACAATTAAACTGTAAAAAACCAATGAGTCACATCAAAAAATCTGTATATGTAGACAAAGCGCTGTCGTTTGCCCAGGGATTGGCATTCCGTTACCGCC
Organism: Bacteroides mediterraneensis; assembly: GCF_025993685.1. NCBI lineage: Bacteria > Pseudomonadati > Bacteroidota > Bacteroidia > Bacteroidales > Bacteroidaceae > Bacteroides > Bacteroides mediterraneensis. The sequence continues at coordinate 1,251,004 of NZ_DAJPEN010000001.1, read as the reverse complement.
ATGAGTTTATCACCCCGGAACACATTCTCAGCGCGCTCTTTAACCAAGACCCTTTTGTGGAAGCTGTAGAAGAATGTTTCTGTCACATCCCCGTGCTGGAAGAAGAAGTAGACGAGTACCTGGCCCAGAAAATGGAACAGGTGCCGGAAGATGCAAACTACGAACTGCAGTTCTCGGTACAATCGAACCTGCTGTTCCAGAATGCATACGGTTTTGTGGAATCGTCGGGTTCCGAGGTGCTCGACGTACCCCATCTGGTGCAGGCCATATTGCTGTTGCCCGACTCATGGGCATGCTTCTTCCTGAAAAAACACCTGAAAGAACGGATTCCGGACTTTATCAGCCAGCTGGTAGTCATCTATGGAGATGACCTCAGCCTGGAGGAAAACGAAACGGAAGACGCGCGTGGTCCCTGGAAGAACTTCCTCACATGCCTGAACGATCAGCTGGACACCCACAACCCGCTGATTGGCCGGGAAAAGGAACTGGAGCGGACCATCGAGGTGCTGTGCCGGAAAGAAAAGAACAACCCGCTGCACATCGGCGAACCGGGAGTAGGAAAAACGGCTCTGGCCTACGGGCTGGCGGCCCGCATAGAAGCCGGCGAAGTGCCTGAACGCCTGCGGGGCAGCCATATTTATGAGCTGGATTTGGGAAGCCTGCTGGCTGGTACGCAATACCGGGGCGACTTCGAGCAACGCCTGAAAAGTGTCATGAAGAGCCTCAGCGCGGAAAAGAAAGCCATTCTGTATATCGACGAGATACACAACCTCATCGGAGCCGGACAAATCGGCGAAGGTTCGATGGATGCGTCGAACATGCTGAAACCGTACCTGGAACAGGGTGATATCCGCTTCATCGGATCTACTACCTACGAGGAATACAACCGGTACTTCTCGCGCAGCAAAGGCATGGTGCGCCGCTTCCAGCAGATTGACATCCAAGAGCCAAGCATCGACGAAGCTGTCCGCATCGTGGAGGGACTGAAGGAAAAATACGAAACGTATCACCACGTGACCTACGAACCGGGAGTCATCGAATATGCCGTCAAGGCCAGCGACCGCTACATCAGCGACCGCTTCCTGCCCGACAAAGCCATCGACCTGATTGACGAGGCCGGGGCCTACCGGGAAATCCATCCCACGGACGAAGGAGCACAGACGGTTGACAAGAAACTGATTACGGAGGTGTTGTCGCACACCTGCAAGATTGATGCGAATGCGTTCAAGGAGGAAGACAACGCTTCGCTGGAAGCCCTTTACGACCACATCGCCGGACAGATTTACGGACAGGACGAGGCCATCAAGCAGGTGGTGGAAGCCGTGCAGATGGCCAAGGCGGGACTGCTGGACGAGCACAAGCCGCTGGCCAGCCTGCTGTTTGTCGGCCCTACGGGAGTGGGCAAGACAGAGGTGGCCAAGGTACTGGCTTCGGAACTAGGTATCTCGCTGGTGCGTTTCGACATGAGCGAATACATGGAGAAGCATACCATCGCCAAACTGATTGGTTCGCCGGCCGGATACATCGGCTACGAGGACGGGGGATTGCTGACGGATGCCATCCGGAAAACGCCCAACTGTGTGCTGTTGCTGGATGAAATCGAGAAGGCACACTCCGACATCTTCAACATCCTGTTGCAGGTGATGGACTATGCGGTGCTGACGGATAACAAGGGGCGGAAGTCTGACTGCCGCCACCTGATTCTCATCATGACCTCGAACGCGGGGGCACAGTATGCGCACCAGGCGTCCATCGGCTTCAACAGCCAGGTGACCACAGGACAGGCCATGCTCCGCCAGGTGAAGAAAACCTTCAAACCGGAATTTCTGAACCGTCTGTCGGCAACCGTGGTCTTCCACGACATGAGCCGGGAAATGGCCATACAGATACTCGACAAGAAACTGCGCCAGCTGGACGAAAAGCTGGAACGTCGCAACGTCCGTCTGCATCTGACGCCCGAAGCCCACGAATGGCTGCTGAAGGAAGGCTTCAACCCGGAATACGGGGCCCGGGAAATGGACCGCGCCATTGCAGGCCATCTGAAGCCGCTGCTGATGCGGGAAATCCTCTTCGGCTCGCTGAAACAGGGAGGCGACGTCACGGTCACCGTAGCAAACAACCAACTGAGTATTCTCTCATAATCTGCACACCATGGTTTTCCAACTGACTAAAAAACTGGCTTTCCCCGACCCGCACTGGGGAGACCCCGACGGCTTGCTGGCCATCGGGGGCGACTTGTCGGTCGACCGCCTTATCCTGGCCTATTCCAACGGCATCTTCCCCTGGTATGCGTTCCGCCGGAAAGTCATCCAGTGGTGGTGCCCCTTGCAGCGTTTCGTCATCTTCCCGGGCGAGATTCACATCTCCCACTCCATGCGCACGCTGATGCATAAAAACACTTACAGGGTAACCTTCAACCAGGCATTCGAAGAAGTGATACGGAACTGTTCGAAGCTCCGCATCGACGAGGAAGGAGCCTGGCTGGGCGAGGAAATGATTGAGGCTTACATCCGCCTGTACGAGCAGAATCTGGCGGCCAGCGTGGAAGTGTGGGAAGGCGACAAGCTGGTCGGGGGACTGTATGGCGTGACCCTCGGCACGTGTTTCTTCGGCGAGAGCATGTTCTCGCTCGTGCCCAGTGCCTCCAAGCTGGCCCTAATCCGGCTGGCCCAACTGCTGCATGCCCACGGAGGCACCCTCATCGACTGCCAGTTTGAAACGCCCCACCTCAAGTCGATGGGCGGGCGTTACATCAGTTACGAGGAATACATGCAATACCTGAGAGCAGAATAAAGTCCATAAAAAAAGTCCGGTTCCCTTGCGAGAACCGGACTTTTTTATGAATGACTGTAAATAGCATCTTATTAATAAGCGCGGGCAAACAGCACACGACGTGCAGAAGGTTTGCCGGTCAGCATATCCACACCCGGAGTCAGGCTTTCTTCGTCGGCTTCGAAAGGCAGACAGCGGATAGTAGCCTTGGTTTCTTCCTTGATGCGGTCTTCCGTTTCCGGTGTACCGTCCCAGTGAGCCAGGATGAATCCACCCTTCTCAATCTGTTCCTTGAATTCTTCGTAAGTATCCACCTTGTAGATGTGTTCGTTGCGGTACTTCAACGCCTTCTGGTAGATGTTCTGCTGGATTTCTTCCAACAGGTTCTTTACGTATTCTTCGATGCCTTCGCAAGAACGGGTTTCCTTTTCCAGGGTATCACGACGCATGATTTCCATTGTGTTGTTTTCCAGGTCGCGGCCACCCATTACCAGACGTACAGGTACACCCTTCAGTTCATAGTCGGCAAACTTGAATCCCGGACGCTTGTTGTCGGCATTGTCGTATTTCACGGAGATGCCCATGCTGCGGAGCTTGTTGACGATGCCTTCCACCTTGGCGTCAATCTGCTTCAGCTGTTCGTCGTTCTTGTAGATAGGCACTACCACTACCTGAATCGGAGCCAAGTGCGGCGGAAGTACCAGACCGTTGTCGTCAGAGTGGGTCATGATTAAGGCACCCATCAAGCGGGTAGATACACCCCAAGAAGTAGCCCATACATAATCCAGCTTGTTGTTCTTGTCGACGAACTGCACGTTGAAGGCCTTGGCAAAGTTCTGTCCCAGGAAATGAGACGTACCACACTGCAAAGCCTTTCCGTCCTGCATCAGTCCCTCGATAGTATACGTATCCAAGGCACCGGCAAAACGTTCGTTGGCTGATTTCACACCCTTGATGACCGGTACGGCCATGTATTTTTCAGCGAAATCACCGTACACGTGCAACATCTTCTGTGCTTCAGCCTCTGCTTCTTCACGAGTGGCATGTGCCGTGTGACCTTCCTGCCACAAGAATTCAGCCGTACGCAGGAACAGACGGGTACGCATTTCCCAACGAACTACGTTTGCCCACTGGTTGCACAGGATAGGCAGGTCGCGGTAAGAGTTAATCCAGTTCTTATAGGTACTCCAGATGATGGTTTCCGAGGTCGGACGGATAATCAGCTCCTCTTCCAGCTTGGCTGCCGGATCTACAATCACACCCGAACCGTCTTCCGCATTTTTCAGACGATAATGTGTCACCACCGCACATTCCTTGGCGAAACCTTCCACGTGTTCTGCCTCACGGCTCAGGTAAGATTTCGGAATCAACAGCGGGAAATAGGCATTCACATGTCCTGTAGCCTTGAACATATCGTCCAGGATGCGCTGCATCTTTTCCCAGATGGCATATCCGTAAGGCTTGATTACCATACAGCCACGCACCGGAGACTGTTCAGCCAAGTCGGCCTTTACCACCAAATCATTATACCATTGTGAATAGTTCTCACTTCTTTTGGTAAGTTCTTTTAATTCTTTTGCCATAACTTTATGTAGTTATTTTATTTTTAATATCGATTGAGACCGCAAAATTAGTAAAAAAGATTCGTTTGCTCCTGATTTTGAAACAGGATTTATTCAAAACGAATGGATTTTGCAGGATGAATGTGACTGATGAGATAAGACGGCCCCACCAGCATGGCCACAGACACCAGCAGGGTGCAGACGTTCAGCAGCACAATCCAGCCCAGATGAAGCTCCACGGGAACCGCACTGACATAGTATGTAGCCGGGTCCAGCTTAAAGGGCTCAAAGAAATACTGGACGACGCAGAACGCCAGTCCGATGACATTCCCCCAGCACATGCCCCTCCCGATGAGGAAGACAGAGAACGACAGGAATATCTTCCGGATAGAAGCATTGTCAGCCCCCAGCGCTTTCAGAATTCCAATCATCTGCGTACGTTCAAGAATGATAATCAGCAAACCCGAAATCATGGTAAAGCCCGCCACTCCGGTCATCAGAATCAGGATGACCCACACATTCGTGTCGAGCAAGTCCAGCCAGGCAAAAATCTGCGGATAGAGTTCTTCCGACGTGCGTGAGCAATACACCGCCCCGTAACGGTCGGTCCGTTCCTGGATATGTGCCCGGATGGCATCGTTCACCGTATTCAAGTCGTCATAGTCCGCCACGGCCACTTCCACGCCCCCCACCTGGTCCGGTTCCCAACCGTTCAGGCGGTTCACCGTGTACATGTCCGTCACGAGAAAATAATCGTCGAAAGATGAAAAGTGTGTCTGGAAAATCCCGCTCACCGTCAGCCGGCGCGCCCGCACATTGTCTTCAATGTAATAGGTGTACAGCTTGTCGCCCACCTTCAAGGAAAGCTTGTCGGCCATGGAGCGGGAAATCAATACGCGGTTGCTGGCCACGGAATCCGTGAGCACCGGAATCTCCCCTTCCTGCAAATGCGCCTTCAGGTACGTCCAGTCGTATTCCTGAGCCACCCCCTTCACAATCATTCCCTGAAAATTATCGGCCGTCATAATCATGCCCGGCTTCGTGGAGTAACGCTGCACATGACTCACCTCCGGAATCTGCCGTATCACCGAAAGCAGGCTGTCATTGCCCACCACCGGGTTCATCTGGTAGAGCTGTGCCCCGTCGATGCTGGAGACCACAATGTCGGACCCCATGCCGATGACCTTGTCGCGTACCTGATGCTTGAAGCCGATGACTACGGCCACCGATACCAGCATCACCGCCAGCCCGATGGCAATGCCGGCCATCGCAATCCGGATAGCCGGCTTCGAGACCTCCTTCCCGCCTTCCCGGCTACGGTAAATCCGCCGTGCGATAAAAAATTTCCAGTTGCTCATCATTCATCCACTCTTCCCGGATAGGCTTCGAGTGCTTTACGCAGGATGAACAGCGCCCGTACCAGGTCTTCTTTCTTCAGTACATAGGCCACACGCACCTCGTTCTTGCCGCCGCCCGGCGTGGTATAGAAACCACTGGCCGGAGCCATCATGACGGTTTCCCCCTCGTAGTTGAAGTCGGACAAGCACCAGGCACAGAACTTCTCACAGTCGTCTACCGGCAGTTTGGCCACCGTATAGAAAGCCCCCATCGGTATCGGCGAATACACGCCCGGAATACGGTTCAGTCCGTCAATCAGGCACTTACGTCGTTCCACATACTCGTCGTACGTTTCGCGGGCATATTCTTCCGGTTCGTCGAGCGAAGCCTCTGCCGCAATCTGTCCGATGAGCGGCGGACTCAGGCGGGCCTGACAGAATTTCATCACGGCCTTGCGCACTTCCGGATTCTTTGTAATCAAGGCTCCGATGCGGATACCGCACTCCGAATACCGTTTCGATACGGAGTCAATCAGCACCACGTTCTGCTCGATGCCTTCCAGGTGGCAGGCAGAGATATAAGGAGAGCCCGTATAGATAAATTCACGATATACTTCGTCGGAGAACAGGAAGAGGTCGTACTTCTTCACCAGGTCCCGAATCTGGTTCATCTCCCGGCGGGTGTACAAGTAGCCGGTCGGATTGTTCGGGTTACAAATCAGGATACCCTTCGTGCGTTCATTAATCAGCTCCTCGAACTTCTCCACCTTCGGCAAGGAGAAACCCTCGTCGATGGTCGTCGTCACCGTACGGATAATTGCGCCGGCAGAGATGGCAAAGGCCATATAGTTGGCATAGGCCGGTTCCGGCACAATAATCTCATCGCCCGGGTTCAGGCAGCTCATGAATGCGAACAACACCGCCTCCGACCCCCCGGTCGTGATGATGATGTCGTCGGCATCCAAGTGGATGTCATACTTCTCGTAATACCCCACCAGCCGCTCGCGGTAGCTGCGGTAACCCTGGCTGGGACTGTACTCCAGCACCTTCCGGTCAATATTTCGAATCGCATCGAGGGCCGCTCGCGGAGTAGGCAGGTCAGGCTGACCGATATTCAAGTGGTACACATGAATTCCTCTCTCTTTCGCAGCTTCAGCCAAGGGCGCCAGTTTACGAATCGGCGACTCCGGCATTTCAGTTCCTCTGATGGATATTTGTGGCATATTTTATGAGTTTAAAAAATTCTGAATTGCAAAGATAAAGGGATTGACGAAATAAACCAACTTTGTGTTCAGAAAAACAGCCATCCGCTACCCGTAAAAAAGCCCTCCAAGGAAAGTTTAACGCCTTTTCAGGCATTTTCCATGTCTTCAACCCAAAAAATCCGTATGTTTGCTTCCGATAACCAAACATTCCATCTCACATGAATCTTTACCTAATTATATTTAATGCCGGAACTTATCGCACAGAGCAAGTTTACGACAAACACAAAGACCTCTTCGTCGAGCTGGAGAAACACTTCACGCTCCATCTGGTCAACTATACCGAAGCCGACCGCATACCCAGCAACGAATACAAGATGGTGTTCATCGCCAGCGGCGGTGTGGAAAGTGCCGTGGTGCGCTTTTTCAGCATCCTGCCCTATCCCATCACCCTGCTCACCGACGGCCTGAACAACTCGCTGGCCGCCGCCCTCGAGATCTCCGCCTGGATACAGTCGAGAGACATGAAGGTGAGAATCATCCACGGACCGGCGCCCGACATGGCCAACCAGGTGCTCCTGCACCATCAGGCCTTTGCTGCCAAACGGGCCCTGAAGAAGAAACGCATCGGTGTCATCGGCACCCCGGCTTCCTGGCTGGTGGCCAGCCATGTGGACTACCTGCTGGCCGGACAGCGCTGGGGAGTGATTTATACCGACATCCCCATCGAACACGTGGAAAAGGCCTTCCATGAGATAACCGACGACGAAATCGGCGTGGAAGCCTCCCTGTTCGCCAACCGTGCCAAGGGGATTCAGGAGGCCACTCCCGAAGAACTGCTGCGGGCCATGCGACTGTACAGGGCCATCCGCCGCGTGTGCGAGGAAGAAAAACTGGACGCCCTCACCCTTTCCTGCTTCTCGCTCATCCAGAGCCTGAAGACCACGGGCTGCCTGGCCCTCTCCCTGCTGAACGACGAAGGCATCCCTGCCGGATGCGAAGGCGACCTCCAGTCCATCATGACCCTGCTGATGGTGAAGGAACTCATCGGCCAGCCGGCCTTCATGGCCAACCCGTCCTTTGTCGACCTGGCCCGCAACGAGGTACTCCTGGCCCACTGCTCCATCCCCACGCGGATGGCCGAGCAGTTCATCATTCGCAACCATTTCGAGACAGAAAGCGGCATCGCCATCCAGGGCATCGTACACGCGGGCGAAGTGACCCTCTTCAAGTGCGGCGGCGAGTGCCTGGACGAATACTACCTGTCGTCGGGCCACCTCATCGAGAACACCAACCTGGTGACCTGCTGCCGCACCCAGCTGAAGGTACGGCTGGACAAGCCGGCCGATTACTTCCTGCACAACCCGCTGGGCAACCATCACATCCTGATACAGGGAAACTATGCCGACGTCATTCAGGAATTCATGCAACAAAACCGCTGCAAATTGCGAATTGACTGATTTTTCAAAACCATTTGTTCTCCCATTCAATTTATAATCGTATCTTTGTGTGAATTATTACAAATTGAAAAGCAAGAAAAATTATGATGCATAACTGGTTTGAATGCAAAATCCGTTACGAAAAAGTAGCCGAAAACGGCATGAACAAGAAAGTGACGGAACCCTATCTGGTGGACGCACTCAGCTTCACCGAGGCTGAATCGCGTATTATCGAAGAAATCACTCCCTTCATCAGCGGAGAATTCACCGTATCCGACATCAAGCGCGCCAACTACAGCGAGCTCTTCCCCAGCGAAGAGGAAGCAGCCGACCGCTGGTTCAAGTGCAAGCTCTATTTCATCACCCTCGACGAGAAGAGCGGTGCCGAAAAGAAAACGGCCACCAACGTACTGGTACAGGCTGCCGACCTGCGCGACGCGGTGAAGAAACTGGACGAAGGCATGAAGGGCACGATGGCCGACTACGTGATTGCTTCCGTGGCCGAAACCGCTCTGATGGATGTATATCCCTACTCGGCAGAGCCCGACGTGAAACCGGAATTCCCGGATGCAGACAAACGATGAACAAACACTTATCAGAACCATGGATATTCAGTCTAATTTAAATGAGGTACGGACACAACTTCCTCCCCAAGTGCGCCTGGTAGCTGTATCCAAGTTCCACCCCAACGAAGCCATCCTGGCGGCCTACGAAGCCGGACAGCGCATCTTCGGGGAAAGCAAGGAACAGGAGTTGAGCAAGAAGCAGGCTTTCCTGCCCGCCGACATCGAGTGGCATTTCATCGGCCACCTGCAGACCAACAAGGTGAAGTACATTGCGCCCTACATCGCCATGATTCATGCGGTAGACACCTACAAGCTGCTGGCCGAAATCGACAAGCAGGCCGCCAAATGCAACCGCGTGATTCCCTGCCTGCTGGAAATCCATATCGCCGAAGAAGACAGCAAATACGGATTTTCTTTCCAGGAATGCCGCGAGATGCTCGACACCGAACCATGGCGGGGACTGACCCATGTGGCCATCAGCGGCGTGATGGGCATGGCCACCAATACGGACGACCAAGCGGAAATTACCCAGGAATTTGAAAGTCTGCACCGCTTCTTCACGGAACTGAAAGACACGTATTTCGCGCACGACGACCGCTTCAAGGAGATTTCCATGGGCATGTCGCACGACTACCAGCTGGCCGTGAAAGCCGGCAGCACGATGGTACGCGTAGGCAGCAAGATTTTCGGAGAAAGAGTATATTAAAAACGAGAAGAATATGGCACAACTAAAAACAACTTTTGCGGGGTTAACCCTGAACAACCCGATTATCATCAGCAGTTCGGGCCTGACGAACAGCCTGGCCAAAATCCAGAAACTGGAAGAAGCCGGAGCGGGTGCAGTGGTACTGAAATCAGTTTTCGAAGAACAAATCAATATGCAGGCAGGCAGCATGCAGGGCTACGGTTCTCCCGAAGCCGACGACTACCTGGGCGCTTACGTGCGCTCTCATGCCCTGAACGAGCACATCGCACTGATTGAGGACGTGAAGAAGCACTGCAAGATTCCGGTCATCGCCAGCATCAACTGCTACAGCGACAGCGAATGGACCGACTTTGCACGCCTGATGGAACAGGCCGGAGCCGATGCACTGGAAGTGAACATCCTGTCTTTGCAGACCAGCAAGGACTACAAGCCGGGCAGCTTCGAACAGCGCCACATTGACATCCTGCGCCACATCAAGAAGGCGGTCCGCATCCCGGTCATCCTGAAATTGGGCAGCAATCTGACCAACCCGATAGCCCTCATCAACCAGCTCTATGCCAACGGAGCGGCTGCCGTGGTCTTGTTCAACCGTTTCTACCAGCCGGACATCCAGATTGACAACCTGACCTTCACCACCGCCAGTGTGATGAGTTCTCCTTCCGAACTGGCCGACCGCATCCGCTGGGCAGCCATCGCTTCGGCCGAAGTGCCGCAGCTGGACTATGCCGTTTCGGGCGGTGTGCATTGCGGAAAAGGTGTCATCAAGTCCCTGCTGGCCGGAGCTTCTGCCGTAGAAATATGCAGCGTCATCTACCAGCACGGCAACCAGATGATTGAGACCATGAAGAAGGAACTGGCAGAATGGATGGACGACAAAGGCTACACGACCATCGCACAGTTCAAGGGCAAGATGAATGCAGCCGCCGCCGGCGAAGTGAACCCCTTCGAACGTACCCAGTTCATGAGATACTACAGCAACCACGAAGAATAAAACGGCTTCGCGGAAACGCATAAAAAAGCGGATGCTTCCTTCCTTTTCCAGGTAGAAGCATCCGCTTTTTTTGTCTTCATTGGCCCGGCCTCAGCGTTTCAGCAGACCGATTTTCAGGTTCAGTTTGAAATAATACACCCCGTTTTCACGCTCCAGGTAGCCGTACTTGTCTTTCTCGGTGGAGCCTTTCTCCAGGCGGCTGTTCTGGAACAGGAAGTCGGCAAAGGTCTGGCGGAACGCCCGCTGGTAGCACAACATCTCGCCGTCGCCCGTCACGAACAGGAAACCGGCGATAGCCGAGTCGGTACCGTTGTACAGCTTGGCCGGACGCATACCCATGGCCAGCGCCAGCAGCAGCTCCTTCACCTTGTATTCATAGAAACGGTGCTTCGTAATCAGTTCATCCTTGATTTTCAGCGGATTCAGTTTCTTGAGTTCCTCCGTCAGGTCCGACACCTTCGTGATGCCGTCCAACCACATCAGGCGGGTCATTTCGGCCAACAGACGCCCCATGTGCAGGTCAATCATCGACAGGTTGCTGCGGAAAATCTTGTCGGCCACGTCGCTGTACTTCAGCACGCCGCCCAGCCGCTCAATCATCAGCATCCGCGACACCACGTCGTCTTCCTCCCCTTCCGCATTGATTTTGTTGACGGTAGGCGTGGCAAACTTCACACCCGTCTGCTCAAACTTGAAGTTGGCCGTGCGTCCGCCGTCGAGCAGCGGAATCATCATCCCCAGCCGGGAACGTACGCAGAAACCCGTGAGCGGGGCATCCACCGAATAGAACGCCACACTGAAATCCGTACGGTCGTCCGTGCGGGCCTCCAGGTCGAAGATGGCCACCTCGTCGAGGAACTCCTCCACCCCGTCGGGCGAGGTCACGTCGTCTTCCCGGCTCTGACGGATGGCGGCATAGATGAGCTCGGCCACCGTGGCAAAGTCCTCGCGCGGAATCCGCTTGTCGATGTTCTCCCCCTTCAAATGGATAGAATCCTTCTCCAGAATATACTGACGCGTACCGTCGTGTTCCTCGCGCTGCACCATCGCCACCGGAAGACGGAGCGTTTCGTTCTTCTTCACGTCGGGAGTTCCGCCGTACACGTAGCCGTCGGCCAGCAGCCGGAAAAACGCATACAGTTCCCCCCATTCTCTTTTCGTCGCTTCAAATGCCATAATCTCTTTATTTTTTAAGTGCAAAGGTAGTAAAAGAAGCGTTAACAAAAACGTTTCCGACAAAAGCAAATCCTAATAGATGTTATTAAACAGATTTTTTCGGGTATTTTGCTTGCAGAGAACCAGAAAATACGTACATTTGCAATGTGTTTTTCATAGTATTAGATTTAAGGTTAACAAAAGGTTGGAGTTCAGCGGAACTCCTTTTTTTATGCCCGTTCGCCAACACCCCCTCATCTTTCCTTTTCTCAGCCCTTCCGGAAGGCCTTTTCCACCCGCCGTTACCCCTAAAAAAAACGTCCTTACGTTTTGGTTCAAACGCAAGGACATTTCAAGTAAAGCGCAAGGACGTTTGAACCCAAACGCAAAGGCGTTTTCCCACGGGTGTCAAAGGCCCTCAAAAGTCTTCTTATTTCTTCAGCACACGGCGGATGAGCCAGTAGCCTCCCAGCACTTGCAGCAGCATGCCGGGAATGCCGATACGGAAATCCTGCAAGGCAGTGAACAGGCTGCCGGAGAGCATCCACTCGCCCAGCGTACCTGCCACCTGATAGAACAGCACCACGCCCAACAGCAACGGCAGGGTGACTTTCCGGAAGCGGGCAGCCACCAGTCCGGCTCCCACGGCCAGCAGGACGGATTTCAGCAGGATGGCCGGCAACACGGCAGGCGCAGGCATACCGAACCACCACGAGTTGAGCAGCGGCGAGAGCACCGCCGTCAGCAGTCCGGCCTTCCAGCCATATTTATAGGCCCCTACCAGGGTGAAGAAATAAATGGGCAGCCAGGTCACTCCTCCCTGCGGCACCAGGTGAAAAAGCTGGGGCAGGACGATGTTTCCGGCCACAAACAGCAGGGCGGTGACGTAGGTCTTCACGCGGCTGTAGCCCAATGTGTAAAGTTTTACGGTTGTTTCCATGTATAAGTCTATTTTTCAACGTTTGTTTTTTTCTTTTTCTGCGGCTTCCCGCATGCGGCTCACAAAGCTCTCAATCACCGGATAGAGTGCCGCGGGATTGTCCGACACGTCGCAGAGGGTCTCCAGCGGACAGCGGCCCGTGCGGGTGCGGTTGATGATGCAGGGCACTTCTTCCGCAAAGTCCACTTCCACACCCCCGTTCCGGAGCAGGCTCAGGGCCGGGGTACTGATGACCCGGGTCCACACGCGAGCCACGCCTCCCAGCACCATCAGGGCGGCAGCCCCTTTTCCCACGACTTTGTCGGCCAGCCAGGCCCCTTGCAGGAAATCCCGGTCGGTGCGGTACAAGTCATACAAGTCGGCCACTCCCCGGCGGGAGAAGGTGCGGGTCTCGTCCCCATGACGCACCACGCAGGAATAACCTCCCTCGTTCAGCAAGCGTATCAGTTCGTCCATCACAGCGTCTCTTGTTTCAGTTTCTCCACATACGCATCAATGCGGTGCAGTTCCTTGGGGATGTCGATGGACTGCGGGCAATGCGGGCTGCACTGGTTGCAACCGATGCAATGGCTGGCCTGACGGAGTTTCGGCACGCTGCGGTCGTAGCCCACCAGGAAGGCCCGACGGGCTTTCACGTAGTTCTCGTCCATGCGGTCTTTCGGCATGTTGCCCTCGTTCACGCACTTGTTGTAGTGTACCAGGACGCCGGGGATGTCGATGCCGTAAGGACAAGGCATACAGTATTTACAGTCGTTGCAGGGCACGGTGGGATATTGCAGCATCAGTTCCGCCGTGTCGAGCAGGAACTGGTTCTCCTCCTGGGTGAGCGGCACCAGCGGCGAATAGGTGCGGATGTTGTCTTGCAGGTGTTCCATATAGGTCATGCCGCTGAGCACGGTCAGCACCTTGGCCGGCGTACCGGCAAAACGGAAAGCCCACGAAGCCACACTGCCCTCGGGGTTTCGCTCCTTCAGGCGGGTAAACACGTGTTCGGGAATGTTCGACAAGCGTCCGCCCAGCAACGGTTCCATCACCACTACCGGAATGTCCCGGCTGCTCACCTGCTCATACAGATAATCCGCATTGACGTTGTTGCCCGAAGCATGCAGCCAGTCGGAATAATTCAACTGAATCTGAATGAAATCCCAGTGTACCTGGTCGTGCATGGCCAGTGCCCGGTCGAATTCCTCCTTCGTGCCATGGAACGACCAGCCCAGATGACGGATACGTCCGGCCTCGCGCTCCTTGAGCAGAAAGTCGAGCAGGCCGTTGTCCAGAAAACGTCCCTGCAACCCCCGCTTGCCGGGAGCCCCCAGCATGTGAAGCAGGTAATAGTCGATGTAGTCCACCTGCAGCTTCTTCATCGAATTGTGATACATCTTCACCCCGAAATCATAATCGGAATTGGAGAAGTTCGACATCTTGGTGGCCACGAAGAACTTCTCGCGCGGATGCCGTTTCAAGGCGATACCCGTGGAAGTCTCCGACCAGCCCTGCACATAGACCGGGGCCGTATCGAAATAGTTCACGCCATGCTCGATGGCATAGTCCACCAGCCGGTTCACCTCCTCCTGGTCGATGACGTTGCCGTCGCCTCCCGGAGCCGGAAGGGTGGGCCAGCGCATACAGCCGTAGCCCAGCAGCGACACCTTGTCCTCGTTGGGAGGAAACTGGCGGTAGGTCATCTTGCCCACGGGCACCTCGCCTACCCCCTGGCTGGTTTCTTTCTTATCGGGTGCACAGCCGGAGAGGGCCGCCGTGGCTCCCACCGTACTGATGCCTACTATCTTCAGGAAATCTCTTCGATTCATCTGTTTTTTCTCGTCCATTCTCTTTGCATATATAAAGGTAAGACAATTCAGTTAAAGCGTACGGTGACGTTCGTGGCCTTCCACGTAGATGGCGCTCAACGGACGGGCCGGACACAGGTTCTCACAGGCTCCGCAACCGATGCAACGGGCTTCGTTCACAGCCGGAATCTTCAGCGAGTCGGGGTTGGACGGGTCGGAAGGCACCATCGAAATGGCGTTCACCGGACAATGGCGGGCACAGTTGCCGCACTCCTGCTTGTCGGTGAGCGGGATGCACAAGTCTTTCACCCACACGGCATGCCCAATCTGGATGGAAGACTTCTCGGCCTTGTCGATTTTCAGGATGGCCCCTGCGGGACACACCTCGGAACAGCGCGTACACTCCGGACGGCAGTAACCGCGTTCGTACGACATGTAGGGTTGCATGAAGGAATCCAGGGAGCTGGAGGGCCGCAGCACCTCGTTCGGACAAGCCGACACGCACAGCTGGCAAGCTGTACAGTGCGATTGCAGGTGACGGAGTCCCTGTGCTCCCGGCGGTACAATCGGCGTATGGCGCACCGGCTCTTTCTTGTCGATGATATCGGCCAGTCCGCCGTCCATCTTGATGGCTTCCGCCTTCTTGGCCACCTGTGCCTTCAGCACCGACCCTGCCAGCAACAAAGAGCCGGCCAGGAACTCCCGGCGTCCGGCAGTGGAATCCGGTTTTCCGGCCACCGGAGCCTCAGCCTTTTCCGTCTTCTTTCCATACGCGAAACGGTAGCCGATGGCACCTTTATGACATTTGTCCAGACAGTCCATGCAAGCCACGCAACGGCTTCCGTCCACCGCATGGTTCTTCACGTCGATGCAAGCCGCCTTACAGTTGCGGGCACAAAGGGTACAGCCGTTGCATTTCTCCTTGTCGATGGTGATGCGGAACAAGGCAAAGCGGGAGAAGAATCCCAGCAAGGTACCCACCGGACAGATGGTATTACAATAGGTACGGCCGTTGCGTGCCGCCAGCACGATGACCAGCACCAGCATCACCGCCGCCACAATCAACACGGGCAGACTCTTAAGCCAGACCTCCACCGAATAGAACGCATAGCTGTCCATGCGTTCGGCCAGCGAAGCCAGCAGGTTGTTGCCCCACATCCACAAGGGTTGCAGGAAACTGTGGGCTGCACGGCCATACACCGCATACGGGTCGAGCAAAGCCACCAGGGCATGCACGCCCAGCAGCACAGCCAGCACATAGATGACCAGCACCCCGTAGCGCAGCCAACTCTTCGGTTTGGAATAGGTATAAGGCATTTTCTTGCGGCCTCTGGCCAGACGGGCCACCACATCCTGAAACACGCCCAGCGGACAAATCACCGAACAATACACACGTCCGGCTACCAGCGTGAGCAAAATCAAACACACGATTACTCCGGCATTCAAGGCAAAAAGCGCCGGAAGGAACTGAATCTTCGCCATCCATCCCAGCCATGCATGCAACACGCCCGTGAAGTCGACGAACAACAGCGTCACGAATACCAGGCACAACACTCCCAGCGTGCGCCTGACTTTTCTCCACATATTCACAGTAAAAGCATTTTTAGTTAGTTACTCTCATCTTTCATCACAATTCCGTGATAATTCTTCACAAAAATAAAAGGAAATCCGTTTGAACGTATCATTCTGATTCGCTTTTTTGATGAGAAAGCATAAATATAAGTTTATTTTGCGCGAATCAGATAACTTTCGGGACCAAAACCGGAAAAGACGTCAGAAAGATTGGTTATCTGAATTACAAATTCTAACTTTGTCTGACTATTTTGTAGCAAAAGACCAAAAACACATCATGACATACGCATTTATTACGGCAGCCGAAGCCGCTGCCACGATTCATCATGGGGACACCGTCGGCATCGGCGGATTTTCATCAGTAGGAACACCGAAAGCCGTGCCGGAAGCACTGGCCGCCTACGCAGAAGCACAACATGCACAAGGTAAAGAATTCAAGGTCGGCCTCATCACGGGAGGCGCCACGGGCAGTCAGGTAGACAGTGCCCTGGTCAAGGTACACGCCGTGTCGTTCCGCACGCCCTTCCAGTCGAACAAGGACATGCGCACGGCCATCAACCAGCACGAAGTGCAATATTTCGACCTCCATCTCTCGCAAATCGGACAAGACGTGCGCTACGGTTTTCTGGGGAAAATCCATGTGGCCATCGTAGAAGCCTCCGACCTCACCGACGACGGAGAGATTATCCTGAGCACCTCGGTCGGCATCTCGCCCACCCTGCTCCAGCAAGCCGAACGGGTCATCATCGAACTGAATGAAGCGCATACGGGCAAGCTCACCGGCATGCACGACATCTATATACTGGACAACCCGCCCTACCGGACGGAGATTCCTCTCTACCACGTGAACGACCGGGCCGGACGCACCAGCGTGAAAATCGACCCGAAGAAGATTACGGGAGTGGTCCGCACGAATGCCCGCGACCACATCGCCGCCTTCACGCCGCAGAACGAAGCCACCCTGCAAATCGGGCACAACGTGGCCTCCTTCCTGCTGCGCGAATGGAAGAACGGTGCCATCCCCAAGGAGTTCCTGCCCCTGCAGTCGGGTGTGGGAAACATCGCCAACGCCGTATTGGGTGCCTTGGGCGACGACCCGAACCTCCCCGCCTTCTCCATGTTCACGGAAGTGATACAGAACTCGGTCATCGACCTGATGCTGAAAGACCGTATCCGGTTTGCCACCGGCAGCTCGCTCACCCTGTCGGAAGACCATCTGGACACGATGTACGACCACATCGGCACCTTCCGCGACCGCATCCTGCTGCGTCCGCAGGAAATCACCAACCACCCGGAGATGATCCGCCGCCTGGGCATCATCGCCATCAACACGGCCCTCGAAGCCGACATCTTCGGCAACGTGAACAGCACGCACGTGTCGGGCAGCCAGATTATGAACGGCATCGGAGGCTCGGGCGATTTTGCCAGAAACGCCTTTTTGTCTATCTTTACCACCCCGTCGGTGGCCAAAGGCGGACTGATTTCGTCCATCGTGCCCCAGGTATCGCACGTGGACAGCACGGAACACGACGTGCGCATCCTCGTGACGGAACAGGGCGTGGCCGACCTGCGCGGGAAATCGCCCTCGCAACGTGCCCGCTGCATCATTGAAAACTGTGCGCACCCCGACTACAAACAGCTGTTGTGGGATTACCTGAAGCTTTCGGAAGGTCACTCCTGCCACACGCCGATGTCGCTGCGCCATGCCTTCCAGATGCACCTGGCCTATGCCGAGACGGGCGACATGCGAAACACCAAGTTTGACTAAAAAGAATGGAAAAATTTGACCTACACATCCTGGGATGCGGTTCGGCCCTGCCCACTACCCGCCATCAGGCCACCTCGCAGGTGCTCAACATCCGCGAGAAACTGTTCATGATTGACTGCGGCGAAGGCACACAGGTGCAGCTCCGCCGCGCCAAGCTGAAGTTCAGCCGGCTGAACCACATCTTCATCTCCCACCTCCACGGCGACCATTGCTTCGGGCTCATGGGACTGATTTCCACGTTCGGCATGCTGGAACGCACGGCCGACCTCCACATCCATGCCCATGCCGACCTGCAGCGTCTGCTGGAACCGCAACTGGAGTTTTTCTGCAAGGGGATGTCCTATCAGGTGGTGTTCCACCCCTTCAACCCGGGCGAACGTGCCGTGATTTACGATGACCGCTCCGTCAGCGTGGAGACCATCCCCCTGCGCCATCGCCTGCCTACCTGCGGCTTCCTCTTCCGCGAGAAGCCGATGCCCAACCATATCCGGCGCGACATGATTGATTTCTACGGCATCCCCATCTGCATGATGAACCGCATCAAGAACGGCGAGGACTATGTGCTGGACGACGGGACGGTGGTTCCCAACGACCGGCTCACCACTCCCTCCGACCCGCCGCGGGCGTATGCCTACTGTTCGGACACGGTGTACCTGCCCCGTCTGGCGGAACAGGTGGCGGGCGTGGACCTGCTGTTCCATGAAGCCACCTTCACCGAAAGCGAATCCGTCCGAGCCAAGCAGACCCTCCACTCCACCGCCGCACAGGCCGCCCGCATTGCCAGGGAAGCTGGAGTGAAACGCCTGCTCATTGGCCATTTCTCCGCGCGCTACGAAGACGAGAATGCCTTGCTGGAAGAGGCCCGCGCCGTCTTCCCCGACACCCTGGCCGCCGACGAGGGGCTGAAAATCTCGCTCTGAGACGTTAAAGAAAACTAACCTCATTAAACCGATTCCCCGGGAGATTGTCTTACCAGACAATGACGAACCCGCACACGCCATGAACAATTATAACGAAAAAGAAACCATACTGATGCTTCAGGACCCGTCGATGCAACGAAAAGGCTTCGAACGGATAGTGAAGGCCTACAGCGAACAGCTGTACTGGCAGATACGGCGCATGGTGGTTTCACACGACGACGCCAACGACCTGTTGCAGAATACGTTCATCAAGGCATGGACCAACCTGGACTATTTCCGCGGCGACGCCAAGATTTCCACCTGGCTCTACCGCATCGCCCTCAACGAGTGTCTGAACTTCCTGAACAAGCAGCGGGCCGAAAACCGCCTGTCGCTCGACGATGCCGACGCGGCCCTGGCCAACAAACTGGAGAGTGACCCTTACTTCAACGGCGACGAAACGCAGAAGCTCTTCCAGAAGGCCATCCTGCAACTGCCCGAAAAGCAACGCATCATCTTCAACCTGAAATATTTCCAGGAAATGAAATACGAAGAGATGTCGGAGATTCTGGGCACCAGCGTAGGGGCGCTGAAGGCGTCCTATCACCATGCCGTGAAAAAAATAGAAGATTTTTTTCATCAACATGATTAAACCTTTTTTACAAATTCGAATCTAACTTCCAAAGGAGGCAAAAATATGAAAAAGGAAGAAACAGACTTACTGAAGAGATGTGGAACCGAGAATCCTTTCACGGTGCCGGAAGGTTACTTTGAACGCTTCACGGAACAGCTGATGGAGAAGCTTCCGGAACGTGAGGCGCAGCCTGCACCCAAACTGACGCTGTGGACACGCGTCAAGCCGTGGGTCTACATGGCTGCCATGTTCTGCGGACTGATGCTCAGCGTACGGATGTTCGTGGGCGAAAAGCAGTCGCAGTCGCCTGCCGCCACCTCGGAGATGACGGATTTCACCGAAGTGCCCGACGAATACATCGACCCGATTGTCAACCAGACCATGATGGACGATTATACCCTATACCAGTATCTCACCGATGCAGATACGGAAATCTATAAATAAAGGAATAAGAATGAAAAGAACAATTTACACGCTCGTGCTCCTGCTGACGGTCTGCCTGACCGGCTTGCAGGCACAGAACGCCAAACTCAGCAAAGAAGAATTCCGCAACCGCCAGAAAGAATTTTTCACCCAACAGGCGGGACTGAACAACGAAGAGGCACAGAAATTCTTCCCGCTCTACTTCGAGTTGCAGGACAAGAAACAGGTGTACAACAAAGAGGCGTGGCAGAAACTTCGCCAGGGAAAAAATGCCAATACCACCGAGACGGAATACGGCAAGATTGTGGAAGACGTGATTCAGGCCCGCATCGCCACCGATGAGCTGGAGCTGGAATACGTGCGGAAGTACAAACAGTTCCTCCCGGCCAAGAAAATCTATCTGCTGCAAAAGGCTGAAATGCGCTTCCACCGGGAGCTGCTGAAGGGCTTCAAGCACGGCCAGAAAGGTCAGGAGAAAAGAAAATAAGGGTTCAGGCCGATTTTTTCGCCCCAAAAATTTGGAAAACAAAATTCTTTACGTACCTTTGCACCGCCTTCGAAAAACGAGGTACTCCTAAAAAGAGTTTTGGAGAGGTGGCAGAGTGGTCGATTGCGGCGGTCTTGAAAACCGTTGTACTGCGAGGTACCCGGGGTTCGAATCCCTGTCTCTCCGCTGAAACCTAAGACATCAGGTAGACAATTTAAGACAAGTCCCGTAAAATCAACGTTTTACGGGACTTTTTTCTATTTATCCGGTGGACAACCGAAAGACATTCAAATGCCCACTTCAGACAAAGTTCCGTTACAAAATCGTTACAGGAAAATCGGGAAAATCTTCTGTAACGATTTTCGATGTAAGTCCTTGATTTGTCGCTCATTGACGTTCAAATGTCTGCTTGTAACCCAATTATTAATTATTCCTTTGCAGAGGGAAGTCATTACACCCACTGTAACGGAGCTAAATTAAAAAAAGAAAAGAATCAGGTAAACAAAGACGAAACAATTCGTACTTTTGCATACAAGAGTTTGAAGGTTACGCAACACACAGAAAATAAAGTAGCTGATAATTAATTCGTAACTTATTACTACTATCTTAATTATGGATTAAAAATAACAGATATTTAATATCGAACGAATAATGTGCATACATAAATTTCAAAATATCATCCTTTTGCTGATGACTATTGTGGTATTTGCCGCTTGTGACAGAAATACTCCAATATTGGAGCAGATGGATATGGCCGAGAATCTTATGAATACCAAGCCTGATTCTGCCCTTACCCTATTGAAAAACATTCCGGTTACAAACAGGAAAAGTAAAGAGATAGCGGCAAGGTATGCATTACTTAAATCCATGGCATTGGACAAGAACTATATTGATACAACGACTTTCGATGTCCTTCAACCGGCTATTGATCATTATCTCAAAAAAGGTTCTCCTGACGAAAAACTTCGGACATATTATTATCAAGGCAGAATATATCAGAATCAGGGTGACGATGATTCTGCCATGCAATCTTTCTTGAATGCTATAGAATTGAGACAAAAAGTAACGGATTCATTGGTACTTGCTCATACTTTTGTTGCACAGGGTACGTTGTATTTTAAACAGTATAAAACAAATGAATTTATTCGGAATAATCTGGAGGCAGCAAAGTTATACGGAGTCATTGGCAAAGATATCTTTGAAATCAAGAGTTATACGAATGCACTTGATGGTTACATCATACTGAATGACAAATCAGCAGCTGATAGTCTCCTATCCATTTGCCAGTCTTTAGTAAAGAAGCATCCAAACGGTGAGGCTTATCTGTTCTCCTCCTACCTGTCTTATACAATAAATTTTGGTTCGCCCAAAGAGATAAAAGAGCTCTTAACTGAATATAAGGATATAGAACTAACGAATGATGATGCCATGAATATTGCCCAAGGATATTCAAAAATTGGAGAGTATGATAAAGCAATGAATATTCTTGCGGGAATAAGTCCTGCTGCGTTCACCATGAATTCATTAAAATATGCTTCGGTGAAATTTAATATTTTGGATGAGCAAGGCAAGTATAAAGAAGCACTACATTCATATAAAGAGTTTTCTGCTATGCTTGAGCGTTATCAGAGTGAATTAATATTTCAAAAAACTCCTATGATTTTTTAGCGGACACTAATGATACACCATTATGTTAAAGAATTTGTTTTATATCTGTTTGTTTTTTTTGTTCTGTAATACATCAGCAGCACAAAATTTTTTAAGTATCGTGGATAGCTGCCATTATTATCTGGATAAGCAAGATACTATGTCGTTTAATAAGACCTACATCAGAATTCTTGATGCTTATGAAAAAGAGTATGATGCAGAATTATATTCTATCGGTAAGGAATTAGAAGAGATGAGAATCGAAGATCAAAGTATAAGGCTGTTATTGATTGATGCTTCGAAGAAGAAACGGAATGTGGATAAAATAAGAAGGATAATGGACGGCATAGACCGGAGAAATGCTGTCAGAGTTACTGAAATCATTGACCAATACGGTTGGCTTTCTCCCGATGAGATTGGCTATGAGGCAAACGAGGCTCTGTTCCTTTGTATTCAACATTCCCAAGATTCTTTAATCCAGAATAAGTATCTACCTATACTGAAAGAAGCTGTCCAAAAGGGTACGGCTAAAGGTTGGCAATATGCTTTTCTGACGGACAGGTGCCTTATGAATCAAGGACAAAAACAAATTTATGGGACGCAGAGAATAACCAGGAATGGAGTTGATTATCTGGTCCCTCTACAAGATATTGATAAGGTCGATTCACTCAGAAAGGAAATAGGGCTTGAGCCTTTGAGTGAATATATGAAAGATTGCGGACTTAAAAACGGTTGGAGCAAAGAGTTTTACAAAAACAATATAAAACTACATGAATCAATTTTTAATTCATGGTTTCAATCGTTCAAGCGGAAGAAAGATTCTCATTAGTATTCCGAAATCAGCCTCAAATCGGCAGCGAAGCCCACGGCCTCAGTGAGGCGTTCTGTGCTGACGGAGTTCAGAACTATCCTGCAGGGTAGTGAAAAAGTCTCGCGAAGTATGTAACTTTACAGTAGAAAACTAATAAACATCATACAATGAAGAAGAAGAATATTAGAATTGCAGTGAAAGTTGCTTTATCCCTTTTGATTCTTTTGATATTGGGATTTATCGGATTGGTCATTTATGCAAAGTATTTCTATAATCGGGATGTAAAAGTAGTCTCTTATTATGCCGATGAACTATGTATTGGGAAAGAGGATTTTAAAGCGGAATTTGAAGAAATCTATCAAATTACCCTGGACGAGTACTCATTGTATCCTTCCAAGCATTTGCACATGGATAGTTTGCATGAAGAGTATTTACGACGAATAGAAAAAGAGGCAAACACACCTGTTGATTTTGGCAAGTTATTGAAAGAATATTTTGCAGCACTTAAGGCAGGGCATGCATCCGTTTATCTAAACGATTATACGGCCAATTATGCTCCATCGTATATTGAAGGAAGAGTTTTTATTGATAATCCTAATTCATATATGTGTGAGAATGGATTCCAAGATAAAGATGAAATTGTGAGTATAAATAAAACTCCGGTTGCAGAATGGATTGCCACGAATGAAAAATATACTCCTGCTTCTACCGAAAAATGCCGAAGATTGATGACCGCCCGTAAGATATTTCGTTCTTGGAGCGATACTACAGCAACCTATCAGGTAATTCGAAATCAAGATACGGTGAGCCTGACGCTCAATCTGAAAAAAGCATCTGCCTTTCATGAAAAACAAAACCCTACTGTGGAATGGACGGTATTACAGGATAGCATTGGATATATTCGCATATTGTCTATGATGAATCCGGTTGTTGATGAATTTGACAGGGCTTATCAACAGATAAAAGACTTTCCAGATTTGATAGTGGATGTCCGTGAGAATGGAGGAGGAAACAGTGGAAACGGTAAAAAAATATGCGAGTACCTCATCCATAAGCCACAGCCACATTGCGTATCGCCGGATTGGGAAATAACTCCTCGGAAAGATTCATATAAGGGTAAATTATTCCTTCTGACCAGTACATATACCTTTTCTGCCGCTGAAAGTTTCACATTGGATTTAAAAGAAAGTGGTGATGTGACAATTATCGGTGAAGGGACTGGTGGGGATACGGGAAATCGTCCGCGTACATTCCATACTACGAATGGAATTTATTTTCGTTTACCGACAAAAGAGGCATCTTTGTCACCACACGGATTCCCGATGGAGGGAAAAAGTATCATGCCTCATTATGAAGTTTGTCAGAAAGTAAATGATTTTATGAAAAACCGTGATACGGTATTGGAGTTTGCCTTAAAAATGATTGGTACTAATAATCAGTAATGAACTTGAGCAGGCATTTGTAGTGAAGCTTGACGGTATTGGCATTTTATTCAAATCCGGAAAAACAATCTGAGTTTATTATGTGGAATTCAGGGTATATAAAATGTCATTCAATCAAATTTGTTTCTGCTTTCCGAAAGCCTTAATTTTGCATGACTTCTACATCAAACAATCATGGAAAATTATATGGCAAAAGCAGCGGATGCCTTTCTGACAGGGCGTCCGTATAGCATACGTCTTGACTTCAAACACAAGGGCTTTGCTCTTTTCAACTACAACATGAACGAGCTTGGCAACCATCTTCCAGGCAGATTGGAGACACTTCCGCTGGAGGATTTTGACGTGGAGGATATTCCACTGTGCGGGGAACGTATTGTCCGAAAGAAAAACATAACAGACATCTTCTTCCATGACGAGAAGAGCAACCCGTATTCGGACAACCGGGTGGATATGAAGAAACTGAAAGCATACAACAAATACATCTATCCGCTTTCACTTATTCTGAATAGATAGAAATCTGTAAAATGGCAACAAAAAAAAGACTTGGCTCCATATAAAACAGGGGCTGTCTCAATTACAATTCTATTGAACTGAGACAGCCCCTCATCATTTATCACTTCAAAAAGGTCATTCCACTTTCTTCAAGGATTCGGCCACATATTCAAATTTACCGGCAGCTATCACCTTGTACTGAATCGTCCAGGTTACCGTAGCACTACCATCGTAAATTCCAAAATTAATCGTATAAATCACGTCGATGCCGTCCACCGGAGTGACAGAACCGTAAAGTGCTTCCAACGCATGCGGGAAAGCTTCCGGCAGACGCTCCCACATCAGTTTCTCAATGTCTGCATCACTCATGTCATTGTAAGTACCCTGGCCTTTCCATGCACTCACACGGAAGTCAAAATTATTCTGATAAGCTGAGCCACCATAATAATAATCATTGTTGCCATACCCTGTGACATATTTAGGATAATTTTCCTTTACCCAATCTGTGATTGCCTGATAGAAAGCAGAGACTTCTGCATTTCCCTTCTCTACCGGCAAATCGATTACCGTGCTGGGGTCATAGTTCCACTTGCCATTTGTCAGCACAAACTGATTAGTGAGTACCTGCACTGTAGTAGCGGCCCATTTGCCAGCCTGCATCATATAAGTAGCACATTTCACACTGTTACTCTTTCCGTCATAGTACTTGTAGGCCACCGTATACTGATCTTCTTCCTGTGCATAAGGATAGCGTTGTGACAGGTAAACAGGCAAATAATTGTCGGGAGCCATGGAGCTGTCCAAGTTTCCATAGTTGCTTCCCATAGCCTTATAGTCTGCCGCATCCAAAGAAAGAGCGCCGGTAAACAGTTTCCAGTCGGTTCCATTGAACTGGAAGAGGTCACTCACTTGAGTCGATTTCAAATCGCTGGTACCTGCCGCCTTTTTCACTACCACATTGTCAAGTTGCACAGTAGTCGTAGCATTCTTTGAATTGCCGTTGTAACGGAATGCAAAACAAACTTTCTTGCCGGCCAAGGTAGAAAGATCATAGTCACATACATTAGCCAATGTACCATAAGTTCCATCGGGAACCGGTATGTTCACGGCAGACGTGATGTCTGTCCACGTAGCGGCAGCAATGGCTTCTTTTGTAAAATCTTTCAGATTCTCACTGTAGAGCACTGACAGACGGCCACCCTCTGCCTTATAATTTCCATAACAAGCATCAAAAGTAAGTCTCATCCCCGATTCGATGGCCACAGCCGGCGTAATCATGTAAGACTCCAACTCACCGTCATGCTTAAAGGCACTCTGCTGTATGTAGAGATTGCCACTGTACGATTTAGCCTGCCAGGCATACGTACCTACGGTTGTCACATTATGCCATCCGTCAATGGCCACATTCTCACCGTTCGTCTGTCCGTCGAATCCCTCGCTCAGAGCCGGAGCGTCCCCGCTCGGTTCCTGTTCCGAATAATTGTAGTCCACCAGTACCATGTCTCCTTCCGCAGCAGCCGGATAATTTGCTTTCAAGATATCCGGTACATGCTTGGAAGCACTTTCCGCAGGAGTGAAGAACGAATTCTTGGCACCACCCCATGCCGTTTCATAGTCCTCA
This sequence comes from Bacteroides mediterraneensis, assembly GCF_025993685.1. Classification (NCBI taxonomy): domain Bacteria; kingdom Pseudomonadati; phylum Bacteroidota; class Bacteroidia; order Bacteroidales; family Bacteroidaceae; genus Bacteroides; species Bacteroides mediterraneensis. Next base: position 1,224,748 of record NZ_DAJPEN010000001.1, on the reverse strand, counting down.
TTGCTGACACTATAGATAGAGGCTGCATTAAGCGCCTTCTCCGTAGCAGTAGATGCCCTCCGCTGGTTATAAGTAACCTTGATTGCAGAACCGTCATCCCCCGTATACCAGGTAGCTGCCAGAAAAGCAGGAATATATTCCGTGCCCGGCAATTCATCTGTAAAGGTCAGTGAGGTCTTCAGTGCCGACAGCTCACCGGCAAGGCCGGCAGCTTCGGCAAGCGCCTTGTTGGTACTGTTGTTGGCAATTGTTGCATAATCTGCATCCGTCAGAGTATAGTCTTTCTTAAAGACATTGGTAGGGCGGGTCATTTCGTCCAGTCCCTCAAAGTTATCTTCATTATAATCGCAGGCCCCTAACATAAGCAACGATGCCATTGCGGGGATTATATAGTTTCTTTTCATAAATTCCACCAACTTTAGAGATTAAAAATTAAGTTTCAGTCTCACGCTGTAAGTACGGCCCCATGCGTAGAACACACGGGCATCCTTCCAGGTATGTGAAGCACCGTCAACGGCATCCGTGATATATTCCTGATTGAATACATTGTCGATGTTACCATAAAGTGTCGCACTGATTTTTCCGATGTTGAAACGATATCTGGCGCTCAAGTCGAAAACATTTGCATCCGGCATCTTCCATGGATCGTCATACGACTTCTCTCCGTTGGCCACCAAATCATTGGAGTTGAACGACCATTCCGCATAGTTCCGGCCATAATAGTTCCAGTCCACACCCACGCTCAGGTCTTTAGTAATCTTGGCATCCAGTCCCAGAGCCGCAGTAGTCTGAGCCGAGTTACCCACTTTCGTACCATTCAGATGGATGGTCATCGAAGCATGGTCTTCGGCCTGAATGCCGGAAGCATGTGTAATCTGTCCCTGGTTTGTCCAGCTCTTTACAGGCTGTCCGGTAGAATCATAGAAATAACCCTTGGCATCACAGTCCCAACGCCAGAAACCCATAGAGAACATACCACGCACATCCAGCCAGTTGAACGGTTTCGCCACGAAATCCAGTTCCACACCCTGATGAATCGCATTGACTCCACTCATGTTGATGCTGATACGGTCTACAAAAACACCTTCCTCATTTTTCAAATCGATACCACGGCTCATGGTCTTGTTCATCCACTTGGTGTGATACAGGTTCAGGTTTGCCGTCAGGAATTTGGAACGGAAGCCATAACCCAGTTCCGCCGAGAACACTTTCTCATTCACCGCATCCGGGTTGGTCAGGTTACTTGTAGTAGACTGCAGGAAAGCGCCTCCCGAGAAGAAAGGAGCACGGCTGATGTAACCGACATTGGCAAACAGGTTGTGATTTTCAGTCAGGTTGTAGTTCAAACCACCTTTCACTGTCCATCCCAGGAAATTGACAGTTTCTGATTTTGCATGAGCCGCATCATAGTAGAAGCGGTCGTAACGCCAGTAACCCGTATTTGAAATAGAACCGGCCACAAACGCACTCAGCTTATCCTTATTGTATTCAGCCTGTGCAAAGACCCCTTCCTGCACCGTATATCCATCGTAATCGCGATAAACCACATCACCTACCTGCAGCTTCTGATTGACGAAAGCACTGCCGGCAGCCGCAGCGGCATTGTTGGCCACCAGCACATTCTGGCGAGAAGAAGAGTCCACAAAATAGTCGCCTCCATAAAGGTCGCAAAGTTCATTGGTATGTACACCTTTATAATAACGGAAGTCTACACCCCCATAAAAGTCGATATTCTTACCGAATTTCGTCGTATAAGTAGAAAGCAAACCAATCCAGGTATGTTTGTTGTAAGACTTTGACATGGCCATTTTGGAACCGTTCTCGCTTTCCTGATTCAATTTATAAACCTCGTCGTAAGCAAACGTTCCATCCTCGTGACGGAAAGTCGTATTCAACGTACCATAAGAAGCACCGTACCAGTTACTCCGGTCGGTCGATTCCAGTCCTTGTCCGGCATATCCATATCCATTACCGATAGAAGCATAAAGCGCTGTACTCAAAGATGATTTTTCATCAATCTGCCACAAATGGTTCAATGAAAGCTGAGGTTTATGATAGGCATTGCGGGCAGACGTTTTTCTTTCCCCATTCAAGCCATAGCCATAAGTAGGGTTATACTTATATGGACTGTCCCCGTTCATATATTTCTTGGCAAGTGTCTGCCAGCCTTCGATGGTCAGTCCGTCGTTGTTGTTGCGCTGGTTGTGCCACTGGGGAGCTCCGAAAGCCGTAAACGACAGCTGATGATTGTCATTGATACGCTTTGCAATGTTGATGAACCAGTTGTAAGCTTCATATTCCGTACCCTGAATATATCCGTCAGCCCAAGTCTTGGCACCCAGCAGTGTCAAGGCCCATCCCGACTTGCTCATACCTGTCGACACATTGAACATGATTTTATTGTATCCGTCATTTCCCATCGCATAAGAGACGGAACCCCCTTTTTTGGCCTCTACCGAATTGGTCACAATATTGATAGAACCACCTACTGAAGGAGCTGACACTTTGGAGGCTCCCAAACCACGCTGCGTCTGCATGCTGCGGGTCACGTCAGAGAGTCCGGCCCAGTTGGACCAATAAACGCCACCCCATTCCATGTCGTTCATCGGCACACCGTTTATCATCACCGCAATGTTCTCCGACTCAAAACCGCGCATATTGATACGAGAATCACCGAAACCTCCTCCCTGTTTGGTGGCGTAGACTCCAGGCGTGGACTTCAGAATTTCCGGAAACTCCTTTGTCCCGAGTTTCTCTTCAATGAACACCGGCGCCACTGTCGATACAGCCACCGGAGTTTTACGGGCAATGGCCACCGAAGAAGTAACGACGACATCGTTCAACATCACGGCATCCGGCTGCATTTTAATCACGCCCAAATCTACAGAAGTGCCCTTCCGGGTAATCTTCTGCTTCAGGTCTTTGTAACCTACATACTTGAACACCAATGTAGAATTAGCAGCCACACTTTGCTTGAAGTAGCCGTCAATGTCGGTCACTGAACCTTGTGACAGACCTTCCACTATAACGGCGGCACCTACCAAAGGTTCGCCCGTCTCTGAGTCAACAAGCTGACCTTTCACTGTAGTAGTCTGAGCGAAAGCAGACACACTGCATACAGCCATCACAGCCATCAACAGGAAATGAATTAGGTTTCTTTTCATAATTCTGTTTTTAGTTAAAAGAATAGTGTTAATTGAACATTAATAAATGTTTCTTAGTGCAAAGATAATGAATATAATTCAAATAAATATTATATATACACAAGATTTTTCAAGAAAGACAAAACTTTCCTTTATCAATTTGTATATGCCTCCCTTACATTTTTAACGTTTTTCTTTTTCCAGAACAAAGCTTTCCTTATATTTACACAAACAATTAAATCTGAACCTACATGAAAAATAAAATGACCCTACTGGCATTGGCCGCCACCGCATGGCTGGCCACCGCAGCAAACACGCCTGTTCCCAGAAGCGTAGAGAACCCCTTCATCGAGTCGGCCAACACCATGACGCTCGACATTGCGAAAGTAGAACTGAGCGACACAGCCACGGTGCTCTATACGGACGCCTATTTCCGCCCGCACTACTGGATTAAAATCAGTTCCGAATCTTACCTGCAAGCCGACGGCAAGAAATATGCCTTGAAAGGTACGCAGGGCATCGAAGCCGATTCTCTTTTCTGGATGCCCGAAACGGGAGAAGCCTCCTTCCGGCTGAGCTTTGAACCCCTCCCCCGCGACACACGCTCGTTCGACTTCATCGAATCCGATTGTGACGAGTGTTTCAAGCTGTTCGGCATCGACCTGACCGGAAAAACGGAAGCCACCCTGCCGTCCGACATTCCGGCCGAAGTCATCCGTGCGAACGAGGCCGTACCTTCTTCCCTTCCCGCTCCCCTGTTCAAGATGGGTGAGACCGTGGTGCACGTCCATCTTGCAGGCTACCGGAAGGAACTGGCAAAGGAAGTGAATCTCTATGTCAATACCCTGCTGAACGGCCAGCAGTCTTACACCGCCCCCATCAATGCGGACACGGGTGAGGCTGAATTCAAGTTCTGGCAGTACGGTTCCGCACAGGCTTTTGCTCTTGCAGGAATAGGAGTAAACAAGTTCTGGCTGGCTCCAGGCGAAGAAATTGACTTGTATATCGACATGCACCAAAGCGGACAGATGCTCATGGACCGCCGGACGCAGGAGAAGCAACTTCCTCCCTTCAAGAGTACGCCGGCATGCTACGCCACAGGCACATACGCTGGACTGACCTCTCCCGCACTGTATCCGGATACACCTTATAGCATGGAGCTTTATTCAAGGGAATTTGCCGACTACAAGATGACGGCCGCCGAATATACCCAGCATGTCGTCCAACTTTACCAGTCACTCTCCGACAGCATCGCACAAAGCAGCCTGCCACCGGTGGGCAAAGAACTGGCCCTGCTGAAATTGAAACAGGAAGCAGTGGGAGCCATGGCGCAAGGCGACGCCCTCCGTACCTATAATTACCGGATGATACACAATCAGTGGGACCGCAACAAACCGCTGGACCTGAAGATTGACTCACTGACGGCCGAAAACCGCGCCGCATTGTGCAAGCTCTTCCCTATCGCCGACGAGCAACTACTGATGGGAGAAAATATCATGTACTATGCTTCTTGTTTCTCCAACCCACTCATTGCCTGGCCCGAGGAAGCGGGACTGAAAGGCACCTTCGCCGAAGACCTGCAACGGGTCTTTCCCTTGGTACAGAAAGCCGCGAATATCTCACTGACAGAGGCCGACCGGCACACGCTTGAAGGCGTACACAACCCGTTCTATCGGGATGCGATTCTGAAGATGCAGGAAAACGCACAGGCTGCACTCAAAGCGGTAGAGGGAAAAGCCGTCATCGAAAAGACACCAGACGTGCCTGTGGACAAGCTCTTCGAAGCCCTCATTGCCCCCTACAAGGGAAAAGTCATCCTGGTGGATTTCTGGAACACCTGGTGCGGGCCTTGCCGCATGGCCATCCGTGCCAACGAGCCGCTGAAGGAGCAGGAACTGAAGAGCGACAACCTGGTATGGATTTACCTTGCCAACGAAACGTCTCCCCTCGTCGCTTACAAACAGGCAATTCCGAACATCAAGGGGAAACATTTCCGCCTGAACGACGAGCAATGGAAATATCTCTGCGAGCAGTTCAAGATTGACGGTATTCCTTCGTATGTGCTGGTGGACAAGTCCGGACACTATCAGCTCCGCAACGATTTCCGCAACCACGAAGTCATGAAGGATACCTTGAAGAAAATGATTGAATAACCTCAAGTGTATCGAAGACGAAAGCGGCACATGCCGTAAATAGCCGAAAAAAGCCAACCCATTCACACACAAAACAAGGTGAACGGGCTGGCTTTTTTCTTTTGAGCGGCCAAAGAGTCACCCGCTTTGAAGGCCGTTTCAACACACAAAAGCAACCTTACTCACTTTCAAGCATAAAAACGGGAGCCTCGTGGATTTATCTTAAATAATAAGGTTTATGATAAGAGCAATAAGCAGAACCGTCGGTTGCCCGTTCTGTACAATTAGGATAGATACATTGGTGGCTCCCTAATATCATGTCCAGAATGGTTGAACACGAAGAGACTAGCAATGATACGCCCAAGCCTATCAACAGAATCATCATTTTCTTTTTCATGTCAGTTAATATATACAATCGACTACATTGATGCGCTCTACCCTACTTTATCCACTCCCGCCCCAGACTCAAGGTGCAGAGCGACTCGATGCGGATAGTGAAATTTCCCAGGCTGTTGGGCACATAAGGATACAAATCCGGATTCGTGCTGGAGTACGGGAGGTACTGCACCTTCATCTCCCGGATGGTACCCCGCTTATCGTAACGGCCATCGTTGTTGTCTACCATGTAGAGGGTATCAATCAGCCCGTTCTCATCGAACTTCACCCCCCATAGCGTTACAGCATGGGTAGACCAGGCTCTTCCGATATTCACAATAAACAAGATGCCCTGCTGCGAAGACAATGCCTGCTTGATAATCGCATTGAAGCGGTCGCGCATCAAATCCATGCCCACGTATTCCGCGCCCAGCGAATGGGAACCCAGCTGCGTACGGAAGAATCCGGCATGAGAGTCCGGCTGGTCAGTGTCATACAGCTTCCGATGGAACACCCCATTGAAGAACCAATTGATGGCTTTCAGCGGATAGTCCCCCCGATTGGGGAAACGGTTCTTGAACAGCTGGAAGACCTCGCTGTGCAGCATGTCGGCAGGTACCGCCTTCGGTCCCTTGTAGGCTTTCACAGCCTCCGTTTCACTGTTCTGCTGGAGCCACCAATGAATCAGGTTCGAAGTGGCCGCCGCCCAACACATCAGTCCGTCACCACGGGCCGACACGTCCGAAGGATTCACCTTGTTGCAGTCGAACCATCCACAGCCCTCCGTCCAAGGCAGCTGGGTACGGTCCACGCTCCACTGTCCGTCGGCAGGCTCCTTCACCCCATATACCCAGCGGGTGGTTCCCGCAAAGGCATCCGGTGTGTTTCCCTTTTGCAGGTTCAGCCGATACACTGTTTCCTTCCCTGCCTCCAAACGCTCGAACGGCTTCCCGTCTACAGTCTCAGGTACCTTCACCGTAGTTTCCTGTCCGTCAATACGGATGCGAATCCAGCCCTCGGCACGTAACGCCTCCGTCTCCTGCGGAGATACCAAAGCCATCCACTCCCCATCGGTCTGACGGGCCATCTTCACCCATTGATAATCAGACTGATTTTTCAGATTCCCATCGGACAGACTGAACGGAAGCTGGCAAGGCGTATACACCTTCACTTCCGCCTGCTGCAACTGTTCTTTGGAATACGAGGCATCCTTGCTCTCCAGCACCAGACGCAGCCGATGAAGCGCATGCTTGAAATGCAGCTGCACTTTCCCGCCCGCCTGCACACGGGCCTGTGCCCGCAGCAAATCCGAACGGCGGTATCCCACTTCCTGCTGGTCGGCAGCCAGCGCATGGGAATAATCGGAGGAAGACTGACTGCCCTGATGCAGACGAAGCGCAGGAGCCACGTGCCAGGCTGTAAACTCCACGTCCTCTCCCACTTCCGCCCAGTACAGCTCGGGCATCCACTTCCCGTTCGACAACCGAAGCGTGTAGTGCTGTGTGCGTCCGTCCTTCACATTGCGGGCATACACCACCACCGTATCTCCTTCCTCAAAACGGCCACTCCCGTCGGCTTTCATCGCGGCCCGCGAGCCCTCCAGCAGCATATCCCAGTCCACCCTGCCGGCTGGCGGTTGTTCCGTCCCGCTCTCCGGCAGATTCCTGTTACACGAAGTCACACAAAGCGTCCACAAAGCCACATTCACCAAAGTGGCGAGAAAGAAGATTTTTTTCATTCGGTTAAATTAAAGAGTATGTAATTTAAGTCTAGTTTGTATGAATATACAACAAGAAAAGCCTGAAAAGGATTTTGCCCGACTCCAGATTTTAATATTAATTAGGAGATTCCTCCGAACGGCTGCCTCTAATCGCTGCAAGCTCCCGGCAGAAATACCTCATCACATTCGTGCGGAGACCCCGACACGTGCGTGACGAGAGGTCGACACGTACGTGACGAGGTGTCGGCCCGTTCGTGTCGAGGTAAAAGTGCTTCAGTCTTACGCAAAAAAAGAAGAACAACATAAGAATAATCTTCTTATCTTTAGGGCACAAAAAACGAGAACGATGAACAGAGATGACTTACTGGAACTGAAAGCCCGCATGGAGAATGCGCTGGAAAATGACTTGCTGGAAGACGAGAGTTTCGATATCAACAAATTTGAAGAAGAAGTCTGCACGATAGAACAAGACCTGGAGGACTACCTGCCCGCAGCCCGCGATGCGGAACGCAAACTGATTGCCAGTATCCTCCGGCTGATTACCAAGGTAAAAGACGAATATGAATTTTTCGATGCGGAAGCAGAACGCAGCGCGTTGTTTCCCAACGGGGAGGATGACTATTGAGGCGTACACCGCATCTTCGCACATTGAAAAGAATCAAAATCATTAGCGTCCCTCTTTTAGCGAGACACTAATGATTCGGGTTATTTACATAACAAATGTATCATCTGATCTACCATATAGGGTTTCCACTCGTCAATCAGGGCATTGAATTCTTTATCCGACTCAAGAAAGCTTAAATCCTTACTGAGAAAAGGAAATGACAGAAGGCCATAGAATGTGTTGAACACGATTCTTAAAGGAAGCTGTTTTATTTCGCCCTTTTCCATGGCAGACAGCAGATGAGCGGCTATCTGATTAAGGAATTTATCCATATATATGGGCTTTACGACCTTTATAAAATCTTTTACATTACGATTTATCTCACGCACCACAAACAGAGGAAGGCAAGGATTCTTCTTGGCCACATCAAGATATGTATCTACAACTACAGTTATTTTCTCCGGGAATGATTTGTTGTCATCAATAAAAACATCTTGGATTTTAGGAATGAATGACTGTATAATCGACAAAAATACAGCCTGAAACATCCTTTCCTTTGTCCGATAGTAATAATGCAGGGTCGGACGATTAATACCCACTCTTGCTGCTATATCGCTCATACTTGTGCCGTCGAATCCTTTTTCAATAAAGACTTCTTTCGCTACAGATATAATTTTTTCTTCCAGAATATTATTTTCCATCTTTTGAATTATTTTTCAAGTTTATCTACAAACAGCAGCATACGGTTAATAATGTTCACTTCACTGACACCGCTGTCAAAGTCCAAAGATAATATATTAATATCAGGGACTAAAGTTTTTATTCTCTTTTCTATGCCTTTGGACACTATGTGATTGGCTATACAGCCAAAGGGTTGCAAGCTGATGATATTTTTTACTTCTTTCCCGGCCAATGACAACATCTCGCCCGGCAAAAGCCAGCCCTCACCGAACTGCGCATTCAGTGATATTGCCTTACGTGCCTCTCCTGCCAGCTCAAATATATCCTCAAAACGTGTAAAATAGCGGAACTTACATGCCACATCATTGAATTTGTCTATTTCTCTGCGGATTATCTTATAAATCCATCGGTAAACAAAATCAGGATAATCTTTGCTACCTATATTTGACATCACATTTACTTTTCCGTTTACAAAACTCTGCATAAAGAAGTCTGTCAATACCGGGGGTACTATCTCAATGCCACGGTCAGACAACCATGAAAGTAGATTTCTGTGCGCAAAAGTATTGAATTTCAAATATATTTCTCCAACAATGCCGACTTTAGGACAGTCCTTTTCCATACATATCCTGTTAAAATCTGCTGCGGCAAGAGAAAGGCAATTCAAGAGCTCTTTTGAACGGTTCTTACGAATCAGCTCATCTGCCATATTCAGATACATGTTCTTAAGTCTTTCTGCTTCACCTTTGTTTTTCTCCCTCACAACAGTTGCATAGTAGAACTTGGATATGCAGTCGCTGTAAAGAACAGCACGGAAAGCAACAGGCAACACTTTCAACCAATTTATCCTAAAAGCCGGTTGGTCATTCTTTATTGCCCCCGACATAGTGAGTGAAACGACCGGAGTGTTTTCATATCCGGCATCCACCAGAGCTTTTTTGATAATAGCTATATAGTTGCTGGCACGACACTGCCCTCCTGTCTGTGTCATGGCTATTACAGAACGGTCAGGATTGTATTTGCCACTCTTGAAGGCTTTGATAATGTCGCCTACAATAAGAGTAGCAGGATAACATATTTCATTGTTGGCATACTTCAGCCCCCATTCACATGACTGGCTGTCGCTTAGAGGAAGATTTTCAACATCGTAACCAGCTATTTTCATCACAGCCGGTATAAGAGGTGATATAAACGGCGTAAAGAATGGAACAAGGATTTTCCTGTGCCGGTATTCATTGTCATATACTGGTACAGTCTTGAAATCATGATGTGTGTGGCCTGTATGTCTGTTTTCTTCTGCCAGACGGATGCTCTCAATCAAAGAACGTACCCTGAGTTTCATCGAACCTACATTATTGACATCATCCAATTTCAAAAGAGTGAATACTTTCCCGTTTCTGATGAGAAGATCCCTGACTTCATCTACGAGAAAAGCGTCAGGCCCACAGCCGAATGAAGTCAGTTCTACAAACTGAATCTTTGAATCCTGTGCACATGCCCATTTTGCGGCTCTCAATATCCTGTTTGGGTATGACCATTGAGGAAGAAAATGAACACCATCCAGGTCTATATCCTTATTTCTCACAAAATCATCAGTGATTATACTGACACCCATATCCACAAGCATGTCAGACACTTTATGCTGAATCAGCATGTCTGTGTGATAAGGACGTCCGGCAAGCAGAACAACCATTCTGTTTTTCTCCCGTACATTGTGTAATATGGCCTCATTTCTGACAATAAGTTCATTCATAAACCGGTCCTGTTCGTCACATGCCTTATCAAAAGCAGCCTTTACTGTACGTAAATCCACACCAAGGGATGTAAGATATTTTTCGCATTGCTTGAAAAGCAACTTCCTGTCTTTAAAGTTAATGGCTGGAGAATCAATAGCCACACCGGAACCCTGGACACTTTTTATCACTTCGGAATAACCGGTAACAATCGGGCAGTTATAGCTGTTCTGTTCCTTGCCCTGACGTTCAAAGATGACAAAAGGCATGAATATCCTGTCGACCTTCTTGTCTATAAGGTTCTGTATATGACTGTGAACAAGCTTTGCAGGGAAACAGATATTGTCGGACATGACCATCCTGGCACTACATTCATATCGTGCGTAATTGGATACATCCGACAGCACGACCTTGATGTTACATGATTCCAGCAGGGTATGCCAGAATGGATATTCCTCATACATATTAAGGCAACGCGGAACACCAACAGTGAGCGTTGAATCATCAGCTATTGGCTTACGTGAGAAAAGCAGTTCATTCTTTATCTGATACATGTTCTCACCACGCTCTATATTTTTCTCACCGTTGGAGAAAACCCTCTCACACCGATTGCCTGAATAATAACGTTTCCCGTTTTCAAAATTGTAGCACATTACCGGACATTGGTTGTCACACCCTTTACAGTTCAAGGTGCGTGAGGTAAATCCCGCCATACTTATCATGGTTTCAAAAGGAATCTCACGACAGGAATGCTCACGGGCATAGAGGGCACATCCGAATGCTCCCATCAGCTCCGGTATGTTACATCTTGTAACTTTCATACCAGTATGAATCTCCAAGGCCCTTACCACGGCATCATTTCTCATCGTACCTCCCTGAACAACAAGATGATTTCCCAAAACAGAGGTATCTTTCAGCTTAAGGACTTTATACAAGCAGTTCTTCACCACAGAGTATGCAAGACCGGCAGCAATATCTTCCACCGTAGCACCTTCCCGAAGCACCTGTTTTACTTTTGAATTCATGAATACAGTACACCTGGTGCCAAGATCGGCCGGACACGTGGAACGGCAGGCAGCCTGTGAGAACTCCGAGACCGTATAGCCAAGTGTTTTGGCAAATGTCTCTATAAAGGAACCGCAACCAGAAGAACATGCCTCATTTATCTCTATTCTGTCGATTACTCCATTGTTTATAAAAATGGCTTTCATATCCTGACCACCAATATCCAGAATAAAAGATACATCCTTGTCAAAATGGTGTGCACCCATATAGTGCGCTATGGTTTCAACAATACCGTTATCCAATTGGAATGCAGCCTTTATCAGATCTTCACCATAACCGGTAGAACAACTTCCTTTGACAACAAGCTGTGTTCCTGTTTTACCGCATTCATCCAGCAGCCCCTTAAATCCTTTTTCTACAGTTTCAATAGGTTTTCCTCCATTGTTGCTATAGAACGAATAAATAAGATTTGCATCTGCATCGGTCACAATGATCTTGGTCGTTGTCGAACCTGAATCAATGCCTATATAAACTTCCTGTTTACCCGGTTTCAAAATTCCGGTATTCACAACATTCTTCCGTTTTTCCTCTTTCCACTTATCATACTCCTCAGAGTTGGGGAAAATAGGTTTAAGCCCATCTTTACGTACAACAGTTTCCACAGGTTTCTCTAAAATTGAGACAAGTGAAGACAATGAAACAATATACTCTTTCTCTACATGAGCAAGCGCTGCTCCCAAAGCTGGAAGCTGAGTTCCATTTTCCGGCAAGACAACATCACTGTCATGAACTGACAGATATTCAATAAAAGCCTTTCTAAGAGCAGGTATGAAAGTAAGAGGTCCGCCACAGAAGAGAATCGGAGTCTTCATATCATATCCTCTTGCCAGCGTTACCACCGTCTGTACTGTTACAGCATGAAAAATGGAAGCCGCAATATCCTCACGGCTTACATTCTTGGCTATAAGGTTCTGGATATCTGTCTTACAAAAAACACCACAGCGTGAAGCTATCGGGTAGACATGCGTCGCATTCATTGCCAGTTCATTCATTTCATCCACACTGACACCCAGAATAATAGCCATCTGGTCTATAAAAGCACCTGTGCCACCGGCACAGTTACCGTTCATACGGAGATCAACCGCTTCGGAATCCTTAAAGAAAACGACTTTAGCATCTTCACCTCCTATATCTATCATAGATACTATATCTGGATATTCCTTCTGAACAGCCTTCGTTGCTGCAACCACTTCCTGAACAAACGGGATGCCATATTTTTCGGAAAACCCCATTCCAACCGAACCCGTTATTCTTATAGTAATATCTTCATCATTCACTATAGTTACCAGCTCTTTAAGCATTGGAATAATTACATCCTTTGCCTTCGCATTATGTCTCTCGTACTTTGAATATATAATACGGTCGTCTTCATCTATGGCAACCATTTTTGCAGTAGTTGAACCTACATCTAGACCTATCTTAATCATATCTTATACATGTTTGACTTTTATTCTGACACAATTGTCAGACGCAAAGATACAAACATTTATTTCTACGCGAAAGAAAATGCAATGAATTTATTGATTTAATACTTTGTTATGTTAAATTTAAAAACGGACTTCTTTTTCCCCAAAAAATAGAGGCCACTTTCCTTACGGCATATAAAAGTATATGAAAATATTAGCGAGTCCGAAACTGTCGGATTCGCTAAAATAGATACGCAGTATTCAATCCTCGATTTGTTTTCCGACGCTACACCCCCATTGTGACAAATCATTTATATTGGGAATGACAGACTGTCCCAATTCCGTCAGTTCATATTCGACTTTCGGAGGGACAACCGGATAGACAATACGTCTGATGACTCCGGCCTTTTCCAGTTCCCGTACCACCTGCGTAAACATCTTGTTGGAAATCTTGCCCGTCACACGGCGCTGCAGCTCACTCGAACGCAATGGACCAAATTGCAAATGAAACAAAAGCATGGCCTTCCATTTTCCACCTATAATCTCCATAGCCAGCTCCAACGGACATAAATAGACCGTTCCGTTAAAAAAATATTTTTTACAAACATGCTGATTATCCATAAAATACACTTTTTGGTTACTACATTACTATTTTGTAAGTACTTGCAAATATAGGCATCATGACATAAATTCGCAATCTCAAAAGAAAAATGAAAAAAATTTGAACTCGTCATTCAGTTGCCGACCAACTGCTTGTCCAAACAGAAAGGGAAAAAATGAAAACATCAACCGTTGGAATCACCCCAAAAACGCTATTCGATGAGACCTCTATCGGGTCCATGAGATTGAAAAACCGATTTGTCCGTGCATCCGTAGAAGATCCCACTCCAAACGGGCAAGTGACGGAAAAGTTGCTAAACCGCTATGAAGCATTGGCCAAAGGAGGTGTAGGAACAATCCTAACCGGATATACCTTAATAGATAGGAAGGAAAAAAACAAGAATATATTGGCCATGTATGACGATACGTTCATCGAGGGATGTAAAAGACTCACCGATGTCGTACATAACCATGACTGCCACATATTGATGCAGCTGGTCAGTTTAGGCTCTGCCTATTCCTCCCCGGTCGCTTCCGATGGCGAGATTATGGGAGCAAGTGCCGTAAAGAATCTACGGACGGGTATCATCCCAAAAGAAATGACGACAACGGATATTGGCAACACAGTAGCAGCATTTGTAGCGGCTGCCCTACGGGCCAAACAAGCCGGATTTGATGGGGTGGAGATTCATGCCTGTCACGGTTTTCTACTCCATCAATTCGCCACGCCCTACTACAACAGGCGGTCGGACTACTATGGTGGAAACCGTGAAAACCGTTATCGCATCACCCTCGAAGTTTACGAAGCCATCCGCCGTGCCGTCGGCGAGGATTTCTCCGTATGGGCCAAGGTACAGAGTCAGGACAACTTTGACCAGGGAGTCACTCACGAGGATTGTCTCTATATCTGTCGCGAACTGGGAAAAAGAGGAATTGACGCTATCGAAATCAGCGGCAACTTCACTGATTTCAAAATGAACACAGCCTATTTCAAGGAAATTGCTGACAAGGTCGCTACGGAAACAGCCGTACCGGTCATTGTCACGGGTGGAAACCGAATCTATGAAGAGATGGAGAAAATGATCAATGAAACCCAAATAGATTATGTGGGAATGGCTCGTCCTCTAATCCCTCAGCCGGATTTGATTAACAGGTTTGCAGAAAAATACAAGTTTTAAAATCATATTAATCAGCCAAAGAACCAAGACAGTGCGCAAGGTACCTCAGGTGCACTGGCATTCACCTACAGCTTCCACTGCTTGGTTCAAAGAAACGTGGTACATAACCCTCATTCCTTATATAATAAAATGTTTTAGCGCATTGTAAACCCCATTATCGTCGACTGAGGATGTTATGTAATCAGCAGCCTCTTTCAACTCCTGACCAGCATTGGCCATTGCAATACCGATTCCCGCTTTTTGAATGATTGAAACATCATTTCCTCCATCGCCAAACGCCATCGTTTCTTCAGGATTAAATCCTAAATAAGATATGACATTCATTAAACCGTTTCCTTTATTGGCATCGCGTGCCGTGATATCTGCAAAGTCAGGGAACCAGCGGCTGGAAACACTTCCTTTCATGTGTGGCATGATTATTTGTTCTTCCGCTTCAGATATCACGGGGGTCAACTGCAAAATCCGTTGTTGAAGAATTGCCTCAAGCCGGTTGTCTTCTCTCAGGTTCTGCACATTCAACATCTGTCGAAATATTACGTCAGTCCTTTCGTCACTATTATACATTATAAGATCTTTTTCACCCACAATCATGCACGGGAAGCGCATCTTGTCTGAAAAAGCAATCATTGTCTGCACATCTTCTATTGGAATAGGTGTACAAGATATTATATCATTACCCGAAAAGCATAATGCCCCATTTGTTGTTATATACCCATCAATAAAATGCTGAATTTCGTTCAAATTATTTATTAAAGAGAATGGACGACCTGTAGAAATATAAATTCTGATTCCTTTCGATTTTACCTTTGCAATGGCTTTTATTGCAGAATCAGGAATGCGATGGGTATTGAAACTCACCAAGGTTCCATCAATATCGAAAAATATAGCTTTTATCATACCCCAAATAGGTCTTAAATTAATAACATCATATCTGTTAAATACCATAAAACTGTATATGCAATCTTCCTACAAAGATTCAAATAATACGGATTACCGTTACTACCAACCACAATCAAACTTATACCATCTTGATAATTAATGACAGGACAGACTATCAGTGAACTTATCGACTCTATCAGATGAATTTATCTTTTCAACCTGATTTTTTCATGATAAAAATAGTTGACTATAACAGGTTTCCCCTTTAAAGAACGCCCGTATGGTAAATCATTTATGCGATAAGGATAACTTTCCCCCTGAGCAAATGAAAAGATTTCCTGCTCTAAATCCCGCCAGTAATCCTGCTTTTTCTTGTTATATATCTCATCGTACAAGATTTCAAGTCCTGGATGTTTTTCCCGTATATACCCCATGATTTCTTTCTTAAACTGTCCGCGAAGATTCAAATCTTCCAGCCATATCAAATCGGCAAAATCTTTCACCCGGTTAACGATAGCCTTCACATCCGTGATTCCCGGGTAAAGCATACGGTACGTATGCCTGCATTATAAACCTGCTTCATGGCTTCAAGCCTGCGCTCGATGCTCACGGCACGGTCCATATCACATCTGAACTGTTCATCAAGTGTGTTGACCGACCAAGATACTGTCACTTTCGGAAAGCCTTTAAGTAAATCAAGATCACGCAAAACCAAATCTGACTTAGTACAAATCATGATTTCAGCATTCGTTCCTTTTAATTCTTCCAGCAGTTTACGGGTTCTGCAAAACTCTTCTTCATACGGATTGTATCCGTCGGTTACAGAACCGATAACAATCCGCTGTCCGTCATATTTATGCGGATTATCAATAGGTTTCCAGTGCTTTACATCTAGAAACGTACCCCAAGGCTCTGTATGCCCTGTAAAACGTTTCATGAATGAAGCATAGCAGTACTTACAAGCATGAGGACAACCCACATAAGGATTGACTGAGCCCCCCTACTGGCAATGAGGATTTAGTCATGACATTCTGTACATCTATTTCTCTGATTATTTCCTTTTCCATATTTTTTCTATAAATTGTTCTGGTAGTTCTTGAATCATTCGGTCTTCTCCCATGATAGGCAAAAAGTCTTCTTTCATAAATACCGGAATGTGATTTCTTTTCGCCTGTTCTACAATATGAAGCACCCATTCAGGATTGGCATCTACTTTCCCTTTCCTTTTGCCTGTTTCCGTTCCTATAACAATCCATTCGTAACCCTCCAAATCTAACTCACCCACATCCTCAAAGAGAGGTTCAAAAGTGGCATGATAATGTTTAGAGCGAATGTGACCTTTTAATTCCTTCAGCCGTTTCTTCTCGGAAGCCCTAGTCACAGTAACTCCCATCCATACGTTTTCATCGTCAGTTTGAAAGTCGATTCGTTCAGGACGCTTCGTCAAAAAAATATACGCATGTTGTGGATTCATCGCTATACGTTCAAATATTTCTTCTTTCCAGGCTGTTTCCCAATCAGAGAAATCACTCATACCGGTAAGTAGCCAAACGTGTGATTTAGGATTATCCATCAGATGCAATTCACGGTTCATATACTGAGGGACAGAGAAGTCATCAGTCATGTGAAACCGCTTGCAGTTATTTCTTGCATAACAATAGTTGCATCCAATTGTACAACCTATCACAAGATTCATGTTTTTTATAAGGGATTTGATACAGACGCTCATAATATTATTGTTTCTCCATCTTCAGGAATAATCAGGCGACTCATTTCTATTTCGTGATGCATGGCTTCGTTACGTAAAATTGTGCGTGTAGTCTGTCCATGATCAGTAGCTTCCATGTGGACTGCTATTAGTTTGATGTAAGCGGGAAGCTCATCAAGCATGGTCATAACTTCTTGTTCGTCAGGAATAATGGAACCTTCTGTTCGAGAAAATTCAGGGAATATGGCACCTCCACTGTTCACAATGATGTAATCGGGAGAAAATTGCTCAACGGCCTGACGGATACACTCCTCCCACTTACAGTCACTCATTATATAAATTGTAGGAAAATCGTGTGCGGTAAGCATATAGCCGGATACCGGACCCATCATTTTCCCAATCTGCCCGAAGCCATGGTGCCCTTGGATGCGATAAATGGTTAAATTTCCAATTGTTTTGTCTGCTTCGATGCTTTCTACATTTGTAAAGCCATCCTGTAAAATACATTCTTTATCCTGCGGTTGTGTCAGGAACAGGATGTTCTTCGCTAAATGCTGTTTCACTGTCGGGTCGTAATGGTCAATATGATTGTGTGTCAGCAATACCATATCCAAACCGTCCGTAATTTCATTCATCGGCATCGTAAGGTGTACTCTTGGGGTCTTATACACACCGAGGGCCGACTGCAAAGTGCCTTTTTCGGCAAGCATGGGGTCAACAAGTATCTCTTTTCCAGCATAATGAATTCGCAATGTGGCATTACGGATCAATCGAATTGTTACTTTTTCTTCCATCATAATTTGTTGTATTGATTACAGTCGCAAAGTTCAGTAAAACAAACCGGATGCATGATGCCTTAAAAACAGGAATATATGCCATTTTGATAAATAAAAAATAGTATATTTGCTCAAAAACGAAATATATGGATAAAATCGTCAACCCTGAACGTCTGGTCAGCGTCCCTTTTAGCAAGACACGTTGTGGCGTGGATTTTTATATCAACTCAGGTCACAGTAACGATATATGTGGTGTCCTGACAGAAAATCAGGTGTTTAAAACAGACTTTTTTAGCTTTTATTTTTTTCGTAAGGGCAATGGGTATCTGCTACTGAATTTCCGAAAATTTGAATTGCATGCCAATATGATACTACTCCTCTCACCGCATCAGCAGCAGGAATGGCACGTGGATGAGGCAGAACTGGATTACTCTTTTCTTATATTCCGCGAGGATTTTATGCGCACATTCATAGCGGACAAGTTTTTTGTGTATCGCTTGTTGTATTATTATCAGACCGACACTCCTCCCTATCTGTTTGCTTCACCTGAAAACATGGCGGAATATATTCGTCTTTTAGGAATCATAAAGCAGGAGCTTCTACATCCTGTATCTGATACTTATAATCTCATTGTATCTGTACTTTACTACTTATTAGTAATTATCAACCGGGCGTATGCCGCCACTTACCGTTTACCGATTGATATACCTAAAAACAATGTAAGCATTCGGTAAACCACGTTGCAAATTTTGTGAATTAGTTCCGAATCGATGTTATTTGTAGTCGATTCGGAACTAATAGTATCTATTCGGAACAAGTTTGATGGGATTTAGCCCAATTACGTGGTAGAAGTTCTTCCATATTCTTCTCATCCCTTTCATAATATGGGATTTTACTCAGGACATCTTCCATCCAGATTCTGGGGTCTACTTCTGCAGACTTGCAGGTGGCAATCAGTGAGTACACGATGGCAGCCCTGTATGCGGATGCGTCGTTGCCGCAGAACAGATAATTCTTTCTTCCCAAAGCCAAAGGTCTTATGGCATTTTCTATGCGGTTGTCATCAATTTCGATTCTTCCGTCGTTTACGTATCTGGAAAGCCTGGGAAGAAGCGTGTACGTATATTCGATGGCTTTACCCATGCGGCTTTTAGGAAGCACTCTAAGATAAGCATCCTGCAGCCACTTTTCAAATTCAAGTATCAGCGGATAGGCTTCGCTTATACGTTTTTCCTTACGCTCTTCGGCTGCGAGTCCGGCATCATTGGCTTCAGATTCTATCTTGTACAGCTTGCCGATGTAGTGTATTGCCTGTGTGGCCAGGGTCCTGTTCTCTTCCAGGGCATCCACGTACTTCCTTCTGGCATGTGCCCAGCAGCCGACCAGGGTGATTCCTTTCATCTGCTCGAACTGTTCGTAAGCTGCATAGCCGTCACATTGCACAATGCCACGGTAGCATCCCAGCAGTTCACGGGCTACCATCCCCGAACGGCTGCCACGGTCATAATGGAACATGACGTCCCCCGTGATGCCGTCGCGCACGCACCACTCATACCCTTTTTTCGCCTTATGTTTCTCATTGTCCATCACAGGAATGACACTCTCGTCCACTTGTATATACTCACTGGAGAGTATCTTCTGTTTGAGCAGGTTGTACAGCAGCTTGAGTTTCTCCACCGCCATTTCATACCATCCGCACATGGTAGATTCGCTTATGCTGATTCCTGATTCGCGATACTGCTGTATCAGACGGTAGAACGGGAGATGATACATGAACTTGCCGATGATAATGTCCGTCAGGACCGAGGCGCCTGCCATACATTTGCTGACCGGAACAAGAGGTAGCGGGTGAATCAGAATCTGCCTTTCCTCGGGGTATTTCTCCATATCGGATTTACTTATCACTTTGTGACGGACGGTCTTCAGGATATATACTTTTGCCGGAACACGTTCCAGGCGTGAACTCTCTTCCTTTCCGATTTCAATGAATTCATCCTTAAGCCTGCCTTCCTCGTCTGTTGTCCCTTCAGGGTAAAGATCAACAACCTCTACAGGCAGTGAGGAAGTGTCCAGAGACTTGCGGACCGGTTTTTCCTTGACTTTTATAGTTCTGGTGATTTCTTCTTCACTCTTGCGGACTTCCTCCTCCATCCGGGATATTTCCATGGAGGACATTTCCTCCTTTGAGAACAGAAACAGCTGGTTGGGATCAAGCGGAAGACTCTTCTCGCTCATCCGCCCAAAGACTTTTTTCCGGAGCCAGTAAAGGGATTGTTCCAGCGAGGAAACCCTGCTGATAAGCGCCGCTTTATCCTGACGGAGCTTCTCAATTTCTTCCAATAAGGCTTTTTCCTGTTCTTCTGTAAGCATCTGTATCTCATTGTTCTACAATGTAAATATACTAAAATCCAATGACATACAAAAGCGAATAGAGTAAAAATCCGATACTATTTTCGAAGTTTCTGCAGGTCTTCAAGTCTCGTGCGACGGGAGTCGCGGGCTTCCATGATACCCTCCACAATCATGACAAGTTCCCGCCATTCTATATTTGTACAGACCTCATTGTCGTTGGCAGAATCAGGCTTGCCTAAGGTACCGGCTTCCAGAAGTTTGGAATACAGCACCATGCCGCCCGGCTCCCAATGCAGGAGCTTTATGCGGTCACGGGCACGGTTTATGAAGATATATACGTTGCCGTTGCTGGGGTCCTGACCCATGGCGTCGGTAATGATACCGCTGAGAGTATGAAAGCTTTTGCGCATATCAGTCGGGCGGTTATACAACAGATAGCGCATACTGTCATTAAGGCTGAACATGGCTGCAGGCCTGGATGATTGAAAACAGTTCCTTTTCATTTAGCTCACCGCAAATGCGTATGGCAGTACCGGCCGGTGTACGTATTTCTATCTCTTTCAATCCGCTTGGCGGGATCGGTGCGTTTTTCTGTTTACGCCCGCTTGTTCCGGCAAATGAAGGAACAGGAACAAAAGATCCGCTGTGGGGAAGCTCGATAAACTCACCTTGAGCCGATTTACCCGATGATTGCTCGGCGGCATAACGGGATTTGCTGTCATAAAACCGCCATACAGGGATATTGAGCTCCTCTAATCTTGACTTATAAGTCACTTTGTGCTCTTTGCAGTAGTTCATTATCTCTACTACTTCTTCTCGTGTCATCATAACTTTGCTTTTTGGACGTAAAGTTAATGATGGAAGTTGGAGACAAAAATACGTGGTTTACCGAATGCTTACAAAACAATTACGCATTCCAGTTTAAAGACTTGCTGGAAAAGAATATCCGTACGAAGCAGCGGGTACAAGAATATGCAGATATGTTTCGCGTGAGTCGTATTACATTAAACAGTTCCGTGATGAGTCAATTCGGCGTATCTGCCAATCATCTGCTCAAGCAGCGTCTGTTGGAAGAATTGAAGAATGAGTTACTGTTTGCCAACCAAAACGTGAACCAGCTGGCCGAAGAATTTCATTTCTCTGACCCTAGTCATCTGATGCGTTTCTTCAAACGTGAAACAGGAAAGACTTTGACGCAATATTTGCGCGACTACCGGAATGGGATATACGAATGAATGAGATATCTGGGAATCATTTATGAGACAAGAACTCCATATCAGTCCTTTTATCTGTTCCATCGCTATTATTCGTCGAACAAAAAACAACTTCTCGATACAGATGGAATCCTGATTTTCCGTAAGCATCCGATAAAATACACATTGTAAAGCCTTCCACTCTTCCGTTACTTTGCCAATAAAAAAGCCATGAAACGAATAATGAGTAAAGAAGAGTTCCTGTCCGTTTATGAAAGACAACAGGCCAGTGGCCTGACTATAAAAGATTTCTGTGAGAATGAGGCGTATTCATCCTCCTGTTTCCATTATTGGAAGAAGAAATTCGGCCTGGGCCGTACTTACACCAGCCATCCGGACAAGCTTCCCGATGATACGTTCATTCCATTGGATCTGCGTCGCAGGGACAATCTCCCGTCAGGGTCGGGTGGCGACGTAACAATAGAGCTTCCTTCCGGAATCAGGATCCACCTTGACAGCCATGGAAACCCTGAACTGACATTTGGATTGATACACAAATTATGCGGCCATGTTCTGTCTGAATGATACCATGCGCTATTTCCTGTGTCCCGGAAAGACGGACATGCGCAAGGGGATCAATTCTCTGTGCGGAGTGGTTCACGACCGGATGGGACATGACGTCCGTCTGGGCGATGTCTTCATCTTCATAAACAGAAACAGGACCACCATGAAGCTCCTCCATGCTGAAGACGGCGGCATGGTATTGTATGTGAAACGTCTGGAAGAGGGCACGTTCCGGCTGCCGGCCTACGATAGCCGAAGCAGGTCTTATCCGATGGAATGGCGCGACCTGGTCATGATGGTGGAAGGAATCAGTGACAATCCGAACGAGAGGCTGAAAAGGTTGAAAGCCAGTAGAAAGGATGGCTTCTATTGAAAGTTTTTTCATGTATCCGGTTGCGTATCTTCCGAAAAATCAGTATCTTTACATTATATAAAGAGATAGAAACGGATGATTCAGCAGGATACAATGGAACAGATAATCAGGAGTCAGCAGGAGCAGATAGCCGGTCTCCTGGAGGCCAACCGTTCCCTTGTCGAATCCAACGGGAAACTGCTGGAACAGACGGATGCGCTGCAACGGAAGATACAGGAACTGCTCTCACAGATAGCATGGCTGAACCGTCAGCTTTTCGGGCGGAGAAGTGAGAAGCTGGCAGCCCTGGATCCCAACCAGCTTTCCCTGTTCGATCCCGTTCCTGTAACCGGACAGAGTGAAGACATCCGGGAAGAGGACAGCAGCGCAGCGGTTCCTTCAAAAGTAAAGCCCGATGGAAAGAAGAAGGAATCCCGGCGTAACCGCGAACTCCTGGAGGGACTGCCGGTAGTTGAAGTGGTGATTGAACCCGATCGGGTGGATTTGGACCGTTACAGACGGATCGGCGAGGAACGTACCCGTACGCTGGAATTTGAACCGGGCAGGCTGTATGTAAAGGAGACTGTCCGTCCCAAATATGGACTGAAAGACAACCTGAGTCTTCCCAAGGAAGGTGAAAGCGGCGTAATCATTGCTCCGCTTCCACCTTCTCCTGTTTACAAATGTCTGGCCGGTTCCACCATGCTGGCCGAAATGCTCCTGCAGAAATACGAATATCACGTTCCATTCTACAGGCAGGTCAAGGAGTTCCGCCATCTGGGTGTCCGTCTTTCCGAAAGCACATTGAGCGGCTGGTTCAAGCCTGTGTGTGAACTGCTGAGACCACTTTATGACGAGCTGGTCCGGCTGGTTGTCGGCTGCGGATATGTTCAGGCGGACGAGACCACTGTAAGGGTGATCAGCAAGGGAAAGGGGAAGGCCGACAAGGAGTATCTGTGGATGGTCAGGGCGGTCATGGAAAAGCTGGTCATCTTCCATTACGATGACGGCTCCCGTTCGGGACAGACGATAAGGAAACTGCTGAAGGACTTCAAGGGATATCTGCAGAGTGACGGTTACAGTGCCTACAATGTATTTGAAGGTACTGAAGGAGTGTGCCTCATAGCCTGCCTGGCCCATATCAGACGTCATTTTGAGATGGCTCTGGAGGAAAACAGAGGTCTGGCGGAGCATGCCTTGAAAATAATACAGGAGATTTATCGGACAGAGCACTTTGCCGACTCCCGGAAATATACGCCGGAAGAACGGCGTGAACTGCGGAACCGTCAGTCCGCCCCCCTGCTGGATTCCTTTGAAAAGTGGATGGAAAGCACATATATCAAGGTTCCGCCCAAAAGCCGGATGGGACAGGCCATCTCCTATGCGTATCCGTTATGGCCCAGAATGAAGGCCTGTCTCAAAGACGGCAATATAAAGATAGACAATAATCTGGCCGAAAATGCGATACGTCCTCTGACGCTCTCAAGAAAGAACTTCCTCTTTTGTGGGAATCATGGGGCTGCGGAAAATACAGCGGTCATCTGTTCATTGCTTGCCACCTGCAAGTCACAGGAAGTCAATCCAAGAGAATGGCTGAATGATGTCATTGCCAGGCTTCCATATTATCAGAAAAAAGACTCCGGCAAAGATATCCGGGAACTGCTTCCGGATGTCTGGAAGTTGAAGAAGTCCAACGAAAATCCAATTGAAGTCTAATAGAGATACAATATAGAATAGCAAACTCTTCCTGTCAACTTTATATTCGTTGATAAGAAGAGTTTGTTGTTTTATGAATCTACAATGTGTATTTTATCGGATGCTTACGATTTTCCAGCCACTCGATTTTACTCCCACCCCGGAAACGAAAAAAGCCCTGATTCTGTTGTGAATCAGAGCTTTTCCTAATTTTGCTTTGTAAGCTTGCGGTGCGTACGGGACTCGAACCCGTGACCCCATGCGTGACAGGCATGTATTCTAACCAACTGAACTAACGCACCATTAAGTTTTTCTTTCGTTGCTTTCTCTCTCGATTGCGGTTGCAAAGGTAGTACAATTTTTTGAACCTGCAATAGCTTCCTGAAAAAAAATTCCAGGGAAGCCACACAAACCAAATATGAGAATTAGGGAAAAGTCCTCTCCACTGCTCCATCTTGTCAGAAAAAGAAAGCAGACACCAAACTTTTCGTTGCGTTTATTAGGAGATTGATTATAATTCGTTACTTTTGCAAAAACAATTTTTTCCTACAAAAAAATAGTACAGAATGAAAATCGCCATCATAAAATACAATGCCGGCAACCTTTTTTCAGTAGACTGTGCCTTGAAACGTCTGGGTGTGGAACCCATCATCACCCACGACAAGGAAACGCTGCTCAGTGCCGACAAGGTCATCTTTCCGGGAGTGGGCGAAGCGCGCACTACCATGAATTACTTGAAAGGATGCGGACTGGACCTCCTCATCAAGGACCTCAAGCAACCGGTTCTGGGTATCTGCCTGGGCATGCAGCTGCTCTGCCGCCATTCCGAGGAAGGAGACGTCGACTGTCTGGGCATCTTCGACGCGGATGTGAAGAAATTCCAACCAACCCATCCGGAGGACAAAGTGCCCCACATGGGATGGAACACACTTTCGCATCTCCGCAGTCCGCTGTTCCAAGGACTCAAGGAGGAAGAATTCGTGTATTTCGTCCATAGTTTCTATGTGCCGGTCAACGAGTTTACGGCGGCTACTACGGAATATATCACTCCGTTCAGTGCAGCACTGCACAAGGACAACTTCTATGCCACCCAGTTTCATCCGGAAAAGAGTGGAAAGGTGGGCGAATGTATCCTGCGCAACTTCCTGAATCTTTAATGTCTCACTCAATTTGCATCAAAAACATCCTATGATAGAACTTATTCCTGCCATCGATGTCATCGACGGCAAATGCGTACGACTTTCACAAGGAGACTACCAGTCGAAAAAAGTATACAACGAGAATCCGGTGGAAGTGGCCAAAATGTTTGAGGCACACGGCATCCGTCGGCTACACGTGGTAGACCTGGACGGAGCGGCTTCCAAACACATCGTAAATTACAAGGTACTGGAGGCGCTGGCCGGACAGACTTCACTGGTCATCGACTTCGGTGGAGGTATCAAAAGTGATGAAGACTTGCACATTGCTTTCGAGAGCGGGGCACAGATGGTCACCCTGGGCAGCATTGCCGTAAAGGAACCGGATACGTTCGGCCGATGGATGGAGGTTTATGGCAGTGAACGGATTATCCTGGGAGCGGATGCCAAGGACGGAAAAATCGCCGTGAACGGCTGGCTGGAATGTAGCCGGATGGAACTGATGCCGTTCCTCGACGAATACATCCGAAAAGGGGTCACGAAAGTGCTCTGTACGGACATCTCCCGCGACGGCATGCTCAACGGACCGTCCATCCACTTGTACAAGGAAATTATCCAGGCTTATCCCGACCTGCACCTGATTGCCAGCGGAGGTATCAGCGGCATGAAGGACATTGAAGCACTGGAAGAGGCCGGCATCCCGGCGGTGGTATTCGGAAAGGCTTTTTACGAGGGGCGCATCACCCTGCAGGATTTAAAGGCTTTCCTTCCTTAAAACTTATTCAAAAAACAAAACTATGTTAGCAAAGAGAATCATACCTTGTCTGGACATCAAGGACGGACAGACAGTGAAGGGAACCAACTTCGTCAACCTGCGGCAGGCCGGCGACCCGGTAGAACTGGGAAAGGCATACAGCGAACAAGGGGCGGACGAGCTGGTATACCTGGACATTACGGCCAGCCACGAGGGCCGGAAAACATTTACGGAACTGGTGAAACGCATCTCGGCGGAAATCAATATCCCGTTTACGGTGGGAGGCGGCATCCATGAACTGAGCGACGTGGAACGGCTTCTGAACGCCGGAGCGGACAAGGTGTCCATCAACTCCTCTGCCCTCCGCAACCCGCAACTCATTGATGACATTGCTCTCCATTTCGGCTCACAGGTATGCGTGGTGGCCATCGATGCACGCCAGACTCCGCAGGGGTGGAAATGTTACCTCAACGGAGGACGGCTGGAGACCGACCGTTTCCTGATGGAATGGGCGGAAGAGGCCAACCGCCGGGGCGCAGGAGAAATCCTGTTCACGAGCATGGACCACGACGGAGTGAAGGAAGGCTATGCCAATGAGGCACTGGCTGAACTGGCTGAACGACTGACCATCCCGGTCATCGCTTCGGGAGGCGCCGGAAAGAAAGAACACTTCCGCGATGCGTTTACGCTGGGAAAAGCCAACGCCGCACTCGCTGCCAGCGTTTTTCACTTCGGAGAGATACGGATTCCCGAATTAAAAGGTTACCTTTGCAAAGAAGGCGTCACCGTGCGCAGATAAAAACATGTTTAACCACTTATTATATATTAAATAAAGAATTATGGAACTGGATTTCGAGAAAATGAATGGCCTGATTCCGGCCATCATCCAAGATAACTACACACAGAAAGTGTTGATGCTGGGCTTCATGAACAAGGAAGCCTACGAGAAGACCGTGGAAACGGGAAAGGTGACTTTCTTCAGCCGTACGAAAAACCACTTGTGGACCAAAGGTGAACAGAGCGGCAACTTCCTGCACGTGGTATCCATTAAGGCAGACTGCGACAACGACACCTTGCTCATCATGGTACACCCGGACGGCCCTGTCTGTCATACAGGCACCGACACTT
The DNA here is from genome assembly GCF_025993685.1 of Bacteroides mediterraneensis. NCBI lineage: Bacteria > Pseudomonadati > Bacteroidota > Bacteroidia > Bacteroidales > Bacteroidaceae > Bacteroides > Bacteroides mediterraneensis. Next base: position 1,197,574 of record NZ_DAJPEN010000001.1, on the reverse strand, counting down.
GCTGGGGTGAAAAGAACGAGCAGGACATCATGTTCCTGAAGGAACTGCAGGATTTCATTGACCGACGCCGCCAGGAGATGCCGGATAAATCCTACACGACCAGCCTGTTCAATTCGGGCGTCAACAAGATGGCGCAGAAAGTGGGCGAAGAAGCAGTGGAAACGGTCATTGAGGCCTGCAACGGTACCGACGAACGGTTGATTTACGAGGGAGCCGACCTGCTGTACCACCTGATTGTATTGCTCACCTACAAGGGATACCGCATTGAAGACTTGGCCCGTGAACTGAAAGAACGCCACAGCGCGAACTGGAAAAAACATTAATGGAAAGAATGGAAGCACAACCGCTTATCACATATCAGCATGTCAGCATCAGCCTGCAGGGACAGGAAATTCTTTCGGATGTGAACTTCGAACTGAAGAAGGGGGAATTTGTCTACCTTATCGGAAAGGTGGGCAGCGGAAAATCAACTTTCCTGAAGACCCTCTACGGGGAAGTGGAAATCGACAACGGAGAGGCTCAGGTATTGGGATATCCTGTCCGACACATGAAAAGGAAAGACCTCCCTACCCTGCGCCGGAAACTGGGTATCGTGTTTCAGGACTTCCAGCTGCTGACCGACCGTACCGTACACGAGAACCTGAAATTCGTGCTCAAGGCTACGGGATGGAAAAACCGTGTGGAAATAGAAAAACGCATCGAAGAGGTGCTCCGACAGGTGGGCATGGAAAACAAAGGGTACAAAATGCCCAACGAACTTTCCGGAGGTGAACAGCAACGTATTGTCATCGCACGGGCCATCCTGAACCAGCCGGACATCATCCTGGCCGACGAACCGACGGGAAATCTCGATGTGGAAACCGGCCGGCACATCGTGGAACTGTTACAAGACATTTGCCGGCAAGGGTCGGCCATCATCATGACCACGCACAACCTGAACCTGCTGTCGGAATACCCAGGAAAAGTGTATAAATGTGAGCACCATCGCCTGACAGAAACCGCAAATTCATAAAAAAGACAAAGGAGTAAAAGGAATTTTGCCAAAATGAACTTAAAATAGGGTTTTTATTACTACATTTGCTCCCGAAAATAATTAATTATAAAACATTTTAAATTCGAAACGTAAAATGAAAGTTTTAAAGTTTGGAGGTACATCCGTAGGTTCCGCACAAAGAATGAAGGATGTGGCCAAATTAATCAATGACGGCGAACAGAAAATTGTAGTCCTGTCTGCCATGTCGGGTACGACGAACACATTGGTTGAAATTTCGGATTATCTGTACAAGAAAAATCCAGAAGGTGCAAATGAAATCATCAATAGACTGGAATCTAAATACAAACAGCACATTGATGAGTTGTATTCTACCGAAGAATATAAGCAGAAGACACTGGATTTTGTGAAATCGGTTTTTGATTACATTCGTTCCTACACGAAAGACATATTTACACTCTTTGAAGAAAAAGTCATCCTGGCACAGGGAGAAATCATCTCTACAAACATGGTGACAAATTATTTGTGCGAACAGGGCGTGAAGGCGGTACTGATTCCGGCACTGGAATACATGCGCACGGACAAAAACAGTGAACCGGACCTGACATACATCCGCGAGAAACTGAACGCACAGCTGGAAGCCAATCCGGGTTATGAGATTTATATCACGCAGGGATTTATCTGCCGCAACGCATACGGTGAAATCGACAACTTGCAGCGCGGAGGAAGCGACTATACGGCTTCTCTGATTGGGGCAGCCATCAACGCGTCTGAAATCCAGATTTGGACGGACATCGACGGTATGCACGACAATGATCCGCGCGTAGTGGACAAGACGTCTCCTGTCCGTCAGCTACACTTTGAAGAGGCTGCCGAACTGGCTTACTTCGGTGCCAAGATTCTGCATCCAACCTGCATCCAGCCGGCCAAATATGCCAACATTCCGGTACGTCTGCTGAACACCATGGAACCATCGGCTCCGGGTACGCTGATTTCAAACGATACAGAAAAAGGCAAAATCAAGGCAGTAGCTGCCAAAGACAACATCACAGCCATCAAAATCAAATCCAGCCGTATGCTGCTGGCTCACGGTTTCCTGCGCAAGGTGTTCGAAATCTTCGAAAGCTACCAGACGGCCATCGACATGGTTTGTACTTCAGAAGTAGGTGTATCCATGTCTATCGACAACACGAAGCACTTGAATGAGATTGTGAACGACCTGAAGAAATACGGTACTGTCACGGTAGACCATGACATGTGTATCGTTTGCGTAGTGGGCGACCTGGAATGGGAAAACGTAGGATTCGAAGCCAAGGCACTCGATGCCATGCGCGAAATCCCGGTGCGTATGATTTCATTCGGCGGAAGCAACTACAACATCTCTTTCCTGATTCGGGAGGCAGACAAGAAGAGAGCGCTTCAGTCATTGAGCGACGTGCTGTTCAACGGCAACAAGAAGTAAAAAACATTTCTATACAGCGAAAAGCGGAGGATACGGTCAGTAAAAACCGCATCGTCCGCTTTTTTATCCCCTATATCAATCAAAAACAACTAAACTCACATGAAAGCAAATTTTCCAATAACACGTTTCAGGGAACTTGAAACCCCGTTTTATTATTATGACGCGAACCTGCTGCGTGAAACCTTGGACAAAATCAAGGAAGAAGCAGGGAGATATAACAAATTCTGTGTGCATTATGCCGTAAAAGCCAATGCCAATCCCAAAATCCTGCGTATCATCCGCGAAAGCGGACTGGGAGCCGACTGTGTGAGCGGCGGAGAAATTCAGGCAGCCATCCAAGCCGGATTCCCGGCCAGCAAGATTGTCTATGCCGGCGTGGGAAAGACTGACAAGGAAATCAATCTGGGACTGGATTATGACATTTTCTGCTTCAACGTGGAGTCCATTCCGGAACTGGAGGTCATCAATGAACTGGCTGCGGCAAAGAACAAGATTGCCCGCGTAGCATTCCGTATCAATCCGGATGTAGGTGCACATACGCATGCCAACATCACTACCGGTCTGGCAGAAAACAAATTCGGCATCAGCATGCAGGACATGGACCACATCATTGACCTGGCATTGGAGATGAAAAACGTGAAGTTCGTGGGACTACATTTCCACATCGGTTCACAGATTCTCGACATGGGCGATTTCGTGGCACTCTGCAACCGCGTGAACGAACTGCAGGAAAAACTTTATGCCCGCCAGATTATCGTGGAACACATCAACGTGGGAGGCGGACTGGGCATCGACTATGCACATCCTAACCGCCAGCCGATTCCGGACTTCGCCGAGTACTTCGCTACCTATCACAAGCACCTGCGCCTGCGCCCGCAACAGACACTCCATTTTGAGCTGGGACGCTCGGTAGTGGGACAATGCGGAAGCCTCATCACCAAAGTGACTTACGTGAAACAAGGCACAAACAAGCAGTTCGCCATCGTAGACGCGGGTATGACCGACCTGATTCGTCCGGCTTTGTACCAGGCTTACCACAAGATTGAAAACCTGACCTCGGAAGAACCTGTAGAAACCTACGACGTGGTAGGGCCTATCTGTGAATCATCCGACGTGTTCGGCAAGGCCATCGACCTGAACAAGGTACACCGCGGCGACCTCATTGCCCTGCGTTCGGCCGGAGCTTACGGAGAAATCATGGCCTCAGGCTACAACTGCCGTCCGCTTCCGCAAGGCTACACATCGGACGAGCTGGTGTAAGCAGATACTTATTTATTGAATAATTCGAAGGTAAATTTACATCCCACGGAGGTAAATTTACCTTTTTCGTTTCCGATAAACACACCGGCATCGAAAAGGTGGGTGGCGAAACCATATCCAAACTCCAGATAAGGATTCAGATGAGGCATAAACAGAATGCCTGCATAAATCCGTTCTTTCTGAATGAAAGACAACAGACGGGACACCGGATACAGGAGAATAAAGGGAGCCTCAAAGGTCATGTTTCCCCGCAAATAGTGACTGGATGCATTGTACCAACGCCCATCCAGCATCTGGAAAGTACCGCCGATGTCGTCGTTCCAGCCCTGCGGCAGATTCAGATTGGCAAAATGCACGTAATCCACGAAGTACATATCCGACTGGTTTGTAAACATTCCGCCTCCAATATGATAGGCTATCGAACGAACATTTTTCAGGCGGATAACCTGCTCCACCGAACATTCGATACGCTCATACGTGCCTGAGTTTTTCAATAACCTGACTCCTCTTTCATAATCCAGCATAAAAGTCGGATAATATGAACCCACATTGATTTTTCGGTTTCCGTTCATGTAATAATACATCCCCGGCGTCCATTCCAGACGGATACGAGGGGCAAAACTGTTGTAACGGGAACGGACACGGGCTTCTACTTCCGGCGTACTCTTGGTATACCGCCAGTGCATGGCCACCCCTGTACCCAGTTTCAGTCCGTTGCACAGTTCAATGTTGTGCGACACGTCCACATACACATCCTTAAAATAATCCAATTCAAGTCCTTCAAACGAAAACGTACTGTCCGGCATTTCCTTCAGCTGGTCGAGCACCACACTACTGTAAATGCGGTTACCGTTTCCAGCATGCACTTCAATAGAACCCAACCTCCGGGGATTATAGAAATATTCCACGTCTGCCTTGGCATAGAGTTCTTTCTTGGTAAAGTTATAACCAATCTGGGGAGCGATACGCAACAAACGCCCGTCGTGAAACAGTTTGTTGTATTTGAATACCTGACGGTACGAAATCCCGTTACGATGACTGTAACTCACCAGCAACGGATTAATAATCGGAGAACAGTTGATACTTCCCACCCGCGACAGGTCGATGTCGTAACTGCTGATCAAGGCATCCCCTATCTGCCCGAGGAACACCATGTTCTTTTTGAACTTCGTAGGGGGAGGCTTCAAAGTATCTGCCTCCCGCTGACGCCTCCGTTCATCCGCCATCCGGTAAAGCGAATCTTCATACGACGACAAAGGAATCGGACGGATACGGTTGAATGAATCCCGTTCTACCACCAAGCGACTGGTATCACAGGTCAGCGTATAAGAATTAGAGAGGTTATGGTCATCCGTCTTCTTCCCAATCCATTCCTCTCCAGGCTTCCGATACGTTACCGAGGAATAGCGCATCCATCCCGTATATTTCATCTCCAGGTGATTTTTCAGGAACTTAAAATTCAAATCCAGGTTCATCAGAACCGGAAGATATTTGGTATCCTCCTCCTCTCCCATCTGCATGTCCAGATGAAACCGTATCAGGTCGTACCGTCCTTTCAGGCTCATTCTCCGGATGGTCCAGTCGGAGGAGGACAGCCACAACACTCCCTCCACCAGCTGAGTACTCCGATAACGTGGCAGCACCCGAATGCAATACAATTCTCCTTCCAGCCTGGGCTCCACACTCTCCAGCAGATAACGATAATGTACCCGTGCTTTTTCGTTCAAGGGCGACAATAACTTGTTACCCATCAAAGAAGGAGCATAAATATTAAACTTCATGTAGTCTATCACATCGAAAATCTGTCCGCTGTAGCTGGGGAAAGTAGTGGACATGGCTCTTACCTTCCGGTCGATAAGACCTGGAGCCGTATATTGAAGATCACTGATAGACTCATGTACATAATCTTTCACCCCTTTTTCCAAGCGAAACATGGAAGGTACATAGCGGATAATGCGGTTTTGCTTGTGCACAGTGAGATGTCCTTTCAAATATAAATCAGCTTTATAACTCTTCACCTCATGCGAATAGATGGAAGCAGAATGGAACATGCGTTCCAGAACGGAATCAGGCACCAAAGGTTTGAGAGGAAGAGCCGGAGCGTTATCACGCGCCATTCCCCGTTGCGGGACACCAGCCAACAGGCATACAACCCATAGTCCCCACAAAACCCCATATAAGGCTTTTCCTATTCTCATATCCAAGGCAAATATATAATAAAGCCCTGTTTTAAGGGTATTTTTTACAATGAAAAAATAATATTTTCAATTTTTCTTTCTATCTTTGTGCTAAATAACATGGTTTTGGAACATTTATGGTAAAAAAGGAATTAACAGAAGCTGAGATTGCCGAAAGTATACCAGATTTATGGCAACCATTGACCCAGCAACAACGCGAATTGCTCGCTCAAAACTTCACAATTCAAAAATACAAAAAGAACGAAACAATTTACTGTGAAGGAGAGACTCCGGAGAACTTAATGTGCCTGCTGAACGGAAAAGTCAAGATTTATAAAGACGGTGTAGGAGGAAGAAGCCAAATCATTCGCGTTATTAAAAACAAAGAATATTTTGCTTACCGTGCTTATTTTGCGGAAGAAAACTTCGTAACTGCCGCAGCCGCCTTTGAACCTTGTACCATGTGTCTGATTCCCATGCCAATCATCGTCCAGCTGATTATGGAAAATGCGGAACTGGCCATGTTCTTTATCAAACAATTATCGAAGGACTTGGGTATTTCTGATGAAAGAACAGTAAACCTCACACAGAAACACATCCGCGGACGTCTGGCTGAATCTCTGCTTTTCCTGAAAGAGACCTACGGAGTGGAAGAAGACCAGTGTACGCTGAGCATCTATCTTTCGAGAGAAGACTTGGCCAACCTTTCCAACATGACTACTTCCAATGCCATCCGTACGTTATCAAACTTTGCTGCTGAAAAACTGATTATCATCGACGGACGAAAAATAAAGCTTATCGATGAAGAAAAGCTGAAGAAAATAAGCAAAATTGGTTAACCTCATACCGCATGCCGAAAGGCCTTCCCCGCAGTTATATTGATTCCCAAGAATTATCCCATACAGAAGGAAACAATATAACTGCTTTTTTATTCCCCTGATTGCTCAACGGCCCCTCAGACTTTCCATGCTGCTTTTCCTATAAATATTTGCAAAATTCATTTCACCAACGTACTTTTGTGTCAAGATATCAGATTATTCATCTTTACCGACATGGAAAATACCACACACAATACACGGAAAGGAATGGGCTTTCTCGCCCGGATGCGACAGAAACTGACAGAAAGAAAACGCCGGATTATGCGGCTCATTGAACTGAAACGCCTCCAGAGAATCCGCAAAAAGACCGTCCCCGCATACACCTACTGCAAAAATTGCGGCACCAAACTGGAAGGAATGTACTGCCATTGCTGCGGACAATATGCTCTCGACATCTACCAGCCGTTCTGGAAATATTTCAAGCAATACTTTGAAAATGTCTACCAGTTCGACAGCAAAATCTGGCAGACCTTATGGTTCATGTTCACCCGCCCGGGCTTTCTGACCAACGAATTCAATGCCGGGAAAATCAATTCCTACGTGCATCCTTTCCGCCTTTACATGTGCATCTCCGTGGTCTTTTTCACCCTCTTTTTCATGCTGGCCTCCGACAAGGCCAATCAGGCCCTGCAAGCTGTAGACTCTCTGAGCATCAGTGACGAAGTAGTTCAACAGCTCAACTCTGAAGCTGCCCTCCCCGATACCAGCGTCTACTTGTATCAGGGGCCGGAACTCGTTCAGGCTTTGCAGGAAAGAGGGGTCACCCGAACCGACAAACTGTTTCAGGTACAACGCTTGGACGACCGTTTCTCTCTTTCCTATGTACGGATGCCAAAGCTGGTAGCCGACTCTTGTCTCCGTGAAAGCACCCTCCGGGAAAAAGACCTGAAAACCATTCTGAACCTCCAGGAAGTGAAGACCTCACAACTGGACAGTCTGCTGAAAGAAAAAGAAATCAGCTCGGAATCCATGCAAGCTGCCCTCCACTTCCAGACCGACTCCGCCGGAAACGCCCTCACACCCGTGTACGAATGGACTGCGGACAATCCCGATGAGGCAGAACAGCTCCGCCGGGAATCCTTCCTCAACCAGCTCATAGGAGGCTTGTCCAAATGGACGCCCCTCTATATGATGTTCCTTTTGCCGCTGTTCGCCTGGCTTCTGCAAGGTCTGTTCCGCAAATCACGGTATCCCTACATGTGGCATTTCGTACATGCCATTCATCTGAATACCGTGTTCCTGATACTGTTGCCCATCCCGCTGATTCCCCTGCTGACAGAGAAAAACTTTCTGGATGCCTTCAGAGGAGACATGCCCCTCTACACACTGGCTGTTTTCCTCATAGGTATGTTTATCTATACCTACATTTCACTGCACACCGTGTACCACCGTGGCTGGGTCAGAACCTTCTTCAAAACCGTGGGCTTGCTGAGCCTGTTCACGTTCCTGTCCCTCGTCATCGCCGGTATCCTGCTCATCGTGCTGCTTTCCTCACTTTCGGAGGAGATTTAAAAAAGCCTCTCAGCGTATCTCACGCAAGGCCTTGCAAAGCTGGTCGGGGCAGGAAGTGGGCTTTCCCCCGCAACGGATACCTTCCAGGCGGGCAATCACGTCGTCCACTTTCATCCCCTTTACCAGTGAAGAGATACCTTGCAGGTTGCCGTTGCATCCGCCTGTAAAATGTACGTCCTTTACAATTCCGTTTTCCACTTCCACGTCAATCTGGGAACTACAGGTCCCCGTCGTTCTGTAACTGTATTTCATACTATTGTCTTTTTTACGTATAAAAAAGAACGGAGTACCTGATGAAGCACTCCGTCCGTAATGTATGTAATGAGAAAAATTATTCTGCGTCCTCTTCCGGTTTCATGTTCGTGTAAACCGTCTGTACATCGTCGAATTCTTCCAGACGTTCTACCATCTTGTCGATTGTCTCACGCTGTTCCGGAGTCACATCCTTCAGGTCGTTCGGGATGTAAGTGAAATCACCACCGACATCTTCGAAGCCACATTCTTCCAAGTGCTTCTGGATGGCTGCATAGCTCTTCGGGTCACCGTAGATAGTGATGGTACCTTCTTCCGGATCTTCATCATATTCATCTTCTACGTTGTAGTCAATCAGGTCCAGAATCAGTTCTTCCATATCGATACCGTCTTTCTTCTTGAAAGTGAACACACACTTGTGGTCAAACAAGAAAGCCAGTGAACCGGTAGTACCCAAGTTACCGCCAAATTTGTTGAATACGGAACGTACGTCGGCTACCGTACGAGTCGTGTTGTCTGTCAAAGTGTCTACGAATACGGCAATTCCGTGAGGACCGTATCCTTCGTAAGTCATGCTCTTGTAATCGCTCTGGTCTTTACCCATTGCATTCTTGATGGCACGTTCGATGTTGTCCTTCGGCATGTTTTCACGCTTACAAGTAGCGATTACCGAACGCAAAGCCGGGTTGTTCTCCGGTTCCGGACCACCAGCTTTTACTGCAATTGCAATTTGTTTACCCAGACGAGTGAAGGTCTTCGCCATGTGACCCCATCTTTTCAATTTTGTAGCTTTTCTATATTCAAACGCTCTTCCCATTGGATGATATTTTTAAATTTATTTTTAATGAGTTCTCTTTTTATTATGCTGAATGAGCTTCCGGTATTTCCAGTACCCTATTCCGCTAATCAGTAAGCATCCCAAACCGCCCACAATGGCCAATCCATTCTTCCATGGCGCATTGAGAGAAAAATTCCAAAGGACTCTTACAGCCTGAAACGCAAGTACCAAGCCTACGGAGAATGCCGTCAGGCATCTCCGCTTAGCTTTCAGGTCATAATCTGGTTTAATATCGTAACGCATCATTCAGGGCTTTATCTTATCGAAGCACAGCTCCCAACTTGTTCTGCAGGTTGCCAATCAGCTTTTGCATGAACTTGTCAATCTGCTTGTCGTTCAGTGTGGCATTTTCGTCCTGAAGCATGAAGCTTACGGCATAGCTCTTCTTGCCGGCTTCCAGGTTCTTGCCTTCGTACACATCGAACAATTCAACAGACTTCAGCAGCTTCTTGTCGGTTTCGTAAGCAATCTTTTCGATTTCAGCAAACTGTACCTTCTTGTCAATCAGCAAAGCCAAGTCACGTTTTACAGCCGGGAACTTGGAGATTTCCTTGTAGCTTACCACATTGTTCTTGATAGCCTTCATCAGTTCCTTCCAGTTCAGGTCGGCATAATATACTTCATGGTCAATGTCGAACGCCTTCTGAATCTTCTTGCAAACCACACCGAAGGTAGCCAGCAGCTTACCGCCACGAGTGTGTACGGAAATAGCTACCGAGTAAATGTCGTCCGAAAGATTTCCGAATACCAGTCCTCCGAAGTTTACCCCCAGACGACGGAAGATATTCAGCACATAAGCCTTCAGCTCATATACAGACGCATTTTCATCGGCATGTGCCCAAGAGTTGCTTACCCGCTTTCCAGTCAGCCACAAGCCCATGTGCAATTCTTCCGAATAGGCAGCCAGTACCTTTTCCGGATTCTTCTTCTCGGCATGGAAGTGATAACAGTTACCGAACTCGAAGAACTTCAAGTCGGCATTCTTGCGGTTGGCATTGTGCTGGATGCTTTCCAGACCGCCGAAAAGCAGTGTGGCACGCATTACGTTCAAGTCGTTGCTCAACGGATTCATCACACGCACCAAGTTTTCCGGCTTGAACGTTTCCAGTCCGTCATAATAAGCCGCAGCGGTCAGTGAGTTGTTCAGAATCTCATTGAAACCACAACCCACCAGCTGTTCGCCGACCAGGTTCTGCAGTTTCACCGACTTATCTACTTCTCCCTTCACGCTCAAGCTGGACTTCAGCGTAGTGGGGATTTCCACATTATTATATCCATAAATACGAAGAATATCTTCTACCACGTCGCACGGACGCTGTACATCCACCCGATAAGGAGGAACCAGCAACGAAAGACCTTCTGCCGTTTCGTTCACAATCTTCATCTCCAGGCTGGTAACGATGCTCTTCACGGTTTCTACCGGAATCACCTTACCCACCAGTGAGTTGACATAGTCGTAAGAAAGCTCTACCGGGAAATCAGCAATCAGATGCGGATAGTTGTCCTTGATTTCAGAAGCGATTTCTCCTCCAGCCAGTTCCTTCACCAGCAGCGCAGCTTCCTTCAAGGCATAAATCGTAATATTCGGGTCGATGCCACGTTCGAAACGGAAAGAAGAATCCGTACTCAAACCGTGACGACGCGCCGTCTTGCGCACCCAAGTCGGATGGAAATAAGCACTTTCCAGGAACACGTCCGTAGTCGCTTCCGTCGTACCTGAATCCAGTCCGCCAAATACGCCCGCAATACACATCGGCTCTTCCGCGTTGCAAATCATCAGGTCCCTGTCAGACAGCTTGCGTTCCACTTCGTCCAGTGTCACGAACGGAGTTCCTTCAGCACAAGTCTTCACTACAATCTTGCCACCCTTAATCTTATCGGCATCAAAGCAGTGCATCGGCTGACCGTAGGCATGCAGAATGTAGTTGGTAATATCGACGATGTTATTAATCGGACGCACCCCAATCAGACGGAGCTTGTTCTGCAACCATTCCGGACTTTCTTTCACGGTGACGCCCTTGATGGCTACTCCTGCATAACGCGGGCAAGCCTCCGTATTTTCCACTACGATATCGATGTTCATGTCGTGGTTATCCACCTTGAAAGCATCGACCGACGGACGCTTCAATGCAGCCTTATGTCCGTTCTGGATAAGCCATGCATACAAGTCGCGCGCCACACCGTAGTGTGAGCAGGCATCGGCACGGTTCGGGGTGATGTCCACTTCGAGCACATATTCACTCTTGATGTGATAGTAATCCTTGGCAGGTGTACCCGGAACCACATCGTCCGGCAATACGATGATACCTTCGTGGCTTGTGCCCACGCCGATTTCATCTTCGGCACAAATCATACCGTTTGACTCCACACCACGGAGTTTAGACTTCTTGATGGTAAAGCACTGGTCGCCATCGTACAGCTTCGTACCCAGTGTGGCTACAATGACCTTCTGTCCGGCAGCCACGTTCGCCGCGCCGCAGACAATCTGTACAGGCTCTCCCTGCCCCAAGTTGACGGTGGTAATATGCATGTGGTCGGAATTGGGATGCGGTTCGCAAGTCAGCACCTCGCCTACCACAAGGCCTTCCAATCCCCCCTTTATGGTTTGAACTTCTTCCACTCCCCCAGTCTCCAGACCGATGGAAGTCAGTGCGGCTGCCACTTCGTCCGGAGTAAGGTCGAAGTCGACGTATTCTTTCAGCCAGTTATAAGAGATATTCATATCGTATAATTTTTTTATAATATCCTAAGAATGATGCGCAAAGTTATAAAAATTAGATGGAATATTCTAATAAAATCCGCAGATTGCATCAAATTAAGCTGAATGATAAGGTTTTAAAGAGACAAATATTCGACATTCCGCCGTCAAGGAAGCCACATTTTATTTTCATTTCGATTCCGCCCATCCATCCACTATTCTGAAAACTCCTTCATTCTCTATCGCTCGTGCTTACCTTCCTCGGATACTTTCCTAAAATCGGACAATATCCTGCTTTCTACAAAGAAATCCTTGCTCAAAAATCTTTTAATTACAGATTTATTACCGGAAATAGCTGAAAATTGAATGAGTTATATTAATTTTACGCCTAGAATATACAAGAAATGTCCTTATGAAGCATTTTCAAGGACTATTTCATTTATTTATGAAACAAAATCACAATCTGAAAACAATCTCATTATGAAAAAACTACCTCAATTTCTCGCGGCATGCGCACTGCTTTCCCTCCCCATAGGAATGCAGGCACAGCAAGACACTGCCTATTTCGTAAAGCACCTGCCTTTTTCCGGCAATGAAACCATGGAACAGAAAGTATCCATGGCGGCCCGTCTGGTTCCTACGCCTCAGCAGTTGGCCTGGCAACAGATGGAGCTGACGGCCTTCCTGCACTTCGGCATCAACACGTTTACTGACAGGGAATGGGGCGACGGCTCGGAAGATCCGGCACTGTTCAACCCCACCGACCTGGATGCCGAACAATGGGTGAAGACCCTGAAAGAAGCCGGTTTCAAGATGGTATTGCTCACCGCCAAGCACCACGACGGGTTCTGCCTGTGGCCTACCAAGACCACTACTCACTCCGTAGCGTCTTCTCCTTGGAAAAACGGGAAAGGCGATGTGGTCAAGGAACTTCGCGATGCCTGTACCAAATATGACATGAAATTTGGTGTCTACCTGTCACCATGGGACCGGAACGCCAGCTGCTATGGCGATTCTCCTGCCTACAACAAATTCTTCATCGAACAGCTGACCGAACTGCTGACCAACTATGGAGAAGTACACGAAGTATGGTTTGACGGCGCAAACGGAGAAGGTCCCAACGGGAAAAAACAAACCTACGACTGGGATGCCTTCTACAAGACCATCCAGCGCCTGCAACCCAAAGCCGTCATGGCCATCATGGGCGACGACGTACGCTGGGTAGGCAACGAAAAAGGCCTTGGACGCGAAACCGAATGGAGTGCCACGGTTCTGACCCCGGGAATTTACGCCCGCTCGGAAGCAAACAATGCCCGCCTGAAAGTGTACAGTCAGGCCAAAGACCTGGGCAGCCGCGAAATGCTGAAAGATGCCACTGAGCTTTTCTGGTATCCGTCGGAAGTCGACGTATCCATCCGTCCGGGATGGTTCTGGCATGAAGCTGAAAATGACAAGGTAAAAAGTCTGAAGCAACTGTCGGACATCTATTTCCAGTCGGTAGGCTACAACTCTGTCCTCCTGCTGAACATTCCTCCCGACCGTCGGGGACGGATTCATGAAGCCGATGTGGCCCGTCTGAAAGAATTTGCCGCTTACCGCCAAGAAACGTTCAAAGACAACAAAGTGCTCCGTGGAGACCAGCCTTGGGAAGCTCCGCAGGGAGCTGCACGCACCTATGCCGTAAAAAGCCAAAGCCCTATCAACGTGGTGATGCTGCAAGAAGACATCTCCAAAGGACAGAGAGTGGAAGACTTCACCCTCGAAGCTTGGGACAACGGCAGCTGGAAGATTCTGGGAAAAGGAACCACCGTGGGCTACAAACGCATGGTACGCTTTCCTGATACCGTGACCGACTCCTTGAAAGTCACCATCAACCAGAGCCGACTGAACGCGCACATCCAGCAAGTGGCGGCTTACTACGCCCAGCCGCTGGCTGAACAAGGAAGCGCAGCCAACTGGAACAACCTGTCCAGAGACTCCTGGAAGGAGCTGTCGGCTTCCCCGCTGACCATCGACTTGGGAAAGACTGTTACCCTCAAGGCCTTTACCTATGCACCTCTGAACGCAGAAGCCAAACCGACCATGGCCTTCCGCTATAAGTTCTATGTGAGTCAGGATGGGAAGAAATGGAAAGAACTGATCAGCCGCGGAGAGTTCAGCAACATCATGCACAATCCGCTGCCGCAGACCGTGACCCTTCCGCAGGCAGAATCTGCCCGGTTCATCAAACTGGAAGCTACGACTCCCGATGCCACTACCGCCACGGTAGAACTGGAGGAATTCGGGGTGACCGTTGCACAGTAATTCAGAAACAACCCGTATAGATACACCACAGGCGGCCCGCATCAAAGCGAGCCGCCTGTAATATTTTAATTCGGCCTTAAAACGGAACATCCGGCACCGGAGCGCCAAACGGATTATCGGGCATCGGAGGCAAATCAGTGGGTGGAGGCGGAACGAAATCCTGTCCCCCGCCGCTATTCATCTTCGAACGGAGCACCGGAGCCGGCTTTTCCTCACCCGGCATCGGTACAATCATATCGTCGTCCGGATTCTGGAAACGGGCATACTCACCACGGAAGCGCAGCAACACATCGCCTACCGCACCGTTACGATGCTTGGCAATGATGATTTCGGCCATGCCGTGCAAGTCGTTTCCCTTCTCGTCGGTATAAATCTTGTAATATTCCGGACGGTGGATGAAGCACACCATATCGGCATCCTGCTCGATGGCTCCCGACTCACGCAGGTCGCTCAACTGCGGACGCTTCCCGTCAATACCTTCACGGTTCTCCACGCCACGGTTCAACTGGCTCAGGGCCACAATCGGAATATTCAGTTCCTTGGCCAGTCCCTTCAACGAACGCGAGATAGTACTGACCTCTTCCTGACGGCTGCCGAACGACATTCCACTGGCATTCATCAGCTGAAGGTAGTCGATGATTATAATCTTCACCCCGTGCTCACGCACCAGACGGCGCGCCTTGGTTCGCAATTCGAATACAGACAATGACGGCGTATCGTCCACATACAACGGAGCATCATACAGTTCCTTGATTTTATAGTCGAGCTGTCCCCACTCGTAAGGTGCCAGCTGACCGCTCTTGATTTTCTCACCCGGAATCTCACAGACGTTCACAATCAGACGGTTCACCAGCTGCACGTTGCTCATTTCAAGCGAGAACAACGCTACCGGCACCTTGTTGTTCACCGCCATGTTCTTTGCCATGGAAAGCACGAACGCCGTCTTACCCATGGCCGGACGGGCCGCAATGATAATCAGGTCGGAATTCTGCCAGCCCGAAGTCATCTTATCCAACTGATGGAAACCACTCGAAAGTCCGCTCAGACCGTCGGTACGGGCCGCTGCCTTCTGCAACATCTCGTAGGCCTCCTGGATGACCGGATTAATCTGCGTGTAATCCTTCTTCATGTTCTGCTGGGAAATTTCGAAGAGCTTTCCTTCGGCCTCCTGCATCAGGTCGTCCACATCCTGCGTCTCATCGAACGCCTTGGTCTGTATGCTGCTTGTGAAAGAAATCAGTTCACGCGCCAGAAACTTCTGGGCAATGATGCGGGCATGATATTCAATGTGGGCCGACGAAGCCACCTTACCACTCAGCTGCGTGATATAAAACGGTCCGCCCACCTCTTCCAAATCGCCTCGCGAACGCAACTGTTCGGTCACGGTGAGGATATCAATCGGTTTCTGCTGGATGGCCAAGTCAGTAATCGCCGCATAAATCAGCTGGTGCCGGTGTTCGTAGAACGATTCCGGGCGAAGAATCTCGCTCACCAGCGAATACGCATCCTTTTCTATCATCAGTGCACCCAGCACCGCTTCCTCCAGTTCAGGAGCCTGCGGCTGCAAATGCCCATATTCATCCATCGTCTTGGTCTTGGCCGTTTTCGCCACACGTGTATTTCTTCTCGGTTCTGCCATTTGTTTTTTATTTAAGTGGGGCAAAGATACGATTTTTTCCGTGAATCCCGTTTTTCTAAAAACTTTCGTGTATATTTGAGCAACAAAAAACAAACGACACTATGATTACCTTTCCAAATGCCAAAATAAACCTTGGCCTGAATATTACTGAAAAACGCGCCGATGGTTACCACAATCTGGAAACCATTTTTTACCCCATCCACCTGCAAGACGCACTGGAGGTGACGCGAAGAGAAAAAGATGACACTCCTTATACCCTCCACGTAAAAGGAACCGCCCTTGAAGGCGCTCCGGAAGACAACCTGGTGGTGAAAGCCTACGAACTGCTGAAGAAAGACCACGAGATGCCGCCCATCGACATCCACCTGTTCAAGCACATTCCTACAGGTGCGGGACTGGGAGGCGGCTCGTCCGACTGCGCGTTCATGATCAAGCTGCTGAACGAAAAATTCCGCTTGAACCTGAGTCTGGAAGAGATGGAGACCTACGCCGCCCGTCTGGGTGCCGACTGTGCCTTCTTCATCCGCAACCAGCCGGTCTTTGCCACCGGCATCGGCAACATTTTTGAACCCATCCGTCTGTCACTTTCCGGCTACTACCTCGTGCTGGTGAAACCGGACATTTTCGTATCCACCCGCGAAGCCTTTGCCCACATCACTCCCCACAAGCCGGAGGTTTCCTTGAAGGAGATTGTCCGCCAGCCGGTAGAAACGTGGAAAGACAGCATGAAGAATGATTTTGAAGACAGCGTTTTCCTGCAACATCCGGAAATTGCCGCCATCAAGGACGAACTGTACGACCTGGGCGCCGTGTTTGCCAGCATGAGCGGTTCCGGCTCCTCGGTGTACGGCATCTTCCGCCAGCCGGTAGAAAACGTGGACGAGAAATTCGGCGGCTGCTTCTGCCGTCAGAGAGAACTGGACTAAGTGTCCGACTTTCTCCGCATAACCTATACAAATATGCCCGCAGGTTGTCAGACATGCTGAGAACCTGCGGGCATTATCATTCCAAGCCATAGCCTGCTCAGATACCTTCGTGTATCAACAGATAATACACCAGCGCCCAGTCCTGGTCGTTGGCATAGGGGTCATAAAATTGCCCCTTCACTCCATCTATCTTATAAGGATACAGATATGCACACGAAGCCCTTCCATCCTCAAAGAACAGACACAGATTGTTGCGCACAATGTTCTCCGCACGCGCCAGATAAGACTGGTCGCCCGTACAAAGCGCATAGTAATAATAAACCGCTCCCGTAACCGTG
This sequence comes from Bacteroides mediterraneensis, assembly GCF_025993685.1. Lineage (NCBI taxonomy): Bacteria > Pseudomonadati > Bacteroidota > Bacteroidia > Bacteroidales > Bacteroidaceae > Bacteroides > Bacteroides mediterraneensis. Next base: position 1,180,299 of record NZ_DAJPEN010000001.1, on the reverse strand, counting down.
CTCCAATAATGCGGGAAGGTATCCCCGAACATTTCCCGCTTGCCAAACCAGTAGTCATCCCAATGACGTATCGCTATTTCGTTCAGATGAAAGCTCGGCTGGAAACCATTGAATGCCTCCACCACCGGCATCTGGCGTTTTACTTCATCCAGATACTTCTGTTCTTTCGTCACCAGGTAAAGCTGTGCCAGGAAATGAACAGCAGGAGCCACGATGCTCTGCTCATAATTTACTTCCGACTTGGGATAATCCAGCCCGTTCTGGATAAACACTTCACCCGTCTTTTCAAAATCCTTCAAAAGCTTCTTGTACTCTTTTTTCATACCCGCCTTTTCCAGTGATTCCAACCCGATGGTCACCGGAATGCCGATGGCATAAAAGCCGTAACCAAACTGACGGTACATGGCCTGTAAGGTCTCATACCCGTAGACCGCAAACTGCCTGTCACCTGTTGCCAGATACATCTGGAAATAAAAATCGGCCACCCACATATAATTATATCCCCGGTTACGGTTCTTCTGGTCCACGCTGGAATACGTCACAAAATCCTTCGTCTGCAACTTTTCACGCAAAAACCGGGCATATTTCAATAACGATTCCTTCAGCTTTTCATCTTTTGTCAGGCGATACTGCTTTGCCAGCAGCACCCCCATGCCCACACGTTCCGCCCCTTCATCACGGTCCACAGGATTACAGTTGGGCGTATCGTTCAGATAAATGCTGTCCCCCTCATTATCGTATACCATATAGGCTCCATACCTCGGGTCGGAAGGATTGTTCATCTGCTGATGCATACGGATAAATTCCACCCGTTTTTCCAATAATTCCCGCTCACTGTTGACCACCAGCAAACTGGCATGGGTCTGCTTTCCACCATTATAAAGGAAATCCAGACGTACCTCCCCAGCCTGAAGCAACGGCACTTCCACCAGATATTTTCCATCCTTTTCTACCACAGGAACAGGCACCCCGTTCATCTTTGCCGCATAGCTTGCCAATGGGAAACCACTCTGCACCTGCATACGGGCTGTTTCCCCTTTCTGATACACATATTTGTCGCACGACACCAACAGACTGCCTTTCTCAAGCAGCTTCCGCTTGAAGTCCTCATTGCCATTATGCGAAAAAAGTGTCCACGCCACAGAACAGCTTCTGCCTGGTCTCAAGAAAGAATCGGGCAAGTTCAAGGCCAGAATTCCCCGATAGTGCGAGTTTCCCTTCCGGTCGCCACGCTCCCAGACTTCATAACTTTTTATGGAACCTTCCGTCACAACCAGTCCCAGATGGGGAGCCGTTCCTCCCATCCGAAGCGCATTGACGTAGGCCGCATTTTCTCCGTCCCACACCTGCACATTGGTGCGACCGTTAATACACTCTTGTGCTCCGGGATAATTATCATTCAACGGTGTATAGATGCCTATGTCGTAAAGAGAGACAGCTTCCTTCCCCCGATTGGTAAAGGTATATTTTTCTGTCAGGTCACCGTCCCTGCACACACGGGTCACCCGCACCTGAATATCCCCTTCACGATAGGTCACTTCCATGCCGTCGGGACTTATCTCCACAGGTTTCTGCCATTCTTCTTTTACGCTTTCATGTCCCTTCACTATCGTGAAATATCCTAATCCCCAGGCCAGGTTTTCCTTCACCCACGGATACTGGGTCCCATCCGTCTTCACAAGCCATTCCATCTGTTGCTCATCTCCCGACAAGGTCAGCTGTTCCACGGCCCCGGTAGCAGCATGAAGGGTCACTTTCACCGGGTAGTCTGCCGCCCAAATGCATCCGGCCATCCCCCATGTACAAAGAAAAATCTTTATTCGTTGGTAAAATTGTATGTTCATAGTATAAAATATTGATGATGCAGGCAAAAGTAATGCAATTCTTCCGTTTCCAACTACCAAGAACTGGTCAAAACCGCTTTATAAGTCAGTCAAATTACCTTTTTTATTTATATGACCTACGAATCCCCTCCTTCACTTCCCCTGTTCGGGAAGCCCAAGGCATATCTAGATATATCCTCAACAGTTCTCAGTACTTCCTTGGAAGTACTTTAGTACTGACCAAGGAGTACTCCAGTACTTTCAGGGGAGTACTCCAGTACTTTCAGGGGAGTACTCCAGTACTTCTTTGGAAGTACTGAAGAAGCCATCTTTCGTTCAGTATCTTCATGTGAGACAGTCCTACACATGGATGAGTACACACCGCAATTCATGCCACGGTCGTACCGATAGTAACAGGAGAGCGAAAGAAAGCCAATGCCGTGTGCCTGTGTGCCGATGATATACTGACACGTGAAAAACTCGTTGCCTACCACGACAATTACGCAAAAGCAATGGAAAAATACGGTTTGCAACGAGGCGTACATACCTCAAAAGCACGGCATACGACAATAGCCCAATAAATGCTTACGGGCAGCAGCACCGAAAACTGTCGGAATTTACGGATTTTGTCAAACGCTACTTTCTATATGTGGAAAAGCTGATGCCGACCATCAAGTTTTTGCGTGATACTCTGAATTTTAGCGATGGGTTAATCAAAAAGCTGTGCATGTTTAAGGATGTCACCATCAAAGGAGAACTCTATACTTCTGAATTCCGACAGCACATTAAGACTGATGGTTCGGTTTGCTCACTTAAAGAAACCCCGGATGGATAATTTGACTTCAAAATAGATGGTGTTTCACATGTAAGATAGTTCAGGCGCAAGAAAGATGAGTTTATGGAAATATTAGGATTGCCGACAGAAAGGCAAAATATAGGTATTAAGTTGTAAATCAAAATAAAGTCCGCAATAGCTGGTGTCTTATCACGGACTTTTTGTACTTTTGCTGTATTATAAAAGCTATATTCATCAATGCACGGAAATTTAAATTGGGAGTCATTTAGTGAACAATATCACCTAAAAAATGATAAATACGTCCAAGATGTTGCTTTGTTACAGAGATTGCAAAAAACTGATTGCTATCCTGTGATATTATATCCTAAATCACTCTGTGAACAACTATCCAAAAAGTTTATAATTGGTTCTATTGGTGTAGGGAAAGATAAATCACATATATTCCTCCATGATTTCTTAAATGCAGTCAAATAAAGAATCATCTTTTTGAATGTGTAGATATAATTAAAGCACCTATCCATATCATCGAATGTGGAGATACATCTAAGCTAAATGAAATCGAAAGCATCATTATACAAATTCAAGAACCTCGCTGGAGCAAAGAAAAATCAAGAATGTTAGCGATAGAAAATTATCGTACACGGTAATATTGATAAGTTGTTATAATTACTGCTGAAATATAATTTTGTTATTATGGAATATCATTATGTAAAATTTAATAGCGATAAAGAAGTTACAGCATTCTTTGAGGAGCTAAATAAAAAGGCTTATTCTCCATTACATTGGAACACTCAAGATGGGTTAAAAATATATGGATGCATCTGCGCCGAAAGTGTAGGTAGCTGCTTATTTGTCTACGGTAAGACAATTCTTCGTAATGAAATTGTAGCATATTCTCCAAATAACACCATATTTAGTGGATTAAAAGTTTATGGGTCAAGCAAACAATATAAAGGCTTATTGAACTTTAAAGGCAAAGAAGTTTTACATAACATCTATGACGATATATCAATTTTCTTTCAAACAGAAGATACCCTTTTTCTTAAAACAATAAAAAATAGTCTTTACGGTTTGGTTTGTTGTAGAATCTATGGAGATGAAGTTTCCGAGATTATACCTCCAAAATACGAGGACTTATTTGATGCAGGAGAATATTCAATAGGTTTTGTATCAGACAACAAAGTGGGATTTATGTCATTGGAAGGTAAAATAATTGTGGAAGCAAAATACAGGCAAGGTGAGGAGTACAATTATTTTATTGACGGAAAAGCTTTAGTGCGTATTGACAAAGAACATACCCCGGATATGTATATTAACCATTATGGAAATTTCATAGAATACCCCGAAGCAGATAACACATCGTCATTTGGTGGACAAAGTACAAGTACATATCCTTATGGAAATTTACCAGATGCTTCTGAAGTATACGAAAATTTACCTGATGCATTTTGGAATACTGATTAAATAATTAATTTTATCTCAAATTCATACGATCGGGCTGTAAGAGTTACCTAAACAGCAAAGCGACGCAGACCGTAGTAATCGGGACGGTTGCCAAATCATTACTCCAAAACAAGGTAATTTTTCTAAATCGGTTAATTTCAAATAGCTATATTCCTTATACAGATTTACGGAAAATCTCTGGAATAAACTTGTAAAACGACAAATGAAATTAATAATAAGCACTCATATTCAACAAACTATTACGGCTTTTTTCTAACTTTGTTTCCACTATATTATGAATCATCATTACCCGCTATATTTTATCAAACAACTATGAGAATATGGAAGAGAAAAATCTAAACTACTATATCCAACTACTGGAAGCAAATAAAAATCTTATTCTGACAGGAGCACCCGGTACAGGGAAAACATATTTAGCCAAAGCAATTGCGGATGCGATGGGAGCCGAATATGAATTTGTTCAATTCCATCCGTCGTATGACTACACAGACTTTGTGGAAGGCTTACGCCCTACTCCTCCCGATAAAAACGGAAACATCGGGTTTGAAAGGAAAGATGGAGTATTTAAGGAATTTTGCAAGAAAACACTTTTAGAAACATTCACTACTTCCAATAAAGTAAACGAGCCCAATAATACACCTAAAGAAGTACCTCACATTGCCAGTTCATTTTCTAAAGAAAACTTACCTTCATTTTATGTCTTATACGACGAATTAAAGAAGAGAATACAAAATCACAGTGTCACTCTTTATACAGTCTATCCAAGGAGCCAGATGGAGCTTCAAATCTCAGGAAAAGACATAATGTATAATAAAGGTGGTTCTTTTACCTCTAACTATATAAATGAAGATTATGTCCAAAAAATCTTCAATTACTACCGCGATAGAAATGTATCAGATATTACCAAAGTCCCTTTTAAAGATTTTTGTAATATTATTGGTAACACATTAAATTATACTTATTATAGGGGTATTGTTCAGGAACTTCTGAACATGAACAAAAAATTCATCAATATCCCCCAACTAGAAAAATCTTCATCAATTCAAAGAAATGCTTTTTCGACCGAAGAAGCAAATCCCCAAAATGAGAATATTAAAAAGTCTGACCCATCCCAGCCATACCTCTTCATCATCGACGAAATCAACCGGGGTGAAATCTCCAAGATTTTCGGCGAACTGTTCTTCAGCATCGACCCAAGCTATCGCGGAGAGAAAGGGGTGGTCAAAACCCAGTATCAGAATCTGATTACCGATGAATCCGACCCGTTCTACGAAGGCTTCTACGTTCCGGAAAATGTCTATATTATCGGAACCATGAACGACATCGATCGCAGTGTGGAAAGTATGGACTTCGCCATGCGCCGCCGTTTTGCCTGGGTGGAGATAAAAGCCAATGAGAATATAGGGATGCTGGACGAAGAACTGGCGGACATGAAAGAGGAAATCGTTCAGGTCATGACGCGCCTGAATGCCGCCATCTGGGATGAAGAGAACCACACGGGCATAGAAGGATTAAGCCCCGCATATCACATCGGAGGATCCTACTTCAGCAAACTGGCACTTTATCTGGACAACGAACGAACCTACAAGGAAACAGCCTACAAGCATCTTTGGGAAAACCACCTGAAAGGTGTGCTGTTTGAATACCTGAGAGGAACGGCCAATGCCATAGAGAATCTGGAAATGCTGGAACAAGTGTATTATCAAAAAGAAGGAAAAGATGATATTGAAGGATAACTCACCCTATTCTTCCACATCGGAAAATCTTGAAGAATTCCTGTCTCTACAAAATGTTGCCAACCGTACCCTGTCGGAACTTTCAGAGGAATGTGGAAACAACTTGCTAATCTACCCTTATTCTTTCGAGGAATGTGAGGATAAAATAGGCAACCAGCCTCTCATGTCCTCACAGGCCAACTGGAAAGGGAAGCAATGCACAAAAGTCCACTTAACGACAGGCAATTTGGTGGGATTTATAGGAGTCAACGGACATTCCGTTTCCATCCAGTCTCGTTTTGTCCAGCACACCGGCGAAGATTTCTTCCTGCACTACATGCTTCAAAAGGTATTGTATATCAACCTTTTCCGGATGCCACACGTAACGAACGACGAAGCCGTCTTCGACTTTCTGCTCTATCTGTTTCCCAAGTTTCTCCACGAGGCACTGGCGCAAGGCCTCTACAAAGAATACCAACGGAATACGTACAATGACGCGAATGTGCGCGGCGTGATAGACATATCCCGACAAATAAAATACAACCTGCCGTTCAATGGCCGCATTGCCTATCGCACCCGGGAGTTCAGCCAGGACAACCAAGTGACTGAACTGATACGTCACACCCTCGAATATATTTGCACCACCCGATTCGGAAGAGCATTATTGGAAAGCGACCCTCAGACTCGAGACAATGTGAGCCAAATCAGGACCACCACCCCAAACTATCATCGGCAAGACAGAGAAAACGTAATCAGACACAACTTGAAGATTATCCCTCACCCTTACTTCACCCGTTATGCGCCTCTTCAGAAACTGTGCCTGCGGATATTACGGCACGAAAAAATCAAATACGGACAGCAAGAGAATCCGATACACGGCATTTTGTTTGATGCGGCTTATTTGTGGGAGGAATACCTCGCCACCATCCTCACAAAGCAAGGATTCACGCATCCCAACAATAAAAAAGGTACCGGACGCATCTACTTGGCCAAAGGGCACAAATTTCCCCGTTACCTGGACTTTTTCCGGGAAACCGACAGAACAATCGTAGATGCCAAATACAAGATAGCCACAGAGAAAAGGGAGGATGTACATCAGCTCATCACATACATGTATCGGTTGAAAGGGAAACAGGGTATCTTGATTCATCCCACCTTTCAAGCGCATGCCACAACCCGGCATTCCTTACGGGGATATGGAGAGAATGACAAAGCGGAACTGGAAACCTATTTGTTCCACATTCCACAACAGGCTACCGACTATCCGGATTTTGTTTCAAAAATGGCGGCATCGGAAGAATTGCTCCGGAAACATCTGCAAACAACGGATATTTCCCCATTTTCGAGGGGACAGGGCTTTTCCCCAAAAAATGAAGCCCGCCATTGATGTGATTTTTCTCAATGACGGGCTACAGACTCTTTGTATTTACACCAGACTCAAACTAACTATTTCGCATCTTTCCAACCTCCCTTCACAATTACAGGAACACGGTGTTTCTTCTTCCAAAGTTCACGGGCACTGTCTGAGGAAGGAGCTGTTAAAGCACGTGAAGTGGCGTAATTCCTGTTGACGATATCATAAGCCACGAAATCTTCATAATTATATACCCAGTCCTCACCTTCCGACAATTCCATTATAACCTGATAGATTCTCTCACGGCTTGGAGCATTAAACGGCGAATCATTATAACGCATCATACTGTTTTCTGTAGGACGGTAAGCCCCCTTCCCATACAAATAAGCACCTTCATACAAGCCTAAGCCCTCACCGGCATAACGCGAATCGTTCAAGAAATGAGCCCATCTCACCTCATTTGCATTGCTTCTCCAATCCACATTGGCACCCCATTTATAAGTGCTCCATTCCTCGTCCATAATATCACGTTCAGAAGCAGGCAATGTCAGGTTTTCATACCCACCTTCCACGTATTCATCCATCAGTCGGCCCAGTCCATGGCCACAGACTTCATGGTTCAGCACCTCGTTTACTCCCGACATCATATAACCGACATACGACCTGTCGCCATAATACATGACAGTATAACTCCGGCCATTACACCCTTTGTTGTAAATTACCGAAACCATCTGATAAGGAGCATTTTCCAGTCCTGGGACCTTGCTGGCATACTCGAAACAAACCGCATTGTCCTCGTTTATCCGATGCACTGCATTCGAAAGGAATTCCGCATTGGGCGACACAACCTTCACACAATAGGCGTTGAAACGGTCTCTAAACGATTTCAAAGGCTCATAGGCAAAGTATTGGTCTACTGCGCTTCTCATCACCTGTTCATACAATCCATTATCACCCATGTCCTTATCCACAAAGCCCTCGCCCAGGAAAACCAGATTGATACCTTTTCCTTTCGTAGCCTTCTGTAGGGTGACCACCTCCCCGTCGCGCGAATAATCAGTGGAGGTATACAGTTCAACATCACCCAAGTATGCGGACAATACGCTCTGGATGTCATTACGGTTTTGTGTCACACTCTGGAAGACCACCTCCTGATTCTGGTCAACCAGAAAAATGGCAGGAGTGAATCGGGTGAAGAAGCCCGGGACTTGATTGTCTCCTGTATATTCAAAGTTCTTCCATGGAATCTGTTTTTCATTGATATAATTTACGACTTCAGGTCTGGAGGCCACACTATATCCTATTATCTCAAAGCCTTTGGTCTTGTACATCTCATACAATGGCAATAACTGCTCTTCCATGTAGGCCGTCGAGAAAGGACAAGTCGGACTCCAATGCAGTATGGCTGTCAGCTTATTCTTCGAAAACTCCGTAGCCGAAGAGATTGACGTGCCATCCAAAGCCTGTACGTTGAAATCGGCAGCCGGCAGTCTGACTCCGGAGATATCAAAACCTCCTCCGATGCAGCCTACCCATAAGTCTTTCCATCTTTCATGATTAATGATTGCATCCGGAATTTGTCCGCTAAAATTATTGTAACTCAAATCCAACGTTTGCAGCTTGTCCATCAGTCCAGCAAAAGATTCGGGTAGTGTACCTTCAAGCTTGTTGTCAGATAAAACCAGGGAATTCAGCTGCTGAAGCTGAGAAATGGATTCAGGCAATGTGCCGGACAGGCTGTTATATTCTAAATAGAGCCACTCCAAATGACTCAGCTTCCCGATTTCAGAAGGAATGCTACCCGTCAGATTATTGTTATACAAATAAAGTCCGACTACGGTTCCATCCCACGACGTACTGACACCATACCATTCTGATACAGGTTTGTCACTACACCAGTTGGTATTATCCGTCCATTGTGACCCGCCTGTTGCCTCATAAAAAGCAATCAGTGCCTCTCTTTCCTGTTGTTCAATGTTGTCTGCATTTTCATCGACCGTCAAATCATACACATGACCGGCCAGAAAACCTCCTGCGGGAGCCGCTTTACTCATGATGAGATCTCCAACCCCATTGTTATCTTTCCGGTAGAAAGCAAGCGTATTATTCCCCGAAGTTGGAAGAACGGCCACATAACAGGTAACCACATTCTGACTCTCAATCACATCTGAAGGTATGGAATACCAAATGTAATCCAGCATGTCCGACGTGATTGTTTCTTCCTCATAATCAAAATATGGAGTGGCTCCAGACTGATTATAGGCATACATGATAGGCTCTTCCGAACGGATGAACAATCCGGTTGTACCTTTAAGAAGTTCGGATTGGATTCTTAACTTTATAAAAGCAAACAAATGCTTAAAATTCAATACCAGCTCATTGCCCGCTATCGTCCCTTTGGCGTACATCAAATCGGTTTCAGCCGATGGAAGGCCCGAGGAATATTGCTGGGTCAAATCCGGAAGCGCAATTTTAGGATAACTGATGGAGAGGTTATCATAGGGATAAAATGCATATACTTTTTTCCCGTCCTGTGCTTTCAGACGGGTACCCGCAGGAGTAAAATCCACTTGCTTTCCCCCTGAAGCCGCACTGTAGGGCAACAAAGAAGACTGTTCATCTGTAAACAAACCAATCTTGTCATTCGCCACCCATGACACGCTCACTTTATTCTCTCCTTCTTCGTAGGCAGTCCTTGAAGAGGATTCTATATTACCAATCACATTGATTTCATCCTTACCCCCAAACACATTTTCATCTGTACAGCTAAACATTGTCCATACAAACAAAAACAAACTGATATAGTTTTGTATCTTTTTCATCATATCTGTTCTTTATGGTTAATAAACTATTTCCATTCTTCCACCGGCATGTCTTCCGGACCTCCAATTTCTGGCTGAAAGATTCTTCCGCTTTGCGTGAGGGAAATTTTCTTGCTGACTTCTCCGGAACTTACCGTGACGATGCCGGTACGAGATTCCTCACCCGTATTTTCCGAAACAGAAATTGACAGTGTATGCTGGCCGGCACCACCCTTTGACGGGCTTACGCTCAACCAGGAAGAGGAAGCGGCATCCACTGATACAGACCACTCTGCGTTGCAACCAAGATTCACTTCAACCGACTGTGACTCGTAACCCAGACTCCAGGACAACTGACTGGAAGGGATAGAAAGGGTGGTTTCGAAGCCGCTTTGTGTAAGGACAATCACCTTGCTTACATCTCCAGAACTTACCGTGACGGTACCGGTACGAGATTTCCCGTTTGTATTCTCCGAAACGGAAACCGACAGTGTATGCTGGCCGGCACCACCCTTTGACGGGCTTACGCTCAACCAGGAAGAGGAAGCGGCATCCACTGATACAGACCACTCTGCGTTGCAACCAAGATTCACTTCAACCGACTGTGACTCGTAACCCAGGTTCCAGAACAACTGACTGGAAGGGATAGAAAGGGTGGTTTCGAAGCCGCTTTGCATGAAGACAATCACCTTGCTTACATCTCCGGAACTTACCGTGACAGTACCGGTACGAGGTTCCCCATTTGTATTCTCCGCGACAGAAACCGACAGTGTATGCTGGCCGGCACCACCCTTTGACGGACTTACGCTCAACCAGGAAGAGGAAGCGGCATCCACCGATACAGACCACTCTGCGTTGCAGCTGAGGTTCACTTCAACCGACTGTGTCTCGTAACCCAGGTTCCAAGACAACTGACTGGAAGGTATATCGAGTGTCGTATCAAATCCACTTTGAGTGAGGGATATTTCCTTGCTTTCTTCTCCGGCACTTACCGTGACGGTGCCGGTACGAGATTCCCCGCTTGTATTCTCCGCGACGGAAACCGACAGTGTATGCTGGCCGGCATCACCCTCTGCAGGGGTTACACTCAGCCAGGCTGAAGATGCGTCATCCACCGATACGGACCACTCTACGTTGCAGCTGAGGTTCACTTCAACCGACTGTGCCTCGTAACTCAGGTTCCAGGCCAACTGACTGGAAGGTATATCGAGTGTCGTATCGAATCCGCTTTGCGTGAGAGATATTTCCTTGCTTTCTTCTCCGGAACTTACCGTGACGGTGCCGGTACGAGATTCCCCGCTTGTATTCTCCGCAACGGAAATCGACAGTGTATGCTGGCCGGCATCACCCTCTACAGGGGTTACACTCAGCCAGGCTGAAGATGCGTCGTCCACCGATACGGACCACTCTGCGTTGCAGCTGAGGTTCACTTCAACCGACTGTGCCTCGTAACCCAGGTTCCAGGAAAGCTGGTCAGAAGGAATGGAAAGGGTGGTTTCAAACCCGCTTTGCGTAAAGGATATTTCCTTGCTCAGTTCCCTGGAACTCACCGTGACAGTACCGGTACGGGAGTCCTTGTCCGTATTCTCCGACACGGAAATCGATAGCGTATACTCGCCCGCATTACCCTTTGAAGGGGTGACGCTCAACCAGGAAGAGGATGCGTCATCCACCGATACAGACCACTCTGCATTGCAGCTGAACACCACTTCAACCGACTGTGCCTCATAACCCAGGTCCCAGAAAAGCTGGTCAGAAGGGATGGAAAGAGTTGGCTGTTCTTCTTCCGATGAAGGAGAATCTTCAGAACATGCATACAATGTGAACAACAGTAAAATCCCAACGAGGAAGATGGAAATTTCACCTCTTTTTTTTAAATAGACATTGATTGACATAGTATTAAATTTAGAGTACAACAATAATACAAACGAAAAAATCCAAGAATTTCAAAGAATATACCAACTTTAGTTTCTTCTTCCCAATAAGAACAACGACTGTACTCAAAACGCACATCGCCTATTCGTTTCCCATAAGAATGTATATAACATACAAAACTTTCAATTTACACTGCAATCCCCACTATATCCTCTTCTATTTCCATGCAATCATACATTGATGCTATCATCAAGACTGTAACACCATTTTGTTTTTCATAGGATTCCACTTTGAGTAAAAATCTCATTTTAACAAAGATACAATATTCAATAAAAACATCAAATAATTTTCACAAAATATTATTCCAAATAAAACTTCTATTTACATTTATCCTAAATCTACTCTTTTTTATTTTATTTGTACCTTTGCCCCACAATAAAAACAAACTGAATTTCTCATCATGATACATTCTTTCCACACCCCTACCGAAGGCATCGCCTTGCCGAAAGCCTTCACTTTTCCCTTCCACTACACTCCTCACCCGCTTACCCGACTGGCGGCGGAAGAGGTGCGCCAGTACCTGCTCACACGGGACGACTGGCAGGAAGAGCTCCGGCAAGGAAAGATGTTCGGGGTACTGGTCATCCGGGATGGAGAAGGAAAGCTGGGCTACCTGGCTGCTTTCTCGGGCAACCTGGCCGGCAGCAACCACCACGCGTTTTTCGTTCCGCCGGTGTACGACCTCCTGCAACCCGACGGTTTCTTCCGCATCGAGGAGGCGGAGATTTCGGGCATCAACCACCGGATTGCGGCACTGGAGACCAGTGAGGCTTACCGCTCGGCACAGGCGGCATGGAAGCAGGCAGAAGAAGAGGCTCAGGCCATACTGACCCGTGAAAAACAGAAGCTGAAAGAGGAGAAAGCCCGTCGGGAACAACGGCGGAAGGAAGGGGTTTCTTCCGAAGAGGCGGAAGCGATGTCGCGCGAGAGCCAGTTCCTGAAAGCGGAATTCAAACGGTTGGAACGACGGCTGAAAGAGAAGGTGCAGGAGGCCGGAGAGACTTTTCAGGGCCTCGAACAGGAGATTCAGGCCTTGCGCCACGAACGGAAGACGCGTTCGGCAGCTCTCCAGTTACGGCTGTTTTCCCAGTTCCGGATGCTCAACGCCCGGGGCGAGGTGAAAGATTTGTGCGAGATTTTCCAAAATACCCCGCAGAAGACGCCACCTGCCGGAGCGGGAGAATGTGCCCTGCCCAAGCTGCTCCAGTATGCGTACCTGCATCATCTTCAGCCTCTGACCATGGGCGAGTTCTGGTGGGGCATGTCGCCCAAGGACGAGATACGCCGCGAAGGGCATTTCTATCCGTCGTGCAAGGGGAAATGCGAACCGATTCTGAAACACATGCTCGTGGGGCTGGAGGTCGAACCGAATCCGCTGGAGGAAGATGTGCACCGACAGACAGCATTGGAGATTCTCTACGAAGACGAATGGCTGGTGGTGGTACACAAACCGGCGGGCATGCTTTCCGTACCGGGCAAGAACGACCTCGATTCCATCCTCCAGCGGCTGCACAACCTCTACCCCAAAGCCACCGGACCGCTTATCGTGCACCGGCTGGACATGGCGACGTCCGGACTGCTGCTGGCGGCCAAGACGAAGGAGGTGCACAAGGAGCTTCAGGCACTTTTCGAGACGCGCCTCATCCGCAAGCGGTACACGGCCATCCTGGAAGGGGAACTGGAAACGGACGAGGGTATCATCGACCTGCCTCTCTGTCCGAATCCGATGGACCGCCCGCGCCAGATGGTGAGCCGGGAATACGGGAAACGGGCGGTCACGTCCTACCGGGTACTGGAGCGCAGGGATGGGATGACAAGGGTGACGTTTTATCCGCATACGGGGCGCACGCATCAGCTCCGGGTACATGCCGCGCATCCCGAGGGACTGAATCATCCGATTGTGGGCGATGACCTCTACGGCCAGCCGTCCGACCGTCTGTATCTGCACGCTGCGGAACTGGAGTTTGTGCATCCGGTGACAGGTGAAAAGCTGCAAATTATAAAAGAAGCAGATTTCGATTCTTAACAAAATACGCCCTCAATCAGATGATGACGTAAATAGCCAGCCTTACGTCACCTTTCATTAACCATCGTAGAGATCGGCACAAGCCATTTACCACAAGGAGATTTCTCTTTACTCCTCTCTCTACGATACAACCGTCCATACCAACAGACAGCCCGCTCCTCTTCTCAGAGAAACGGGCTGCATATCATAGAAATAGTCTGGAATCAGTCGTCGATATCAATCACGCGCATCTGACTGTCGAAAGTAATTTCCCAACGGTTGGAGAGTTTTACTTCATATTCATTGCGCTTGCGTTCAATCTGGATGATGGAAGCATCCGGATAATTGGTTTTCACATACGTACGGATGGCAGCAGGGATAATCTGTGAAGGAATGGCCGACTTGCATTTCACCTCCGTCCATTCACCCGATTTATCAAATTCCACTTTTTCGCCATTGGTGAAAATCACATCGTACGATTTGCTGAACAAATCACTGTCTTGTTTGGCCAAAGCCACTTTTTTACCTTTAAAGTAAGTAGTGATGAACGTCTGGGCCTTGGTAGGCAACTGTCCCACCTGGATAGGTTTTTCGTTATCGGCCATTGCCACGGTTGATACAGTGAACACACACACGAGCAGGAAAACTAACTTTTTCATAATGTCTATTTTTTTAAGGATGAATACTTTAATGATTTATTGTACTGCAAAGATGAGAGGCAATTCTGAAAAGATTCTGAAGAATTACCTTTTTCTGACAAAAAATCAAGAAATAATCGTGAAAATGTGCATTCCGTTCTCAAACCGATAGGACAGATTGAGCCGATAAGCCTTGCAAATGGAATCGACCAACGCCAGACCAAGGCCTGTGGAACCTTCTTTCTTCCCTTCCTTATAGAAACGTTCGAAAATACGGTTTTTGTCCAAGGAAGCTTCTCCGGTATTGCGGATTTCAAAAGACGAAGCAGTGAAAGTGAGTTCGATTGTTCCACCTTCACTTGTATGCACAAAGGCATTCTTCAACAGATTGGTCAGCAAGACCGTGGCCAATGCCTCGCTCATCTCCAGTTGAAAACAATCTTCCACATGCACATTTACCTGTACACGGCGGTATGCATATACCTCCTTGTAATCGTCCAGGTAGTGCATCAGAAGTTCGTTCAGACAAATCGGCTTCACATCCGTAAACTGCCGGTTATCAATCTTGCACAAAAGCAGCAGCGACTTGTTCAGACGAGTCAGGTTCTCCAGTGTGCGGTGGGTTTTCATCAGCTCCGAAAGCTGCTTCTCGGTCAGGGTATCATCCTCCATCAGCATCTCCAGGCGGTTGCGACAGATGGCCAGCGGAGTCTGCATCTCATGGGAGGCATTCCCGATAAAGAGTTTTTGCTGCTCATAAAGCTGCTCACTGCGTTCGGAGAACAGATTGGCCGCTTCATTCAGTTTCCGGAATTCCACAATCCGCAACGACTCGTCGAGCGGTTCCCGTTTGCTTCCCAGCCGATAGTTCTCCAGCCATTTCAACAAAGTGTACAGCGGACGCATATTGCGATAGAACACCCAGGCATTGACGGCCAGAATCATCAGCAGCAAAAGTACATACAGAAAGACAATCCATCCCAGAATGGCTCGCTGAAGATCGTATTTTTCAATGGTAGGCGTGTAAACCACCAGCTCCATATAGCCCCCGTCATCCTTCTGGAAAATGGTCATCAGGATGCGGGCAGGTTCAGTCTCACCTTTTGCCGTAATGTACACCATTTCATCCCGATAGGAAATTTTCGGATACGAAGCCGCATATTCTGCACTCACGTCATAGAGGAAATACTGGTTGTTCGAACCGTTGCTCGTGTCCGGCATCTTTTCACCAGACAGTGAACGGATTATCAGCGATTCCGCATAGTCACTCAGGGAATCGTCCACCTCGTCGTTCACTTCCTCCATGACAGCCAGATAGAACAGAACAGCCCAGCACGTCAGGATAACCACCAGCATGGCGGACATACGCCACATGACCAGATGAAACAGTTTCATTCTTCTACCAGTTTATAACCTATACCATATACAGCTTTCAACTCTACCGTAGCTCCCGCATCTTTCAAATGCTTACGCAGATTCTTGATTTGGGCATAAATAAAATCAAAATTATCCACCTGATCAATATGGTCTCCCCATACCGACTCGGCCAACGTGGTCTTGTTCACCAACCGTCCGGGACGCAACATAAAGTAAAGCAGAATATCATATTCCTTACGGTTCAGGTCAATATCCTTTCCCCCCACAATGACCTTAAAATGGTCTGGAATGATTTCCACATTGCCATAAGTCACCTTCCTCTCGCCTTCACGCTGGTTACGACGGAAAAGACTTTTCAAACGGGCATGCAGTTCAGCCAGGTGATAAGGTTTTGGAAGATAGTCATCCGCTCCCAAATCCAGTCCTTTTACTTTATCTTCCAACGAATCCTTAGCCGACAGAATAATCACATTGGTGCGCTTTCCCAAAGCATGCAGTTCTTCCAGCAAATCGAGTCCGCAACCATCGGGCAACATAATGTCCAGCAGGATACAATCGTAATCATAATCTTCTATCTTACGCAAAGCGGTTTTATAATCAGGAGCCTGCGATACTACATAGCGTTCTTTCTCCAGCGACTGAGTAGTGATTTCACGGAGATCAGAATCGTCTTCTACAATCAATATTTTCATGGCATGGCATTTTTAAGAACAAAAAAGCCATTCCAGACCTTATGAGGGATTCCGGAATGGCTTATTCAATGATTATCTGAATGAACAGTTATTATTCATTAAACCAACGTACATAACAGAAGTCCTGACGGTGAGGCAGCGCATCGTTCTTCGGGAACATACGGTAAGCTACTTTGAAGCTACCGGCGTTCGACAAGCTGGCTACCATTTCAAAAGTAAACAGATTACCTTCACGTTTCACCATCTTCATCGGATTAACGGCATAGATGTATTCGCGTCCTTCCGCATTGGTGTAAGTAACGACCTGTTCTACACCGATGGCATCGTCCAGACCCTTTTCATCAATTACACAAGTAAGTTTATAGTCCTTACCGCTTTCTACGTTACCGTTGCACAAATCCTGACATTTGTTGAATGAAACCACCTGAATTTCGTCCCACTTGGCAGCCACTTCTTCCTTCCATGCAGCGATTTTCTTCACCTCTTCATAGTTGTTAGCTTCCAAGGCATGATAACGAGTAGCTTCCTTGGTATAGAACTTCGTAAAGTAATCGTCCAACTGACGTTTCATGGTATAATGAGGAGCTACCTGAGCAATAGAGTTCTTGATGGTTCTTACCCAGCCTTCAGAATAGCCTTTCTTGTTTCTAGCATAATACAACGGCAGGATTTCTGTTTCCAGGATACTGTAGATAGTAGCGGCATCCAGCTGATCCTGGTGTTCCTGATTCTGGTAAGTACGTTTTTCGGTCAATGCCCATCCGGCACCTTCACGATAGCCTTCCAGCCACCATCCATCCAATACAGAGAAGTTAACCACACCGTTCATCAAAGCTTTTTCACCAGATGTACCGGAAGCTTCCAACGGACGTGTCGGAGTATTCATCCAGATATCTACACCAGAAACCAGACGACGGGCCAGCTTCATATCGTAGTTTTCCAAGAAAATAATCTTACCCAGGAATTCCGGACGGTTAGAGATTTCTACAATCTTCTTAATCAATCCCTGACCAGCACCATCGTGCGGGTGAGCCTTACCGGCAAACAGGAACTGAACCGGATAGTCCGGGTTGTTGACAATCTTAGACAAGCGGTCCAAATCAGTGAACAGCAGGTGTGCACGTTTGTAAGTGGCAAAACGACGGGCAAAACCAATCAACAAAGCATTCGGATTAATCTTATCCATCAAAGAAACCACACGCGACGGGTCACGCTGGTTCTTCAACCATGTGTCACGGAACTGATCGCGGATATAATTGATTAATTTGTTCTTCAAAGCCACACGGGTCTTCCAGATTTCTTCATCGGGCACATTATAGATACGTTCCCAAATCTTCGGATTAGACTGGTCGTGCATGAAATTCTTGTCAAAATATTTGTTGTACAATGCTTTCCATTCAGAAGCACACCAAGTGGGGAAATGTACACCGTTAGTAACATATCCTACGTGGTTTTCTTCCGGGAAATAACCTTTCCAGATACCTGAGAACATTTCCTGAGAAACTTTTCCGTGCAACCAGCTCACACCGTTCACTTCCTGGCAAGTGTTGCAGGCAAAGGTAGACATACAGAAGCGTTCATTCGGATCACCTGGATTGATACGTCCCAAATCCATCAAATCCTGCCAGCTGATACCCATACGCTGCGGATAACCGCCCATGTATTTGCCGAACAAGCCTTCATCGAAG
This sequence comes from Bacteroides mediterraneensis, assembly GCF_025993685.1. Classification (NCBI taxonomy): domain Bacteria; kingdom Pseudomonadati; phylum Bacteroidota; class Bacteroidia; order Bacteroidales; family Bacteroidaceae; genus Bacteroides; species Bacteroides mediterraneensis. The sequence goes on along the minus strand of NZ_DAJPEN010000001.1, from coordinate 1,162,011 downwards.
TAATCATGTCCAGCCGGAACCGGAGTATGTACAGTATACAGAGAAGAAGCACGAACCACTTCCAATGCTTCATCGAATGTCATGCCGCTTTCCACGTAATCACACAGACGCTGTACGTTACACAATGCAGCATGTCCTTCGTTGCAGTGGTATACATCTTTCTTGATACCCAATTTCTTCAACAGCAGCACACCACCGATACCCAGCAGAATTTCCTGTTTCAAACGGTTTTCCCAGTCACCGCCATACAACTGGTGAGTGATGGAACGGTCGAATTCGCTGTTCATTTCATTATCGGTATCCAGCAGATACAAAGGAACACGACCCACATTGACTCTCCATACGTATGCATGTACGTAATAGTTCAAATACGGTACATCCAATACCATCGGCTGGTCGTTTTCATCTTTCACACGCTCCAACGGCAGGCTGCCGAAGTTCTGTGCTTCATAATTGGCAATCTGCTGTCCGTCCATTGAAAGGCTCTGAGTGAAATAACCGTAACGATACAAGAAACCGACACCACACATGTCTACGTTGCTGTCTGAAGCCTCTTTCAAGTAGTCACCAGCCAAGATACCCAAACCACCGGAATAAATTTTCAGTACGTGAGTCAAACCATACTCCATACAGAAATAGGCAACAGACGGACGGCTTTTATCCGGTTTTGCTGACATGTATTCAGTAAATCTATCATAAATAGCATTGATCTTGCCCAGCATTTCCTTATCTACAGACAAAGCTTCCAGTTTCTCGTAGTTCAAACGTTCCAACAAAGCAACCGGATTCTGCCCTACAGTACGCCATAATTCCGGGTCCAGTTCTTTGAACATTTCGGTTGCATCATCATTCCATGACCACCAAATGTTGCGAGCCATCACTTCCAGCATCTTCAAGGATTCCGGAATACGGGATTTCACATTTATTTCCCTCCACGCAGGAGTATTAGCATAGTTTGTCTTGATTTTCATATTACTAATGTTTTATATAGTTCATTTTTTATAAGAAGTGCAACGTTCCTTAGCCTTACGCAAAGCGATATCATAAGCTTCATAATAATAGCGGATAAAATGTTTCCACAAAGCTTTCTCCGCGATATCGGAAGCATTTTCACGAATCACTTCAACTTCAGATTCCGGCAGATTGGAGAATTCCGTGATTGTATCCCGAATCACATCAGCCACTTCCGAATAATTATAATCGGTTCTATGAATCACTTTTACACCATCCTGTAAAGTTCCAGGACGTCCTTTCAAGGAATTTACCCATAGGCCAAATCCGGCCAAGTCCGTAGTGATGGTAGGAACCTTGAATGCCACACTTTCCAATGGAGTATATCCCCAAGGCTCATAATAAGAAGGATAAACGCTCATATCTGCTCCGATAACCAAATCATAATATCCTTCATTCAAAATGCCATCCTTCCCATTCAAATAGCAAGGCACAAAAATAACCTTCACCTTTGAATCGGCTGCATTGGACATGTTCAGGTATTTCAGCATATCCAACACTTGGTCATGGCTCATATTATGCAACCAATGCGTTATGAAAGGACACTCCAACGGAGTATCATAATCTTTGTCACTCTCCAGACGCTGCTTCAAGTCTTCACGCGCCTCGCCTACCCATCCCGGGACATTGACAAAGGCCAGGACCTCACGTGTCAGATTCTTCTCACGTGTCAAACGGTTCAAGGCTTCCAGATACACATTGATACCTTTATTCTTAAACTCATAGCGACCGCTGGTTGCCACAATCAGTGTGTCATCATCCAGATGTGTACCCAACAGCTTGTTAGCCAAGTTCAAGAGCAAAGCCCTTGCATATTTCCGTTTCTTCCCGAACATTTCACCTTTCGGAACGAAATCATCTTCAAAACCATTCATCAACACCACATCCGCTTCTTTCTCCAGCAATTCCTTGCATTCATTATTTGTAATATCGCTGACAGTCGTAAAACAGTCCACAAAATGCGCAGTCTGCTTCTCGATGGAATGTTTAGACTCTACATTCAGTTCACGGGCCATCTGGTCACCGTTATAAGCGAATAAATAATCATAGAGAGGTTTGTTGTTCCCGGCAATGGAACGTCCGATGGTAGTTGCGTGTGTAGTAAAGATTGTGGCTATTTCTGGTACATGTTTTTGCAGATAAAGGGCTCCCATTCCGGTCATCCACTCATGAGCTTGGTAAATTACCTTATCAGACATGGTCAGATTGTACCTGTAAAAACTTTCGACCACTTTTCCAGCTGCGTATGAAAACATGGAAGCTTCATCATAATCTCCATAAGCATGCAGGGAATCCACATGAAAGTCAAGCCATGCCTGCGTATAGATATCATTTTTGTCTTTATAAAAAGGCGTAAAATCCACTAGAATGGCAATCGGTTTTCCAGGAATGTTCCAACGTCCTACACGAATATTCAACCCGTCTTTCTTGACTGCATGTTCCTTCCACGCTTGAAGAAGCTTAGGCTCTTCGGCAAACAAAGGATTTTCCTTACCCAACCAGACATCTGGCCCTATAAAAAAGATTCGATCAGGGAAAGTATTCTGCAAGGTTTTTGCTCTTGTAGACAATACAGTGTAGATGCCACCCACTTTATTACATACTTCCCAACTAGATTCGAAAATATAATCAGGTGTTAGTAGCTGTTTCATCATCGTCTTTAATATCTTCTAAATCAATCGCGAAGATACAAAAAATATTGAAACGGAAGAAAAAAACGAATTTTTTTATGGATTCTGTCCGGACTCCTCCGGAGAAAAAGCTATAATATACTAGTTATCAAATCAATATAAAATTTGTAAATGTAACAGAGATGACAAAAAAATTTCCCCGTAATACGGTTTGAGCGTACCACGGGGAAATGTAATGATTAACTAATTTTTAAGCCAAAGCAGAACCCATCAAGAAGGTAGCAGCCAAAGCTACAATGGCATACAATTCAGGGAATACAGCCAAAATCAAAGTGTTACCAAACACGTTGTGTCCCTGACCGATGGCTGCGATACCGTTGGCACAAACCTGTCCCTGACGGATAGCAGAAAACAAGGCTACCAGTCCCAAGCCGATACCTGAACCCAATACGGCACAAGCCTGAATGGCTGTGATTTCCGGGGTCAATACCCCAAAAATACTTTGGAACATAAAGTAACCGGCAAAACCGTACAGACCCTGTGTACCTGGAAGCGCTGTCAATACCAAGAAATTACCAAAAGCACTGTCATTCTTTTTCAGCGCACCAATGGATGCATTACCTGCAATGGTTACACCATACGCACTACCGATACCTGACAAACCAACCATAATCGCGATGCCAATGTAGGCAATCAAAAGATTCATTTCCATAATAATTATTTGTTTTTTAGTTTTTAATTACTTTGTTATATTAATTCTTGAAAGGTTTATACTCCTTTCCTCCTCCTTCGTACCCGGCATTCTTGAAGAATTCCACGAAGGTCAGACGCATCGGATGCACCATGGCACCCAACACATTCATAAAGATATTGATGGCATGGCCGATGACAAATATCAATACCATGACGATAGGACCGGCAATCACATTGTCCGGACTCATTCCGACAGCCAGACTGTTGAATACACTGGCCAGAATGCCACCGGAAAGGCCCAAGGCAAACAGACGGACGTACGACAAGACATCACCCAGCAAGCCGGTAGCCATGTTGTAGCTGTCCCACAACCCTAAACCGATATTGACAAACACATTCTTATCCGGACTATTGTACAGATAAGCCATCAGTACGCCAATACCCAAAAAGACCAGATGCAGGGTACCTCCCATTGCCATTACACCCGGAGCCGCAAAAGCAACCGCCGTGCTGACCAGAATCAAAATCCAACCAATGGTAGAGATGGCATATTTCACACCAAACTGAATAGTCTGATTGACAGCTTTCAGAATCATACCGAAAATAATCTGCACTCCTCCCAGAATCAGTGAAAGATTGAACATCTGCTGGTTGTCCAGCGAAATGGATTCCTTCAAAGTTTGGAAAAGCGGCAGCTGGATATCATACAGGTTAAATCCGAAACAGGTACCCGTCAGCAAACCGCACACCATAGTCGAAGCGCCCAGAATCTGCACCAAAGTCAGAATCGGCTTCATGGATGCACTCAGTTTCTTAGCAAACAAGCGATACAATGTGACGGCCAGCAACATAAACAAACCATATCCGGAATCTCCCAGGCAGAGACCGAAGAACAGCATAAAGAACGGAGCAAAGAACGGCGTCAAGTCCAGTTCGTTGTACTTCGGCAACATATACAACCGCATAATCGGCTCAAACAACCGGAAGAAACCTTTATTCTCCAAAAGGATAGGTACATCATCCCCCGGTACAGGAGCCGCTGTCTCATAATAGACTTCCTGCGAACGGAGATACTCGGTCATTTCCGCGACACGCTCCGTTGGAATCCATCCCTCCAGCAACATCAGTTTATTGTCGGCCAAAGCATCGGTACTCAATACTACCTTCGAGAACTCAATCTGCGAATGTACCCGATACTGGGCAGCCTGCAAATCCGGAATTACAGTTCCGGCCAGTTCCTTCAATTTATTTTGAAGCGTTTCCTGCTGCGCCTTCAAATCGGTGACGGTTTGTTGCAAAACGGAAAGCGAATTTTCCGGCAACTTGGCCGTTTCCACTTCCAGTTCCGGCACAGCATCACCTTTCGTAATCGTTACAAAATAGAGTTTCGAACCAACCCGGTTGATGACCGTTGCATGATATAAATCCGTCCATTCCGGCTTGAACTGCTTTTCTGAACAGATATAAAAACCTGTCTGATAACCGGCAGCCTGTAAGCGGGAGATATTTTGAGGGTCGAAATCGCCCCACGGTTCCAAGGCGGCCACTTCTTTTTCTACCGCCTGAAGGCGATGGGCAAGTTGCTGTGACTGATGAAGCAATTCTTCCGTTTGCTGCAAAGCTTGTTCTCCGCTATCCGCGTCTCCTTGACGGACCTCCGCAGAAGGCACTCCCATTCCCTGCAACAATTTGATGGCAGAAGCATACCGGGCCGACAAGCGGATACTTTCCTGCAAGGAAGCGTTTTCGGCTCCTCCCTGCGCCTTTGTCACCACATGTACGACTCCCAGGTCACGGATACTTTTCAAAAAACAATCATACTCTTTATGGTACACCAAAAAAGTAACCTTTGTCATTTTTGCAATCATACTTCCGCCTCCTTTCTTTTCTCCTGAATAGACTTCAAAATCTTCTGAGAGGATTTTGACAAGTTCTCCTCATCTTCCATAAAGCGTTTGATTTTCCGCAGCGCATCCTGATAACCCGGTATCTGCACCTTTTCGAACAAGTTCACCTTCTGAGTGGTCTTCTTTCGTGCATGTTCCAACAAATCGAGTTTAGCAAGCGTAAACTCTCTTTCGATGGCTGTTTCGGCAAGTTTCTTCAACAGATGAATACCGTCGGCATACCACTTCGGGCTACAGAATAAACTAAATGGCCGGATATCAAACTCCACCTCATCCAGCAACGGAACACGGACGCCTGCAATCTTCCGCACACCCAGATGCACATCTTTTACCCTTACCAATGAGGCATCAAACTCATTCCAAAGGGCATGCATGTGCTCGTATGAGGAGATTTGCGCTTCCAGTCGTTCCTCCAGCCCGGCAGCTTCTTCCTTGCAGCGTTTCACTTCCATGCGCAAGGCACTCTCCTTATTCTTAATGATAGGGAGCGTACGCACACGGACCTTCAGCTGCTTTTCAAGCTGTTGCAAAGAGGTCTTGTTATACTGAAATTTTATTGCCATTTTAAAGTCTTATATTTTTATTTCTTCCAATACTGATCTACGAATTCTTTCTTGATGTTCACCTCTTCCGGCTTGAAATATTTCCGGAATAATCCCCAGGTCACATCCAACATTTCGGTCGTGTTCAGGTTCACATCGATGGCCAGCAACTGGTTGGCATAATCCTTGGCAAAAGCCAACGCACGTTCATCGTAATTGGTCAGGTCGAAACCGTTTTCCATCTTGGTCTTGGCATTGGCTGCATCGGCATACAGACGTACGGCGGCATTCATCACCTGCGGATGATCTTTACGGGTCTTCTTACCGCTTACCAGCTGTTTCAGACGTGACAATGAACGGAACGGATCGACAATTACCTTACCGATATCGCTGTCACGACGCAAGAAGAGCTGACCTTCCGTAATGTAACCTGTATTATCCGGCACTGCATGCGTAATATCTCCTCCCGAAAGGGTGGTCACCGCAATAATCGTGATAGACCCTCCACTCGGGAACTGCACAGCTTTTTCGTAAATCTTCGCCAAGTCGGAATAGAGTGAACCCGGCATAGAATCCTTCGACGGAATCTGGTCCATACGGTTGGACACGATAGCCAACGCATCGGCATACGAAGTCATATCCGTCAGCAATACCAGTACCTTTTCATTGTGCTCCACCGCAAAATATTCGGCAGCAGTCAATGCCATATCCGGAATCAGCAGACGTTCTACCGGCGGATTCTCCGTGGTATTCACAAAACTGATGATACGGTCGAGGGCACCTGCGTTCGAGAATACATTCTTAAAATAAAGGTAGTCGTCGTTTGTCATACCCATACCACCCAAAATAATCTTATCGGTCTGCGCACGCAAGGCCACATTGGCCATTACCTGATTAAAAGGCTGGTCCGGGTCGGCAAAGAACGGAATCTTCTGTCCGGACACCAGCGTATTGTTGAGGTCGATACCGGCAATACCCGTTGCTATCAGCTCTGAAGGCTGCTTACGACGGACCGGATTCACCGACGGACCACCGATTTCCACTTCCGTACCTTCCACCTCCGGTCCTCCGTCAATCGGTTCACCGAAAGCATTGAAGAAACGTCCGGCCAGCTGCTCGCTCACTTTCAGTGTAGGAGATTTGCCCAAGAAAACAACCTCTGCATTGGTCGGAATACCTTCCGTACCTTCAAAGACCTGCAGGGTCACCTCATCTCCGGCAATCTTCACCACCTGCGCCAGCTTGCCGTTCACCATAGCCAGTTCATCATAACCTACCCCCGTCGCTTTCAGCGAACAAGTGGCCTTGGTTATCTGGCTAATCTTTGTATATATTTTTTGAAAAGCTTTTGTCGCCATTTTCTACCCATTTATTGATTTCACTTATTTTACTTTTCGTTCATCCACCAAATCCTGCAACTGTTTCCGGAAGTCCGTGTACTGCGGAGAACGGAACGGTGAATAGTTCATCTGCTTGCAGATATTGATCATCTTCTTGAAGTAGTCCATCACTTCCACAAAATTGTCGAAGCTGAAATCCGTATGGCAAATATCAATCACCATATTCACGATTTCTTCCTGACGTTCCATCGGAGTCACTGCATCCACCTCATCAAACGCATCCTGCTGCAAGATCACAAAGTCAATCAGTTCCGATTTCCAGAAAATCACGTGATATTCCACCGGCACACCGTCATCACCCAAGATGTTAATCTGCTCGGCGATTTCCTTACCACGCAACAGACGCGTCTTCAGTTCTGTCACCTTGCCAATCCATTCCCCATTGATATGCTCTGTGATATAGGACTCAAATTCAGGATATTCCAGATACTTTGAATAAGAATCAATCGGGTTTACGGCCGGATAACGCTTACGGTCGGCACGTTCCTGCTCCAAAGCATAAAAACAGCGGGCTACCTTCTTCGTATTTTCCGTCACCGGTTCCTTCAAGTTACCTCCGGCCGGTGATACCGTACCGATAAAAGTAATGGAACCTGTCTGTCCATTGTTCAGGTGTACAAATCCCGCACGACCGTAGAAGTTGGAGATAATGGCAGAAAGGTCCATCGGGAACGCATCCGGTCCGGGAAGTTCCTCCATACGGTTGGACATCTCACGCAAAGCTTGTGCCCAACGAGAAGTAGAGTCGGCCATCAGCAAGACCTTCAGTCCCATGGCGCGATAAAATTCAGCCATCGTCATAGCCGTATACACAGACGCCTCACGGGCAGCTACCGGCATGTTGGAAGTATTGGCCACGATAATTGTACGCTCCATCAGCTTCCGTCCTGTATGCGGGTCTACCAGCTCCGGGAACTCTGTAAAGATTTCCACTACCTCATTGGCACGTTCACCACAAGCTGCAATAATCACGATATCCGCCTCGGCCTGTTTGGAAATCGCGTGCTGAAGCACCGTCTTTCCTGTACCAAACGGTCCCGGAATAAATCCCGTACCTCCTTCCACAATCGGGTTCATCGTATCAATGACACGCACACCCGTTTCCAGCAGTTTATAAGGACGCGGCTTCTCTTTATAATTGGTCATCGCCTTCTTCACCGGCCATTTCTGAATCATATTCACCGGAATCTCGTTGCCTTCCGCGTCCGTCAAGACTGCGACTGTATCTTCTATCGTATATTCACCTTCCGCTACAATGGATTTCACCTTATAAGTGCCCTGAAGCTGGAAAGGTACCATAATCTTCAACGGTTGATGATTTTCTTCCACTTCGCCCAACCAGGCAGAAGGGCCCACTTCATCACCGGCATTCACGATGGGTTTGAATAACCATTTCTTTTCCTTGTCCAACGGATAAGTGTACTGGCCACGTTTCAAGAATACCCCCTCCATTTTGTCAAGGTCATTCTGCAAGCCATCATAGTTCTTCGAAAGCATGCCTGGTCCCAATGTCACTTCCAGCATGTGGCCCGTAAATTCGGCTTCCGCACCCACTTTCAGTCCACGTGTACTTTCAAAAACCTGTACATACACATTTTTGCCCACCACTTTGATGACCTCAGCCATCAGGCGGTCGCCTCCGGTCGAAATGTAACAGATTTCATTCTGTGCTACCGGACCGTCGACTGTCAATGTAACCATATTGGCGATTACGCCTATCACAGTTCCTTTTGTTGCCATTCTATTTTATTTTTACTATTTTCTAAACTCTTCCGGAATCTGTACTTCTTCCTTCAAATGCTGAATCATCTGACGGAACAGTTCGCTTCCCTTTTCTTTATCCAGTGAAATCCAGCGTTCAATCATCTCCAGCTGTAACAAGAAAACAAACAGACGCTCTACCGTGAAATAATTGAAGAACGACTCGTCTTCCAGCCATTTCCAAGCCAGCAAATCTGTCTTCTTTTCCCGTTCCACCAGTTCATCCATTTCTGCAATACGTTGCAAGTCTTCCATATACTCCAACTGCTCGCCCAAGCCGAAATCACGCGCATTCGACGTTCTCAACAGCTCACAGACCTCGGTATCTCCCACTATCCGTGGAGCTACTTCCAGTTTATATTTACGTGAGATATAAGCAGAAAGGATATTGTTCACATTCAGACTGAACTCAAACCAGCGGCTTACAAAGCGATTACCACATTTCATGGCATACGCATAATACGCAGCCGCAAGTGCCTCCTCAGCAACGAAATGTTCTTCACCTGCATTCTGAAGATACAATGCTACAAAATCATACAAATAAGAAGGGAATTTTTTCTCACGAGCGTCCCCCTGCCGAACAGCCTCTATCAGGAGAAGCAAATCTTCAGCAGAAAAATTTCCTCGTTCGTCCACTCCCGTGTCCTTATCCTTTAATAATTTAAGTAGATTTATGTTATCAAATTTCAGGTAAAACAAATCAATCAGCTTTTTGTCCTTATCAGACAACGAAGGATAAAGTTCAGATTTAAAGTTTTCAACGGTATAGCTCAGCTTGCCATCGTCTAAAGACAAAGAAGGCAAACCGGCTACCAAGTAATAATAGCTGCTCATGCCATTGGATTAAAACAACATTTTAACTAACTGAGGACGAAGGAATTCTTTAAAATAATTTTCAAACTCTTCCTCTCCGAAATTCACTTTATAAGAGCCATCCGCAGGCGAAATAGAAAACAGCATCTTCATTCCATTCACCTGGTTAATCGTAACCCCTTTATCCAATAAAGTCTTGGCTTTCGCGGTAAAGTATTTTTTCAAACCATCCGCATCTTTTACTGAGATTTCAATGGGTTCATTGGCAGACCATTTTTCGGCTAGTGTCAGAATAAACTTATAAAGGAATTCTTTATCTGCAGTGAAACCTTTCACCGCCTCTTCCACAGTCTGGTTCGTCAACAGATTTACCACTTCAGTCTTTAACGCGTTCACTGCCTGACCTGCAAAAAGTTTCAACTCCGATTTTGTATTCTCAGTCAGTTCGTCCGCCGATTTTTTTGCATCGGCCAATATCGATTCAGCCTGTTTCTTCGCATCTTCAATCAACTTTTCTGCCTGAGTCTTAGCTTCACTCACAAGGCGCTGAGCCTCCTCATTTCCTTTTTCCACTCCTTCACGGTAGATTTTATCGGTCAGCTCTTGAATCTTGTTTTCCATGATGATTTATATTAATTAAAAGTTTACTGCTAATATAGGATTTTTTTCACAGTCCAAATATAGCAACTTTTTTATTCAAAGCAATTATATTCATCATGAATATTTGACTGAAATATCTCTAAAAAAGACCAATACAGAATATCATATCAAGACTTTGTAAAGAATTGAACAGGCACAAAAAAAGCCCCGGAGCATTTCTGCCTCGGGGCTTCATCTAAGACGGCGACTACCTACTCTCCCACTTGTACGCAGTACCATCGGCGTGGCGAAGCTTAACTTCTCTGTTCGGAATGGGAAGAGGTGGAACCTTCGCGCCATAGTCACCTTAATATCCTTTCAATTAACAATGAAAAATGAATAATGAACTTAATGACCTATCCATTCTCCTTATCAATCATATTTCATCATGACTTACAAGCAAGCAATCTCAGCACTCGGCTGAACGTATATATCATCCTTTCGATGTCTGTTCCATCCGCCCGGCGCGGATAAGGAAAGCTGACGGGCAATTAGTAATGCTCGGCTTTGCTGTCTCCAGCTTTACACCTGCATCCTATCAACGTTGTCGTCTTCAACGACCCTGAGAAATCTAATCTTGTGGCCGGCTTCGCACTTAGATGCTTTCAGCGCTTATCCGATCCCGACTTGGATACCCGGCGATGCGCCTGGCGGCACAACCGGCAAACCAGAGGTCGGTCCAACACGGTCCTCTCGTACTAGTGTCAGAGCCACGCAAATTTCATACGCCCACGATAGATAGAGACCGAACTGTCTCACGACGTTCTGAACCCAGCTCGCGTGCCACTTTAATGGGCGAACAGCCCAACCCTTGGGACCTTCTCCAGCCCCAGGATGTGACGAGCCGACATCGAGGTGCCAAACCACTCCGTCGATATGAGCTCTTGGGAGGGATCAGCCTGTTATCCCCGGAGTACCTTTTATCCTTTGAGCGATGTCCCTTCCATACGGAAACACCGGATCACTATGCTCTAGTTTCCTACCTGCTCGACCTGTCTGTCTCCCAGTCAAGCGCCCTTATGCCATTACACTCTGCGGACGGTTACCGATCGTCCTGAGGGCACCTTTAGAAGCCTCCGTTACGCTTTTGGAGGCGACCACCCCAGTCAAACTACCCACCAAGCAATGTCCTCCAACCCGGAGTTAGAACTCAAACAAACGAAGGGTCGTATTTCAACAGCGGCTCCACGAACACTGGCGTGCCCGTCTCTCAGCCTCCGACCTATCCTACACATCGCGTGCCCAAATTCAATGCTAAGCTATAGTAAAGGTTCACGGGGTCTTTTCGTCCCATCGCGGGTAATCGGCATCTTCACCGATACTACAATTTCACTGAGCTCACGGTTGAGACAGCGTCCGGATCATTACACCATTCGTGCAGGTCGGAACTTACCCGACAAGGAATTTCGCTACCTTAGGACCGTTATAGTTACGGCCGCCGTTTACTGGGGCTTCAATTCAATGCTTCTCTTGCGATGACATCTCCTCTTAACCTTCCAGCACCGGGCAGGTGTCAGGCTGTATACCTCTACTTTCATATTCGCACAGCCCTGTGTTTTTGTTAAACAGTTGCCTGGACCTATTCTCTGCGCCCTCCCATTTCTGGGTAGGGACCCTTTATCCCGAAGTTACAGGGTCAGTTTGCCTAGTTCCTTAACCGTGATTCACTCAAGCGCCTTAGTATATTCAACCCGACTACGTGTGTCCGTTTGCGGTACGGGTACCTCTGAAGTTATGTTTAGCGGATTTTCTCGGCAGTCTGCTTACCCGCGCTATCACCGCTTCCCGAAGGAGTTGGCGTACTATCAGGTTCGGCTCTTTCCGTGGATTTGCCTGCGGAAATCGGCGCCTACACCCTTCAACCGGCTATTCCGTCAGCCGGCGGCGGTGTCACTGCTGCTTCCCCACGTCACCCTCAAAGGTAGTAACGGAATATTAACCGTTTCTGCCATCGGCCTCGCCGTTCGGCTGAGCCTTAGGACCCGACTTACCCTGATCCGATTAGCGTTGATCAGGAAACCTTAGTCTTTCGGCGAGGGGGTTTCCCACCCCCTTTATCGTTACTTATACCTACATTTGCTTTTCCATACGCTCCAGAGTGGCTCACGCCACGCCTTCGACGCCGAATGGAATGCTCCCCTACCAACCATTGCTGGTTCTATAGCTTCGGCAGACAACTTGATACCCGATTATTATCCACGCCCGATTCCTCGACTAGTGAGCTGTTACGCACTCTTTAAATGAATGGCTGCTTCCAAGCCAACATCCTAGCTGTCTTAGCAATCAGACTTCGTTAGTTTAACTTAGCTGTCATTTCGGGGCCTTAGCTGATAGTCCGGATTCTTCTCCTCTCGGGCACGGACCTTAGCACCCATGCCCTCACTCCCGCGGTAGAACTGATGCGCATTCGGAGTTTGTCAGGACTTGATAGGCGGTGAAGCCCTCGCATCCAATCAGTCGCTCTACCTCACATCAGTAACCCGCGAGGCTGCACCTAAATGCATTTCGGGGAGTACGAGCTATCTCCAAGTTTGATTAGCCTTTCACCCCTACCCTCAGCTCATCCAGAAGCTTTTCAACGCTTATTGGTGCGGACCTCCATCTGGTGTTACCCAGACTTCATCCTGGCCAAGGGTAGATCACTTGGTTTCGCGTCTGCCGCATCTGACTTGACGCCCTCTTCAGACTCGCTTTCGCTTCGGCTCCGGGACTCGTGCCCCTTAACCTTGCCAGACACGGCAACTCGTAGGTTCATTATGCAAAAGGCACGCCGTCACGCTTGCGCGCTCCGACCGCTTGTAGGCGCACGGTTTCAGGTACTCTTTCACTCTTCTGTTCGAAGTGCTTTTCACCTTTCCCTCACGGTACTGGTCCACTATCGGTCTCTCGGGAGTATTTAGCCTTGCCGGATGGTCCCGGCGGATTCACGCAGGATTCCTCGTGTCCCGCGCTACTCAGGATACCGCTACGCTTCCTCTCGCTTCATGTACCGGACTCTCACCGTCTTCGGTCTGATTTTCCAAACAGTTCCATTCACGAGATGTCTTGCGATGTCGCGGTCCTACAACCCCTCAGATGCCGTAACATCTGAGGTTTGGGCTCTTCCCCGTTCGCTCGCCACTACTGGGGGAATCATTGTTATTTTCTTTTCCTGCAGGTACTAAGATGTTTCAGTTCCCTGCGTTAGCCCCTTACTAAGTAAGGTAATATCTCTTCAAGATATTGGGTTGTCCCATTCGGAAATCCGCGGATCAAAGGTTATTTGCACCTCCCCGCGGCTTATCGCAGCTTATCACGTCCTTCATCGCCTCCGAGAGCCAAGGCATCCGCCATGCGCCCTTTCCTACTTTCCTTATCACGTGCACATTCCGTCTTTCGACGGGTGCGGGATGATATATACTTTTAGCTTTCGTACTAAAATTACTTTTTGCTTGTTACATCATGTCATAGACCGTTTTTTCAATGAACAGTTAATAATGAATAATTAAAAGTTCACTGCTTGTGGAGAATAACGGATTCGAACCGTTGACCCCCTGCGTGCAAAGCAGGTGCTCTAGCCAGCTGAGCTAATCCCCCGTTTTTTTGCGGCTGCAAAGGTAAGCATTTTCCTTCGTTCCTGCAAAATTTTAAGGAAGTTTTTTTCGCTCCCTTCTTTCGAGGTAGTCCCAGGCAGAGTTGAACTGCCGACCTCTACATTATCAGTGTAGCGCTCTAACCAACTGAGCTATAGGACTGTTTCAATTAATAATTAAAAATGAATAATTAATAATTGGATGATTTCAGTTCAACCTCGTCCGTTCCGACTCGGCTTCATCTTTCTCTCTTCATATCGAAAAACAAACTCATCTGCAGCACAAGGCAAGAACCTTCGTCGGTCCCTCTCCAGAAAGGAGGTGTTCCAGCCGCACCTTCCGGTACGGCTACCTTGTTACGACTTAGCCCCAATTACCAGTTTTACCCTAGGGCGCTCCTTGCGGTTACGCACTTCAGGTACCCCCGGCTTTCATGGCTTGACGGGCGGTGTGTACAAGGCCCGGGAACGTATTCACCGCGCCGTGGCTGATGCGCGATTACTAGCGAATCCAGCTTCGTGGAGTCGGGTTGCAGACTCCAGTCCGAACTGAGAGAGGCTTTCGGGATTGGCATCCGGTCGCCCGGTAGCTGCCTTCTGTACCCCCCATTGTAACACGTGTGTAGCCCCGGACGTAAGGGCCGTGCTGATTTGACGTCATCCCCACCTTCCTCACATCTTACGATGGCAGTCTGTCCAGAGTCCTCAGCTTGCCTGCTAGTAACTGGACACGAGGGTTGCGCTCGTTATGGCACTTAAGCCGACACCTCACGGCACGAGCTGACGACAACCATGCAGCACCTTCACAGACGCCTTGCGGCTTGCCTGTTTCCAAGCAATTCGTCTGCAATTCAAGCCCGGGTAAGGTTCCTCGCGTATCATCGAATTAAACCACATGTTCCTCCGCTTGTGCGGGCCCCCGTCAATTCCTTTGAGTTTCACCGTTGCCGGCGTACTCCCCAGGTGGGATACTTAACGCTTTCGCTAAGCCGCTGACAGTCTATCGCCAACAGCGAGTATCCATCGTTTACCGTGTGGACTACCAGGGTATCTAATCCTGTTTGATACCCACACTTTCGAGCCTCAACGTCAGTCGCGGCTTAGCAGGCTGCCTTCGCAATCGGGGTTCTTCGTGATATCTAAGCATTTCACCGCTACACCACGAATTCCGCCTGCCTCAACCGTACTCAAGGACGCCAGTATCAACTGCAATTTTAAGGTTGAGCCCCAAACTTTCACAGCTGACTTAACGACCCGTCTACGCTCCCTTTAAACCCAATAAATCCGGATAACGCTCGCATCCTCCGTATTACCGCGGCTGCTGGCACGGAGTTAGCCGATGCTTATTCATAAGGTACATACAAACACCCACACGTGGGTGACTTTATTCCCTTATAAAAGAAGTTTACAATCCGTAGGACCTTCATCCTTCACGCTACTTGGCTGGTTCAGGCTCGCGCCCATTGACCAATATTCCTCACTGCTGCCTCCCGTAGGAGTTTGGACCGTGTCTCAGTTCCAATGTGGGGGACCTTCCTCTCAGAACCCCTATCCATCGTCGACTAGGTGGGCCGTTACCCCGCCTACTATCTAATGGAACGCATCCCCATCGTACACCGATGAATCTTTAATGATGTTACCATGCAATCTCATCATACCATCAGGTATTAATCTTTCTTTCGAAAGGCTATCCCTGAGTGTACGGAAGGTTGGATACGCGTTACTCACCCGTGCGCCGGTCGCCATCAAACTTAGCAAGCTAAGTTCATGCTGCCCCTCGACTTGCATGTGTTAAGCCTGTAGCTAGCGTTCATCCTGAGCCAGGATCAAACTCTTCATTGTAAAATATTTTCTTACCCTTGCGGGTACCGTTGATTCTGTTTCAGGAAACCGATTCTCTATATCCTTTTTCAGGTTATTGACGGTTCTTGTTTCATCCCATATATACATTATATATAAGACTACTTCTTGTACTACATCTTCGTTTGTTTATCTAAAGTCTTTCAAAGAACTATCTTTCTTTCGTGCTCCCGTTTCAGCGGGAAAGCGTCTGCAAAGGTAAGGCGTTTTTTCTTTCCCTCCAAATTTTTCCGAAAGTTTTTTCCGAAAAAGTTTCTCGGGATGACCTCGCCGGGCTTATCCGTTTCTCGCTCCCTTGCCGTCTTGCAAGGTAAGATACTCGGGTGCAGCGCCTTTGAAAGTCTGCCTCTCTTCACCAGTCTGTCATTCTCAGCGGCTCTCCCTCTCGAAAGCGGTTGCAAAGGTACGCACTTTTTCCGATCCTGCAACTTTTATCACACTCTTTTTTGAAGAAATTTTTGAATATTTTTATAAGTCACTGAAACAGAATGTATTGCATGACATATTTTTCCGACCCCTCCGGAAACGGACGGGAACAGCCCCACATTATGTATTCCGCGCGGGCGCATGTGCGCACGTATACATAAAACGTATACGTCTACACATGCATATAAACCGAACATCCTCCAAAGAAAGGAAGACATCTATACATAGGAAAGCACTCACAAGAAAATCCACGAAGACTTATGAAGTGTAGACTTTTGACACCCACAGAAAACGCACTTACGTTTCAACTAAAACGCCAAAGAGTTTTGATTAAAACGCACTTACGTTTCAAACCAAACGTACTTACGTTTTGAGTCAAACACAAGTACGTTTTTTTATCCTATAGGAGAAATCTTATAACAGGTTGATATACAGAATTTTCAAAAAAAATAAAATCTAAGCTCCACCGTCCGGCCACAACCAGACACTGACAATACAATAGCTTATGATGAACTCCTCTTTTCAAAAAAGGCTTTTATATTATCTGATATAGCGTAAACTCGTATATCTTTGCAGAAAAATATAAAACAATGAGAAAAGCACCCTTAATCGCACTCGCAGGTCTCTTAATAATAGGTAGCACATCCTGCGTAACCAAGAAGAAATTCCTTATCGCCGAAAACGGCAGAATAGAAGCCCTTTCCAGGGGAGATAACCTGCAAGGCCAGCTGAATGAATGCCACAATGAGATGGAAAAGATGCGCAAGCAAATAGACAAATTGCAGCAAGACACCAACCGCCAGGGAAACTCCATACGGCATTATCAGCAACTGTTGTCCAGCAACATGAACGAACAGGAAAAGCTGAATTCCCTGCTAGGAGAAAAACTGAAAGAACTGGACGAACGGGAAAAAACCATTCAGCAACTGCAAGGAATGATTGACCAGCAGAATGCCAAAGTACAAGACCTGCTCAGCAGTGTAAAAGATGCATTGCTCGGCTTCAGCAGTGACGAACTGACAGTACGGGAACAGAACGGGAAAGTGTATGTAGCCATGTCGGACAAACTGCTGTTCCAGTCCGGAAGCGCCAAACTGGATAAACGAGGTGAAGAAGCCCTGGGAAAACTGGCTGAGGTATTGAACAAACAGACGGAAATAGACGTTTACATTGAAGGACATACTGACAACAAGCCCATCCACACTGCACAATTCAAGGACAATTGGGACTTAAGCGTTATCCGAGCTACCTCCGTGGTGCGTATCCTGATTGAAAAATACCAAGTCAACCCACTTCAGATACAACCCTGCGGACGTGGTGAATTCATGCCTGTTGCCGACAACGAAAGTGCTGAAGGACGGGCAAAAAACCGCCGGACAGAAATTATCATGGCCCCGAAACTGGACAAACTGTTCCAGATGCTACAAAAATAAGACTACAAAAACATATCACTCACAAATAAGCTGAAAGTCCCGACTCCTTCCCGAGGAAGCCTGTCGGGACTTTTCAATTCTCCACATTATCATAGGCTCCTCACCTACGGGCATCACCTTTCCAATATTGCAGAAACTCTCCCCCCTGCACGCTATAAGGCAACAAGCAAATACCGGGGAAACTGCAAAAGCCCACATAAACTCCCCTCCTTCCCTCCCCTTAAAAGTTAAAAGCAGAAGAGAAACAAAAAAAACGAAGAAACATGCTCTAAAACATGAGAATTTATTAGTGTAATTTTACACTTATCCGTAATATTGCAGTCGAATTAGTGTTACTAATACACTTTGAAAAACAAATAAAATAAGAGTAACTTTTGATAGCCACGGAATCAATACACAAATCATTAAAATACTTACAATTATGAATTGGAATTCAACTGAGTTTATTTGGCTCGACTGGCTGGTTCTCGCCGTCGGGGTCATGGCTATTGTATGGGCTGTTTACCGTACAATCAAAAAAGATCATGAAAAGATGAAAGGTGCCGACAGTCAGGATTACCTTTTCGGAAAAGGAGAACCTTGGTATATCATCGGTGCTGCCATTTTTGCAGCCAATATCGGTTCTGAACATCTGGTAGGATTGGCCGGTACAGGTGCAAAAGACGGTGTGGGAATGGCACACTGGGAAATGCAAGGCTGGATGATTCTTATTCTTGGATGGCTGTTTGTACCTTTTTACCAGTTGTTGAATAATAAAATGGGGAAAATTATCACCATGCCGGACTTCCTGAAATTCCGCTATACCCAGCGTACCGGTTCATGGCTATCCATCATCACTCTGATTGCCTACGTGCTGACAAAAGTATCCGTAACAGCCTTCACCGGCGGTATCTTCTTCGAATACCTGCTCGGACTTCCATTCTGGTGGGGTGCACTCGGCCTTATCTTCATCACAGCCGTATTCACAGTTTTCGGCGGCATGAAAGGAGTCATGACACTATCTGCCATCCAGACCCCGATATTAATCATCGGCTCATTCCTCGTTTTATTCCTGGGTTTGAACATGCTCGGTGACGGCAGTATTTCGGAAGGATGGTCACAAATGATGGCCGCATGTAACGCCGCACACGACGGTTTCGGTACAACCCACATGTTCCACACCGACCCTGCCGACCCCATGTATCCGCAGTTCCCTGGCTACGTAGTATTCCTCGGAGCATCCATCATCGGTTTCTGGTACTGGTGTACTGACCAGCATATCGTACAACGTGTACTCGGACAAACCAAAGGAGAAGACAACCGCAAAGTCATGGCCCGTGCACGCCGCGGTACAATCGCAGCCGGCTATTTCAAACTGCTGCCAGTATTCATGTTCCTGATTCCGGGTATGGTGGCTTTCGCACTCTCTCAAAAGACCGGCAGCAGCATCGTCATGGATATCACCAACACACATGACACAGACGGCGCTTTCGCCATGATGGTAAAGAATATCCTGCCGGCCGGCGTGAAAGGTATCGTAACCATCGGTTTCATCTGTGCCCTTGTAGCTTCTTTGGCTGCCTTCTTCAACAGCTGCGCCACCTTGTTTACAGAAGACTTCTACAAACCGATGAAAAAAGGCATGAGTGAAAGCCACTACGTAATGGTAGGACGTATCGCTACCGTCGTAGTCGTACTCCTGGGACTGGCTTGGATGCCTATCATGATGAACATGGGTAACCTGTATTCTTATCTCCAAGATATCCAATCACTGATTGCTCCTGCCATGGTGGCTGTATTTACCCTTGGTATCTTCTCGAAGCGCATCACTCCGAAAGCCGGAGAATGGGGACTTATCGGTGGCTTCCTTATCGGTATGGTACGTTTGCTGACTAATGTAATCACCGACTCAGGCAAAGCTGTCATGGACGGTGCATTCTGGGAATATACCTCTTGGTTCTGGCAGACCAACTGGCTGATTTTCGAAGTGTGGTTACTTGTATTCATCGTCATTCTGATGTACGTAGTATCCATGTTTACTGCCAAACCGACATCTGAACAGATTGCCGCCATCACATTCACAGGCGACTACAAGAAAGCCATCCGTGAAAGCTGGAATATGTGGGATGTCATTGCCACATTGGGCGTTGTGGTCCTGTGTGCATTGTTCTATGCATATTTCTGGTAATCCAAAAACCAACAACTTATAATGGAAGAGGATATGCAGGAAATTGTATATCCTCTTCCACGTTTATAGGAAAACTATCGAAAAACATACATTCTATGTTGAAAAACATTTGAAAAAAAGAACAAGTAATTGTTTTAAGTGTTACTTTTACACCATAAATAAAAAACTTCAATAATTCACATGAAAAGCATGAATAAATCTTTACTAGGGGCAAGTATCATCCTTGCAGTATTGAGCGGTTGCGCTTCCAAGAAGACCCAGCAACCGGAACTGACATTATCAGGCTTGAACCCTGCCAACTTCGAAACTTTAGTGGAAGGTACCAAACCTGTCAAACTCTATACTTTGAAAAATCATCAGGGCATGGAAGTCTGTGTGACCAACTTCGGAGGACGTCTTGTATCCATCATGGTTCCAGACAAGAACGGCAAGATGACGGATGTGGTTCTCGGATTTGACAGTATCGCAGATTATCAAAATATTCCGAGTGATTTCGGTGCAGCCATCGGGCGTTATGCCAACCGAATCAACAAAGGCAAAATCACTCTTGACGGACAGGAAATCCAACTTCCGACAAACAACTTCGGTCACTGCCTGCACGGCGGGCCTACCGGATGGCAATATCAGGTATATGAGGCCAACCAGACGAACGACAGTACCCTTGTGCTGACCATGAAATCACCGGATGGAGACAATAACTTCCCGGGCAACGTAACGGCTCATGTAACCTATTCCCTGACAGCCGACAATGCCATCGACATCCAGTATGATGCCACTACCGACAAGACAACTGTCATCAACATGACCAACCACTCGTATTTCAACCTGAGCGGCGACCCTTCAAAACCGGCTACTGACCACGTGCTTTATGTGGCTTCCGACAGCATCACACCGGTAGACAGCACCTTCATGACCACCGGCGAAATGATGGCAGTAAAAGATACTCCGTTCGACTTCAACACACCGAAGACCATTAGTCCGGATGTCACAGACTTCAGCAACGAACAAGTGAAATTCGGTAACGGATTCGACCATAACTGGGTTTTGAAGACCAAAGGTGACATCAACCAGCTGGCAGCCAAACTGACTTGTCCAACCACAGGCATCAGCCTGGAGGTATACACCAATGAACCTGGTATCCAGGTGTATACAGGAAACTTCCTGGACGGAACGGTGAAAGGAAAGAAAGGCATCGCCTATCCACAGCGGGCTTCCGTTTGTCTGGAAACACAGCACTATCCCGACAGTCCCAACAAGCCCCAATGGCCTTCTGTTATTCTGGCTCCAGGACAAACTTACCAGAGTCACTGTATCTTCAAATTTACAGTGGAGAAATGACAGAGCCCCACAAGAAACCTAGTTGAAAAGAACAAAAAGTCAAAAATTGAATGACCACTTACTATAAGCATAATCCCAAATTCTACGTCGGCATCGACTGCATCATTTTCGGATTCGAAAAAGGAGAACTGAACTTATTGCTGCTGAAACGAAATTTTGAGCCGGCAATGGGCCAATGGTCTCTGATGGGAGGATTCATCCAGGAAAACGAAAGTGCGGACGATGCGGCCAAACGGGTACTGAGCGAGCTGACCGGTCTGGAAAATGTGTACATGGACCAGATTGGGGCATTCGGTGCCATAGACCGCGACCCGGGAGAACGCGTAATTTCACTGGCCTATTATGCGCTTATCAACATCAACGAATATGACCGGGAACTGGTGCAGCAGCACAATGCGCATTGGATAAACATCAATGAAATTCCCGACCTTATTTTCGATCACAACGAGATGGTGGAGAAAGCACGTGCCATCATGCGCCAGAAGGCATCGAGAGCCCCCATCGGCTTCAACCTGCTTCCCGAGCTGTTCACCTTGACTCAGCTGCAAAGCCTGTATGAAGCCATCTACGGCGAACCGATGGACAAGCGCAATTTCCGCAAGCGCATCGCAGAAATGGGATTTATTGAGAAAACTGATAAAATAGATAAAACAGGATCCAGAAGAGGAGCCTCTCTTTATAAATTTAATGACAAGGCATATCAGAAGGATCCGAAATTTAAACTTTAATCACATGTTAGAAGCACTAAAAGAAGAAGTTTTCCATGCAAACCTGGATTTGGTAAAGCACGGACTGGTGATTTTTACGTGGGGAAATGTGTCTGCCATCGACCGTGAAAGCGGACTGGTAGTCATCAAACCTAGCGGAGTGTCTTACGATGAAATGAAAGCTGAGGATATGGTAGTAGTCGATTTGGAAGGAAACGTAGTGGAAGGCAATTTGCGCCCTTCAAGTGACACCCCTACCCATCTGGTTCTCTACAAGGCTTTCCCTGAAATCGGCGGAGTGGTACACACCCACTCTACTTATGCCACTGCCTGGGCACAGGCCGGATGCGACATTCCGAACATCGGTACCACTCATGCAGACTATTTCCACGAGGCAATTCCCTGCACAGCCGACATGACAGAAGAGGAAGTGAAGGGTACCTACGAACTGGAAACGGGAAATGTCATCGTGAAACGCTTCGAGGGCATGAATCCGGTACATACTCCGGGAGTGCTCGTAAAGAATCACGGACCTTTCTCATGGGGTAAAGATGCACACGATGCCGTACACAATGCCGTAGTCATGGAACAAGTGGCAAAGATGGCCAGCATTGCTTACGCCATCAACCCGCACCTGACCATGAACCCGCTGCTGGTGGAAAAACACTTCAGCCGCAAACACGGTCCGAACGCTTACTACGGACAAAAGAAATAACAACAAAGCCAACCAATTAATTATAAAATACAATCACTATGAACACATTTGATCAATATGAAGTATGGTTCGTAACCGGAGCTCAGCTCCTTTACGGAGGCGATGCAGTCATCGCAGTAGACGCACACAGCAACGAAATGGTAGCAGGTTTGAACGCCAGCGGCAAACTGCCTGTGAAAGTGGTATATAAAGGAACAGCCAACTCTTCAAAAGAAGTAGAAGCCGTATTCAAAGCAGCCAACAACAACGAAAAATGTATCGGTATCATCACTTGGATGCACACTTTCTCTCCGGCCAAGATGTGGATTCACGGCTTGCAGCAATTGAAAAAACCGTTGCTCCATCTGCACACTCAGTTCAACAAAGAAATTCCATGGGACACAATGGACATGGATTTCATGAACCTGAACCAGTCTGCTCACGGCGACCGCGAATTCGGTCATATCTGCACTCGCATGCGTATCCGTCGCAAAGTGGTAGTAGGTTACTGGAAAGAAGAATCTACTCAGAAGAAGATTGCTGTCTGGATGCGTGTATGTGCTGCATGGGCTGACGCACAGGATATGCTGATTATCCGCTTCGGCGACCAGATGAACAATGTAGCCGTTACCGACGGTGACAAAGTAGAAGCTGAACAGCGCATGGGATACCATGTAGACTACTGCCCGGTAAGCGAACTGATGGAATACCACAAGGCTGTAAAAGACGAAGATGTGGATGCATTGGTAAAAACTTACTTCAACGAATACGACCATGACGCTGAACTGGAAGACAAATCTACAGAAGCCTACCAGAAAGTATGGAACTCAGCCAAAGCTGAACTGGCTCTCCGTGCCATCCTGAAAGCAAAAGGTGCCAAAGGTTTCACGACCAACTTCGACGACCTGGGTCAGACAGACGGCAGCCACTTCGACCAGATTCCGGGATTGGCTTCTCAGCGCCTGATGGCAGAAGGATATGGTTTCGGAGCAGAAGGCGACTGGAAATCAGCTGCTTTGTACCGTACCGTATGGGTAATGAATCAGGGATTGCCTAACGGATGTTCTTTCCTGGAAGACTACACACTGAACTTCGACGGTGAAAACAGTGCCATCCTGCAGGCCCACATGCTGGAAGTTTGCCCGATGATTGCTGCCAAGAAGCCTCGTCTGGAAGTACACTTCCTGGGTATCGGCGTTCGCAAGAGCCAGACTGCACGTCTTGTCTTCACTTCCAAAGTAGGTACAGGATGTACAGCTACTGTAGTAGACCTTGGCAACCGCTTCCGTCTGATTGTAAACGATGTAGAATGCATCGAACCGAAACCGCTGCCAAAATTGCCGGTTGCTTCTGCCCTCTGGAAACCGATGCCTAACTTCGAAATCGGTGCTGGTGCATGGATTCTGGCTGGTGGTACACACCACTCTTGCTTCTCATACGACCTGACTGCAGAATACTGGGAAGACTATGCTGAAATCGCCGGCATTGAAATGGTACACATCAACAAAGACACTACCATCGGTGAATTCAAGAAAGAACTTCGCATGAACGAAGTATACTACATGCTGAACAAAGCACTCTGCTAATACTTTGTCAGTCTCATTAA
Source organism: Bacteroides mediterraneensis (assembly GCF_025993685.1). Lineage (NCBI taxonomy): Bacteria > Pseudomonadati > Bacteroidota > Bacteroidia > Bacteroidales > Bacteroidaceae > Bacteroides > Bacteroides mediterraneensis. The sequence goes on along the minus strand of NZ_DAJPEN010000001.1, from coordinate 1,137,812 downwards.
AAGTGCTGGACAGAAAATTTCTTTCTGGCAGCACTTTTAATTTTTAATATTGCTTTATTTCTTAACTTTAAATTGTTGATTTTGATATGAAATCAGATGCTAAGTCAACCATTGAGGCAGGCAAGGCCATTCTGGGTATTGAATTCGGTTCCACCCGAATCAAAGCTGTCTTGATTGACCAGGAAAACAAACCCATCGCACAAGGTAGCCACACGTGGGAAAACCAGCTGGTAGACGGACTCTGGACCTACAGCATTGAAGCTATCTGGGCTGGTGTACAAGATTGTTACGCCGATCTCCGCGCCAACGTAAAGAAACAATATGGCATAGAAATAGAAACGCTGGCAGCCATCGGCATCAGTGCCATGATGCACGGCTACATGGCTTTCAACAACAAGGAAGAGATTCTGGTACCTTTCCGCACCTGGAGAAATACCAACACCGGGAAAGCTGCTGCCGAACTGTCTGAACTGTTCGTCTACAACATTCCTTTGAGATGGAGTATCTCTCACCTTTATCAGGCCATCCTGAACAAGGAAGAGCACGTAAAAGACATTACGTTCCTTACCACACTTGCCGGCTACGTACACTGGCAGATTACCGGTGAAAAGGTACTGGGCATCGGCGATGCTTCCGGTATGCTTCCTATCGACCCTGCCACAAAGAACTATTCTGCCGAAATGGTAGCCAAGTTCGACAAGCTGGTAGCTCCTTACGGATTCAGCTGGAAACTGACCGACATCCTGCCCAAAGTTTTGCTGGCCGGAGAAAATGCCGGTTGCTTGACCGAAGAAGGTGCCAAGAAGCTGGATGTATCAGGCCACTTGAAAGCAGGCATACCCGTATGTCCTCCGGAAGGAGATGCCGGCACTGGAATGGTAGCTACCAATGCTGTCAAGCAACGCACGGGTAACGTATCAGCAGGTACCTCTTCTTTCTCCATGATTGTATTGGAAAAAGACCTGTCAAAACCGTATGAAATGATTGACATGGTGACTACCCCCGACGGTAGTCTGGTAGCCATGGTACATTGCAACAACTGTACCTCCGACTTGAACGCATGGGTCAACCTGTTCAAGGAATACCAGGAACTGATGGGCATGCCGGTAGACATGGACGAAATCTTCGGCAAACTGTATAACAACGCGCTGACAGGCGATGCAGATTGTGGCGGACTGATTTCCTACAACTACTTCTCAGGTGAACCTGTGACAGGACTGACAGAAGGACGCCCGCTGTTCCTGCGTACAGCCAACGACAAATTCAACCTGGCCAATTTCATGCGCGCCCATCTGTATGCTTCTGTAGGCGTACTGAAAATTGGAAATGACATCCTCTTCAACGAAGAGAAAATCAAAGTCGACCGCATTACAGGTCATGGCGGTTTGTTCCGCACCAAAGGTGTAGGACAAAGAGTGCTTGCTGCAGCCATCAATTCCCCGATTTCCGTCATGGAGACAGCCGGTGAAGGTGGCGCATGGGGTATCGCCCTGCTGGGTTCTTATCTGGTAAACAATGACAAGAAGCAGTCGCTGGCCGATTTTCTTGACGAAAAAGTTTTCGCAGGCAATGCAGGCGTAGAGGTATCACCTACACCGGAAGACGTAGCCGGATTCAACGCCTATATTGAAAAATACAAGGCTTGTCTGCCTGTAGAAGAGGCTGCTGTAAAATACAAGAAGTAAAAAAGTGTGAAATAAATTAAGTTACTTCCACTTTGTAATTTACATATAAATGTCATACCTTTGCTCATAAATTCAAGAAGCAGGCGCCAATAGCGGCGTCTGCCTTATGTAGCATACAAATTAAAAAATTAATTATATGAACAGCAAACAAGTTATGAACCACGCTGCTGATAATATTCGTATTTTAGCTGCTTCAATGGTTGAAAAAGCCAAATCCGGTCACCCCGGAGGCGCAATGGGCGGAGCCGATTTCATTAATGTATTGTATGCAGAATACCTGCAGTACGACCCACAAAATCCGAAATGGGAAGGACGCGACCGTTTCTTCCTCGACCCGGGTCACATGTCTCCGATGTTGTATTCACAACTGGCACTCATCGGAAAATTCACATTGGAAGAATTACAGCAACTGCGCCAGTGGGGTTCTCCGACTCCGGGACATCCGGAAGTGGACGTGATGCGTGGCATTGAAAACACATCCGGTCCGCTGGGACAAGGTCACACTTTTGCCGTAGGTGCCGCTATCGCAGCCAAATTCCTGGCAGCCCGCACAGGCAATCCTACCTTTGCAAAAGAAACCATCTATGCATATATTTCAGACGGAGGTATTCAGGAAGAAATCTCTCAGGGCAGCGGACGTATTGCCGGATGCCTGGGACTGGACAACCTGATTATGTTCTACGACTCCAATGAAATCCAGCTGTCTACTGAGACTAAGGATGTAACCACGGAAGATACAGCCATGAAATACCGTGCATGGGGATGGAACGTCATCGAAATCAACGGTAACGACTGTGAAGAAATCCGCACAGCCTTGAACGCTGCCAAAGCAGAAAGCAAACGCCCGACTCTGATCATCGGTAAATGTATCATGGGTAAGGGTGCCCGCAAGGCAGACAACACTTCTTACGAGCACAACTGCAAGACTCACGGAGCTCCGTTGGGTGGCGATGCTTACAAGAATACCATCCTCAACCTGGGAGGTGACCCGGAAAATCCGTTCGTTATCTTCGACGACGTAAAAGAAATCTATGCCAAACGTGCAGAAGAACTGAAAGCCATCACAGCTGCCCGTCACGAAGAAGAAGCTGCATGGGCCGCCGCCAATCCGGAAAAAGCCGCACAGCTGAAAGAATGGTTCAGCGGTGCCGCACCGAAAGTGGACTGGGCTCACATCCAGCAAAAGGCTAACGATGCAACCCGCAACGCTTCAGCTACCGTATTGGGCGCACTGGCACAGCAGGTTCCCAACATGATTTGTGCATCTGCCGACTTGTCAAACTCTGACAAGACCGACGGTTTCCTGAAACAGACTCACGCCTTTACCAACGGTGACTTCAGCGGTGCCTTCTTCCAGGCCGGAGTAGCCGAGCTGACCATGGCTTGCTGCTGCATCGGTATGGCTTTGCATGGCGGTGTGATTGCTGCTTGCGGTACCTTCTTCGTATTCTCCGACTACATGAAACCGGCTGTACGTATGGCTGCCCTCATGCAGCTGCCAGTGAAATTCATCTGGACACACGATGCATTCCGCGTAGGGGAAGACGGACCGACACACGAACCGGTGGAACAGGAAGCACAAATCCGTTTGATGGAAAAACTGAAAAACCATCACGGCAAGAACTCCATGCTGGTTCTCCGTCCGGCCGATGCCGAAGAAACGACTGTATGCTGGAAACTGGCTATGGAAAATACCGACACTCCGTCTGCCCTGATTCTGTCTCGCCAGAACATCAACATGCTGCCGGAAGGCACAGACTACGCACAGGCTGCCAAAGGAGCCTACATCGTAGCCGGTTCTGATGAAAATCCGGATGTCATCATGGTAGCTTCCGGTTCTGAAGTTTCTACCTTGGTAGCCGGAGCCGAACTGCTGCACAAAGACGGCATCAAGACACGCATCGTATCTGTTCCGTCGGAAGGTCTGTTCCGCAGCCAGAGCAAGGAATATCAGGAAAGCATCCTTCCTGCCGGAGCCAAAGTATTCGGTCTGACCGCCGGTCTGCCGGTGAACTTGCTCGGATTGGTAGGTGCCAACGGCAAAATCTGGGGTCTGGAATCATTCGGTTTCTCTGCTCCTTACAAAGTGCTGGATGAAAAATTGGGATTCACCGCAGAAAATGTGTATAACCAAGTAAAAGAAATGCTCTGATGAAAACGATAGGACTTGCATCCGACCATGCCGGATTTGAATTGAAACAATACGTAAAAAAATGGCTGGAAGCTAAGGGGTGGGAATACAAGGATTTTGGTACTTACTCTACTGAAAGCTGCGACTATCCCGATTATGCACATCCATTGGCTCTGGCTGTAGAAAAAGGCGAATGCTATCCGGGAATTGCCATCTGCGGAAGCGGAGAAGGCATCAGCATGACGCTGAACAAACACCAAGGTATCCGTGCGGCACTTTGCTGGATTCCGGAAATCGCCCATCTGGCCCGTCAGCACAATGATGCCAACGTATTGGTCATGCCGGGACGTTTCATCGATGAAGCCACTGCCGACAAGATTATGACGGAATTCTTTACGACCGACTTTGAAGGCGGACGTCATCAGGCAAGGATTGACAAGATGCCGGTTCGGTAATTCTTTCCCTAAGCACATTCAGGGAAACCTTATTCATTGAGATGAAATAGAAAATCCCGTTTCCACAAGGTTGGAAGCGGGATTTTTTTCATTCTGCCTGCTTGTTACGCCAAAAGAAATCCAGCAGTTCCTGGTTGGCTTTGCTGTCGAGGGCCACTTCCTGCTTTTCTTTGAAAATATCCAAGGTGGTAGGGCATTCTCCACAAATATCAATTCCAATCACTTGTTCATGGTGCAATACCACCGACAGCAGTTGCTCCAGTTCCGGAAGTGAAAGCGTCCCCTGGTCCCAGTTGGTCGCAGCAGATTGCGCATCCAATACATCCTTATCAATTGACAAGTATACAGGTCCTTCCACATGCTGCACAGAAAACTGTTTCCAAGCCTCTTCATGCGAAAGCTCCTTCTCGCCATAGAAAATCACCCGCTCCCGACAGGCCTCCGGAATAACCTCCTTCAATTTTTCCGATACTCCTGCCAGAATCACATTCCGTACGTAAGGATTGGTGTCCATCACGTCCTTCACCCATCCTCCACAAGAGATCACACCCTCAAACAGCGGAGGCTGCATGTCAGGATGATGGTCAAACACCACCAGTGAAAAAGGCTGCCGAATCTTGTCGGTCCAGAATTTTGTCAGATAATGATAATTGCCGGAATCGATAAAGTGAATCCCCCGGGCCGGATAACCGGCTATCAACCGCTTCAAAGCGCCGGCCCCTTCTTTGTCACAATAACATTCCGTACCCTTCAGATGCGTGCAATCCAGCCACGTGTAATTCCGCTCATGGGAAAAACGTTCCCAGTCGTACACACCCGTGAAATTCATAATCACCACTCGTCCGTTGTTTGCTGTATCCATATCACTCCAGTACTTTTATTCTGAACAATTCCCGCAAATATCATACCTTCCACACAAATGACAGAATGACAGCGACCCGCAAAAAAATGATAAGAAATCCGATTCCTGCATGCAGGAGAAAAAAAATGGCTATCTTTACAAGCAATATGGCGGAAATCGCTATCTTCACTCCAGAAAATTAAATTGTAAACCATTATACGAATTATGAAAAAACTGTTATTCATTCTATTGGCCTGTCTGCCTTTGTTCGGCATGGCCAAGGATAAAAAAGAAAACTCCGACCCGAAGTATCTGGCAGGAGCCATCACCCTGGAAGACGGGAAAGTGACTTTCAATCATGAAATCAAGGCTCCTTCTCTCTCCAAAGAACAACTGTACCAGCAAATGCTTGACTGGGCCAACAACCGCTTCAAACCCGATGGAAAGCTGCAGAGCCGGGTGGTTTATACGAGTGAAGAAGAAGGTGACATTGCCGCTTCGGCTGAGGAATACATTGTCTTCTCCTCCTCCGCCCTTTCACTGGACCGCACCCGTATCTACTACCAGTATCTTATCCATGTGACCGACGGCGTATGCCAGATGACCATGACCCGCATCCGCTACTGGTATGACGAAAACCGTGACGGAGGACAGAAATACACAGCCGAAGAATGGATTACCGATGACATGGCACTGAACAAGAAGAAAACGAAACTTGCCCCCATCTGCGGAAAGTTCCGCCGCGAAACCATCGACCTGAAAGACCAGCTTTTCCAGTCGGCTACCGATGCGCTGGGACAAAAGGTGCTGGCTAACGAGGCAACTCCTGCCGCAACCGTACCTGCCACCCCACTGGCTCCGGCACTGACCGGCGAACTGAAAGATGTGGATGTGACAAAACTTACTGACAACTGGAACAGCCAGCTGCAGAACGGACGCATCACTCTGACGGCCAATGAGGAAGAAATCGAAATCAAACCGGAAAACTGGGGAGGCTTCGGAAAAATGTTCAACAAGAACGTGGCCTACCTGCTGATTGCACAAGACCGCATCGCCCTCAGCGCCCTGATGGAACAGTGCACGGAATATAAGATTACCTTCTACGCACAGGGAAGCACCCAACCGGCTGCAGTGATTGAGTGCAAGAAGTCCATGAGCCAGAAAATGACGGCAGACGACCTGAAATCACTTAACATCCAAGCAGATAGCAGCAAATCGTACACCATGTACACCGGTGAAATCACACGTACGCTGCTCCGCCAGTAACCCCATAAAAAACGTCCTTACGTTTTACTCAAAACACAAGGACATTTTATCTAAAACGCAAGGACGTTTTAAAGGAAACGCAAAGACGTTTTTTCCCAAACGTCCTTGCGTTTTTTTATGCTATTTCCCCGCAAAGGTTCATGCTTTCTGAAGCTGACGGTTCATGGCGGCTGCCGCACGGCGTCCGTCGCCCATGGCCAGAATCACAGTAGCTCCACCGCGTACGATATCCCCTCCGGCATAGATGGTCGGGATGGACGACTGCATGTCCTCGTTCACTGCGATGGTACCCTTACGTCCCAGTTCCAAACCCGGAATGGAATGAGGTACAATCGGATTCGGCGACACACCCACACTGACGATGGCCATGTCAATGTCCAAGGTCACCGTAGCCCCCGGGATGGGTACCGGACTGCGACGACCGGAGGCGTCGGGCTCGCCCAACTCCATTTTCTGCAACACCACTTGTTTCACCCGACCCTTCTCGTCGGCAATGTATTCAATCGGATTGTGCAGGGTCAGGAATTCCACACCTTCCTCCTTGGCATGTTTCACTTCCTCCAGACGGGCCGGCATTTCTGCTTCCGAACGACGGTAAATAATCATCGCCTTCTCCGCTCCCAGACGGCGGGCCGTACGCACAGAATCCATGGCCGTATTTCCACCTCCAATCACAGCGACTCGCTTACCGAAGGTCACCGGAGTGTCGGCGTCCTCACTGGCCGCATCCATCAGATTCACACGGGTCAGGTATTCATTGGACGACATGATGTTGATGGAGTTCTCGCCCGGAATGTTCATGAAATTAGGCAATCCGGCACCCGAAGCTACAAAGATTCCCTTGTAACCTTCGTTCTCCAAATCTTCCACACTGAGGGTCTTCCCGATGATGCAGTCCTTCACAAAAGTGACACCCATCTTCGACAGGTTATCGATTTCCACGTCCACAATCTTGTTGGGCAGACGGAACTCCGGAATACCATATTTCAACACACCGCCAATTTCGTGCAGGGCCTCGAACACGGTCACATCGTACCCCATCTTGGCCATGTCGCCCGCAAACGACAATCCCGCGGGTCCCGAACCGACCACCGCCACCTTGATGCCGTTCTTGGCCGCAATTTCCGGGACCAAAACCTGTCCGCTTTCCCGCTCGTAATCGGCTGCAAAACGTTCCAAGTAACCGATGGCCACTGCTTCGTGCCCCATCTTCAAGTGGATACACTTCGACTCACACTGCTTTTCCTGCGGACAGACACGTCCGCACACAGCCGGAAGTGCACTGGTTTTCTTCAACGTACGCGCCGCTTCCAAAAATTCTCCACGCTCAATGTTCTTGATGAAGCCCGGAATATCAATGCCCACCGGACAACCTTCCATACAGGAAGGATTGGCACAGTCCAGACATCGCTTGGCCTCCGTCAGCGCCTGTTCTTCGTTCAGTCCCAAGTTCACTTCCTCCTTGCGGCTGTGTGAGCGGTATTCCGGGTCCAGTTCGTTCATCTTCACCCGAGGAATCAGGGTACGCTCTTTCGGCTTCATCCGCTTGCGCAACGCTTCGCGCCACTCCGCATTCCGGCCCGAAGCAGCCTGTTCCGCTTCACATGCCGCAGGATGCTCGTCCAGCTTATGGATTTCCTCCCGTTCGATGTCCTTGAAAGCACCCATACGCTTGAGCATCTCGTCAAAGTCCACCTGGTGGCCGTCGAATTCCGGACCATCCACACACACGAACTTCGTCTTTCCTCCCACGGTGATACGGCAGGCACCACACATACCCGTTCCATCCACCATGATGGTGTTCAGAGACACATCGGTCGGGATGTCGTATTTCTTTGTCAGCAGGCAGACAAACTTCATCATGACAGCCGGACCGATGGCAAAGCATTTGTCCACCTTCTCGCGCTTGATGACCGCTTCCACTCCTTCCGTCACCAGTCCTTTCTGTCCGTAAGAACCATCGTCGGTCATGATAATCACTTCGTCAGAACTTTCCCGCATTTCCTTTTCCAGGATAATCAGTTCCTTTGTACGTCCGGCCAATACGGTAATCACCCGGTTGCCGGCAGCTTTCAATGCCTGCACGATGGGGAGCATCGGAGCCACCCCCACTCCTCCTCCGGCACAGACTACCGTACCGAAATTCTCAATATGAGTGGCTTTTCCCAACGGACCAACCACATCTGTAATATAATCGCCTACGTTCAATTCGCATAAACGGGTGGACGAAAGCCCCACCTCCTGTACCACCAGCGTGATGGTTCCTTTCACCGGGTCGGCCGCAGCAATGGTCAGCGGCATGCGTTCTCCCTTTTCTCCCACACGGACAATCACAAAATGCCCGGCCTTGCGCGATTTCGCAATCAAGGGAGCCTCAATGACCAGCTTAAAAACTTTTTCGGAAAAATGTTCCTTCTGAAGAATTCTGTTCATAGTTTTATCTGATAAAGTTAATTATTAGTTGTTTCTTTATGAATAAATTGCCACAAAGTTAAAAGAAATAACGACACTTTCAAAGATTTTTCAACCTTTCGGCAGGATTCTGACAAGAAGTCACAAGAATCCCCCCATCGGTTTCCAGGTATCCATTGGCCCGCAGATAGTTAACGATGCATCTTTTTCAAATGAAACGAAAAGAGATGCACTATAAGAGACTAATAGACAATGAATTATACACACTTCCAAAAAAGTTTTTTCGGAGAAAAATGCTATTTATTCCGCAAAAATGACTCTTATACCAAATTAAAGACTATCTTTGTAAGGTTACAATATGATATAAAAGCTCATGAATGAACGACTGAATCACATCAGACAACTGATAAATGAAGGGAATGTAGATACCGCTATATCCTGCCTGAATGATTTACTCCTCACGGCTTCCTCCCCCCTTCCGGAAGCTTATTATCTTCTGGGGAACGCCTTTCGGAAAAAAGGCGACTGGCAGGGTGCGCTGAACAATTATCAGGAAGCAATCTCTTTGGACCCGGAGAGTCCGGCATCCGAAGCCAGAGCGATGATGATGGATATACTCAATTTTTATAACAAAGATATGTTTAATCAATAAGATATAATAGAACTATGGCTAAAATGAAAGGTGTGGTTGTAGTAAATACAGAACGCTGCAAAGGATGCAACCTGTGCGTGGTAGCTTGTCCGTTGCACGTGCTGTCGCTCACCCCAAAAGTAAATCAAAAAGGATATAATTTCGTGCAGCAGGTAGTGGAAGATACCTGCAACGGATGCTCTTCGTGCGCCATCGTGTGCCCGGACGGATGTCTCACCGTATACAGAGCAAAATGTGAAGAATAAAAAATGCCCAACAAGCAAAAATTAAGAATTATGGCAGAAGAAGTTGTTCTTATGAAAGGTAACGAAGCTATAGCCCATGCCGCCATCCGTTTCGGCGTGGATGGTTACTTCGGTTACCCTATCACTCCCCAATCTGAAGTATTGGAAACGCTTGCCGAACAGAAACCTTGGGAAACCACCGGAATGGTAGTGCTTCAGGCCGAAAGTGAGGTAGCGGCAATTAATATGGTGTATGGAGGCGCCGGTAGCGGAAAAATGGTCATGACATCCTCATCCAGCCCGGGTGTCAGTCTGAAGCAGGAGGGTATCTCCTACATTGCAGGAGCCGAACTGCCTTGTCTGGTGGTGAACGTCATGCGAGGCGGTCCGGGATTGGGTACCATCCAGCCGAGTCAGGCCGATTATTTCCAGACCACCAAAGGTGGCGGACACGGTGACTATCACCTCATCGCACTGGCTCCGGCTTCCGTACAGGAAATGGCCGACTTTGTAGGTCTGGCTTTCGACCTGGCATTCAAATACCGCAACCCGGCCATGATTCTGGCCGACGGAGTCATCGGTCAGATGATGGAAAAAGTGGTGCTTCCGGAATTCCGCCCCCGACGGACAGAAGAGGAAATTCTGGCACAATGTCCATGGGCTACCACCGGCTGCAAAGGACGCAAGCCAAACATCATCACTTCGCTGGAACTTGACCCGGCGGTAATGGAACAGCGTAACCTGCACCTGCAAGCCAAATATGCGGAAATCGAAGAGAAAGAAACGCGCTATGAAGAGCTGGACGCAGAAGATGCGGAATACCTGATTGTAGCCTTCGGTTCGTGTGCCCGTATCGCCCAGAAAGCCATGGAACATGCCCGCGAAGAGGGAATCAAGGTCGGTCTGTTCCGCCCGATTACCCTGTGGCCTTTCCCCAGCAAGGCTTTGAAAGAAAGAGCCAAACAAGTGAAAGGTATCCTGACCGTGGAACTGAACAGCGGACAGATGATTGAAGACGTCCGTCTGGCCGTAGAATGCAAAGTACCGGTAGAGCACTTCGGACGCTTGGGCGGTATCGTTCCCGATCCGGATGAAGTAATCGAAGCCATTAAAGAAAAACTGATTAAATAAGTTATGGATACCGACAGAATAAGAGCCGTCTTAAACGTGTTGTTTATGATTGGTGCACTGATTTCCGTAATTCTCTATTTCACTTTGGGCGACGACAAGACCGTATTCTTCTACGTGTGCGGTGCCTCTCTTTTCCTGAAGATGATGGAGTTCGTGTTCCGTTTCTTTCTATGATAAACTACAGGAGAACCAATTATGACAAAAGAAGATATAATCAAACCTGAAAATCTGGTTTATCAGAAGCCTCGATTGCTGAACGATAACCCGATGCACTACTGTCCGGGATGCAGCCACGGAGTAGTCCACAAACTGATTGCCGAAGTCATCGACGAAATGGGTATGGCCGAGAAAGCCGTCGGAGTAAGTCCGGTGGGATGCGCCGTATTCATGTATAACTACCTGGACATCGACTGCCAGGAAGCCGCACACGGACGTGCGCCTGCCTTGGCCACCGCCATCAAACGCCTCTGGCCCGACCGTCTGGTATTCACATACCAAGGCGACGGTGACTTGGCCTGCATTGGTACGGCAGAAACCATCCACGCATTGAACCGTGGCGAACACATTACAATTATTTTCATCAACAACGCCATCTACGGTATGACCGGTGGACAGATGGCCCCGACCACGCTGGTGGGAATGAAGACCTCCACCTGCCCTTACGGACGTGTGCCGGAAATCCACGGCTACCCGCTGAAGATGACAGAAATCGCTGCCACCCTGCAGGGAACCGCCTACGTCACCCGCCAGTCCGTACAGTCAGTGGCTGCCATCCGCAAGGCCAAGAAAGCCATCCGCAAAGCCTTTGAATGCTCCATGCAGAAAAAAGGCTCCAGCCTGGTAGAAATTGTGTCTACCTGCAACTCCGGATGGAAAATGTCACCCGAAGCCGCCAACAAATGGATGGAAGAGAACATGTTCCCGTTCTACCCGCTGGGCGACCTGAAAGATACTACAGATATTAAATAATCATTCGCATACCTATGAAAGAAGAAATTATCATCGCAGGATTTGGAGGTCAAGGGGTACTTTCCATGGGAAAAATCCTGGCATACTCCGGGTTGATGGAAAACAAGGAAGTGACCTGGATGCCTGCCTACGGTCCCGAACAGCGCGGAGGTACGGCCAACGTCACCGTCATCGTCAGCGACGAACGTATCTCTTCCCCGATTCTCAGCAAATACGATACAGCCATCATCTTGAACCAGCCTTCGCTTGCCAAGTTTGAGAACAAGGTAAAACCGGGTGGAGTACTGATTTACGACGGCTACGGCATCATCAATCCCCCGACCCGCAAGGACATCCATGTGTACCGCATCGATGCCATGGACGAAGCCAACGAACGGAAAATGGCCAAGACCTTCAACATGATTGTGCTGGGTGGCCTGCTCAAGATACGCCCTATCGTATCCATTGACAGTGTGGTAAAGGCATTGCATAAGACCTTACCCGAACGTCACCACCACTTGATTCCGATGAATGAAGAAGCCATCAAAATCGGCATGGAAATCATCAAGGAAGTCTGATTTCCCTCGGAAACCGATATATCTCTGAAACCAAAAGGCCGCAAGGAAATTCTACAGATAAATTCCCTTGCGGCCTTTTGGTTACCCTGCACCTTCAGAATCCATCCGACCGCCCTACTTTTTGAAAGGTACAACCGTCCGTTTTCGCTTTTTTATTGTATCTTTGCCCCATTATGAAGAAAATACTTTTTACAGCCATACTCCTGTTTCTGTGCGGCACATTGTTCGCTCAGAACACCATTTCACAATACGGACAAGGAATGTCTGCCACAGGAATGGACAACAACAGGTATGACCGGAATGGAAACCCGATAGATACAACCTCCGTCATCGACGCCAATACGGTACCGGTGGGACTGAATGCCTGGAAAATCGACACACGCTTTGGCGAAATGACTCCGGTTCCGGTGGATACGTTGCAACATGGATTCCAGAACTCCAACGACACGGGAGGCCCTACCGGACATTACACTTATCTGGGGAACTTGGGCTCTCCACGTATCTCGCATGTATTCTTTGAGCGGAAAGAAAGCAGTCAGTTTTTCTTTACCGACCCATACGATTTCACCGTAAGGAAGCCAAACGACGTAATTTATACCAACACCAAATCGCCATTCACCAACCTGACCTATTTCAAGCAAGGCGACGGCCGCTATGGAGAAGAACGTTTCAAGGCGTATTTTGCCGTCAATGTCAACAAACGGATGGGATTCGGCTTCGACATCGACTATACTTACGGACGTGGTAAATATGCCAGCCAGTCAACTGCCTTGTTCAACGGCAACCTCTTTGCCTATTACCACGGCGACAAGTACGACATGCATTTCAGTTTCATCAATGACAACCTGAAAGTGGCCGAAAACGGAGGTATCACAGACGACCGTTACATCACCAATCCGCTGGAGATGGCAGAAGGAAACCGTACGTATGAAACTTACTCCATCCCGACCAACCTTTCGGACATCTGGAACCATAATACGGGATATCACGCCTTCCTGACCCATCGCTACAACTTAGGGTTCTATCGTGACGTGACTACCGAAAACGATACCATCACCAAAACAGAGTTTGTACCGGTCACCAGCTTCATCCATACCGTCAATGTGGACATCAACCGGAGAAAATACATTTCTTACAATACCACTCAGAACGAGGCGTATTTCGAGCACAACTATCTGGGAAAGGATTCACTGGATGTCACCAAGAACTTCTCTATCAAAAACACCGTGGGTATCGCCCTTCGGGAAGGATTCAACAAATGGGCCAAGGCCGGACTGACAGTGTTTGCCAGCTTTGAGCACCGCAACTTCACCTTGACGGATACCATTACGGGAACAGCAGGCCGACGTATCCCTACCAGCCACAAGGAAAACGTGCTCTCCATCGGAGGCCAGCTTATCAAGTCGCAGGGAAAGACGCTCCACTATAATGTGCTGGGTGAAATCGCCATGATTGGCGAGGATGCCGGACAGTTCAGTGTGGAAGGACAGGGCGACCTGAACTTCCGCCTGTTCAATGATACGGTACGCCTGGAGGCCAATGCCTACATCAAGAACCTGAACCCGACTTTCTACTATCGCCATTTCCACTCCAAACACTATTGGTGGGACAATGACCTGAGCAAAATCATGCGTACCCGCATTGAAGGAAAACTGAGTATCGACCGCTGGCGGACCCAACTGAAGGCCGGAGTGGAAAACATCACCAATTACACTTATCTGGACAATACATCGGTGAAATACACCAACTCCAATGAGGTGACCAGTTATAAGAACAACATGGCTGTAAGCCAATATTCCGGAAGCATTCAGGTGTTCAGCGCCACCTTGCGGCAGGATTTCAAACTGGGTATTCTCCATCTGGACAATGAAATCACCTACCAGAAAACCAGCAACGAAACCGTATTGCCTTTGCCGGAGCTCGTGCTTTACCACGACCTGTATATCCGGTTCGGACTGGCCAAGAAAGTGCTCCAGATTGAAATGGGAGCCGACATGCGCTACTTCACACAATACTATGCTCCCGACTATGCACCGGCTATCGGACAGTTCTACCTGCAGAATCCGGATACACGTTACAAGGTGGGAGGCTATCCGCTCATCAACGGATACATCAACCTGCACCTGAAACGTACGCGTATCTTCGTGCAAATGTACAACATCCTGCAACGTACCGGCGAGAAGAGTTATTTCCTCGCCCCTCACTATCCGCTTAACCCTCGTATCCTGAAGGTGGGTATTTCATGGAACTTCTTTGATTAATGCCCATGAAGAGAAGCAAACTTGTTTACCTGTCTGCCGGAGTCGCCATCTTGCTGGTCCTGATTCGTCTCTGTTCGCACCACGAGCCTCATCCGGAGTTCACTCCCCGTGATTATCCCGACATTGTCCATTCAGGCATCCTACGTGCGGTAACGGAGTATAACTCCATCAGCTACCATGCCGACCAAGACAGCATCTCCGGCTTCGACTACGAACTCCTGAATGCCTTTGCACAAGCCAAGCACCTCCGGCTGGAGGTTACCCCTGAAATGAGTTTTGAAGAACGCCTGCAAGGTATCTGCGTAGGAAAATACGACCTGATAGCTACAGGCACCGTCATCACCACCCGCTCGAAGGATAGTCTGCTCTTCTCCCATCCCCTGCTGCTGAGCAAACAAATCCTGGTGCAGCGCAAGCAAGAAGAAGGGAAAGACAGCCTGTATATCCACAACCAACTGGAACTGGGAGGAAAGACGCTACACGTAGTGAAAGGTTCTCCGGCCTTACTACGTATTCACAACCTCATCAATGAAATAGCCGATACCATCTATATACAGGAAATCGACCAGTACGGCCCCGAACAGCTCATGGCGATGGTTTCGGGAGGAGACATCGACTATGCCGTATGCGATGAGAATATCGCCAAAGCCAACATCGAACTGTATCCCAATCTGGACATTGACACCGATATCAGCTTCACTCAGTTTTATGCCTGGGGAGTGGCCAAACACGCCCCACTCCTGCTCGACAGCCTGAACGTATGGCTCGACCAGTACATGAAAAGTGAAGACTACCGGAAACTATATAAAAAGTATTTTCATTAAAACACTCATCTATGATCAAACTGGATAAAGTAAACTGGGGATTCATCGGATGCGGTGAAGTCACCGAAAAGAAAAGCGGCCCGGCTTTCAATATGATTGAAGGCTCCAAAGTGGTAGCGGTCATGAGCCGTGAAGAAGAGAAAGTGAAATCCTACGCCATACGCCACCAGATTCCCCGGTGGTACACCGATGCGCAAGAACTGATTGGAGATGAAGATGTGAATGCCATCTACATTGCCACACCTCCCTCTTCGCACGCCACTTTTGCCATCATGGCCATGAAAGCCGGAAAACCGGTCTACATCGAGAAACCGATGGCCGCCAGTTACGAAGACTGTGCCCGCATCAACCGTATCTCCAAGGAAACAGGTGTGCCTTGTTTCGTAGCCTACTACCGCCGCTACCTGCCTTATTTCCAGAAAGTACGGCAACTGGTCGATGAAGGAGAAATCGGTAACGTCATCAACGTACAGATTCGTTTCGCACAACCGCCTCGGGCGCTGGATTACAACAGCAAGAACCTGCCGTGGCGTGTGCAGCCCGATATTGCCGGTGGAGGGTACTTCTATGACCTGGCACCTCATCAGCTGGATTTGCTGCAAGACATGTTCGGCTGTATCCTCGAAGCGGAGGGCTACAAAAGCAACCGCGGCGGACTGTATGAGGCGGAAGACACCATCAGTGCCTGTTTCAAGTTCGACTCCGGCCTGCCCGGTTCCGGTTCCTGGTGCTTCGTGGCACACGAGTCGGCTAAAGAAGACCGCATCGAAATTATCGGAGATAAAGGCATGATTTGTTTCTCTGTCTTCACCTACGACCCGATAGCCTTGCACACTGAACGTGGACGCGAAGAGATTCTTCCTCCCAATCCTCCTCACGTACAGCTTCCACTGATTAAAGCTGTAGTGGAACATCTGCAAGGCAAAGCCGTCTGCACCTGCGACGGAATCAGTGCCACTCCCACCAACTGGGTCATGGACCGTATCCTGAACAAACTGTAAAAACAAACTTATAGAGTGAAACAACTCTCCTTGTTGACCATACTGCTTGCCTTTCTTCTCTACCCGGCCCAAGGTTCGGCTCAAGTAGAGAAGCAAGACAGTGTGGGCTCCACTGAACCTGCTCCGGTATCCTATCCGCGTCTTCTGCTGAGCAGTCTGACCGATGGCATTGTCCGTTCCATCCAATTCACCGGACAAGGCATCAAGAAAGTCGGCGTCAAACTGAATACGGTAGATACTACCTATATTTCCCCCAACAAATACAACCTGGCTTTCATGCTGGAACAGAGTTCCTGGTATGAGCATTACCGCCTGGGAAGCAACGACGGACAAAGTTTGAGCTTCGCGCCCCATATCAATACCAAACTGGGGGTATATTTCGGCTGGAGATGGATTTTTCTAGGGGTCTCTTTCGACATCAGAGACCTCCTCGGAAAAGGAAAGAACAAGGCTCCCAGAAAAGAAATCGTATTCAATCTGTACAGCGCAAAATTTGGTGTCGATCTCTACTACCGGAAGACAGGCAGTGATTTCAAGATTTCTTCGTATGAGAATTTCAATCTCAACAAGGACTATACCAACACTCCGTTCAACGGCTTTCAAAGCAACATCAAGGGACTGAATGCCTACTGGATTTTCAATCACAAACATTTTTCCTATCCGGCAGCCTACAGCCAGTCAACCAACCAGCGCAAAAGTTGTGGCTCCCTGCTGGCCGGATTCTCTTACTCACAGCATAACATTTCTTTCGACTATACCCAGCTTCCCGACGAAATGCGGCAACAGCTCAGCCCTTCCCTGCAATTCCACAGCCTGCGCTATACGGACTACAACCTCAGTGTGGGCTATGGTTACAACTGGGTTTTTGCCAAGAACTGTCTGCTGAATGTGTCCCTACTTCCGGCTGTGGCTTACAAGAAGTCACGCATCAACGACCAGCCCACCCAGAGCGGTACCAGCTGGGCGCAATGGATCAGGGACATCAACTTCGACCTGATTACCCGTGCTGGCATCACCTGGAACAACAGCAAATATTATGTGGGAGCCTCCCTCGTGCTCCACACTTATGACTATCGGAAACCCACCTTTTCCATGACCAATTCCTTTGGCAGCCTGCGTATCTATATGGGATTCAATTTCTGGAAAAAGAAAGAATATCGCGACAAAAAAGAATAAAAAAAGGAGCTGCCCCAGTGAATAAAAGCAACTCCCTATTAAAATAAAACAAACACAATGAACGCTTAGAAGTGAACGCCTAGCGTAAGCAACAGCTGATGACGTTCGTTGGTGACCTTTGTGACAGGCAAAGCCTCATCACTGAAGGCGTAAAAATCAGACTTGTACAAGTCATATTTATAGGCCAAGTCGGTATAGAAGCATTTCCCTCTATATCCTAAGCCCACGGTTACCGTGTGGCGGGCCAAATCATTCATATATTCCGTATCCGTACGCATATCGTTTGCATTCAGCGACTTATATGCTCCATCCTTAAAGGCCGATGTAGAATAATTATAACCTGCTCTCACACTGAAAGCAGAAGAAATACGTGTTTCCATACCGACACGCAATGTATGTTGTCCTTTCAGGATGGACTTGGTGTAGTGATTCTGGTTCTCCATCTGAGTCCCATCATTGTAATACAGCCGAGACGTATTATAACCTGCATATTCATATTCTGCACCTAAAGCCATAATTCCTCCCAAAGTGGTTCCTGCACTGACATTGAATTTCCACGGAGTCACCAAACGGTAATCCTGTAAAGACTCTCCGGCATAATCTATCGTCCGTTCATCAGCCTTGAACTGTGTATTGTCAGCTTCATTCGCGAACTTGTAATTCAATTCTGAATAAATCTCTGCAGAATACTTGTCGGTCAGTGAATACCAGGTAGGCGTATGAATGGCCAGACCAAAGCGGAACGGAGAATCTTCTATCGGACGGAAAATAGCTCCGAATTTCAAGTTCAATCCAGTACCTTCCGTACGGTAAGCATTCCGCAACTCATAATAACCAGAATGATTGCCATCGTACACGTCTTCCGTATAATAGGTGCTGCGTGTATAATTCACGTCATTCACGCCCAAAGTGATACCGAAATACATCCGGTCTTCCACATTAAACGCCACGTTGAAGTCATACTGGTTAATGCCACCTTCTTCCCGGCTGCGGAAACCGTTCGCATTTCCATTCCAGCCCATCGGTGCTTGCTTCCCATTAGCCAATGTTCCCACACCCACCAGTTCCGTACGGATACCCATTACACCCAGATACGGATAATTGGTATTGTAGTAAGGATTTGAAAGCCCGCTGTGCCCTTCTGTTCCATAATTGTAGATGTCATCTATTTCACTGATGGAATAGACAGAACCACCTACCATATTGGCCAGCTGCTGTGTCTGGGATAAGCCATTCAGCATACCACCTGCAGCGAACTGCCGGTTGAAGTTCCGGCTCTTATGATAGTTGAATCCAAAATTCAGATAACGCAATGTCGTGCGGTTACCAATCTTTGTGGAATACACGAAGCCTATCTGATCGAACGAAGCTTTCGTCCGTTTGTCATTCATCACATTTCCATTAAAATCACTTTCTGCCTTTGTGGCATTCATGCCAAAAGACGTGGATACATCATGCCCTCTGAACAAGCCGATGCCTGCCGGATTGGTACCGATAACCGAAATATCTGCACCCAAAGCACCCATGGCACCCCCCATTCCGACAAAACGGGCTGTACCGTTCAATTCATCACCTGCATAGCGGGCCGCATCATACGCAGTCTGCGCCATGGCCTGCGCACCACACAGTACTGAGCAGGCCACTGCATACATATATTTCTTTTTCATCCTCAATATCATTTTGTTTACATATTTATCTTCTGCGAGCACCACCGCCGCCACCAGTACTTACTCCTCTGGAAGAACCGCCGCTCCCTGTAGTAGAACGATAGCTGCTTCCACCAAAGTTACTGTAACTTCTGACAGAAGAATTGGAATTTGTCCGTGAGTTATTGAATCCATTCGTCCGGTTCGAATTCTGGTTCATCCGGTTGAACACATCCGTATTCCGATAGGAATTCGGGCGTGTACTGCTGGGACGAGAATAAGTGGACTCACCCAGTCCTTGCGACGGGCGTGTGTATCTTGTACCCGTACTACGCACTCTGGAAGCACCATCCGGACGGATAGAACGTATTCCATCGGTGCCGGTCACGACACGGCCTCCAGTTCTGCCATTACGGTCCAATCCACTCATTACACGGCCTCCGGTTCTACCGTTTCGGTCGAACGCAGAACCCACCGTACCTCTCCGTTCCATACCCTCTGCACGACGGTTGTTGTAGGTATAAGAGTGCCCTTGATAAGCGCCTCCCCATCCATAATACGGATAATGGTGATGCCAGCCGGGGCCCCAATAACCACCCCAGTAACCTCCCCAATAGCTTCCCCAGTAGCCACCCCAGTAGCCACCGTACCAATAAGGAGAATACCATGGAGAATACCAGCTGCTATAATACCATGGAGAGTACCAGCCGAATCGCGGTCCGGCAATGCTCCAGTTCCATCTCCAGTCCCACCACAGCGGATTGCTGTAAGTAGGGAACACGTATGCATACAATCCGTCGTCATATACGTTCCAGTCCCAGGAAGGGAAGGCTCCGTACACCACGTCCCAATACAACGGGCTGCTCACAGGAATGGCATAGCGCGGACTCCGGAAACGGACGATGCGCATGGCATACTCATAATCATCTTGTGAACCTTCAAAGCCGTTCACCCATTCTCCCCGCTCTCCATACGGTTTTTCCTGTATGTAGAGTGTATCGTTCTGCATGGAGAACGTGTTTTCCCGCGATGTATACCGACGGTTGTACTCGTCCACATCACGTGTATTTCCTGCCGCATCTTTCACCACCACCGGAGTGGAAGCGGACGATGTGGAATATACCGCTGTCCCCTGATTCTGCTTCGGGGCTACTACGGTCTCCTTCTTCGTCTCCGCTTTCTTCTTGGGAACGAAGTAAAGGTCGTCGTTACTCTGGGCCGCCACAAAAAACGGCAAACTTACCCACATCAACGAAGCAAATACTTTCAACTTCATCATAGTCATATCTTTTAACGGTTTTACCTTTTTATTCTGGTACAAAAATAGGAAGATATTTCTCCCCATCAAGCAGGAAATCCCTATTTCAAGGTAGGGATTTCCCTAAACTTGTCTATTCAGGGGTTGAAATATTCAATGCTTTTTTTCCGCCCAATACACCCCGCACAAAATACAAACAGCTCCCAGTGCCGAAGTGAGCGTCAGTACTTCCCCTAAAATCAGCATGGAAGCACCCAACGTGACCAGCGGACTCAGGTAAATATAATTGGAGGTATGCATCACCCCAATCTTTTTCAGTGCGACATTCCAAGCCACAAAACAGACCAGCGAGGCTACCAGCGCCAGAAACAGCAGATTCATCCACACAGCCGGTTGTGACAATATCCTCACATTGCCACGGAACGGAAAGATAACGAACAACGGCAAGATGGTGACCAGTCCGTAGAAAAACACTTTCCGGGTGATGAACGACACCGGATAATGCGACAGCCGGCGAATCACCAAACTGTAGCAGGCCCATGAAAAAGCCGCCGACAGCGTCAACAAATCCCCCCAAGGAGACACTTTCAATCCTTCTTTTCCTCCGAAAACAATCAGACCGACCCCACACAAGGCCAGTACCGAACCAGCCAACAGGTGTACTCCCAGACACATCTCTTTGTAACAGGCCGCCGAGAGAAATGCCGTCAGCAAAGGAGCCGTACACAGCAAAAAAGCCACATTCGATGCCTGTGTCATTCCCAACGCCGTATTCTCCGTATAAAAATAAAGCGACCCGCCAAAAAAACCGGCCAATGCCAGAAACCCCTCCTCCTTCCAGCTGTTAGCCAGCAACCGGCGAGGAGCAATCAGCCAGATACCTGCATACGCCACCAGAAAACGGTAGAAAAAGATTTCATGCGGATGCAGCCCATGCTGAATCAGTACCTTGGTCGAGATATAGGTCAGCCCCCATACCACCACCACAGCAATAGCCAGTAAATGATAATACCCCTGTTTCACTTTCTTCCTTTTATTTATTACCTAAAAACGGAATCACCACGAACTCTGCTTCCGGATATTCCCGTTTCAGCAAATCGCGCATGTATTCCTCCGTATCCCGACGGATAATTTCATCGTCTTCCTCCGGGAAAAGATTGTAGGCCAGCGTATGCAGACGGATACCCCGGCGGCTCATCGCCTCCAGGCTCAGCAACGTATGGTTGATGCTTCCCAGTCGTCCGGAAGTCACGAACACCAGCGGATACTGTTTCTGCGCCACGTAGTCAATGGTCAGCAGGTCGCGCGTCAAAGGCACCATCAGTCCCCCGGCCCCTTCCAGCAGCACCGCATCGTAACGCTCACTCAACGTCTGCGTAGCCTGTTCAATCTTGTCGAAGTCAATCGGACGCTTGTCAATCTCTGCAGCCAGGTGCGGAGAGCAGGGATAAGAAAAAATCTCCGGCATCGTCAGCCGTTCCTTGTCCTCCGGCAACAAGCCTGTACCCATAATCCGACGGTGCAGTTCGATGTCTTCCGACAAGTCCGTATTGCCCGTCTGAATCAGTTTCTCCGTAATGGTACGGATACCCCGCTCGTTCCATGTCTTGGCCAGATAGGCCGTAGCATAACTCTTTCCGATGTTCGTGTCGATGCCACTCACAAAATATACATTTTTTTTCATTTCCGTATCGTTTTTAGTATTTTATTTTCTACATATCATATAAATGGGATGAAAAGTCAGGTACACCCTGCCCCGCTCATCCGAAAACCTCTCCGTATAATTCCGGCAAAACTCCTGCAGCCTGCCCCGCGTCCAGGCCTGTGCCGCCGTACCCGTCACTCCCGTCTCTTTCAGGTGCCGCAACACTTCCAGCGGAGAAGCGAACGACAGACGCAACTGTTCCTCATGGGCATACACCACCTCGTAACGGGCAGCCAGCATCTTCCGCAGTGCCTCCAACGACGGATACGAAAGCCCCGCCGAAGCCAGCGTCGCCACCTCCTCCGTGTTGTGAGGGCCGAAAGTACTGAAAGCCAGGTAGCCCCCCTCGTGCAGCAGCCTTCGGCACCCTGAAAAAAAACGCGGCAGGTCGTCAAACCACTGCACCGCCGAGCACGACACAATCAGGTCCTGCCCTTCCGGGAAAGCCAGCGTCTCCGCATCCTTCGCCACGAAATGCACCTTCTCGCCCAGCACATCGGCCAGATAGGGTTTCACCTCCGGACAGAGGTCGTTCAGCCACATCTCTTCCGGAGCCGCCTGTTTCAGGTACATCCGCGTGAACATACCCGTGCCGCAACCAATCTCCAGCACCCGTTCCTGTACGTCTGCCGGAACATAACGGCCCGTCAGTTCCGCCATCCGCGACGCCACGTAGCGCTGCACGTCAGCCTTGTCCAGGTAAGTACCCACGGCCTTCGCAAAACGCCGACTGATCAGGGTCTTGTCCATAAACTACTTTCTCCGCTCAGCAGCTGCCGGAACAGCTCCTCGTCATAGTGTTCCACATCTTTCTCTTCCACCGGTACGCCTTGCCAGGCTTCCCGCTGGTTCTGCGGCGGGAAGATCTTGTCCGAGGTCCCGACAATCGCCTTGTCCCAGTCCCACTCCCACGCCGGAAGGGCCTTCACCATCGTCCACTCGTCGGCCAGTTCCTGATGCAAGTCGTCCAACGTCCGGTAAGGGTGATGCGCCAAAAACAGTTTCACCTGCGCCGCCGACCCGCAAATGCGCCGACGGAAACGCACCAGCACCGGTTCCGAGAAATTCTCCAGCGTTCCCCGGAAAATAGCTTCCGGAATCCCTTTGGTATTGTGGATGGGATAAGGGGTCCCGTTCACGGCCAGCCTCATCCCGTAGGGATAATCCTTCCCTGTCAATGTCTGACAGGCCACCCATACGCCCATGGACCAGGCCAGGACCCGTATCTCCTGATAGCCGTCCAGCAAGCTGTAGTCAAAGTCCATATTCTTGTAATCAAAACACAGCAAGTAGTCGCACCCTTCCGGCACCGGACTGCCAAACAGGTTTTCGTCCGAACCCCAGCCCGCAAAGAAAAGCAGCAACACCGGGGTTCCTTCCTTCTTGATAAACAGTTGTTTCATTCCTTCAATTCTTTCCGATTCATTCCTTCAATTCGTGACACAAACGCGCCACTTCATCCTCTTCAATCAACGCGGTCAGCGAGAAACGTAACCGTGCCGTCCCTTCGGGCACCGTAGGCGGACGCACGGGCAATACATAAAAGCCGTGTTCCTGCATCTGCATGGCCTTCCAGATGGCCTTCTCGTTGGCTCCTACCACCAAGGGAATGATGTGGCTTTCCGACGGGCAATCGGCTCCGCTTTCACGGACAGCCGCCCGCAAACGAGCCGAAATCTGTGACAGGTGCTCCCGACGTACCTGCATCTCCTCCAACCGCGACAAGACAAAACGCGTCCAGGCTACGTTGAGAGGAGGCAATGCCGTAGTGAAAATCAACGTCCGCATCCGGTTCACCAGGTAATCCCGAATCACCTTCCGGCACACCACATACGCCCCGACGGAAGCCATCGCCTTGCCGAAGGTGCCGCACAGGAAATCAATGTCCTTCAGGCAGCCTTGTTCCTCGGCTACCCCCAGTCCGTGCATCCCCCGCACCGCAATGCCATGCGCTTCGTCCACATACAGCATCACGTGGTCGTAGCGGCGCTTCAGTGCCACCAAACGGTCGAGCGAAGCCACGTCACCGTCCATGCTGAACACACTTTCCGTCACGATGATAATCCGGTGATACGCCCCGTGGTACTTGGCCAGCAGATTCTCCAGCTGTGCATAGTCCTGATGGCGGTAGCGGATGCACTTGGCCGCCGACAGGCGGATACCGTCAATCAGGCTCGCATGCACCAGTTTATCGGCCAAAATCAAGGTATTCGCATCGGTCACCGCCGGCAGAATCCCCGTATTCATGTGATACCCGCTGCTGAACACCAGTGCACTCTCCGCCCCGAAGAGCGAAGCCAGCAATGTTTCCAATTCCCGATAAGCCGGGAAGTTGCCCGTCAGCAACCGTGAGGACGAGGAAGAAAAGCACAAGTCCCTCTCCTTCACCGTCCGCAGAAATTCCTCGCGCAACGCCTTGTCCGAAGCCAGTCCCAGGTAATCGTTCGACGACAGGTTCAGCATCCGCCGTCCGCAGGCTTCAATCCATTTCCCGTCACAGCAGGTTTCCGGCAACACACGCAAGTTGCCGCACGCCTCCAGCTGTTCCAGTTCCTGCTGGAAATCCCTGTCCGGTCCGGGTTGTATTTCATTTTCCATGATGTTTCTCCTTGTTTTTATTCCGGCATTTCGCCCACAATCTTACACAAACCGCTCGTCAGCTTGGTCAGCTGCTCCGGACGGATGATGAAAGGCGGCATAATGTAGGCCAGCCGTCCGAACGGACGTACCCAGATACCTTCTTCCACAAACCGCCGCTGCATCCAACCCATGTCGACCGGCTTCTTGGTCTCAATCACCCCGATGGCTCCCAGTACCCGGACGTCAGCCACCTGTGGCAACGCAGCCGCCGGCGCCAGTTCCTCTTTCAACTGTGTCTCGATGCGGCGCACCTTCTCCTGCCAGCCAGACGACAACAACAGCCGGACAGAAGCCAGTGCCACGGCACACGCCAGCGGATTACCCATGAACGTTGGCCCATGCATGAAGGCACGCGGTTCCTTGGAAGAAATGCAGTCGGCCACCTTCGCCGAAGCCAGCACCGCCGAGAAGGTCATGTACCCTCCAGTCAGTGCCTTGCCGATACACATGATGTCCGGTTCTACCTGCGCATGTTCCCACGCAAAGAGCTTGCCCGTACGCCCGAAGCCCGTGGCAATCTCGTCAAAAATCAGGAGCATACCGTGCTCCCGGCAGAGGCGTGCCGCCTCCCGCAAATACTGCGGATGGTAGAAACGCATCCCTCCGGCTCCCTGTACGATTGGTTCCAAAATCAGGGCCGCCAGCTCGCCGTGGTGCTGCGTGATGATTTCCCGCAACGGCTCAATGTCTTTCTCGTCCCATTCCGCGCCGAAACGGCACTGCGGAGCCGGCACGAAATAGCGTACCGGAAGGGCCGAACCGAACAGGCTGTGCATGCCCGTCACCGGGTCGCATACCGACATGGCGTTCCACGTATCGCCATGGTACCCCGAACGGATGGTCACGAAATTGTTCTTCTCCGGATGGCCGGCTGCAAACTGATACTGTACCGCCATCTTCAAGGCCACCTCCACGGCTACCGACCCACTGTCGGCATAAAAAATATACTCCATGCTGGGAGGTACGATTTTCAGCAGTTCCTTTCCCAGTTCAATGGCCGGTTCATGGGTCAGTCCCCCGAACATCACATGCGACATCCGGTGGAGCTGTTCCTCCACCGCCCGGTTCAATACCGGATGATTGTATCCATGCACGGCACACCACCACGACGACATACCATCAATCAGCTCCGTGCCGTCGGCCAGGGTCAGCGTACAGCCCTCTGCCCGCTCTACCTTGTACGTCGGCAGCGGATTCGAGGTCGAAGTGTACGGATGCCACAAGTGGTCCCGGTCAAATTCGTCAAACAGTTTCTCACAATTCATATCCTGCTCCTTTTATACGTTCTTTGTCTTTTGATACTTTGGAACCGAGGGTAGTCAGCAAATCGCCCACAATGGCCGAATTGATGCCCACATACAAGGCACGGTCTACCGTCTCCTCGCTCAGCTGCGAACGTCCTCCGGCAAAACGGAGGAAAGCCGTCGGGTTCACCATGCGGAACATGGCTACCGTACGCAACACCTCTTCCGCCGTCAGCGGTTTCGCATGTTCCAGCGGTGTTCCCTTGATGGGCTGCAACAGGTTCAGCGGGATGGACTGCACCTCCAGTTCCCGCAAGGTCAGCGCCAGTTCCACCCGCTGGGCCGGCGTTTCTCCCATGCCGATGATGCCTCCGCTACACACGTCCATACCCACCCGGCGGGCTGCCTGCAACGTGTCTATCTTCTGGGATTGGGTATGCGTGGAGCACAGGTTCGGGAAAAACGAAGGCGCCGTCTCCAGGTTACAATGATAACGGCTCACTCCCGCACGGTGCAGCGCCGCAAGCTGTTCCTCCGTGGCCAGTCCCAAAGATGCACACAACTTGATGCCGCTATGCGCCCGCACATACTCAAAATGCGCACACAATTTCTCCAACTCTCCTGCCGAAGGTCGGCGTCCGCTGGTCACCAGCGAGAAGCGCGATACCCCCTGGTTTTCGTTCATCTGTGCCTGACGTAAACATTCTTCTTCGCTCACCAGTCCGTATTCCTCCACGCCCGTGTGATGATGTACCGACTGGGCACACCATTTGCAGTTTTCCGGGCAACGTCCCGACTTGGCATTGATAATGGAACACATGTCAAACTTCCGGGAAGCGTATGCCACCGTGATGCGATGGGCCGTTTCACACAATGCGTCAAAAGGTGCTTCCTCCAACAGCCACAAGGCCTCTTCTGCGGTCAGCACCTGTCCTTCTTTTATTTTCTCTTCCAGTTTCTGTAATTTCTCCATACGTATTGTATTAAAAAAGAAAGGGTGTATCCGTTTCGGCTGTCTCTTTCAGATTCAGCTCGAAACGGGTACACCCCATCCGGTTATTTATTATCTTATTTATTCTGTCTACAAGCGGCGCAGTCACTTCTTCCCTTTGCGGCACCAGCAGACACCACAATCCTTTCCGGTCCATCTCGAATAAACTTCCTCCAAGTCCCGGTCCTCCGCTTCCAAAGAGTACCTCTTCTTCTGAGAGGATACTCCATAATGCAACCTCTGCCTTCTTCCCTTCGCACACCGCCGTTTTCTGCTTGCCCAATGAGGCATCAGCAATTCCCCGTCCCACCTGTCCGATGGTGACGTGGCGATGCAGGCTCACGAATGCAGCATATTCCTTCCGGCTCCAACGGCGGAACCGAAGCATGACTTTGCGTGAATAGGAAGCGATACGATGCATCTGTTTTTCTCTTTGTTTAAATGTACGGCTGCAAATGTATATAAAAATCTACAGAAAATGCAAGGATTTTGGAGAATCCGGTTTGATAACAATCAGGCTGAAGTGTTTATTTCAGATGCTTGTCAAGGAATTTCTCCATGGCACGGTAGAAGTCGAACTTATTCTCTTCATTATAGAATCCGTGTCCTTCATTTTCCTTTACCATGTATTCCACTTCCACACCTCGTTTCTTCAAGGCTTCTACCATCTGGTCAGATTCGGCTTTGTTGACGCGCGGGTCGTTTGCACCCTGGGCGATGAACAGTGGAGCCTTGATCTGGTCTACATGGAATACAGGCGAGTATTTTTCCATCATTTCTTTGTCGGTTTCGGGGTCGCCTATCATTTCGTGCATCATGTCGAGCAACGGTTTCCAGTAGGGAGGAATCGTATTCATGAACGTGAACAGGTTGGACACTCCTACGTAATCGACGGCGCAGGCATACAGGTCGGGAGTAAAGGTCACTCCTGCCAGGGTAGCGTAACCTCCATAGCTTGCTCCATAGATGGCCACCCGCTTCGGATCGGCTATACCTTTCTTGATCAGCCATTCTACTCCGTCGGTAATGTCATTCTGCATGGTCTGTCCCCATTGCTTGTAGCCCAGTTCGGTAAACTTGCGGCCGTATCCGGTTGAGGCACGGAAGTTCATCTGCAGTACGGCATAGCCACGGCTGGCAAGGAACTGTACTTCCGGATTGTATCCCCAGGTGTCGCGTGCCCACGGTCCTCCATGCGGATTGACCACAACCGGCAGGTTCTTTGCATTTTCCATGGTATAACCTTTCGGCAGAGTCAGGTAACCTTCTATGGTCAGTCCGTCACGGCTGGTATAGGTAATCGGGTTCATGGCGCACATTTCCTCTTCTTTGATCCAGGGCGCTATGTCGGCCACCTTGGTGAGCTTGTTTTCCTTTACATTATAGAGGTAGTAGGTTCCGTATGTGCGGTCATTGCCGGCATGGATCAGACGGATATTCTCGTCTCTGCTCTGGCTGGTGATACTGACGTTATAGCCCGGAAGCAGGGCTTCCAGTTTCTTACGTATCCCTTCTTCTTCTTTGTCGAAATAGTGGCGGATCATGTCCTTGTGCCCTTCACAGGCTACTACTGTCAGTCGGTTCTTTTTTTCGGAGTAGCTGAGGTCCGAGATGTCGTACTTGTCGTTCATGTACAGGACCTCCTTCTCTTCGCAGGTTTTCGGATCCATCAGGACCAGTGCGGTCTTGTCACGTCCGATGTTGGTCAGCGCGTAGACCATCTTGTTGTCGGGCGTAAAGACGGCGAAACCGACGGTTTCCTTGAAGTTGGTGGTCAATACCGGTTGGAACGGCTGGGCTTCCGTTTCACGGTATAGTATCTGGGTATTGACCCCGTCTACTATGGCAATGGCTACACGCAGCTTGCCGTCGTGGTCGGTCATCCATCCCTGTATATTGCCCGGGTTCTCGGCCAGCAGGGTCAGTTCTCCTGTGTTCAGGTTCAGACGATACGGGTCGAATACCTGAGGGTTACGCTTGTTCATGCCGATGATGACCAGTGAATCGATTTTTTCCAGCGGGTCGATAATGTTGGTTCTGACTTTCGGGAAATTGGTGTACGATTTCAGGTCAGAACCGTCGATGTTCACGCCATAGAGCTGGTAGTTCTCGTCGCCTCCCGTATCCTTGACGAAAAGGATGCGGTTATTGCCGGCCCACATGCTTGCGGCGATGTCACGTTCCGTTTCAGATGTGATGCGGATGGTAGTGTCCGATCCGATTTTCTGTACAAAAAGGTTCATGCGGTTCTCGTAGGGAGCCATGAATGAGAAATAGGTCCCGTCGGGCGATACCTGATAGTCTATCTTTTCCGGGTTCTTGAAAAAGTTTTCCAGCGGGATCTGTGTCTGTGCGCCGGCGGTAAAGCAAATTGCGGCCATGAACAGACCGGCCGCCAGCATGTTTCTTAGATTTTTCATTGTGTCTTATTTTTGTTTATAAATGTACGGCTGCAAATGTATAGAAAAATCTACAGAAAATGCAAGGTATTGGAAGAATACGTTTTTTCGGTCTACAAGTTCGCTTTTATCTTCTTTTCAATCTCTGCATCTGTTGTCTTTTCTGCATAGCCTTGAAACTTTGCAATTATCATGCGGTCTTCACCTATCAAATAAAACTGCGGAACTCCACTACCGGCCTGATAATCATTTATAAGTTTAGCAATTATATCCTTATCGGCAGTCAGAAAACGGTATTCTATTCCCTGGTTTTTCACATACGCTTCACAAGATGATTTCGACCTTCCCCACGTTTCTACAGCCAGCACTTCAAGCTCGTTCACCGCATATTCTTTTCTCAACCTGTTCAAGAAAGGAATCGAAATCTTGCATGGTCCACAGCCTATCCCCGTGAACTGCAACAAGATGACCTTCGACTTTATACTACTTAAAGAAACCTTCTGACCGTTCATGTCAGTAAGCGTCCAGTCTGGAGCTTTTTTACCCGTCATATCCACTGTCGCCTTCTGAGACTTCTCTCCTTTTATACGCCGCACATAATCTGCCGGATAATAATCTTCCGCTACAATTTTTCCCTTTCCTGCAGGATTATACACAAAATCGGAACAAATATTCTCACTGATGCTATGCTGCATCTCCCTGCGATAACGATAAGGCATGTCATCTTCTTTTGAAATCCAGATTTTGTAAATAGATGTCGGATCATATATATACGGATTCTGCGGCATGTAACAAGCCTTACCAAAGAACTCCACCTGATACGGTGTATGGATACTTAATTCCATCAGATAATCTTTCCCCTCATCCTTCAAGCTAAGGACTATGCTATCCTGAGTATTCAATGCATACTCAAGAATGGATTTCATGCAACCAAAAGCTTGCGGCATAATAACTCTGAACGGAAGGGGACTTTTCTGAGTGAAATCATCTATCCGTACTTCTTTTTCCTCTTTCTCTATATAAGCAAACACAGTTCCGTCATATACCCAAAGCGGTTGCCTGAATTCCTTATCCGAGGCACACAAGAAAGAATACCCCACAGCCGTATCCTGCGGATTCACATGCTCATAAATTTCTCTTGGCACACTGTACACCGGCTCTGTGTCTCCCGGCTCCCATGCCTTTATCACACAATGATAGGTTACCGATTCTACGGCATTCATTTTCTCCAGCACATGCGACAGATAGTCCGTCTCTCTATTTTGTCCGTAACCCGGCAGGGCCAATAAGATAGAGGAAAATAATATTGCGGTAATTTTCATGGTATTATATTTTTATAAAAATGAGTCCGCTTTCAAATGCGGTTTCTTTCAACTTCTCTCAGAAGTACATAAAGCATACGTAAAACCCATTTGAAAGCGGACTTCAAAAAACTAATTACTGAAGTCTGAACGTAACAGGCACGGTGAACTTCACTCTCACGACCTCTCCCTTCTGCATGCCCGGCTTCCACTTAGGCATGGTCTTCAGCACGCGCAAAGCTTCCGCATCCAAATCCGGGTCCACAGAACGAACCACATTGAACTCGGTAGGGGTTCCGTCTTTTTCTACCACAAACTGCACGATTACCCGTCCCTGCACATTGTTCTTCATGGCACTTTCCGGATATTTCACATTGTCTTGAAAGAATTTCAACATTTCCTTCATTCCTCCCGGAAATTCAGGCATCTGTTCCACTACGTCATACGCTTTTTCTTTTGCCACACTGTCAATAGGAACCGCTACCACGGAATCCGGTGCGACGGTTTCTTCTTTGGCATCCTGTTTTTCGGATGCTCCCTGCGAGCAGGAGGTGTTTCCGGCAACGAGTAGAGCAAAGGCCGGAAGCATGAACAGTGCATATTTAATACGCCCTGTTCCGTTTGATTTTTTCTTGTTCATCATAATGATACGTTTTTTAAGATGAGAGAAATTGAAATTATTGGATAATCCATACTTGTGGCTATAGGCCAACCCAAGCAGGTGATATTGATAACTCTTGGTGGCGAATCCCGCTTCCACGACTCTCTTGTCGGCCAGGAACTCCAGATTGAGCCGGACTTCCCGTTTCAGCAGCCAGGCAAAAGGGTTCATCCAGCAGCAGATGCTGGCCATCTCGGCAAGAAGCACATCGACGGAATGTCGCTGCTTTACGTGCGCCATCTCGTGCGTCAGGATTTCGTCCAGTTCGTCTTCCTTCACTATTGCCGGATTCAGGAAAATCCACCCGAAGAAAGAGAAGGGTCCGGACGAGCCATTCAGGCATTTCACACGGATGCCGTTTATCGTCTTCTCCGGCGTACGCAAAATCAGGTGCCACAAGCTGCACGTCTGCACGAGAAACCGGACAGACAGCACCAGCACTCCGGCAAGGTACAGGTATTTCACCCAATCGGACAACACCCACACGCCGTTTCCCGCTTCCGCCGTTTCACTTCCCACCACTATTTCCGGCAACACGAACGAATAGTCGAAATGCGTGAGCATAATCAGGCTGTCACGACTTTCCAGCCATTCCCGCACGTCGACCAGCGGCAACACAAAAGGCAGCACCAGCGCCAGCAGCAGAATGAATCTTCTGGAACGGAAGAACGTGTCCCGCGTACATACCAGCTTGTACAAGGCGTAAAACAGGACCAGTCCGAGATTGACTTGAAGAAGATATAACATAGTAAAAAAAGATTTAAAAGGTAAGTAAATCTAAAATGTTCTATTTGTCTTTCCGTTTCTCAATCAGGTCGATAATCTCGTTCAGCTCGTCCTTGGAAATTTTCTGCTCCTTGGCGAAGAACGACACCATCTCCTTGTAAGAGTCGGCAAAATAGTTGCGCACGAGGTTGCCCACCGAATTGCGGGTATATTCCTCCTGCGCTACCAGCGGCGTATAGCGGTAAGTGTTCCCAAACTTTTCGGCCTTCAGGTAGCCTTTCCGCTTCAGGTTGTTCACAATCGAGGCCACCGTGGTATAAGGCGGCTTCGGCTCGTCATAACATGCCACGATTTCTTTCACGAAACACGGGCCCAAATGCCAGATGAAACGCATGGTCTCTTCTTCCTGATAAGTTAGCTTTTCCATATCGAATCTGTTTTTCTACGAACTTTTCGCAAATCTACGAAGTTATCGTAATAACTATTCAAACAAACAGTTAATTAATTTAAAAGGAAAGATTATTTTTTCTTATCTCACCCATACACAGCCAAAATCGTACCGCGGATTCAGATTTTCCACAGACAATCCCTCCTGTTTGATTCCAATAATACGCCCACATTTTTAAGCCTTGAATACTACAGGAATATGACAATTTGGAAATCATCAAATTCATATAACATTATTTAGGAATCCCATATTTGAAGAATTCTTCTTCTTTGATTGCTTGCAGACGATTCTGAGCCTCTTTATATGAACGTTTTATAACTTCTGTCACACCATTATCTAAGAGGTCTACAGAATTCACAAAACGTTGGTAATATAGTTTTTCTTTTTTTGTATCCTTCAAAATGCCATATATGCGCGCTATTTTATAAATTGAAAAAAGAGAGGAAGGGACAATCTCAAGGCAGCGGTTCAAATAGCATATACTTTCTCGGTACTTGTGTCTGCTAAAATATGCGTCGGAAACAGCTTCATTCAAGGCAAACATTAAAGTTGTGTCTGGTTGCAATAAGGTTATGGCTTTTTGTATGTATTTTATGCCCTCGTCCTTAAAACCTATTTTAATGCCTATTAATCCTAATTGTGAAAGGATATATGGATTTTCCCTTTTCTTTTGATTTGCTTTGACAAAGTTATCGTATGCCTGATTCAGACTATCTATTTTAGCATAACATAATCCCGTATAATAATATGTCTCACCGCTATTGTCTTGTGACAATAATAGTTTCCTATATAGGGATAATGCCTTTTCATATTCATTTTTGAGATAAAAAGAGAAAGCCCGCTGTCTGTTGATGAATACATTAGTTGAATCATTGGAAACATATTTTTCAGTTACAGACAGAGCTGAATCCGGTTGCTCCTGTATGTTGTATGCAGATGCAAGACTTGCTATAATTTCACTGTCAAATGGATATTCATCAATGATTCTTTTACCGACCAATAGCATGGAATCTCTTTCTGACATCTGCTTATGTAGGTTATATTTGAATCTCAAATCCATTTGAGTCAAACTGTCTGCTGGTATCTTATTCAAGAAAAGCTTAGAAAGACCATATTGCCCCCTTTTCATATAACATTGTGCTATTTTTCTGATATAAAGGAGTCTATAATCAGTTTCAAGGCTTTTTTTATACCAACGAAGCGCACCATAATAATCGAAATTTTTCTCCAGACTATCTCCTTTTTGATAATATTCAGCAGATAGTTTATAAAATTGAATTACATCCGTATCATTGTTTGTCGATTGGGCAGCAAGGGTATGAGAACATAGTAAAACAGTCATTAAAAACAAAATATTAGTTTTCATTATTTCTTGGATTAAAGGGTTATAACTGTCTAGGCCAGTTTGATGTGAAAGTACCGGCTGTTTATCTTGAAACCTTCGTCTAAATACCACGTGTTGAGTTTACACTTGCATACAGTTTCTACTTTGTATAGAATTTCTGTTTTTCAAAATCAAACACAGATACAGCCCCTTCGAAGAATTTCAGCCCGACACTTCCTTCCACCGTAAATTTAGGCAATGCAGAAGTTATGGCAACAACCTGCTTTTCAAAACCTCGGTTGCACAGACTGGCCTTTTCTGTGACGATTGCTTCTGCTACAAGTACTCCTTTTTTGTTGTATGCTTTCTTCAACTCAATATCCTGATTATCATGAAGGAATCCCTGCACAACCTGACTTTGCTTCATCAGGAAAACAAAAGACGCGTTACCCAAGTCAAGCAAATAATTACCGGGGAGAGAATAGTTCTTACCATCCTTCTCAAAGTCAAGATGTGTCTTGACGGCAGGCATTCCCATATAACTGTTGTAGTTGATGGCTGTAGCTGCATAATCTCCAACCTCCGATTGGAATTGTTTTCTGCTCATTGAGCAAAATTCCAGTTTTTCCATATCAAGTTTAATAATTCTGCTGCCATCCTCTGTATTATATATATTCTGTATCGGGATAGCGATTCCGCTGTAGGTGTTATAACCTGACAGAATAAAAATCTCACCGCAGTATTCCACATTGTTCCCTAATTGGACCTTTCCTTTTGCCTTGTGGGTGATATCATAGACTTTTCCACCGAGATTCATGTTCTCATTTCCCTGTGTCCGAGTATAATCAAGATTGATGGCTTCCTTGTTTTCAAACGCATAAAGAGAATCCATCACCATGACAAAAATGCCGGATTCCAACATCATTTTAGCCGGAGCTTTTTCATTAATTAGGGTTTCAAAATAATAATGACCATTCTCTTTCTTCAATGCAAAAGAGCCATCACTATTTGACTGAGCAAAGATAGTATTGCAACTAAACAATACTATTGATAAAAATGACACAAAACTTTTCATATAAATATCTCCTATATATTATACTTTCAGTAATTCATAATAAAAATTAAAGGCTTATGAACAAAGAATTCAGCTCGTCATAATGGACCACAGTTTCTTTCACGAAATACGGGCCCGAATGCCAGATGAAACGCATAATCTCTTCTCCTGATAAGTTAGCTTTTCCATATCGAACCATGTCTTCTACGAACTTTTCGCAAATCTACGAAATTATCGTAATTACTGCTTAAACAGATAGTTAATTAATTTAAAAGGAAGGATTATTTTTTCTTATCTCACCCATACACCCAAAATCGCAGCACGGATTCAGATTTTCCAACAGACAATTATACCAAACACTCCTGTTTGTTTCCAACAATGCGCCCACATTTTGAGAAGAGTATCTTATCGTTTTTTACGTTTCTCTGCCCAGAAACGTACGTCTTTCCTGGCGGAAACGTAGGTTTCCTTGCCGCAAAACGTACGTTTCCCGTAAGGAAAACGTAGAAAATGCCTTGACAGGTGGTTGTTTGCTCAAAGAGGTTTTCTATTTAAATACTCTACCATATATAGCCAAACTCTATTTGGCAAAGCCGATTTTTCCGGAACAGATATTTGCATGAATACAACTCGGTAGAACTGCTTGGAAAGAAGAAACCCGCCATTGACATGAAGTTCATCAATGACGGGCAACTTGCTATCTTCCGATTTTTATCTCGAATTCACGTTAAATACAAAACTTAAAGGACATAGATGTTTTGCTATCTCTTCCATCTCTACCTTGCCATATCTTCATCCATTGATAGGCAAATCATTTTTTATTAACTCCATCACATTTATCGGGGGGAGTATTATACCAGCTAATAAAGTTCCTTCTGATTTTGCATGGATGATACCACGTGCCGTACCGGTTACTATCGTGGCCATATAACGCAAAAAATCAATCGGTACTTTTTTTAATTGCTTAAGTTCCGATGTTCCGTCAGGGCTTATATCGAATGTACATTGTATTTCTGAAATCATCAACACATTCTCATCCTGCAAATATTCAAAATTTGAAATACACCGAATACTGTCCAGACCTTCATTATATCCGAAAGAAAATGATGTCTGTACAGTTATATCTTTGCCGTTAACGAATTTTTCCGGGAACAATGCAAACTGAGTGGTTTTTATTCCACTAATTCTATATGGTATTGTTGTCATTTTATGCGGCATCTTCTATTATTTTATTTGATAATGGCAATGTTGAAAACATATACTCTTTAGAAACCACAATGGTATTCTTATAAGATTGTGTCTCATCCTGAATATATTCATCCACATCTGTAAAACAGAATTCCGGAATTTTTCCAATAGCTAATGACAATTGTATGAATTTACTTAGTTTATGGTCAAAATCTCCTGACAATAGCTGAGTAATATATCCCTTAGAACAACCTAAATATTCAGCCAACTGAGTCTTATTGAAATTCTTTTCTTTCATAAAAGCCTCAATCTGACGATATAATTCCATTTGGATTGATGCCGTCCAGTACTCCGGACTTTTCAATAATTCTTTTCTGTCCATTTGATTATCCTTTTGTTGAGTCTATATATTCTTTCTTGATTCTCCTAAAAATAGTTGTATCATCTTTTTGATTGGATTTCGTTCCGCCCAAAATTATAAGTTTACCTTCATTTATCACTATACCATAAACCCTTAAATGCTTGCTTTTAAACTCAAACTCCCTATAACCTCCTTTATCTTTATTATAGAAATGAAATTTATTTTAGGCAAGGACTTCAGATTGGCCACCTGATCCATATACGCATATATAGTTTTTAATTCTGACTTATACTCCTCTTCCACATCATTCTCAAACTCGTCCATTTGGCAAGTACCATCTTTAATGAGTTTGTAGAATTTCTGTATTCCTTTGACCGCGTCTATGTTTCTAATTTCAAAGTTAGGCATAAAAGTTTAGTTACAACTAATCAATTGCTTTTTATATTTTTTATATCACATATAATCCATTCTACAAATATTGTAATTCCAAAGAAGTCTTTCAAGGGATTCTATTTGCTACTCGCAGCTATCCTCCATACTCTACATATCCAATCAGACAGACATAACAGTCCACCATTCTGTATAAGATTATTCACAATAATAGGTTTTATTCATTACATAATCAAATTATGAGTTTTTAAGTTTCAGACAAAAGTATAAATAAAATTAATATTGTAACTACGCAACTTAAATCCATTTTATAATAGCCGCATCAACCCTGTGGTCGAACAAATCCTTGCTATATGCAGCATGCCTTCCGCAAGAACCTAAAAGCACGATGCTACAAATCAATGCCAAAATCAGCCCTGTTGTATGATGTCCTGTAACCGTGCAACGCCAATGTACAATTCATTATGTTCAAGCCATTAGATACATTTATCAGAAGAATGAGTGACTTCCAAACGGGAAAACCGCATCAACCATTTTTCTAATTCCTTCTTATCCATGATTATTCTTTTATTTAAGGTTCAATAAAGTGATGAATAATCACTATTCATAAATCTAAAAAATTTTTGTCCTAATCTCCCAACATTCATCCTACTATCTTCATCGATTCCTCCCGAACCAGTCCATAACCAAATCCGGAAAGAATTCCCATTCCATTTGGAGAATCGAAAAATCTCCGTATCTTTAGCGCCCTAACCCTTAATTGTTTTTTGATATGAGAAAAATCAGTAACATCTTAGGAATGACGGCGGTATGCCTGCTCTGCCTGTCACTGAATGCGGCAGCCAGCCCATCTGCCAGCAACTCACCGCAGGAAAAAAGAGAGACTGTTGTTTGCCGGGGAGTGGAAGCACACACTTCCGGACCGATGGTCAAAGTGGGAGAAACGGCCCCCGACTTCCGGGCAGTCAATGCAAAAATGGAAGAGGTCAGCTTGTCGGACTACAAAGGAAAAAAAGTGATTCTGAACATTTTCCCCAGTCTGGACACACCGACGTGTGCGCTGTCTGTCCGACAGTTCAATGCCAAGGCGGCAGGATTGGCAAATACTGTGGTGTTATGCCTTTCCATGGACCTGCCTTTCGCACAGTCACGCTTCTGTTCTACCGAAGGACTCGACAACGTGGTGCCGTTGTCGGTGTTCCGCAGCCGGGATTTTGTGGCCCATTACGGTCTGCAACTGACTGACGGACCGTTGGAAGGACTGATGGCACGGGCGGTCATCGTGGTAGACGAAAATGGAAAGGTATGCTATACGCAGCTGGTGAAAGACATCTCCCACGAACCTGACTACGAGGCTGCACTGAAAGCCGTGCAATAACCAATCTCCAAAGTGAAGGGAATCCTTATTCCCTTCCTTTGGCATTGAAACGGAACCCTACTCCCAGCATCAGATTGTTGGGGTCCTTGAAATCACGAAGCTGGTAGCCCACATGCAGGAAGAGGTTCTTGGTGATATCCGTTTTCAAGGCCAATACCTGATAAAAAGCGTCGGTGTCAGCTCCCTGACAAATGACATTCCGCCCTATTCCCAGATTGATGGAAAAAATGGGCATCACAATTTCAGCACGCAACGAAAGTCCGACGGCAAACTGTTCCCGGAACGGAGGACGATAGAACTTGATGGTCTCTGCATCGGGAGTTGTCACACTGTTGGCGATATGACGGGAAATGTTCGCACTTTCATCGTACTGGGCATCCAATGACACACCGGCCCGGAAATAGCGGCTGAAATTATACATCGGTGTAAAATTCAGCCCCAGAATGCCAAAGGAACCGGGCACCAGAATAGGGGTACCGTCTTCCAGAAACACCCCTTTCTTCCGGGTAGAGCCATACACAATCAAATCGTAACTGAGATAGGGTTTGAAAGCCAGACGACGAAAGGTACAGGACGAAGCCGCAGGACGCTCCACTTCAGTGCTTCCACCGAAATAGCGGGTGATGCCGATAGTGGCTCCCACCGTATTTACCCCCGCATTGGGATAGCCCGTATTCCCGTTCGAGAAATGGGTAGCGGCAATCCCGGCCCGCAGACTGGTCTGCGCATCCAGCTGCCAGTTCAACAAAAATCCCAGATGAATATAAGCGTTCACCTTAGAGCCGACCACCCGGTTGTAGGGATTCGATTCGGCATCAAACTTTTTCCACCCGAAAGAGGCCCCGAAATTCCATTCATAATCAAAGGACAAACGAGGAGTGATACTCGCAATACGGGAAGTCTGGAACACATAAACAGACCAGGGATTCCCCACTTCGGCCGAATTG
This sequence comes from Bacteroides mediterraneensis, assembly GCF_025993685.1. Classification (NCBI taxonomy): domain Bacteria; kingdom Pseudomonadati; phylum Bacteroidota; class Bacteroidia; order Bacteroidales; family Bacteroidaceae; genus Bacteroides; species Bacteroides mediterraneensis. The sequence continues at coordinate 1,098,566 of NZ_DAJPEN010000001.1, read as the reverse complement.
GAAAAGGTGTGATACCCCACTCCGATACCTTGCAGGGCATGAGGATACATCCGGCCGAAATATGAATCGGGGGCAAACTTGAATCCGTATTTCAGGTTGACCGACAGGTTTTTCCGAATGGGAGCAGAAGCCGCATTGTTCCCGGCAAAAAACTCATGGGTAGGAAACACATAGGCCGGCTTCAGGTCAAAGCCTACCGCATGTACCATCTTATGGGAAAGGCTGTCACGGTCGCCTGCATACAACGACAGGGCGCAAGTGCACAAGGCTGCACCTACGTACATCCTGACTGTGAATCTATTCATCTTCATTGGTAATGTCAAAAGGTATTATCAAATAATCGAACGGAGTTGAACTGGAAAGGGTCCCGGAAAATATCATTTTCTTTCCGGTAAACGAATTGGAAAGATAAACCTTATAAGGTACATTATACTTCTTCATTCCGGTAAAGACTTCCAAGCGTACTTTCCTACCGGGTTCCACTTTCTTCACAACCCCCAGATTCTTATCCAGTCCCGCATCCAGTCTTTGCTCCTGAACACAGAAAGGCACCTTCGTGCCATATAATCCTGGCACGCCATTCACCACATCCGGAATCTCAATCTGGGAAAGAGAATCTTCCAACAATTGCTGTACAGCTTCTCTCTCTATATTTTCACTGTTATTCCACATGTAAAATTCTACTGTACGAACTGAATTGCGGTAGGGATAAAAACACACTGTCACGGGCTGGGTACTGTTCAAGGTATTCACTACCATTTCGCCTACCGGCTCCAACATATTGTCATAAAAAGAAAACTGACTCCAGTCGTATGCCACACTGTCTACCTGATATTTCCTTGTCGGTGCAAAAGAAATTTGAATCATCTTTTCCTCGTAACGGTTGCCTACCCTGATTACGGCCTCAAACGGCCAGTCATAAAGGTTCTCTCCGGCAATCAGATGCAATTCGCGACTGTTCCTTTTTTCCACCTGAAAATCCAGAAAGGAATTCCGGCAATGCACAATACCGGTTTCGCCTTCTTCAAGCGGAAGCGATTTTCTGTTTTTCCCTTCCAGGTCGGTGACAAACACCGACAAGTCTTCCCGCAGATTATCCAAACTCACAATTTCCCAATTATCGGTTTCGAAACGGACAGTCACGTCTGTCTCATCCTCCGAAAGGGAAACAGTCGGACAATCCGTCAAAAATTCATCAATAAAGACCTCGCTGTTGCATCCGGCCAACACCGACATCAAACTTAGGACACTGCATTGCAGCATACGGAGAGTGCTTTTCATCATACTTTTGTTCATTACATTCAAACATGGTGCATCTTGTCGGCAAACAGGCTGCCGGCCTTGGGCGTGTAAAATTAGAGCTTTTTTGGAAATGACAAATAGATTCTCATAAAAAAGCCCGCCATTGAACTATTTTTAGCAATGACGGACTCCCGGTCTTCTTCTACTTTGCCTACCTACGCCGTATCCGGCAACCAGAACCCCGAAGAAGAGCGACACATCCCTTGAAAGGAGAAAGCAAATTTCCGGCGATGGTATTCGAAGCATGAAGTCCCCGACCCGGCAAACCAAAGTGCAGGTCTTTTTCCGGACAATCGGCAGAACGTACCCAGGTGCGGCACCAGTAATCCCAGATGGCCAGGCGGGAACCGAAGTTGCTATGGCAGAACCGGGCCTCGTCACTGTGATGAATCTGGTGCTGATAAGGGCTCATCAACACCACTTCCAGCCGCCGCGGATATTTCAACGGCACAGAAGAATGGCGGAGATTGGCACCGGCCATGAAGAACAGGAAACTGAACGAGTTGACACCCCAGATGGTGGCGCGGGCCACCAGATGATTGTTGAAATAAAAGAAAAGTCCGGTCACCAACACGAAAGCCGCCATTCCTTGCAGGTTCTGCAACAGAATCTCCACGGGATGCATGCGATAAAGCGTAAACGGATTCATGACCGTGGCCGAATGATGCACCTTGTGAAACTCCCATAAATAGCGGTTGCGGTGCAGGTAGTAATGAGTGACAAAGACAAAAAAGTCTTTCACGAGAAACAAAGCCACGGGATAGCAGAATGCCACCCACAGACTGGAAGAAGCGTCCGGACGGGACCCCAGCCAATCGGTCAGCTGCATGGACAAGGCGTAGGCCAGCATGGAGCCGACCGACAAATAGGGTACGATGCATACCGCCTTGAAGCACAAACCAATGAAAAACAGTCCGTAGTCCGTACGGGCTGAACCGCTCCACCAGTTACGCTTGGCAAACAATTCCCGCCAGCTTTCCGCAAACGATTTTCCATGTACAAAATAAAAAAGGCAAAGCCCTATCAGTCCGGACATCAGAAGATAGCCGATAAAGACTCTTCGTGCCGGGTCGAACAAATATGCCACCGGCAGCCAGACTGCTTCTTTAAATAATTCCATCCAATTCATTTTTCATTATTAATTTAAAAATGTAATTCCAGAGTCAGCATCATGTTGAACGGAGCCGAGGGAATGATGCCCGGCCCCGGATAGCCTGTAGCCCTGCGGGTCATATAAATCTCGTTCCCGATGTTCTGCAAAGAGAGTACCAGTCCCACATAACGGGTGGCTTGGTAGCTGACACTTGCATCGACCACACAGAAACCGGGGATAGCTCCATAGATACCATACACTCCGTCGTTGGGGTCCATCGGTTCATTGGAAGCGTCGGTGTACTGGAAAGAGGAACCGCTCACCTGCACGGCTGCCGAAAAGCGCCGGAAACTCACATTGAGTCCTCCTTTCAGGTTATACAACGGCACAAACTCTATCTGCTTCCGGGACTGCCCCAGGTAACGGGAGCCGGTCACAGCCACACTGGCATAGACTTCCGGCTTCAAATCTTCGTGAATCACCCAGGCAAAGGAAGACAAGTCGACAGAACAAGTGCCTTCCACCCCATAACTGATACCGTTCCCCACATTGTCACGATAACGGTGGTAGGTGCCTTTCATCTCCGGATTTTCCCGATAGTACTCTCCGATACGGTTACCGTAGTAGAGGAAGAAAGCACTGACATCATAACTGAGCAAACTCTTTCCGCGGGAACGGATGCCCACATCGCTGGAATAGCCCGACTCATCCTTCAAGTCGGGATTGACGGCCAGTCCAGGCGATACGGTACGCATGTCATTGAACGTAATGGCCCGGTAATTCCGGGTGGCGTTGGCATAGAACTCGGCACGGGGCAACTTGCACGAGGCCGCAATTCCGGCCAGGAGGATGGTACGGTTCTTATGCACCCGGTCTTTCAGCACGTCGTTCTGCAGCTGGGGAGTTCCGTCGGTGTACGCCACGCGGTAGTGTGACAGTTCTCCCAAGATTCCGGTACGGATAATCTCTAAACGCAGCCCCGGCACCACGGTCCACTTCTCTCCCAGACGGAGGGAAGCCTCACTGAAGCAGGCCAGGTTCAGGTTGGGATAACGGTAGAAAGAATGTAGCCCCACCTTGCCGTTCATGTCCGACAAATCCGTGGTCCGCTCCACCGGCGTGAAATCGGGGTCTTTTCCCCGGCTGCCCGGAGCCTGTTCCCCCGTATTCCGCCCCTGATAGTATTTCATGCCGACCACCCACGAAGATTTCACCTCCGACCGTGGAAGACGGAATCGCTTCAAGTAGCGGGCCTCCATGCTCCAGTTGACAAAGATACCGCGCTGCAGGTCCCGCTCTACATTCTGAGGGTCGGGCGAACCGACCCGCTTGGTGTGGTATCCCACCGTAAAGCGGCGGGCATACAAACCGACCGCATGGAAATTCACTTCATCCCCACTCTCCTCAAAGGTTTTCCGATACTTGAACGACAGGATGTTCCAGTCCACCATGAACCAGTTGCGTTCCCGGTTGCTTTGGTAGGGATTCTCTGCAAACATCTTGTCGGTCAGTCCGCCGGGCTGGTGTTCCAGATAATGGTATTTCAGCACATCCAGCTTGTAGAGTTCATACGTACTGGGCCGGTAGAAGAACTGTCCCAGTACACTGTATCCTTTGAAGTCGGCATTGGGACGGCAGCCGTTTCCCTTCTTGACCGTTCCCGACAGGTAGTAGGCAAATTTGCCCAGTGTACCCGACAGACGGGTATAAGAACTCAGGAAGCCGTAACTGCCATACGACACATGCTGCCGTACCTCCATTTTCTTGTCGGCCGGAGGCTCCGAAAGTTTGAAGTTCACCATCCCACCAAACTGTGAGCCGTACTGCAAGGCCGAAGCCCCACGAAACACCTGCACCTCCTTAATGTCGTTGGCATTGGGGGTGTAATAACTTTCCGGATAGCCCAACGGGTCGGCACTGATGTCGTAGCCGTTCTGCCGCATATTGAAATTGGAAGAACGGTTGGGGTTCAGTCCCCGGGTACCGATGTTCAGTTGCAGACCGCCCTCACTTCCTTCCTGAATCGTGATGCCAGGCACGTTCCGGAACAACTGACGGGTATTGTTGGCCGCTTTGTTGAACAGCATATTTTCCGTCAAAGTCACATTGCTTTTTTTGCCGGCAAAAATCATGGCCTCCTCCACATCCCGCATAAAACGCTGCCCCTGTTCCTTGCGGGAAGCACTGCCCTTCACCTGTACCTCACCCAGCATATATTCCTGCGGGCGGAAAGACAGGTCGCACCGCACGGAATCACTCTCCGTCAGCTGTACGTTAACGTAAGCTACCTTGTCGGGCTGTCCGCAGCGACGGAACATCAACGAAAGGAAGGTGTAGTCGGGACGCTTCACGGTAAGTGCATACCCGGTTCCTTTTTCATTGGTCTGCACCTGTACCGACTGATTACCCGCCAGTCCGAAAACTTCCAGACAAACAGGTCCTTTCACCTGCCTTTCTTCCCATTGGATGTCGCCGTAGAGATGCAGCAGCGACTGAGAAAATCCCGGCACAACCCACCCGATGCTTCCACCACATAAAATGATACACAATAAAATCTTTCTCATCTTTCCTCCGTTTTTAATCGCCCTCTTCGCCGTCGCTGTACGTCACCGTAAGTCCCAACGCCGACACGACTTCCGTTTTCAAGATTCCGACCACTTTCTGCAATTCCGCATACACCCGCTTCAGTTTTTCCGTTCCTTCCGGAGTTTCAGCCAACCGGGCCAGATCGGCAGTCTCATCATCCAGCTCGGCATGCAGTGCCGTGAACACCTGTTCCATTTTTTGCAGAATCTCCGTTCTCTTGGAGGGAGGAAGGTACTCTCCCAACATCGTAGCAAAAGAAAGCGCTCCGTTCTTGGCCGACGACGCTCCGTAAGGATAACCGTCGTAGAAACGCTGGAAAGCCTGAACAGACTGAACCAGCAGGCGGGTGGAAAGTCCCTCTCCATGGTAATAAGCCTCCACCGTCATCGGCTCCGGCTGATGGACTGAGACTCCATAAATACCCACCGGAATGCCGACCTTGGCCGTCCGGATATTGGCTTCAAAGTTACTCATCAGCAGGTTGAGCACCACGTTCAGGCTGCCGCCCACGGAGAAATCATCGTTGCGCACAAAATTATCGCCACCTTTCTCATAAGACACATACACCGCCTCAGCCTGCTTCACCAACAACCGGGTCAATACCGGGAAGAAAGACAGATACTCTCTCCCCGTCTCTCCCGTCAAGTCCACACGGTCTGAATACAGTAAATAATCCAGTGCCGCATAGCCCAAGGCATTGGGCGACAAGACCCCACGGTCCAACCGTTCCGACAAAGCCTCCGCCGAATACCGATTCCGCACCGCATCCTCCAATTGTGTTTTATTCACCGGGAAACGGGCCGATACCGTGTACAAGCCATAAAGCTCTCCCACGAAATAAGGCTGGTCGAAAATAATCAAGTCTTGCAAGGACAGGAAAGCAGCCTCATACTGCCGCTTCAGCTCCACCAATTTTTCAGGATATTTCTCCAGTTCTCCAGCTATTTCATCCAAACGCTGCACCTGGGCCAGATAGCCCGCATAGGCGGGTAATATCTGTTGCCGATACCAGAAATCCAGGTATTGCGGATCAATCTTGGAGTTTCCATTGTATCCTTTGATGGGGGTGTACACACACGAGGTAAAACCCACCATGCCACATAGCAAGAAAAGGAAAATCAATATATAATTCTTCATGTCAGGTCAATGCATTTTTTTAGTTAAAATACTGATGTACCTTTTCGATGGCCGCACTGATGGAACCCTCATGCACCCCGGTGAGACGTTCCTTCTCCCACACACCGGTCTCATTCTGAATCAGTCCGTCATAAAGAGCGACTGCCTGTTCCAACGTAACTCGGGATTTTCCAGCCTCATCCTTCACAAACGGAAGGGCCAGGATAAACCCAAGTGCCTCTCCCATGGAATGGAAGTAACCTTCGCTCGGCACCGAGACCGTCCGTTCCAAAAAAGTCTGGCTTTCCCGCAAATAATAAACCGTACGCAAGGAAAACAACTTGAGCATCTGCCCACGAATAAAAGCGGCCTGCTTCCGCACTTCCTCCAGATTGTTGTCCCCAATGGCCTTCCGCCCCTTGTAAAAAGCCTGATAGACCGACGTATTGATGCCGCTCAGTCCCTGCATGCCCACCGCCTCTTTTTCAATATAGTTGGCCAGGAACAAAGGAGCCAGCCGATTCGGGTCTACGTCCAACGTGCCCAAATAGCCATAGGCCGTGTCCCAGTAATGCGCCATTTCCGTATAGTTCTTACCGGCCATCGGCGAGGCATTGTCTGCTTTCAGGGCCTTTTCCAGAAAATAATTGACCTTGTCCAGTGTCAAAGCACCCATCAGGGCTTTCTGGATGACTTGCCCCAGTTCCACCCCTCTTTCGTCGAGCATCCTGGATTCTTCATTCGACACGGCCACTGTACCCGATACACCCGGCTGCGCTTTCCGGTTGACCGCCTCACTGCCCACCAGCGCATACAGCTGTTCCGTCAATCCGGAAATACGGTCGGCCACCAGATACCTAAGAGCTTCATTCGTTGGAGAAAGTGCACCGGCAATAACCTTCCGGTAGTTCTCCAGCTGTTTGGAGAAATTACTCTGCGTCTTGCTGTTGATGGCATTGTTGAAATGACGGAAAGCCAGAATCATCTCCTTCGACTCCCCAATGTCGACCGTAGAAATTCCGTTTTGAGTAAACTTATATTCCATCAGGAGCTCCTCCTTCTTCTCTTCGGTTGAATCGGTCATTCTTTCCAGTTCTTTTTTCGCACAACCGGAGAGCAGACAGACTACACTCCCCATACAAATCCATAAGGTGATTTTTTTCATTTGATAAATTATTTAAGTTAAGGTAAATACATGGCTTTTGAATAAATCAGGTAGTCCACCCCGTAATCAGTGATATGGAAGGATTCCGCGTTCCGGCTATACTCGTACTGCATTCCGTAGAACGTATCATCGGCATCTCCGTTGACATAGAATTCCGAAGAGACATCCACCCTTCCATACGGACTGAGGAACACGGCAAAATAGAAGAGGTCGCCACTTTTCTTTTCAATCGTGTATTTCCGGTCCGCCTGCTTGCCGGAAAAAGACAATACTCCGTTACGTTCCCGGGAAGTAATGCAGTTCTTCCCGTCGTACAACGTATCGACCACCAGCCGATTATCAGTGTCCAAGTACTGAATCACCATAGCCGTCAGATTGGTCGGGTCCTGCCGGTTGTGAATGTCTGCCCGTGCATAGAAATTCAACTCTATTGAATAAGTATTCTTATCCTCCATCTGAAATTCGTCCGACGGAGTAACACCCCAGTCGCCCGGATGCTTCGGGAAACAGTTGAAAGGTACTCCCAGCTCCAACGGCAGCTTGTCGGCTTCCTTCAAGGAGATAAACTTGCTGTAATCTTCGGGCGGCATCTCCGCCGTTTCTTTCTGACAACCAACCAGCAGCACGGCCATGCCTACCCATACATAATATTTCATACGTTTCTTCATTTATCAATTCAATTAAATTTTATTCGGGCGGTATAAGGCCCTGCCACTCCTTCCCATTCCCGACTTCCTTTCTCTACAAACTCCTGAAACACGACCTCCTCGTTGAACTTCAGTCCGGGCAGGAAAAAGACTCCCTCTTCAGTGGCCATATATCCCGACCCCAACGCCGTGTAATACGTGCTGCCATCGTAGCCTTCCACCGTCTTTTCCGGCTGCTCGTTCTTATAGAACAGCTCATACTGCAAACGGTCGTAACGGGCCACCCGTTCTCCATTCTCCCGCGTATGTCCATAATGATAAGTCATGCGGTCGTCCATCAGTGTATAACCAAAATCCATGGTGCTCTGATACACCACCTCCCCGGTGGCCGTCAGCAGAATCTGCAGGACACAAGGACGCCGCGATTTCTGGTTGCCAGTGGCAAAAGAGCGTTTCCGGAACTGTTCTTTCCGGTCAATCCGCCGTTGCATCCGCTCCTTCCATTCCTCCATCGGAAAATCAAGAGGAGTGAGTTCTATCCATTCGGAACCCTCCCCCAGATAGTTTGCCGTACGCAACACGATTTTGTCTTCCTCCACCCGCACCGGAGAGAAGCGGTTTTCCACATTGACATCAAATCCTTTTAGCTGGTCGAGCATGGTAGGCGTCGTCAAAATCAGGTTCAATCCCTCCGCCACCTTTATCTCATAGTTTGCCTCCATCACCTCCAGATTGAATTCCGGCGCATAATAGGTTTTCCGCTCCATTTCCGTTCGGTCAGCCTCCGACTGCCGGAAAGCGATATCCGTCAGCATCTTCAGGGTGCCGTCGGGTTGGAACTTTACAAACAGATTATAGCCTCCCACTCCCAGACGGCGGGATAAGATTTCAGGATACAACGAGTTATAGTTCGTCTTTATATTTTCGGTGATATTCGTATTCAAATAATTATCCACTTGCGGGAAATAACGCACCAGCCATCCGTTTTCCGCTTGGCACAAGCGTTCCCGGAAACCCTTTGCCGCCGACAAGTCCTCAATATTGCTCACCGATACAGGTTCCTGCTTGCTGCACCCCATACCTAATCCGCAGGCCATCATTATATAAAAAATCAATTTTTTCATCACATTGTTTTTTGTCACGATGCCGGAGCATCATGTGGTTGTTTATAATGTTTGAGAGAAGCTGAAATGACCCGGGTCAGCTGCGCTTCCCTGCGAATCTTAAAGTTCTCCCACAAAAACTCATCGACAAAAGCCATTTTACGCTGCAATGTCGCCTTGGCTCCTTCACCTCCCAATTCTTGTGCCGTATTTAAACACTCATTGATTTCACTGACAGACAAACATACAAGCATACTCAGTGTCTCGGCAAAATCACAAAGGGATGATTCCATTGCTCCATTGCTGAAGAAACCTTTCTTCCAACTGTAAGGCGTACCCTGAAACTGATACTCCCCTTTGGATACATCCGCACTTTTCGACCAGTCATAATAAAAAGACGATGGATTGAGTGCCGCAAACTTGTCGAGTAAGGAAGGTCGTCCTTGTACCAGCCGTTTGGCAAAAGCAAAAGTCGCCATCCGCACATACGGGAAAAGGGTTTCTGCCGTTGCTGCCGAAAAACGATTGACCTCAAACACCGGAAGAACAGCTTCCCCCAAAGAGGTATTAATTTCACCTATCTGCAAGGAATTCAAATTAACATCTCCCCACAGAAGGATTTGTCGGGGAACATATTCCTTCACGAAAGGTGTACCACCGGCCTGTTCAAAAGGTTCTATCCACAAAGCCTTCAAGGCCTCCAGCAACGGACGAATTTTCTCCCGATTGGGAGGCAGGTTGTCAGGCCAGTCAGTTTCTCTGTAAGGCGTCCGGGTGTACACCACCTCTATATTATAGGGACGAGTAAATTCTTCCGACAGCCATTGGTCCAATTCGGTTTGTGGTCCAGGTTCCGAAGCAAAAGGATACTGAACGGGCATCTCTACCTTCTGACATCCACCTCCCAGGCAACCGCCCCCTATCAAGAGCAATAAATAAATCTGTTTTCGCATATCATTATAAGTTTACGGATTAATAAGAGTTACCCCTTCTGGCAAAGAGAGCGTTTTACGGGAATCCTCCGGCTGCAACACATAACGTGCCTTCTTGGCCTCTCCCACCCGGTTGCGGTCTACACTGATATTGAAACGGCGTAAATCGAACCAGCGGAGTCCTTCGTGAATGAACTGCTGCCGGGCCACCTCACTGACATAGTACAGAATAGCGGCCTGTTCTTGCGTAAGCGGACGATAAAAAGGCTGTATCCGCTCCCGGTCGGCAGGTTTCACGTTCTCAATTTCAGTACCCGACAACTCACTCCCGATACCATCCGCAATATGCTTCTGGTTGATGAACGTAATCAAGTCATCTTTGGCCAAATCAGCACGGCCCGTCATAGCGTAGGCTTCAATACGGTGCAGAAAAACTTCTTCGGTGGTCAGCAAGACATTCTGTGTGTACTGTCCGCGACGTTCGTTCAGCAATCCGTCGGCCGACTGAAAATGGGTAAATTTCGGCCAGTAGGCACGGGTCCGGTCGAGTCTGTGCACCGCCTTGAAATAACCTTCTATCTGCCGGATACTTTTAGATGAAAAACGCTGGAAAACCTCTTCATACGATACGCTTCCCAGTCCATAGCGGTCGGTCTTGTAGTTTTCTTCCCAAAGGCTCTCCACCGTAGTAATCAGCAGGTTACTTGGATTATCCTCCGAGGCATAACCTTCCACCATCTCCTCCACAGATTTCTCCTTATATACCTGATAAGGCAAAATGGCTTTCTTCACGTCCGAACCCAATACGTAAGTAGCATAATCAATCACCTTTTGCCACTGACCCGTATAGGCAAAAAAACGGACGGCCAGCGCATAAGCCGCCTTTTTATGAAAGTGGTATTTTTTCTTCTGATAATACTCGTCCTTCACCCAAGCCAGCCCATAGGAAAGGTCTCTTTCAATCTTCCGGTAAGTGTCCTGCAAATTCTCTTGCGGATAAGACACCCACGCATTCTTCTCGGACTTCTCCACATAAGGGATGCCAGGCAACCCTTTGTTGGTTTCCTCATCGGCAAAAGGCGGCGCCCAGATATTGGCCACCATGAAATGCAGGTAAGCACGAACCAGAAACGCCTCGGCATAAAGGGCCTGCAACTGCGGGTCTTCCTTGTCCGGATAAGCAGCCAGCAATTCCAGCGCCTGATTGGCCTGAGCAATTCCCCGGTAACAATCCAGCCAATACAGCTTGGGAGAGTCCAACTCTTCCTCGTGGTAATCGTTCCAATAAAACATGGCCTCGTTCAACCGTGAAGCCGGCAATTTCGGACTCCGGTCGTCCACATTGTCCGTCCGCAACTCCAGGAAACGGAAATAGCTGGCTTCCGGATAAGCAGCCGTCAGCAGCTGGGCAATCTTCTCTTTGGAGTCGACTTCCGTATGGGTATTCGAATCGGGATACTGTTCCAGAAAATCATTGCAGGCAGACAGCACGAAGCAAGCCACTCCCAAAAGGGAGAAAACATATCTATTTATTTTTCTCATATTTTCTATTCATTAAAAACTTAACTGAACCGACATACTGTACGTTCTGGGAGTGGGAGAAGAAACCCCTCCGGAATTGATGAACTCCGGATCTCTTCCCTGCAGTTTCTTATCCGCATAAATCAAAAACGGATTGGTCACCTGGGCATACAGACTGAGACCTTTCATCTTCATTTTCTCACAAACCGCGCGAGGGAAAGCATAGCCTAGCGAAAGACTCTTCAAGCGCACGAAACTTCCGTCGGCCACATTCACCTGCGAATAGTTATAGGTGTTGTAAGCCCGCTCCACATTCTCTTTTCCCATCAAACTGTAAATGTCATATCCTGGAATGACGGGAATGTGCTTGGTCTGTTCATCTCCCTTCACCAGCCAGCGGTCACGATAACGGGTAGTGAACACATTCAGGTCGTTGTATTCCGGGTCAAACGTCGGACTGATCCGCACTTTGTTACCCATCCGGGAAGTCAGAAACACGGAGAGACTCCAACCTTTGTAACGGAAAGTGTTTTCCAAGCTAGTAGTGATAAACGGCTCGGAAGGACCCTCATACAGCAGATAAGACCGGTTATAAGTCGTATCATAGAAGTTGGCCCCCGCAATCTGCGAATAGCCGTTGGATGACAATGGCAGATTGCCAAAATAAAACTGGGGCAATCCTCTATCCGTCAGTCCCCGGAAGTCGAAAGAATACAACCCGCCCCGGGGAAATCCTTCAATGTTTCCCCGCCCGTTGCCTGCCACCATATCGAAAGTGGTAGGTTGGTTCAGCAGACGGGTTATCTCCTGGTGATAGAATGAGAAGCCCCAGACAGTATTCCAGCTGAAATCTTTCTGCCGGATATTCTGCGTATTCAGCAGAAAATCAAGGCCCACGGTCTTCATATCCCCAAAGTTCATCCATTTTTTGTACTCCCCTCCGATACCGGAAGTCTGTACCCAGTCAATCAAATCGAACGAACGCCGCGAATACACATCCAACGAACAGCTGATCCGGTCATTCCAGAAAGACAGGTCGGTTCCCACATTGAACTCATACATTTTTTCCCAAGTGAGGTCACGGTTTTCCAGGTGCTGGATGTAAATGGCATATTCCCTGTCGGAAATATCCTTGCGGAAGGTCAGACGACTGTCGTATACCGGTAAGGAATTGATGGCCTCACTGTTCATCTTGGCTACAAGCCCGTAACTCATACGCAGGGAAAACTGGTTCCAGAAATTACGAAAAGGTGCAAAAAACGATTCCGCATCCACATTCCATTTCACCCCCACGTTCCAAGTAGGCAACCATCTTACCCGACGACCGATTCCTGCCGCATTGGAACCTTCGTAATTACCTACCAGATTCAGAATATACCGGTTCCGATAGTCATAGGTCAAAGAGCCGGAAAAAACGAGGTCACGCTCATGGCGGTCGTGCAAGGAAAAATAGTCCTCCCCTTCATTCAGTATCTTTTCAAACACCAGCGGTGAAGTCATGACACTGTTGGCCCGGTTAAAACCAATACCGTATCCCTTGAAAGAGTCAGACGACAAATCGTTCATCTTCACCTCGGCAAAAGAGAACCATTTAATCCGGTGTCCGCCCCATTCGTGAACATAATCCAGTGAGGCACGTCCCAGATAACTGTTCATCGTCTGTGACGATTTTTGGTAAACCCCACCCATGGGCAGAATCACCTGCGGCTCCCCCTTCTCCGGACGGTAAAGGTAAATATTGTGCTGTCTTTCCAACAAGCTCCGGTCGGCCCGGTACGCCCACAGCACATTGGAGTTCTCTCCCAGAAAATGCGCCATCCCCGTCACCGCCATACGGGTATTCAGTAAAAGCGACAGACGCAGTTTCTTGACAGGTTCCCATTCCCCACTTAATGAGAAACGAAAATCGGACACGCGGATACGCATGTAATTTTCCTGATACTCCTGAAGAATATTAAATGGAGCCCAATCGTTCCGGTAATATTCATAATTTCCGGCCTCATCGTAAGGACGCAACGTACGGGACGTATTCAACGCATAATTGAACGGGTTGATGTCAAAATCACGCTTATAAGCTCCTGCCTCCAGATTCCGGATACGTGGAAACGTTCCCGGGGCACGCTGTTCACGGAAGTTGGCCTGCAGATTGGCAGATACTTTCAGACGGGGAGACAGAAAGAAACTCGAATTCAAGAAACCCGTAAAGCGCTTCACCTTCTCGGCTACCGTTTCACCCGGATCATTGTAAAAACTCACGGAGGCATAAGTAGCCGATTTCTCTCCCCCATAACTCAAGGACAAAGAATGATTTTGTGTCAGCGACTGGGTATAGATATGCTTGAACCAATCGGTATTATACGTGGATGCCTTATGTAAAAATGCCCTTCTGGCTTCCAACGTATTGGGCAAACCGAATCCGCCTTGCTGAAAGGTATCGATAAGCTGATACATTTGGGAATACACCCCTCCCCTTCGCCCATAAAGGGCACGGTTCATCGTAAAATAGCCTTTATTCTCCATCTCATGATAAACTTGCATCGTTTCGGCACTGTTCATCATGTCAAATTGTGTATAAGATGGCCTGAGCCGCAAAGAGGTAGTCAAATTATACGTCACATTGAGTCCTTTTCCGCGTTTTCCGGCCTTGGATTCCACAACGATAACCCCGTTCATTCCTCTAGCCCCATACAAAGAGGTGGCCGAAGCGTCTTTCAGCACTTCAATGCTTTCAATATCTGCCGGATTCAATCCGGCTAAGGTAGAACTGACCAATGTAATTGCATCACCGGAGGCCAACTGTTCCTCGTTCAAGGCCACCATATCCTCCACAACAGCTCCATCCACCACCCACAAGGGCTGCACATTTCCATGGATAGAACTGCCACCCCGAATGTTAACCTTCGGAGCCGCCCCGAAAGTGCTGGAAACAGAAGAGATATTCAACCCCGGCGCTTTTCCTTCCAACAGGCGACTGAAATCGGCTTGAGGTGCTGAAAGGAAGTCTTGGGTAGAGACTTTGGTGACAGCCCCTACAAACAGTCGGGAATTCACCTTTCCATATCCCGTCACAACTACCTCATCCAAGGCCTGCACATCCGGTTCCAAAGCAATACGCAACCTTTTCTCGGATTTAACGACAAACTCATACGATTTCATCCCGATGTAGCTCACAGCCCACTTCTCACCCATAGAAGTACGAATTTCAAACTGACCGTTCAAATCTGTAACAACCCCATTTTTCTTTCGTACATTTTGGATAGCGGCACCAATTAATGGCTCTCCACCGACATCCGTAACCACACCTCTCACCACAATTTGCGGAACGGCTTCCGAAACCTCATAAGAAGTGCTCGCATATAAACAGCTTATATGCAACAGAAAAGATAGGGCCAGCAAGAGCCCTACGTTGTGATTTTTATCCATAAAATAGTTCGGTTAAGGTTTTTTACACATGTAAAAAATTTTCACGGCAAAATTACGACATACCTATATCATGGGAAATCACCAAAAATGGCTATTTTACGCATCTACAAGCAGGGGCATATCACTATATTTAGTGATTGTTTTTCACCTCAGATGGATTAACAATGTCAAGGATTTTATGTACATTTGTCTGAGATTCTATTTTAAACCGCACAAACGTATGAAATATTTTGAAGTGACCTTTACCGCACAGCCGTGCAACGAGACCATCACAGATGTATTATCGGGACTGACCGCCGACATCGGTTTTGAAAGTTTCGTGGAATGTGAAAACGGCATGAAGGCCTATATCCAGCAAAGCCAGTTTGATGAAGCAGCTCTCAAGCAGGTAGTGGAGAATTTCCCGATACCTGATACAGCCATTACCTACTCCATCGCGGAACCGGAAGACAAGAACTGGAACGAAGAATGGGAAAAGAATTTCTTCCAGCCCATCGTCATCGACAACCGCTGTGTGATTCACAGTACTTTCCACAAAGACTACCCGAAGGCTGAATACGACATCGTGATTAATCCGCAGATGGCATTCGGTACAGGACACCATGAAACCACCAGCTCCATCTTGGGAGAACTGCTGGAAGCCGACCTGAAAGGAAAATCCGTACTTGATATGGGATGCGGCACATCCATTCTGGCTATTCTGGCCAGCATGAGAGGAGCTGAAAAAGTGACTGCCATCGATATTGACGACTGGTGCGTGAACAATTCGCGCGACAACATTGCTCTGAACGGTATCTCCAACATCACCGTAGCGCTGGGCGACGCTTCCCTGCTGGAAGGACATGAACCGTTTGATGTCATCATCGCCAACATCAACCGCAACATCCTGTTACAGGATATGCCGGCTTATGCAGCTTGCATGAAAAAAGGCTCTGAACTGTATATCAGCGGATTCTACACGGAAGACATTCCGGTATTGCGTGAAAAAGCGGAAAGTCTGGGTATGGAATACGTACACCACCGCGAAAAACACAACTGGGCAGCCGTAAAATTTAGAATGAAATAAAAACCAAAACAGCAAAGGCTGTCAACGCTTCAATGCCTTGACAGCCTTTTTCATCTCTTCACTTACGCGATAAGATTCGCCGATTTTCTGAAGGGTCTTGCGGAAGGTAAAATCATCCAAGTGACAGTTTTGGAGAAAATCCAAAGTCTTTTCAGGGAATTTTACCAGACAAACCGAAAGAGCCCATGCCACAGCCATACGTACGTAATATCCTTCGTGACGGATACCGTCGAGTAAGGAAAGCAATTCATCCACATGATCCGTATCCAGAAAATAACTCATACCCATCACTACACCGAAACGGACTTCATACTCACCCGAGGCTTTCATCCATTCCTTCAGGTATTCCCAAAGACGGGCTGAATGACGGCGAATAAACGCCTTCCCGCCTCCAAACTTAAACGTATCGCACACCGACCAGCTGTTGATGTTCCACACAAAGCAGGTGACACGGTGCAGATACACTTCCACATCTTCATCGGGCTGGATGCAGCCCAACACCATTCCCTGCAACATGCGTTCTTCCATGTAATACCCGTCGACTGTTTCAAGGTAATTTTCCCAGTCGCCCTTGGCAATCCTTGCAGCCAGTTTCCGCAACGCCGGCAAACGAATGCCCAACACATGTTCCACACCAGGGTGAAGCCCTTCTGTAAACTTGCGGTTCCCATCCACTGCGAGTATCAGCAGATGTTCTTTGACGGTCAAACCGTCCAGTCTGAATTCCTCCATGACCTTATTATATACGCGATTTTAAAAATTCGGGCAAAGATAGGAAAAAGTAAAAAAATCACACTCTTTTGTTTGGAAAATTCAAATGAATCGTTACCTTTGCGAACGGAACAATAAAAAAACAAGAAAAATAACATTATGAGACATTCAATGGTAAATACATTCTTCTGGTGGCGCCGCTTACAACTTCACAAGTCGTAAGGGAACTAAGCCGCATGTATATACCTCAAGAGATATAATATCACGAAAAGGCTGTCGTAAACTTACGACAGCCTTTTTTGTTTTTACCCCTAAAATACAAATACACTCATGAAAACTTATCAAGTCAATCAAGAAGGATTTTATGGAGATTTTGGTGGAGCCTACATCCCGGAGATTCTCCATCGCTGTGTGGAAGAATTACGAAACGCCTACCTTAAGGTACTGGCAGACGAAAGTTTCCAGAAAGAATATCAAGCCTTGCTCAAAGACTACGTAGGACGCCCCTCTCCTCTTTACCTCGCCAAACGGTTGTCGGAAAAATACGGATGCAAGATCTACCTGAAACGGGAAGACCTGAACCACACGGGAGCCCATAAAATCAACAATGCCATCGGCCAGGTACTTTTGGCCCGGAGAATGGGCAAGAAACGAATCATTGCCGAGACAGGAGCCGGACAGCACGGTGTGGCCACAGCCACGGTATGTGCCCTGATGGGAATGGAATGTGTGGTCTACATGGGAAAGACCGATGTGGAACGCCAGCGGGTGAATGTGGAACGTATGCAAATGCTGGGAGCCAGAGTGGAGGCCGTCACCTCCGGCAACATGACCCTGAAGGATGCCACCAACGAAGCCATACGCGACTGGTGCTGCCACCCGGAAGACACGTATTACGTGATTGGTTCTACGGTAGGCCCTCACCCTTATCCGGACATGGTAGCCCGTCTGCAATCGGTCATCAGCGAAGAAATCAAGAAACAGCTGATGGAACACGAAGGACGTGACTATCCGGATTACCTGATGGCCTGTGTAGGGGGCGGAAGCAATGCCGCCGGCACCATCTACCACTACTTGGACGACGACCGGGTGAAAATCATTCTGGCAGAAGCCGGAGGAAAGGGTATCCACAGCGGATTCTCGGCCGCTACCATCCAGTTGGGACGCTTGGGAATCATCCACGGTTCCAAGACCCTGGTGATGCAGAATGAAGACGGACAGATTCTGGAACCCTACTCCGTATCTGCCGGACTGGATTATCCGGGCATCGGCCCCATGCATGCCAATCTGGCCGCACAGAAACGGGCTACCGTACTGGCTATCAATGACGATGAAGCCTTGCGTGCCGCTTTCGAACTGACCCGGCTGGAAGGCATCATTCCGGCATTGGAATCGGCTCATGCCCTGGGAGCCTTGGAAAAAGTCAAATTCCAGCCGTCTGACATCGTAGTCCTGACCGTATCGGGAAGAGGAGACAAAGACATCGAAACTTATTTGAGATACAAAAACCACCCTGAACAATTTTAAACGAGAAAACAATGAAAACTTTTGCTTATACAACCAGCTATAAAACACTCCCCGGTGATTTGCTGACCCCGGTAAGCACGTACCTGAAAGTACGCGACTTGTTCCCGCAGAGCATCTTGCTGGAAAGTTCAGATTATCACGGAGTGGAAAACAACCGCTCCTTTATCGGACTGAACCCCATCGCCAGTTTCTCGGTCAACCACGGAATCGTCACCACTGCTTTTCCGGATAAAAGCCGCGAAGAACGTCCCTTGACCCCGGACTTCCAGGTGGAAGATGCTTTCAAAGACTTCCTGAAACATTTCGAGGTGAAAGGAGAATATGCCCGCTACGCCGGAGTGTACGGTTACACCACGTTCAATGCCGTTCGCTATTTTGAGCAAATTCCAGTAAAAGACAGCAGCGACCCGAAAAACGATGCACCGGAAATTCTCTACATCCTCTACAAATACCTGATTGTGTTCAATGATTTCCAGGGCGAAATGGTATTGGTGGAACTGCAGGCAGACGACGAACCGAGCCATATCGATGAAATTGAAAAGGCAGTCCACAACCGAAACTATACGACCTACGACTTCCGGGCGGTAGGTGAAACGACCAGTACCCTGACCGATGAAGAGCACAAAGCCAACATCCGCAAGGGCATTGCCCACTGCAAAAGAGGCGATGTGTTCCAGATTGTACTTTCCCGCCGCTTCATCCAGCGCTACGAAGGCGATGACTTCACCCTCTACCGGGCCTTGAGAAGCATCAATCCTTCTCCTTACTTGTTCTATTTTGATTTCGGAGGATTCCGCATCTTCGGTTCTTCTCCCGAAACACACTGCAAGATTGAAGACCGAAAAGCAACCATCGACCCCATTGCCGGCACTACCCGCAGAAGTGGAGACAAAAAGACAGATGAGGCCCTGACCCAAGCCTTACTGGCCGACCCGAAGGAAAATGCGGAACACGTGATGCTGGTAGACCTGGCCCGCAACGACTTGAGCCGGAACTGCCACCATACGCACGTGGAATTCTACAAGCAGCCGCAATACTACAGCCACGTCATCCATCTGGTAAGCCGGGTCAGCGGTACCTTGGATGAAGGAGCCGACCCCATCAAGACGTTCATTGATACGTTCCCGGCCGGTACCCTGAGCGGAGCTCCGAAGGTGAAGGCCATGCAGCTAATCAGTGAAATTGAGCCACACAACCGAGGCGCTTACGGAGGTTGCATCGGGTTCATCGGATTCAACGGCGACTTGAACCAGGCCATCACCATCCGCACCTTTGTAAGCCGTAACAACGAACTCTGGTTCCAGGCTGGAGGCGGCATCGTAGCCAAGAGTAACGAGAACAATGAACTGCAAGAAGTAAACAACAAGCTGGGAGCTTTGAAGAAAGCCATCCTCCTGGCTGAAAAAAGATAACATACCATGAAAATTGTCATCATCGATAACTATGACTCATTTGTATACAACCTGAGTCACCTACTGAAAGAGCTGGGAGCAGAAGTCACCGTAAAACGCAACGACCAGTTCCAACTGGAAGAACTGGAAGCATTCGACAAGATTCTTCTCTCTCCCGGACCCGGTATCCCGGAAGAAGCCGGACTCCTGCTGGATGTCATCCGTACGTATGCCGGAAAGAAACCGATTCTCGGAGTCTGCCTGGGTGAACAGGCCATTGGCGAAGTGTATGGAGGTAGTCTTACCAACCTGGATGAGGTGTTCCACGGCATCCAGAGTACCATTACCCTGACCACACCGGACTATCTGTTTGAAGGACTTCCCTCGCAAATTCAAGTCGGAAGATACCACTCCTGGGTAGTAGACCAGAAAGGGCTTCCGGACTGTCTGGAAGTCACTGCCGTCAGCAAAGAAGGCTATATCATGGCACTCCGCCACAAGACACTCGACGTGCGTGGCGTACAGTTCCATCCAGAATCTGTACTGACCCCCGACGGCAAACAAATGCTGGCCAACTGGATACAGCACCAATAAGCCTCTGAAAGAACCCCATTTTATAACTGATAAAACTTAGACATACAATATGAAACAAATACTGAAACGAATCTTCCACCACGAAGAACTGACCCGTGAAGAGGCCTGCTCGCTGATGCACAAAATGACCGGTGGTGAAATGAACGAGGCCCAGACAGCAGCCTTGCTGGCTGCTTTTCAGATGCGGGGCGTCACGGTAGACGAACTGATTGGCTTCCGGGATGCCTTGCTGGAGGCCTGTGTACCTATCGACCTTCATGAATTTCATCCGATTGACATCGTAGGAACCGGAGGAGACGGGAAAAATACCTTCAACATTTCTACTTGTGCCTGCTTTGTAGTGGCCGGAGCCGGCTACCGGGTAGCCAAACATGGCAATTACGGAGCCACCTCAGTGAGCGGAGCCAGCAACGTCATGGAACATTACGGAGTGAAATTCACCAATAACCCGGATAAACTGAAACGGTCGATTGAAGAGTGCGGCATGGCTTATTTGCATGCTCCCTTTTTCCATCCGGCCCTGAAAACCGTAGCTCCTGTCCGGAAGGCATTGGGCGTACGTACCTTGTTCAACTTACTGGGCCCGCTGGTCAATCCCTGTCATCCGGCCTGCCAGCTACTGGGGGTAGCCGACCTGCAGCAGATGCGGCTTTATACCAATACCCTTCAGAAACTCGGTATCCAGTTTGCCGTGGTCAACAACCTGGACGGATACGATGAAATCTCACTGACCGATGAATTCAAGGTCATGACCAACCGCTATGAAACCATCTACCGTCCCTCTGAGCTGGGCTTCTCAATGGCACGTCAGGAAGAACTCTACGGAGGAAAGACCCCGGAAGAAGCAGCCGCCATTTTCGACCGTGTGCTTCACAATGAAGGCAGCAAGGCCCAGACCGATTGCGTACTAATCAATGCTTCCTTTGCCATCCAGGCTTTGGAACCGCAAAAGAAAATCGAAGAATGTGTGGCGCTGGCCAAAGAATCGCTCGAAAGCGGAAAGGCATTGGCCACATTGCACAAATTCCTTACTCTTAACCAAGAATAAATTATGACTACTGATATTTTGCAGACTATCGTCGCCCATAAACGTACAGAAATCACCCATCAGGAAGAAGCGGTATCCCGCGACTTCCTGATACGGCAATTGGAAACAAATCCTTCCCATCCGACAAAAAGCCTGAAACAGGCATTGGCCAGCTCTCCGACAGGCATCATCGCCGAATTCAAGCGGCGCTCTCCGTCCAAAGGATGGATAGCTCCAGAGGCAGACCCAGCTATTATCGTTCCCGGATACGAACAGGCCGGAGCCTCTGGCATCTCTGTACTGACCGACCAGGAGTTCTTCGGGGGGCGACTGAAAGATTTGCAGGCCGTCCGTCCGCTGGTCCAGCTTCCGATGCTGCGCAAAGATTTCATCATCAGCCCTTACCAGCTTTATCAGGCCAAATTGGCAGGAGCAGATGTGGTTCTTCTGATTGCAGCCGCCTTGACCATCGACGAATGTAAAGATTTGGGCAAACTGGCCCATCAGCTGGAAATGGAAGTGCTGCTGGAAATTCACGCGGAAAAAGAGCTCGACTATCTGAATGAATATGTAGACCTGATTGGGGTGAACAACCGCAACCTGGGTACCTTCCATACCGATGTGGAGAATTCCTTCCGCCTGGCCCAAAAACTTCCCAAAGAACTTTTATGGGTATCCGAAAGCGGTATCTCCCAACCCGAGACGCTCAAGCAACTGCGGGAAACCGGATTCAGGGGCTTCCTGATGGGAGAAAGGTTTATGAAAACCCCTTCCCCCGCACAGGCATTGTCGGACTTTCTTCAAGCAGCAGCCCTATGATTGTCAAGGTTTGCGGCATGAGAGACGCTGAAAATATCCGTCAGGTAGAACAAGCCGGGGCCGACTGGATGGGATTCATCGACTACGAACGTTCGCCACGTTATGTAGAAGGAGTACCGGAATATCTTCCGGCCTCATTACAAAAGGTAGGCGTCTTTGTCAATGCTTCCTTTCCACACATCCAGAAAAGAATCGCTGACTGGCATTTGGATTTCGTACAGCTTCATGGCAAGGAATCACCCGGATTTTGCCAGCAGCTCCGAACTACAGGAGTGAAAATCATCAAAGCATTCTCCTTGCGTACGCCAGAAGATATGCAGCCAACGGAAGATTATATTCCATATTGTGATTATTTCCTGTTCGATACCCCTTGCCAAGGATATGGAGGTTCCGGAAAGAGTTTTGACTGGGAACTGTTGACCCACTATCAAGGTTCGGTTCCCTTCCTGTTGAGCGGGGGACTGAACCCCACCAGTCTGGAAGCGTTGTCTGCTTTCCATCATCCCCGTTGGGCCGGCATCGACCTGAACAGTGGCTTCGAACAGGCACCAGGTATGAAAGACGCCTCCTCCCTTTCCACTTTTATTCATTCATTCAAACAAAACAAGTACAACTTTTAAAAAATTAGCAACTATGAACCGTATTGACCAATTATTCCGCACACACAAAGACCATGTACTTTCCATTTATTTCTGCGCAGGTACTCCCACTTTGGAGGGAACTGCCGAGGTAATCCGCACGCTGGAGCACAAAGGCGTACAAATGATTGAAATCGGAATCCCATTCAGCGACCCGATGGCCGACGGACCTGTCATCCAGCATGCAGCCACTCAGGCCCTGCGCAACGGCATGACCCTCCGCACCTTGTTCAGCCAGCTGGAGCATATCCGCCCGGAAGTGCAGATGCCGTTGGTGCTGATGGGCTACCTGAATCCTATCATGCAGTACGGCTTTGAGAACTTCTGCAAGAAATGCCAGGAATGTGGCATCGACGGAGTCATCATCCCCGACCTGCCTTTCAAGGATTATATGAACGAATACCATCCCATAGCCGACAAATACGGACTCCATGTCATCATGCTGATTACTCCGGAAACCAGCGAAGAACGTATCCGCCAAATCGACAATCACACGAATGGATTCATCTACATGGTCTCTTCGGCTGCCGTCACAGGAGCACAGAAAGAATTCAACGCACAGAAACAAGCCTACTTCCAGCGTATCGAACAGATGCACCTGCGGAATCCACGCATGATTGGCTTCGGCATTTCCAACAAGAATACTTACGAGGCAGCCGCCGCCCATGCAGCCGGATGTATCATTGGAAGCAAATTCGTCAGTCTGCTGGAAGAAGAGAAAAATCCAGAAAAGGCTATCGACCGACTTTTAGAAATGCTGAAAAAGGAGGAATAATTAATCATTCTGTTATTTTTATAGGGGTAATTTATCTGTATAAACATATTTTTGCTATCTTTGTGCCAAACTAAACGAAATAGCAAATGATAAGACCAGATTATCCTTCCGTATTACTCATTTACACAGGAGGAACAATCGGTATGATTGAAAACCCGGAAACCGGTGCACTGGAAGCCTTTAACTTCGACCAACTGCAGGAAAACGTACCGGAACTGAAGCGATTCAACTACCGCATTTCCTCCTATCAGTTTAACCCTCCCATTGATTCTTCCGACATGGAACCTGCTTTATGGGCAAAACTGGTGAAGATTATACAATACAATTACGACAATTTTGACGGTTTCGTCATCCTGCATGGTACCGACACCATGGCCTATACCGCCTCAGCCTTGAGCTTCATGTTAGAGAACCTCAGCAAACCGGTGATTCTTACCGGAAGCCAGTTGCCTATCGGAGTGTTGCGTACGGATGGAAAGGAAAATCTGATTACCTCCATTGAAATTGCAGCCGCCAAACATCCCGACGGAACAGCCGTGGTACCGGAAGTCTGCATTTTCTTTGAGAATCATCTGTTACGGGGCAACCGTACCACCAAGATTAATGCCGAAAACTTCAATGCATTCCGCTCCTATAACTACCCTGCGCTGGCCACAGCCGGAATCCATATCAAATATGAATACGACCGTATCCGCAAGGTTAATCCAAGTTTACCCATGCATGCGCATTATGTATTCGACACGAATGTGATTATCCTGACACTTTTTCCGGGAATTCAGGAAAACATTGTACGCACAGTTCTGAATACCCCCGGACTGAAGGCAGTAGTGCTCAAGACATACGGGTCCGGAAATGCACCTCAGAAACCTTGGTTTATCCACTTGTTGGCAGAAGCTACAGAAAAAGGTATCGTCATCGTCAACATTTCACAATGCCAGACGGGTATGGTAGAGATGGCTCGATACGAAACCGGACTTCACTTGCTGGATGCCGGTGTCATCAGCGGATACGATGCGACGGTGGAGAGCGTGTTGACCAAACTGATGTTCCTGCTTGGCCACGGACTCAGCCCCAAGGAAATACGCCTTGAAATGAGCCGTTCCATTGCTGGAGAGATTACCAAACCGGTGTTGTAACCCAAATGTAACATCTATTTCATAAGGACGAAACAAAAAGAGGTCATCTTTGTAACGAAAACTAAATCATATAGAATTTTGTATTAATCTTAATAGAAAATGCGCATGAACGATTATCGGATTTTAGTCGTAGACGATGAAGAAGACCTGTGCGAGATTCTGAAATTCAATCTCGAAATGGAAGGTTATACGGTAGACACAGCCAACTCTGCCGAAGAAGCGTTGAAACTGGATCTTCCACACTACAATTTGATATTGCTGGACGTGATGATGGGAGAAATCTCCGGTTTCAAAATGGCCAGCATGATGAAAAAGAACAAGGACACCGAAAATATTCCTATCATTTTCATTACGGCCAAAGACACGGAAAATGATACACTGACCGGATTCAACCTGGGAGCGGATGACTATATATCCAAACCTTTCTCCCTCCGTGAAGTAATCATGAGGGTGAAAGCCGTGTTGCGCCGAACGGCTGGTGTACAGACCCAAGTGCCAGACCAGCTCACTTATAAAGGTCTGGTGGTCAATATACCCAAGAAAAAAGTCACCATTAACAATGAAGAAGTTTCACTGACCAAGAAAGAGTTCGAGATACTTCTGCTGTTGCTTCAAAATCAAGGACGAGTATTCTCGCGCGAAGACATTCTGGCCAAAGTATGGCATGACGAAGTCTATGTGCTCGACCGCACCATCGACGTCAACATCACACGTCTTCGCAAAAAAATCGGTGAATATGGACAATACATTGTAACCCGCCTCGGCTATGGTTACTGTTTTGAATGTGAATAAATGAGGGCTGTATAACCATGACAAAATTTTCTTACCGCATCCTCCCTTTCAGCCAGAGGTTGTTCTTTTCTGTCATATTCCTGTTTCTGGGATATGCAGTATGCTTCATGCTGTTCCAATACAAACGCGAAAAAGCCTATAAAATAGAACTGCTGAACACACAACTACAGAATTACAACAACCAGCTGTGCGATTTCATTTCCGAACACCACGGATTCAACCCGGATTCCATGCAGCGTTATGTGACCACTCACATGATGCCGAACCTACGTGTGACCCTTATCGAACCTTCCGGAAAGGTGATTTACGACAACACCAATGCCAACTGGCAGAAATTTGCCAACCATTCCTCCCGCAAAGAAGTACAAGACGCACTGATGTATGGAAGCGGATATTCCATCAGCCGACAGTCGGAAAGCATTCAGGGAGAAGAATATTTCTACTCGGCACGCTATTTCCCTCCGTACCGTCTCATCATCCGGGCCGCCCTACCCTACAACCTGAGCCTGGCTGAGCACCTGCAAGCTGACTCCGGCTACCTGTGGTTTGCCCTTGTCATCTGCCTGGTATTGATTTTTATCTTCTATCGTTTTACACGAAAGCTCGGAAAATCCATCACCAAACTACAGCAGTTTGCGATGAAGGCCGACCGCAATGAGCCGATTGACATGGATATCCTGCAAACTTTCCCTAAAAACGAATTGGGAGAAATCTCGCAGCACATCATCAAGATTTACAAACGACTGCACCGGGCCAAAGAAGCTCTCTACATTGAGCGTGAAAAACTGATTTCTCACCTCCAGACCTCACACGAGGGACTGGGTGTTTTCACCAAGGAGCGAAAGGAGATTCTGGTCAATAACCTGTTTACACAATACATCAACAACATTTCCGACCGGAACCTGCGTTCCACCAATGAGATTTTCGACATTCCGGAACTGAAACCTATCACGGAATTTCTGAACCGGAATGAAGGCAATCCTAACAAAGAAGAGAAACGCTATTCTCTACATATCAACAAGAATGCGCGCAGCTTCACGCTGGAATGTATCATCTTCCAAGATATGTCGTTTGAGATATCCATCATCGATATCACTCAGGAAGAAGAGCAGGCTCGCCTGAAACGTCAGCTGACCCAAAACATTGCCCATGAACTGAAAACGCCCGTCAGCAGTATTCAGGGATACCTGGAAACCATCATCAACAATCCGAATATTCCTCAGGAGAATGTACGGACGTTCCTGGAAAGAAGCTATGCGCAAAGCAACCGGCTGACCTTCCTGCTACGGGATATCTCCGTCCTGACCCGTATGGATGAAGCCCCGGAAATGGTAGAAAAAGAATCGGTCAACTTGAGCAAGATTGTAGAGAACATTCTGAATGAAGTGACACTGGGACTGGAAGAGAAACACATCACGGTGGTCAACAAGCTCCCGCCGGAAATCATCTTGACCGGAAGCAGTTCGTTGCTCTACTCCATTTTCCGAAACCTGACAGATAATGCAATCGCATACGCAGGAACGAATATACAAATCACCATCAAGTGTTTCCGGGAAGATGAAAAGTTCTACTATTTCAGCTTCTCAGACACAGGCGTGGGAGTTCCGGAAGAACATCTGAACCGCCTGTTCGAACGTTTCTACCGTGTAGACAAAGGACGGTCGCGGAAATTAGGAGGCACCGGATTAGGACTGGCCATCGTCAAGAATGCCGTTCTTTTCCACGGAGGTACCATCTTTGCCAAAAACATGCCGACCGGCGGACTGGAGTTTGTATTCACACTGAAAAAGGACATACAAGGATAAAGCACTCCAGGCAAGACATTCTGTACTTATTAAAAACTAAAACTGCTACAATTCTCCTCCAATGCCAGTACTTCTTTGGCAGTACTGAGAAAAAACCTTTTGTAAGTATTATAGGTTGTTAAATGACATAAAAAACCATGAATACTAATTCTTATATCAAATAAATAATTATTTTTGCTGAGTCACTATAGCATAAAGATTCCCATTGTAACCTACCAATTTGTCGCCATAAAGGATGTAGGACTTTGGGATAAAATGATATTGAAATAAGACTAAACTAGATACAGATAAAATACAAGCCAGTTAACCTTTTCTTAAAGACTGAGATATAATAGTTCTGTATTATAAATTATTTGTTAACCTTTTAAAACATTGCATTTATGATGCGTGTGATGATATTTAGCCTAACAGCTATGGGAACCATATTTTTTTGCTCTTCACTTTTTGTGGACTCTTATTTAGTTCCTAAATGGATGATATTAGCTATTGGATTCATTTTTTGGGGGATTGATACAGCTTTACATTATGTATATCCGTTTAAGCGTTATTCGATAAAATTCCCCTATTTAATTGAAGTTGTAATAGTAAGTATAGTTGGACTAGAGGCCTGTTATGGATTATTAAGTATCATTACTTCTGAAAAAAATAGTTTTTCCACATTAACAGGTACATTCGATAATACTGCCGGATTTGCTGTTTGTCTTTGTGCTGGTTTTCCGTATTGCCTCCAGTTGGCAACGAAGAAAAGAAGACACAAGTTTTTAGGAATCATAGTTGGGATAATAATAACAATTGCTATGATTTTTTCACATTCACGTACAGGAATTATGAGTTTATCAATAGTTTTTTCTATTTGGTTATGGAAGTATCTACGTTTCTCTAAAGAAGAAAGAAAGTATTTCTTTTACTTTTTTTCCTTCTTGATAGTTAGCCTTTATTGGATGAAAAAGGATTCAGCAGATGGGCGTCTGTTAGTTTGGATTTGTTCAATGAATATGATAAAAGATAATCTGTTACTTGGTTGGGGCATTGGTGGTTTTGAAGCGCACTATATGGATTATCAAGCTTCTTACTTCGAACGAAATCCCAATAGCCATTATGCATTTTTAGCAGATTCTGTACAATATCCTTTTAATGAATACTTAAATGTCTTGGTTTCTTTTGGGATAATTGGAATATTAATTCTCCTCTTATGGTTTATTTATTTGTACTATGCCTATATTCGACATCCAAATGATAAGAAAAAATATGCCATATTAGTTTGGTTAGAAATAAGTATTTTTGCTACCTTTTCCTATCCGTTAATGTATCCGTTTGTGTGGTTGGTATTAAGTTATGCCACTAGAAATTTATTAAAAGATTTCTATAATTTACCTCCTTCTTATTATAGAATAGTTTCCGTAGGTCTATTTATTGTATGTTTTTGGATTGCCAACCGAACATATAGGCAAATAAAAGCAGAACTTCTATGGTCGGAAACAGTTGAATCATCTCCTACCTGTCAGCAGAATTTAATAATAGAGAAATACAAACTTGTGTATTCAGAATTAAAAACAGATCGCTACTTTCTTTACAATTATGCAACAAAATTATATTTAAATAATGAGTTTAATACAGCTTTAATAATTGCATTGGAATGCAGAGCTTTGTGGGCAGACTATGATTTAGAATTGTTATTGGCTGAAATATATAAAGCAAAAATTGATTTTATTAACGCGGAAAAACATTACCGAGTTGCTGCTTACATGTGTCCAAATAGATTTGTTCCTTTATACAATATTGTATTATTGCTGGATAAACAAGGTAAGAGAAATGAAGCAAAGAAAATGGCTTGTTCAATTTTAAAAAAAAAGGTAAAAATAAAATCAGCTACGGTAAGTTTTATTAAGAATGAAATGACTGAATATATAAATAAGCATCACGGCTTATAAAAAGCATTGTTGATGATATATTACAATTACAGTTAGAATTTAGATTATTAACAATACAAAAAGAAAGGAGGTAAGACATACGTCACATTTAACAATATACTGAATTATATATCTAAAACTTAATTAATCTATTCTTTAATACAGATTTGAAACAAATCTTTAATTTTTATTTTATATGAGAAATACAAAAATTTCATTTTTATTCACACTGTTGATTTTCCCAATATTTAGTAGCTGTAATATGGACTGTATTGAATCAGAAAAAGAAAATACATTTTCCGGTAGAGTGTCAGAAATCGATGAATTTAAAAGAAACAATCCATTTCTAGACGAATATAGAAGTATATATGGAGAATTAATGTTTGAAGTAAATAGAATTAATTCAAAAAAGAATAAGGCAGATATCGATTCTTTAGTAATTAATTATCAAAGAGTTTTAACCTCAACTTCTAATGACTCTGCTCTTTTTAAAGAAAAACTTATTCAATCTTTTAATTCGATATATTCAAAAAGTGACATAAAGAACCTGAATACGTTATTGAATAAATTCAAAAAAGTGGAAAAAGAAGTGTTTAAAGATAAAAAATTTTTACTATTCAACAGTCATGAGAAAAATCTTTTTGTCGAAAGTTTTGCTTTAGAAATACCCAAATTAAAAAATGAGATAAATATAATAAATATTAAAACGCTGAAAACACGTTCTGAATCTGATAATTCAGCATGCATAGATAAATGTAAAGATTCATATCGGTGGGGCTTATTATTCCTTGCTTCTTCAACAATTTGTGCTGGTGGTGCTTCTATACTTGAGGCTTGTATGAGTGTTGGAACATTATCAATTCCGGCGTTAATACAGCTTATCACAGGTTACTCACTTGCTATGATTGAATTTGACAGGTTAACACTCGAATATAACACATGTGTAAGCGATTGTAAGAACAAGCAATGACATAAAATGCAGTATTAATTTGACTTATTTGATTTTATTTTAATTAATCAGATTTTAAACATTTGTAAAATAGACAATGATGGTAACACAAATATTATTTATATCATTAGTGTTATGGATATATATATGTACATATAGTAAAATAATAAAAAATATATCCCAAGCAAATGAAATTAAGACGAAAATCGTTTATTATTTCTTAGGATTTGTATGCACTATAAGCCTTGTTGTACTAGTATATATAAGATTAAGAATTTTTCTTATTACAAACTAATTGGCAAAAAATGGAAATTATATCATTTAGTAATACTTAACTTTACAACTGGAGAGGCCATAGATTAGAAAAGTATCTGTCGAATATTATTCAATTCAGTAACTCAACACAATTCATTTGGACACATAGTAAGCATACTATTTTCCGCCTTGACGCACATTATTCACAACCCTACCTTTGCGCCGTAACCTTTAACAATAATGATTATGGCAAAAGAGAAAGTAAACTACCAAGAGGTATATGACCTCTACCAGTTATGCAGCGAGACCAAGGATCTTCGGGAGTTCTGTGCGGATTATGGAGTAAATTACGACAAGTTCATGAACTGGCAGCGTCACCAGCTGTGGAGTGAGAAGTTAGGTAAGGCAGTTCAGACTGAACAACCCAAGGTTGCCAAAGTCCAGATAACCGGCAAGCCTTGCAACAGTCCAACCGTGAAGATGGAAGTGAAACAGCCTGAAGGCGAACCGCCAATAAAATGGGTTAAGTTACAACTGACATCCGGCGCAACACTGTTTCTAAGAAATACCACCGTTCTTGACCTGAGTCTGTTGCTTAATAAAATGATAGGATGATATGCTTGGACTGAGTGCTAACCTGAACTATTACCTGTTCAACGGTAATGTGGATTTACGGAAAGGTATCTTCCGTCTGTGTGAGAGTATAAGGGAAGAGATATCACTCGATCCGAGTGATACATCCAATGTATATATGTTCATGTCCCGTAACCGCAAGGTCGTGAAGATACTTCATTACGAACGCGGTTTTTATGTGCTTTATGAGAAACGTCCAGTCATGGGTAGATTCAAGAAACCTGTATTTGATGAGGTCTCCAAATGCTACCGGATACAATGGTCGGATATGGCCTATCTTACGGAAAGCATAGTGGTTGACAAGATGTACGTTAGTCCGAAATATTAATATTAATACACTGATTATCAATAAAATAATATAAAAATAAACGGTAAAAAGTTTGCGTAACTGCCTGATTTTTCGTACCTTTATATCATGATTGATGAAAGAGCATACGAGTTACTTTGCTGCCAGCTGGGTCTGGCAAATGAGGAAAAGGCAGGGCTTCGCAAACAGGTAAACGAACTGATTGCGAGGCTTAAGGCTATTGAAGAATCAAACAAAGAGAACTCCAAGGCTCTGGTTGATACAATCAATGAGTTGTCCGCAACAGTCGAAAACTATCGAAAAGAAATGGAACTTATGAGAAAGCAGCTTGAGGCAAAAGACGAGGTGAACATGATGCTGGCAAATGAGGTTTCCAATCTCAGGCTTCAGCTTGAGGACAGCAGGAAACATCGTTTCGGCCGTACCTCCGAACAAAGAAGGCTGCTGAACAACCGTAACATTGACAAGTCGGCAATGGAGAAGTCCGAGTATGACGGCTCTGATAAGAAAGATGATAATAATAAGGCAGATGGTAACGGTACTGGCAGCAATACCTCTTCCGGTAACGTACCTGCACAGAACTGCAGGCCTTCAAGGAAAAAGGAAACAGCTCCCCGTGCAGAAAAGACCAGGCTGAAGGTGGATAAGGTAGTTGTTCATGAAATAGAAGATTATTACCAACTCCCGGATGGTGCAAGGCTTATGAACCGTAACGGAATGGCTGATGTGTGGGAATACAGGGTCATAGAACATGTAAGGGCTCATAATGTGGAGCATGTGTACAAGGTGGCGAGGGTAAAGCTTGCCGACGGCACTTTCACAAGCACGATGGAGCATCCGCTGAAAAACCTTGGAGGAATCTTCTCTCCTGAACTGCTTGTCCGCCTGCTTTGTCTGAAATATGACTTCAGCATGCCTGAAAATAGACAGATAAGGCTGCTTGCAAGAGAAGGTATCCATATAAGCAACACCACGCTGAACAGCTATATCCATAACGGAATCGCCAAACTAAAGGAATTTATCGGAGATGCATTCAAGGAGTTTGTACAGAGGGCAAAATACCT
This sequence comes from Bacteroides mediterraneensis, assembly GCF_025993685.1. Lineage (NCBI taxonomy): Bacteria > Pseudomonadati > Bacteroidota > Bacteroidia > Bacteroidales > Bacteroidaceae > Bacteroides > Bacteroides mediterraneensis. Next base: position 1,066,279 of record NZ_DAJPEN010000001.1, on the reverse strand, counting down.
TATGGTTGATGAGACTACCGAACTCGTTGGAGTTGAAACACCGGAAGGTAAGGCTTACAGGAGAAAGTACTTATGGGCTTTCTTTGCAAAGCATATAAAGATGGTCTATTATCACTATAACAACGGCAGCAGGTCTTCCGATACGGCAAAGTCGTTCCTGGAATATTTTATGGGAACCATATCCACTGACGGATATACGGTTTACAGGATGTTTGACGGAGAAGCCTCAAAGGTGCTTCACATAGGATGCTGGACGCACTGCAGGAGGTTGTGGGTTGATGCCTTGCCTTCAGACAGGACGGCGATGGACATAATAAATCCTATCGGTGATATGTTCAGAAATGAAGACCTGTTCCGTATGATGAAACTCAGCGGCGAGCAGATTAAGGAAAAAAGACTTAAGCTTACGGGACCGATTCTTGAGCGTATCCATCATAAGGTGGTCATGATGATGCAGGATACCAAAATCATGGCAAACGAACTGATGAGAAAGGCCGTGAACTATACGTTAAACCAGTGGAAGTCCTTGAGAAATATCCTCAAGGACGGTTCAGCGGAAATATCCAACAATCTCTGTGAGCAAAGAATGAAACCTGTAAAGCTGCTGCTCAAGAACTGTATGAATATAGGAAGTGAGGCAGCCGCAGAAAACTCGGCATTCATCTTCTCTCTGATAGAAAGCTGCAAACTTAATGACATAGATCCTCAGGATTACCTGAAGCACTTGTTTGAATGTATTCTTCATGGTAATAACTGCGACAGGAAGGCTCTTCTGCCATGTTTTTATAAACCGGAATGTTAAAACAAAAATATTTTCTTACGGACTTTTTTATTTTATCGGCTGAAAAACAGCCGATAAAATTGTCGTGGCGGAAAATAGAATGGTTACGGACACATAATTGATACTTGTGCAGGGCTGAATCTAATTATAGCCTTTCTCCAGTTTTAATCTATTATCATTAGTAAAGTGTACTTAAATTATATCTCAGTTCATAATGTAAAAATATTTAATTTACCAAAAAAGAAGGTTGTCATTTAATATTTTATGATAAAACGTACTTTATTATCGTTGACCTTTATGCTATTGATGGCATTAGCGGTTGTTTTATTAACCCTTCCATCATTACCTGAGGAAGCAAAAGGTAATGAATGGGAGTTAAAAAAAACATTATTGTATTACAAATATATTAATCCTGATAGACAAAAGTTTGATGCAGCACTTTTTTTAATAGAAAACATGAAATATCATAAGGGAATAGGATGTATAACCAAAATCTCTACCGGTTTGAAATACTGGCGAATGGAAACGGATAGCATATATGCTTCAATACGATTTTCCGATATGGACATGAATGACCAGAGAGATAGCCTCAATAATATTCGAAAAAAACGGATAGCAGAAATGTCAAATATCATAATACCCCAGATAGATATTGATAGTACTCCTTTTGACGATATAAAAACTATTTCTTTTCACTTCTTGAAAGAACATATTGATAATGCATTTGTATCATGGAAAGAGTCCGTTTTCGCTAAAAATCTTAGTTTTGATGATTTTAAAGAATATATATTACCATATCGTTCCATTGAGGATATTGGTTTTCTAGAAACAGGTAAATCTTTTAAAGAGTGGTTTGGGAAATACGTGCCTACTACAGGAGTGTTATCTTTAAGAGAAACAGTCGATAGCTATAACCAAGCTATAATTAATATGAGAGATTTAAATGGAAAAAGCAAATGGAAATCTCCAACAGGCCAATATGACTTGTATGTTAATGGAATACATGATTGTGTAAATATAGCCTCTTATGGCTGTAATATACTTCGCGCTTGCGGATTACCCGTAATGGTAGAATATAATATAAGTTATAAAACTTTACCAGGAAGCCATTATCATTGTAGTGTGTGGAATGATAAGAAAAATAAATGGGAGAGTTTTAACCCTGAAAGTTCTTTACCTGGTGATTTAGATTGGGCTATAAAAGAAGCAACAAATGTATATAGATTCATGTATAGTGCTCAGAAAGACACTCCTTATTTTCAAAGAAACAAAAATGAGTTTGTACCAGAAATACTTAATAATCCATGTATAAGGGATGTAACTGCTTATTTAAAAGAAACAACGAAAATCACATTACCGTTTAATATTGCTGTAGATAACAATTTGGCATATTTAGCTACTTTCCAAAAGGAAAACAATGGGGTAATACCAGTAACATGGGGTAGAATTAATCATGATTGTAATAGTGTAACATTTGAAAATGTTATTCCGAATATCCTATATTTCCCAATGCTTTATAGTCATAAAAAAGAAATCATTTTTTTTGGTGAACCTTTTTATGTAAAAAAAGAAGGAAAAGAGTTTTACGTTTCAAAAATAAATTGCTCAAGCCAATCTTGCGAGGATGAAGGTACACTTATTCTGACAAGAAAGTATCCACGTAAATCAAAAATGAAAAATATAGCTGAAAACTTAGTCGGTGGTGTATTTTTAGGCGCAAACAAAAGCGATTTTAGCGATGCAATAGTCCTATATACAATAAAGGAATCACCAGCTCCTTTTTTAAGAGAATATAGTTTTGACCGAACGGGAAAATTTAAATTTTATCGTTTTCAGGCTTCTGAATCATCTCCATATGCAAATATTTCTATATTGGAATGGATAACTTCTTCAACCTTTGAATATCCAAATGTTATGAAGGCTCAAAGATGTGATATATTATCACCAAAAGATACCATGCTACTGAAGAATGAAAAAAAGTATGTTAAACTTTTAGATGATTTGTGGGATAATATGAAAAGAAAGTCAGAGTATGACGGAAACATGCAAACTGCACCAGGAGCATATCCTAATATAACACTTCGGTTAAAACAACCCCAAATTGTAAAAAAGGTAAGATTTGCTCCTAAAAATGCTGACAATGGCATTCATAGTAATGAATGGTATCAGTTACATTTTTGGGATAAAGACGGCTGGAAGTCAGCAGGAAAAGTTAAGGCTAGTTATGAATATGTGATATTTCATAATGTTCCAAAAAATAAGTTATATTGGTTAGAAAATCTTTCCTCTGGAAAAGAAGAGATGCCGTTTATGATGATTAATAATAAACAAATTTTTCTATATGGTGACTTAATTCAGTGAAACCTCCAAAACGGTGGAAATTCCCAAACCAAGCATCCCCAAAATGGCATATTGACTAGTATGACTCTTTCTTCTACCTTCGTACTAAACTTAAAACTTGAAAGATTGTGATTCCTCTACAAGACCGAGAGTGAACCCAAAGGAGTTTCCATCAACATAAACATTCGGACAAATACATCTTTTACACCTTGAGGTTTGGTTGTAGCTTTGCGGCAGCGAATACAATCAAACCTCAATTATTATGAATAGACTGAAATTTGAAGAGCTAGAATTGCAAGTGCCACAAAGCGACCTGCCGTTGAAGTCGTACCTGCAACAGATAGGTGTAAGTTAGACCTATCACTACTGGAAAAATTACCTCTTCTGCGGCAACCATGAGGCTGCGATCAATATGTCAGTCATCTGTTCCCTGCTGGCCACCTGTAAGGCACATGATGTAAACCCAAGGGATTACCTGAATGATGTCATTGTCCGAATGCCCTATCACAAAAAGGCTACTCGTGAGGAACTGCTGGAACTGCTTCCACATAAATGGAAGCTGCAATATCTGGAAAGTGCAGTGACAAAATAAAAGGAGAAATCTAACGGCCAATGCTGACTGCAACATATAGGTTCAACAAAACAATAGGTAAGCATTCGTTAAACTACAGGTATTGAACTTTATATACAACAATAGCGACTGTCACTATAAACCTAATAGTTGCAGTCGCTATTATTTTGTTGAACCTATATGTTGCAGTCAGCACCGGTTGCCGGCTTCCTCCTCTTGTTTTGTCAATGCACTTTTCGGATGTTGCAGCTTCCATTTATGTGGAAGCAGTTCCAGCAGTTCCTCATGAGTAGCTTTTTTGTAATAGGGCATTCGGGCGATGACATCATTCAGATAATCCCTTGGGTTTACATCATGTGCCTTACAGGTGGCTAGCAGGGAACAGATCACCGACATATTAGCCGCCGCCTCATGGTTGCCGCAGAAGAGGTAATTTTTCCGTCCCAGAGTAATCGGCCGGATGACATTTTCAGCCAGATTGTTATCCCAGAGCAGGCGTCCGTCCTCCAGACATCCCATCATGTTGTCCCATCGGGTATAGGCATACGTGATGGCTTTCCCGATCTGGGAATTGGGGCTGTACTTGATTCCTTCCGTTTCCATCCACACTCTCATGGCATCCATGACAGGTCCGGCCAGTTCCCGGCGCTTCGTCTTCCGCTCGTCGTACGACAGGCCCGCCTTATCGCAGCAGTGTTCAATCCGGTAAATATGCTGTATCTGGGTCAGGCCATGTTCGGCCATCTCCCGGTTTTCATCCAGAGCCTGTTCAAAATGACGGCGGATATGCACCAGGCAGTTGAGCAGCCGCACGTCGGGGTTGGTCCTGAAGGCTGTCTCATAGCCTGCAAAACCGTCGCATTGAAGATAACCCTTGAAGTGATATTGATTTGTCAGGGATTCGATGACTGCTCCGGCACGCGATCCCTCATCGTAATGGAAGATGACCAGTTTCTTCATGACCGACCTTACCATCCACAAGTATTCCTTGTCGGCCCTGTGCTTTTCCTTGTTGATGACCGGAACAGTGGTTTCGTCCGCCTGTACATAGTCGCAGGAAAAGACTTCCTTCTTGAGCTCCTCATACAGAGGCCTGAGCAGCTCCACCGTCTTTTTGAACCATCCGTCCAGCGTACTTTCCGTAAGGCCTTTCATCCCAAGATGCCGGTACTGCTGTATCTGCCGGTAGAACGGGACGTGATATTCATACTTCTGAAGCAGTATCTCGGCAAGCAGGCTGGTGTCGGCGATGCACTTGTCGACGGGCATCAGCGGCATGGGGGCAATCTCCACGCCTTTCTGCCCTGCGGGAGGAAGCCGGGTGCTGTCCTTGAGCGCATATTTGGGACGGATGATTTCCTTGACATAGAGCATCCCCGGTTTGTGCTTGACCACTTTGGTTACCTCTTCGCCAATCCTACGATATAAGGACAGGTCCACACCGGCCGGCTCTATAACCTCGGTTTCGAGTACGGGCAGATCCTCTGTCATTTTGCGGTTCTGACGCTTCTGCTTCCGGATTTCCACCGGTTCCTTTTCTATCTGCTCTACGGCCTCGTCACGCTTTTCTTCCGCCTGATGCCGGAGTCCGGCAAACTCTTCGGCAAAAAGGTCGGGCATATCGGGATTATATACGGGAAGCTTTTCTGTCTTACGCCCAAAGAGCTGGCGGTTCAGCCATGCAATCTGAGCCGTCAGCTCTTTGATTCGTTCCTGCAGGTTCTTAATCTGTTCCGCCTGATTCTTATTAGTGGCAGACAATGAAGCAATGGAGGCATTCAGCCCTTCTATCGTCTTGAGCAGTATATCCTTTTCTTCCATTGTCCGCATCTGTTTTGTTTATGTAAATATACTAAATATAAGCGGATTACACAATAATATCCGCACTTTATTCACTCCGGAAGCATATTATACATGATATTCCTTGCGCTCTGCCCTCAGGCGCCGGAGCCTCTGCTGCGGATTTTCCTGAATGCCCTCGACCATCATCACCAGGTCGCGCCATTCCATGGGATAGCTGTTTGATTGGGGATCGTACTCCGGCAGCTTGAAGCGGCCTGCCTCCAGGCGTTTTACATACATCACCATACCTCCGTCTTCCGCATGAAGCAACTTCATGAGCCTGCGGCTGGAACCGATGAAGATGAAGACATCACCATTCTTCACTTCGCTGTTCATCTTCTCATGCACCACTCCGCACAGCGAACTGATACCCTTGCGCATATCTGTCCTGCCAGGACACAGGAAGTAGCGCATCGTGTCGTTCAGGTTAAACATGGCCGCCTCGAAGACTTTGGGTGAACAGCTCCATCAGTATCTCTTCTGACCCGTTCCCAAAGTGGGCACGAAGACCGTTGGGAAACAGAACGGACACACCATGCGGCACTTGTCCTTCAGGGGACGATTCCATGACTGACTGTTTAAGACTGATGGGAACCAGCTCCTGTTTGATACTGTTCCTGTCAACCGAACATTTTCTACGCCAGTAATGATAGGTTGAATAACTTACACCTATCTGTTGTAGGTACGACTTCAACGGTAGGCCGCTTTGTTGTACCTGTAATTCCAATTCTTCAAATTCCAGTCTATTCATAATAATTGAGGTTTGATTGTATTCGCTGCCGCAAAGCTACAATCAAACCTCAAGGTGTAAAAGGTGCATTTGTCCGAATGCTTACAACAATAGTGACTGCAACTATTAAATTCATAGTGACAGTCGCTATTGTTGTATATAAAGGTTTGATACCTATAGTTTACCATCCGATAAAAATTTTGCGAAGCTATAAAATTAGAGCTGACTTCATTTGCGAGGTCAGCCCATTTTCGTTAGATTTCAGTCGCCAAACAATAAAATCCAATCATGGCAAAAGTACACATTTTAGCGGACAGCCGCCCTATTGTCAGGTGATAAAATTTCTGGACAAGTCAACAATCCTTCGGTTAAGTCGTGAATATGGTGAAGAGCACTATGTAAAACGTTTCGACATATGGACCCATCTCGTCGTTATGCTCTATACGGTCATCATGCGTTTTGATTCCTTACGGGAGATAATGGCCTCCCTGCAGGCAGAATCCCGCAAACTTTGTCATTTGGGTATAAGGTTAATGCCTTCGCGCAGTACTCTTTCCGATGCCAACAGACCGTGGGGCGTTATCCCAAGACCGGCAAAAAGAAAGGAGATATAAAGGTACCCACCGTCATACATGCCAACGAAGGAAATCTTCAGATATAAAGTTTACTTCTGCTGCAACCAACGATTCCTTCATGTTAGAGCCGTCAGCACTGAACAAAGGAGACATAATTGCCATAGACCGCGCATACATTAACTATGAGAAGCTGGAAACACTCACGCTGAGAGGGGTTCTGTATGTGACAAAAATAAAGAGAAACCTGAAACATTCTGTTATGGAGGATTGTATGTACCAGACTACAGAAGGATTTATGAAAGTACGGATACAACATGTTGCATTCTCAAAAGTACTGAAGGGTGGTGAAACCCAGACTCATCATGCCCGTATCATTACCTATGCCGATAGCCAAAAGCACAAACTGGTTTCATTGCTTACAAACGACATGGAATCAGATTCGAACGAGATCATAGAAATTTATCGCAATGCTGGGAGATAGAACTGTTGTTCAAGCAGATAAAGCAGAGCTTCCCCTTGAAATACTTCTATGGAGAAAGTGCGAATGCCATCAAGATACAGATTTGGGTGACTCTTATAGCTAATCTGCTGCTTATGATAATGAAAAAGAAACTCATACGTTCATGGAGTTTCTCCGGGCTTGCAACCATGATACGGATTACGCTTATGTATTATGTGGATTTCTACAGTCTGTTTAATCACCCGGAAAAAGATTGGGAAATGCTCTTAAGCGTAGATTGGAAAGAAGATTATCAGCTGTCTATCTTTTGACGGGGCTTAGAATGACAAAACAAGACTCGACCATTGAATACACAATAATTGAGCGGTATTTTTATATGTAATCGATTTTACCCCGGACAGCAATAATAAATTATTTTACAATAAAAGGAATGTTATATACTATGGCTACAAAACAGAGCGCATTTATCGTCAAAGCCACTTCAATAACATCAACCATGCCCGTAATGTAATTGACAGATACATTCATTTTTACAACAATTATCGTCCGCACATGAGTATAGGATATAAAAACACCGGCTCAGGTGCATCTGGAAGAGGGAGAACAGAAAAGGATGTGGAAACAGGTAAAATACACTAAAATTTTTTCATCGAATGAAGAAAATGCTGTATCATTGCAAAGCCAAAAACAGCTCCGGGTGAAAGCGTAAGCCGAAACTATTGACCTTAAAAAAACGAATGCCCCATCGAAGGGCATCCGGTTTGCCAAACGACTCCAGTTTCTTGCGTGTCCGGAACTCTTAGTAAAAACAGCACAACTTTTGCTTAATAGTCTATTATTTTAGGATGACTTTATGCAAAGTGTCTACTGTTCCAGTTTATAAAAAGAAAAAACGTCTAGTTATATCAGGAAAAGTCATGGTTCCAGTACTTCCGTGGAAGTACTGGAGTACTCCCCTGAAAGTACTGTAGTACTCCTTCGACAGTACTGGAGTACTTCCTTGGCAGTACTGAGATTCTCCCATTAATATTCCATAATATTATAATTCCACAGGTTTTTTATATAATTATCCTTATCGAAATTTTTATATAACTTCTCCACTTCTGTCTGTATTATCTTATCATTTGTAGTTTTCAAATGGTCTGATAATAAAGATTTCACTTCATCCATATTCATCTTTTTACCATCCATGAAGTAACGTATGACAAGGTTATATATGAAATCTTTCAAGTTACATGCAGTTGATTTCAATACTGTTGTGTTCTTATCCAATGCTCGGTCATAATATCTAAGGGCTTTTTGAGGAAAACCTGTCTTTTCATACAGCATGCCTGTCAAAAACAACGTGTGGTAAGTACAGGATTCCTTTTCGCATAATGAAGAAAGCAAGTTCAATGATTCTTCCTTTTTCCCTATACGGAACAATATCTTACCTTTCAATAAATATGAGTATGATATATTAGGATTAATAACTATTGCTTTGTCAATATATGTGAGAGCTTTTGTCAATGAATCCATATCATTCTCATAAAGAAGCACGTAATGTAATGCAGAATTGTACAATGAAGATACTTCAGGAGTTTTCTTCAGTAACGATAAATCGTTTGAACTTAAGTCTTGCCCATGTATTCCAATAGAAAACATTATAAAGCAAAATGAAATCAATATATTTTTCATATTTATTTTATTAATTTATCTTCTTATAATTTCAGCTACGACATTTTTATTTTTGTCATAATAAGTATCTTTTTCTATTTTTTTTAAATTTGAAACATAAGTGGTAGTAACTTTATATATTTAATCATTCTTAGATAAATAATCTTTAATCATATTATATTGTAACTGGTTATTTACATCTATTACATTCTGAGTTATATCATTATAATTAAATATTTGTTCTAATATTCCTGTAATTGGATTCCAATTTTCGGCTATTTCCTCATTAATATCATTTTTATTCACGTAACTACCACCTTTAATATATCCATGACCATCTACATATCCTCCTTGTCATATTCCACTCGATGACATTATTTTATATTCTTCCCAAGAATAATGAGTCGAACTAACTCCACTTTCAACTCCAAATCCTGAACTTTCGATATTACCTGAAGCACCAATTAAACTCTTCTGCTCATTTTCACTGATGACAGGCATCACTCTTGCCAGTTCATCCAAACTTTTCTTTGTTAACTTTTTCATGATAAAAATTTTAATTATTAATAATTTCTTTTCGAAAATATATAACTAAATATGTCATATATATGTTCTCTTGTCAATAAATTTTCTTTTTCTGCAGCTTCCATTCCATGTTTTAGGATATTGATGCTTTGATATTTTTTGTCTTGTTTATAAGATATCCAAAGACTTCATTTCTTATATTAAAAGTTAAAAGATGTCTGTTTTTGCTCTTCAGCATATAATTTACTTACTTGTCTATCATTTAACCGGTAATACAATAAAGGTTGCTCTTCTATAAAGAAAATACCGCCTCTTTTCGCTATTTCAAACCATAATTTATAATCTTCTGCATGTTTATGATTCTCATACAGTATATTATACATACTTAAAAAGTCACCTCTCTTCATTATAGTTGGATGATATAATGGGGACTATTTTAAGAGATATAAATAAATATTATCCAATCTTCCGTTTAATTATACAGGAAGAATAGCAGATCTATTTTTAGTTTATCAATTCATTGTATATCTCTATGGGTTTTCCTATCATTTTGTCTACTCCGAATTTTTTCTAATAGTGATAATACAACTGAAAAGAAATTTCATTATCTTATTCTAATTTTAGAATTGAATTTTCCTCAAACTTGTTCAAAATAATTTATTGGGGTTATGACTTGAGTGAAATGCTACTTGACATACTACTATTTCTTAAAAAATGGGAGTATGTCAATGTATTTGTGCAGAAACCAAATCATAATAGAATCCTTTTTTCTCCATAAGCATTTTATGATTACCTACTTCGACTAAATCATCACATAATTTATCGGCATGTTCATAGATAAACTGCAATTTATCTCCAAACAATTCATCAAAATCGGCTTCCACCAGTTTGTTCTTGGTGAGATAAAGCAGGACATAACCTATACCGGAAAGACCGTTTTCAAAACCCGGATCATTTGTCTTTGTGAGCAGTGATTCCTGTAATGTCTGTAATGCCTGATCTTCGATATACTCATCTTCCAGAAATCGGGCTACCTCAAGCCAAGGACATACCTGCTTTACCATTAAACAAACCGCTTGAACTGACAGAGCATGAGTTAAGCATTACATGCTCTGCCGCTTTCTTTATCAAGGCTTCATTTATTTCCATCTTATTGAATTCTTATTGTCACTTATATCTGAAAGGGATTGTAAACAAGCATGGAACGTTCTTTCCCTTGTCTATCGCAGCTTTCCAGCGGGGCATTAGTGATACCACCCTGAGAGCCTCTTTGTCCGCTGTCTCATCATAACTTTTATCTATTGTGGATGATTTGATATTGCCGTCTGTGTCTATTACCACCTTTACGGTTATAAAGACTTTTTTACCAGAGTATGATTCAGGCAACTTGAAATTCTCTTTTATAAAATCCAACATTCCGTTTACTCCACCAGGATATTCCGGAAACTGTTCCGCCACAAAATATACTCCGTCCTCCTGTTGAATCTGCATCTTCACTTCTTCAGGTTTATGTGATTTATAGTATAAAGGAAAACGATTGTCTTCAAATATGGCCTTACCGTTGGAAAGTATAAATGCCTGCTCCATATAGTTCATTATAACCGGATATTTTTCCTTGAACATTATTTCATAATTTTCTAATATCCTGTATATTTCCACATTTTCATCAGTACATAGCAGACTGTTGAAAAGGGAATACCAGAAAGGGAAATATGCCGTATAGTATTTCTTGCTGAGACGTTCCATCATCAACTCAGGGTTTTCTTCAAGTTTCCTTGCTATCAAATCCTGAAGACAACCTCCAATATCATCTACTATCCTAGTACCGCCAATGCCAAGAGTTATCAGCCTGTCGTAAAACAAGCTGTCGGGTATCTTATCTAATTTATACAAACCATCTACCATGTGTTTCCTGAAACTTGATTTAAGATTATCAAACGAAGGGATATTACCATAAGTAAGCCAGAGTTCATGCCAGGTTATAGGGAAAGCATTGAAGAAATCACGTTGAGTCTCTGCAGTATACCCTGATTTTACCATTAAAGCGAATGTACGGTTTACCTTTGCTGTATCTACAGGAAAACTGAATACTGCTATAAAACAGAATGAGAATAATGATAATAATAGAGGTCTTTTCATAATATGTCATTTACGGTTATTTTTCAAGTATATATCTTCCAAATCCTGTTTAGATTTAAAATCATATAAAGCCATGTTCCTTAAACGAAAGTAACTTACATAAGTGTCCTTCATAGCAGAATAATATTGACTCATGGTCTCATTCTGCTTCTGGCGGGCAGAGGTGAGTTCATATACAGAAAGTTCTCCCAATACAAAACTCTTTACCGCCACAATATACTGTTCACGAGCTAAATTGTATGACGACTCCGATAATTCCCATAAACATACAGAATGATTGTAAGAGTTATATATCTTTGCTAAGAAGATATCAACCCATCTTGATCTTCATTGAAAAGATGATTCTCTTTCTCACATGATGTAAGCGCACAACACAATAGTCCCATTAAAAGCATCTTTTTTATATCTATTATTAATTTATTATTATGGCAATAATACCATCAGACTACAGATATTTGTTTGATGCGAAATTAAGGTAAACTATCCATTAAACCATTAGTAAGCCATAGAAATAAGTTTGTAACATACATTTATATATTCCTGATTATCAGATACTATACAGTACAAATATTTGTAATATGAGACAAAGCAATTATAAGTCTAGTTTTTCAACTAAAAATAAGATAATATCTCCACCTTCAGGAATACCAATTTTTTTTCTAATATTAGTTTTGTACTTATGTACTGAAAAGACACTATTCATCCAAATGGCAGCAATCTCTTCTGTCTTGAATCCAGAAACAAGCATGCAACACAACTGGACTTCTTTGTCATTCAGCATAGGATATTTCTGAATAAGTTTTGAGTAGAACCCATCAAAAGATAGATCTATATGATTATAAAACTGTTCCCACTGTGTACCTAGCAAATAATTCTCATCTATTATATGATACTTTTCTAAATCCTTAAGAAATCTTGCACTCTGCACTTGCTGCGTTGAGCGCAAAATTGCTATCTTCTTTGCTATCTCAAAATCACGCAAAATAAATTCTTTGACTTCATTTTTTACATTTCTAAGGTTATCCAAAGAATTAATCTGTTGTTGCAAAGCGAGAATCCTATAAACTTGCTTTCTCCGGAGCTGTATATATATCACCAAAGATACGCATAATACTAAGAGAAGTCCTATCAGAATGTATTTATAAATGGCTATCTGTCTATAAATACTTTGTTTCTCACAAATATTTGTATAGGCCTGTATCGCTTTATCCAATGATTCTCCATTCAGGCAATCAAATGCCATTTCATATTTCTCCTTTAGCTTGTTAAAGCATTTTATTTGTTCGCCTGCATCACGATTTAACTGAGCAAACTCTGCACACAACGTATAGAATTCTATTTCTGCAAAGACATTTCCTCCATTTATACTATTCTCTATCGCCAGATACTTATATTTTTCTGCATTTAACAAGTCCTTTTTACGATAATAACAGTATGTCAAAATTGCGAAACATGTGAATTTATGTTCAATGGATGTTTCCTCAACTACAGATTCTTTCAGCTTTTCTATACAAGCATCCCAATGCTGCATTTTGTATAAGGCAATTCCCTGCAGACGTTTTATTTCACTTAAAAATATATTCTTCTTACCAAGATGTTTTTCTATTTCATTCAATTTTTCGTATGAGACTTTATATCGATCTAAATATAGAAAGCTTTTGGCAACTTGTATTTGAGTTGATATACTCATATTTTGAAAATTTACATCCTTTATGCATTGATTGGCAAGAGTCTGGTATTTAATAAAATTCAAGGTATTAAATTGCCTGATATACATTTCACCGAGATAGCTGTAAAGATAAAAAAGCCATTCTTGGTCATATTCTTGTCTAGCAATATTTATTGCGGTTTCTATGGTATGGACTTCTTTTGTTATATCATTTTCTTTTTTATAGGTTTCCGCAAGAAGATATAAAGTTTCAAGGTATGGCTGAATCATTTTTTCTTTCTTAAAAATCTGAATGCACCTTTCCAACACACTCTTTGATGGATAATAATTATTATCCGTATAACTGAGTGTGATTGCAGCTAATATAAAATGAACCGCATCTCTTTTATTCTTTACGCAATTCATGTTTATCGTATCTAACTTTAACAAATAGGATTGTGGATCATTTTCTATCTGAAAAATTATATCATCAAAATTTCTACTTTCCGAATATTCAGAATTACAAGAACCAAGCAATAACAAGGAAATACATGCTATTACACCCATATAGTGATTCAGTTTCATATTCATATTATTTTGCATTGTTATATCATGCAACTAAGTGGATTAGATGTTAAAGTCTCATTTTACAACAGACATTTGTCAAAAGACATAGCTGTATTCAACCTGTATATATTAAACTTGCAATTCGCATCATTGTTTGTTACACAGGAAGATGCCCACAAATATATTGATAAATGGCATTGAAGAATGATAAAAAAGGGAAAATATACAGATTATATTCTTTTTTAGCTAGGTTGTCATAACAAAACAGTACGATGGTTATAGAAACAGTATACTCATACCACCATTATAACAATTAAAAATTTCCCATATCTCAATATATTTAATCAGTTATCAATCGTAAATCGATACGTCATCACGGTATTCGACTATCTCCTTACCGTTGTCGAGCTGTACAATAATTTTAAGTCCGAAGTAGCCCACAATCGTTCCCTCTGTATAGCCTTTGTACGCTTCGTGCAAAGTGGATCTTACACCAATGATTTCTGTCTGTTCGTCGTATTCAAACATAATGTTATTGTTCTGATTATTATTTCCCTTATATAGTATCAACAACTTTGGGGTTGATTAAAAATCGGGGGATTCGAAAGGTGTTATGATTATTCATGCAAGTTTTCGTGTACAAATATAACCTACAGAAAGGAGTATGGAGATTTGTACAGAATCAAAAGACATGAACTTACTTTAATAGTTGCCATAACACATACCTTTGCACCTCAATTTTATTCATAAGTCAAATACACGGAAACAAATGGCATATAAAAAGGAGAAGAAAGAAAATAAAACAATGAGGTCTCAAAGTAGAAACATCAGTAGACTTATAGGTTACAATCGAATAAAAGAGGCTGTCTCAAATTATATTTCAATTTGAGACAGCCTCCTCCACAAGTAAATTCTATTTCGAGAAATTTATTTTGCTACACGTTCCAGCCATTTTACCATGAACAGCATGACTCCCATTGAAATGAGGCATACAATCATGAAAATAGCCCAGCAATATCCAATAGGAATGGCATTATACATAAGAGGACCAATCCACAACAGAAGATTACCTACAGCTGTTGCACCAAGCCACAATCCCTGGCAAAGTCCTAAAAGATGCTTTGGAGCCACCTTCGAAACGAATGACAATCCAAGTGGAGAGATAAACAACTCAGCTACCGTAAGCAGGAAGTAAAGAACAATCAACACCCATGCACCAGCTTTTACCTGCTGGTCAATAGGAAGTTCTCGATATTCTGCAGCAGAAGGATAACCCATAATGAGTGAATATGCAGACAAGAAGAGATAAGCCAAACCTGCAATGAGCATACCGATGGCAATCTTACGCGGAGTAGAAATTTCCTTGCCTCTTCTTGAAAGAGAACCGAAAATCATCATGATGACCGGAGTCAATGTAATCACAAAGAAAGGATTCACTGCCTGCCATATTTCCGGAGCAATTGTAGATGTATCAACGAAGTCTCTCGCAAAGAGTGAAAGTGAAGTACCGTTCTGATGGAATGAGAACCAGAAGAAAATAACCACACCCAGCACTGCAAACAAAGCGTAAAGACGCTGCTTAATTTCCTTCGCCATGGCAGCCTTTTCTTCTGCGGAATAAGTAACAGCAGCTGCGGCTTCTTTCTTTCCCGGATTTGGGAACTGACGCTTGGTCACAAAGAAGATAATCAAAGAAATAAGCATTGCGGCTACAGATGCCAAAAATGAATAATGGATACCTTCATTAAATATCTGCAAATATTGTGCGCAAGAAGCAGCCATATCGGTAGTTGCACCTACGCACTGTGACATCAGCTGATTCAAGTTGCCCATAGCCTCAGCCGACATACCGTCTGCACCTTTCGCTATATATTCATGGCACAGAGCAGGAAGGCCTGCATTGTAGACCATATTGTGTGCACTCAGCCACCAGCTTCTCAACAGAGGAGCGATAAACGGAGCGATAAGTCCACCAATATTGATAAATACATAAAATATCTGGAATCCGGAATCTCTCTTGCTCTTGGCTTCAATCAGTTCCTTTTCTCCCTTCTGTGCAGCCTCTGCTTCAAGGTCATCGTACATCTGACCTACAATGGCCTGAAGGTTTCCCTTGAACAGACCATTACCAAATGCGATGAAGAACAAGGCAATACAAGTAAGTGTAAGCAACCATGATGTATTGCCTGCATTGGCAGTAATAGGAATAGATAATGCAATATATCCCACAGCCATGACCACGAGACCGGCCATGATTGTACCTTTATAATTCTGCTTTCTGTCGGCTATCAGACCCCCAACAAGACTTAACAGATAGATACCTGCATAAAAGAATGAATAGATAAGTGTACTTTTTTCCTCACTTATACCAAATTTAGAACAAAGAAACAATACCAGCACGGCATTCATGATGTAGTAGCCGAAACGCTCCCCCATGTTAGAAAGTGCAGCAGGTATCAGACCTTTAGGATGCTTGTTAAACATAAATAATGAAGATTTTAATGATTAATAGTGTTAATACTCGTATATATTCTGTCTCTAGTTCGCAAATATACAATTATTCAGATAAATATGCAAAATAGAGATTCATTTACTCCGCTCCATTCGGAAGCCTTCCACGATAGGCCCGGTTCATAACCCGTTCAAAACTATGAATGATTTCCTGTCCCATGTTGACACGGGTACTGTCGACCTTCCGAATGGCCACAGGTGTCACTGCATCTTTATACTTCGCCTTCCCGATACGTATTTTCATCTTGTCCAGATTTCCGGTAATATTGACACCGGCCTTGAAAGGCAAAGGAGATTTCAACACGGAAATATGATAATTGAAATTCATGTCCAACCCCTGCGTACCTCCTACAGCCGCTTTATAACGGTCTATCTGAAGCAGGAAAGGATACACCGTCACATTTCCATCCTTCACGGTCAGGTTCACCGAAATACTGTCGAACACATTCCGTTTCTTATTCTTGAACATCAACGTCTTGGATATTTCTGCAAAGGTTTCTCCATCCATCAGCACCAGACTGTCTCCCTTGATATGAATGGCTGCTTTTAACGTCGGAATCTTCACGTTCAGATTAGAATCGAGTACCGCTTCGGCAGCCGCATCAAAATCGACCATTCCCTTGAACGAACGCAACATCGGCACAATGGTATCAAGGGAAGGAATGAAATCTACCAGCTTTCCGATATTTACCTGCCTCAACCGGAAATCAAAACCGGCATAGCCGCGCGTCTTCTTACGGGCACGATAAACCAATGTGGTCTCCACATCCGCCTCCAGACCGCGCATGGTCAGCTTCTTCAGATAGACCGCCTGATTACGGATATCCACTTCTCCCTTCACATGCTCAAAGACCATATTGCCGTAGGTCACCTTGTTCAAGTTGGTTTTCAGCTCGAAATCTATCTTCGGCGGAATGACAAACAACTGCAAAGGTTCGGAACTTGACACCGTATCGGTTTCTGCCTGAAGCGTATCCTGTGGGAAATTCAACGCATTGATGAGCTGGTTACAATCCAGGTTGCGGGACGAAATCTCAAGATTGGCTTTCAAGAGCTTACCCTTCTTCATGGCTGCATACAACCCATATACCGCCCCACTGGCCGTCAGATTGGAACGTCCGATACGCAAACTGGCATTCCTCAAGGTAATATTCCGGTCGCCTACGGTGACCGCAGTCTTACGCATCCTGATGGGCAAAGCCAGTTCCGGCGTCCGCAACGTCAGCCGGTTAAAACCGATAATTCCTTTCGGCAGCCAGAGCGAGTCACGGATTTTCTCGGCAGTCAAGTTAAAACCGCCTTTATCCATTCCCATCTTCATCTGCCCCATCCGGCAGAAAAGCGTATCCGTCTCCAGGGCGAGCTTCACATTCGGCATGGCGGGATTCCGTTTACCCGGCTGCAAATGCAGTGAAGCCTTCGCTTTTTTCGTAAACACCTTCAATGAATCGCCCATTCCTCCTTTCAGACGGCTCATCTGCAACTTACATTCCACGTCAATCAGCCGAGTGGTATCCTGAGGATTCGTTGATTTTACGGTCGCATTCAATTCGTCCAGTTCGGCAGATAAGGAAGAAGCCCGCAGCACGGCCTTCTGAATCGTCACCTTTGCGGCCAGATTATCTTCTCCAATGAAGCGCAAATCGGCATTGCTGGAGAACTCAAAATTCTTTGTCGTATCGCGCACATACATGTCCTGCATATCCAGTTTACCTTTCAGACGCACCCGTCCCCAGTCTTGTTTCTGAATAGACGAAAGACGGCACCGCAACCGGAAATCAGCTCCTACACGTCCACCGATAGACACTCCTTCCTGCAAAGGGAATGTCTTGGCCAATGCAGTCAGGTCAATTTCCGAACGCGTGTGAAATGTGATGTCAGGGTCACCCAGCAAATCCTCCACCTTTCCATCGGCCAAGATGTCCGTATGGGCCCCCTTGAACTGAAAAATCTTCAGCTGGGCATACGATGGTTTCTGACGCATCAAATCAACATAGCCGTTGAATTCCGCCGTAAGCTCATCCACCCCATAAGGCAAACCGGCATATTGGGCGGAAGCTTTGTTGATATTCACTTTCAACGTGGCCTCCGGCATGTGTTCTTTGCCATAAAGTCCCTTCAAGGTTCCTTCCAGTATCACTTCTCCATTGGCTGTCAGTTCCTGCCGCTTCAACACACTTTCCGGGACCATATTCAGAACCGTCTCCAAAGAAGGAGCATGCAGTTTGTAACCTAAATCTACCCGGGCAGGTCCGCCGACACTATCCCGTCCGAGTGTTCCCGACAAGTCAAGCGCCACTCCGTTCAACGTCAATCCGGTATCTTTAAAGGTCAGTTTCCGGGACGTACGGTCCAGTTGCATATCCGCATTCAGCCCCACGGCCAGATGATTGACCAGCAGTTGGCCATCCTGCCAAAAAAGCAGATTCTCGTTGTCATAATTTAAAGTCAGGGCCGAATAGTCCTTCTTCAAGGAAGCTTTCAAAGTCAGGTTCAGATTCTGCACCCGGGTATAAACCCTGGTGTTGCGGTCGTCAAACGTCACATTAGACCGTTTCAGTGAGACACGATTGATATCTATTTCCTGGATGGTCGTATCCCTTTGCGACACCGTATCCTCCTCCAGCTGGTCGGACATACTCTTCACGATATCCCAGTTGCTTTTTCCTTCCTTGTTCGTGAAAGCATATACCGTGGCATCCTCCAAACCCAAGTAACGCAGACTGATTTTGTGTTTCCATAAATAATCTACAGGATTCACCACTACCACACATTTCTTGAAAGAAAGCAGGGAATCAGTTTTCTGCCATAACGTATCGTTGATGGCTTTGGATACCAAAACCCCGTCAGTGACCTTCAGCCCGAACCGCGGGAAAGTAGAGAAAAATGTCAGCTCCACCTTTTCCATCTGCAAATGGGCATTCAGCGTACGGTTAGCCACATTCAGCACTACCGGAGTCAACTTCTCCGGCGTAAAAATAAAATTCACCACAATTGCCACGGCTACCAAAAGAACAACCAATAACGTACTCAGTGATATAGCCGTCAACCGAATGGTTTTACGCAACTTCTTGTTCATCTTTTTTCCTTAAAAAACAAAATCTTCCTGTATTTGTTTTCCGTCATTGCCTACACAGTATGTACAGACAAACTCCGGATGTATCAAATAATGAATCATAAAATGTCGTTTTTCCTCCAAACGGAAAGATTCCCCTCTGAAAGAACCGGAAGAAGCCAACGGGAAAGGCACCACTTTCAAGTGTTCCAGAAAATCCACTTCGCAACAATCCATCACCTTGAACATGGTCTCCTTGGCAGACCAATGCAGCAGCAACTGGTATAATTCCTCCTGAGGCTCCATGCGTTCCCTACCCGGCATCTCATCTTCCCGGACAAAACGAGGCGCCACTTTCCGTACCCTTTCCCCATACATCTCGATATCAATTCCAGGAGAAGCAATCGCATGCAAACCTACCGCCACGTAATTTTTCGTATGGGAGATGGATATGCGACAAGACTCATTCCACAGAAAAGGTTTTCCTGAAGGTTCATGCCCAATCCGAACCTCCCTTCCCCACATGGCTTTCAGCAACACCCGGACTGCCAGGTATTCCAGCTTCCGTGAAGGAGCCTTCAACGCCTCCAGTTCCTGAGAAACCGTCGCATCCGACAGGCAAGCCCGAAGCTCCTCCGGTGTTTCCGTCACATGCCAGATTCCCCACTGCCCGTTATCTTCGTTCCATATTTTCAGAAGCGGCATAGTTATTTTTTCTCCTTGTCGGCTTTTTCCTCCTCTGGCGCAGAAGGCAATATGGTTACTTTAACTTTCAGGATACGCCGTGAATTCATTTCCAGGATTTCAAAACGGTAATTCATGTAATTGATAATTTCATGCAATGCCGGAAATTCACCTTTCAGTTCCAGCAGCAGTCCCGCCAGTGAATCGGCATCCCCTGAAACCTTATCGAACACATCCTCACTGTCCTTGATAATCTTATAGAAGTCGGAAAGCAAAGTCTTTCCTTCAAACACATAGACATTCTCCGTCAGTTTCACATAGGAATGTTCCTCCTCATCATACTCATCGTTGATTTCTCCCACAATCTCCTCGATAATGTCCTCCATGGTGACAATACCCGAAGTACCGCCAAACTCATCCACTACCACTGCAATATGAATCTTGTTGGCCTGAAAATCACGCAACAAATCACCTATCATCTTATTTTCTGGAACGAACAAGGCCGGACGAATCAGGTTCTGCCACTTGAAATCATCCCCTCTGTCCAGATAAGGAAGCAAATCCTTGATATACAAAATACCTTTGATGCAGTCGCGCGTTTCCTCATACACCGGAATACGTGAATACCCATTTTCATTGATACACTTCAATACTTCCGGAAAAGAAGATTCAATGTCCAAATCCACAATATCCAAGCGGGAAGTCATCACCTCCTTGGCCGTTTCTTCTCCAAAACGGATGATACCTTCCAACATATTACTTTCTTCCGAGGTGTCCTGAATATCGGTCAGTTCCAAAGCCTGGGAAAGCTCATTCACCGACAAGTTCCGTGATTTCTTCTGAGAAAAACGATTGATAAAGAAAGAAGAGCGGACCAGCAGGGAAGAAACCGGCCAAAACACCGTCCGCAGCACCGCAATGACCGGCGCCGCCTTCCGGGCAAAAGGCAGGGTATGCTGGGCCGAATAAATTTTAGGCATAATCTCCCCAAACAACAGCAGCAGAAACGTCAGCACTACTGTGACAATCAAAAACTCCAGAATCTTTGCCTGACCAAAATCTATCACGCTGGCAAACACATAGTTCAACAACATGATAATCGTCACATTGACAAAATTATTCGAAATCAGAATTGTCGCCAGCAAACGTTCCGAATCATCCAGCAGACTCTTGATTTTGGCGTCAGAAGGATGATTTTCCTCTTCTATTTCGTTCAAATCGGAAGGGGAAAGCGAAAAAAAAGCGATTTCAGAAGCTGAAACAAAGCCCGATACATACAGCAGCACAAGGGCCAGAGATAAAGCAAAAGCTGCCCCTAATGAAAGGGGCATTACGGTAATTCCGTCACATAGCTCCGACAAGCGGAGCAAATACGAGTCAGGATCCATCCTATAATCTTCCTATTTTTAATTTTAATGAGACCGACTGAAATCAGAACGGCAAATCATCCGAAGGGTTACTTTCCGGCTGAGCGGAAGCCGTAGCCGCAGCAGTCGCCTGGGGCTGCACCGGAGCAGCAGACTGCACACTACGCGGAGTAAGCATCTCCATATTGTCGCCGAAAATTTCCGTCACATAACGTTTCACACCGTTCTGGTCATCGTAAGAACGAGAACGGATTTTCCCTTCAATATATAACTTATCTCCTTTGTGTACATATTTTTCGGCAGTTTCTGCCAGCCCGCGCCACAGCACGATGTTATGCCATTCCGTACGCTCCGGCACCTGGGTGCCATTGGCCAGCGTATAAGCACGGTCTGTGGTAGCCAACGGGAAGGTAGCTACGGCCACACCACTGTCCAAATATCTCACTTCGGGATCTTTTCCCACATTTCCAATCAATTGTACTTTATTCAATGACATGATTCTGTTTTTTATGATTTGGTTTCAAAAGTAACGAAAAAAAACGAGATATCAAGCGCGATACCGGGAAATTATGAAAATCGTCAATTTGAATCCGCTGGAAACCAGGGAGTGTCACATTCTCGCCCTCCAACACCACTTCATAGCACTTGGCATGAATCACCCGGTGCGACAACACATGCTTTACCTCGGGCGATACCATCCGGAAGGATATCATGCCACAACCGTCCAGCAGGTGATGAAATTCCGGAAGGGAAAGCATTTCCTCTTCTCCGACCTCATTCGCCGTCTCTATCAGCGGAAACTCATACAGATTTTGCCAGATGTCACCGGCAGCCCGTTTCTTAATATAAGTATATGCGCCTGCACGCACGTAAATATAAGAAAAATAACGGTCGAGTACCTTCGTTTTCCGCTCTTTTCGTGGCAATTTATCCACCAGGTTTTTCTGCAAGGCCACACAGCTGTCCGACAACGGACAGAACAGACACGAAGGCGAAGAAGGTACACACTGCAAGGCCCCGAAATCCATAATGGCCTGGTTGTAAAGGGCGGGACGCGACTTATCCATCATCTCATCTGCCAGGGAAGCAAACAACTTCTTGCCAGCACCGGTATCAATCGGGGCTTCCACCCCCATCCACCGCGACAACACCCGATACACATTGCCGTCGACTACCGAATATGGCAAATCGTATGCAAAGGAACAAATAGCCGCAGCCGTATAATCGCCCACTCCCTTCAAAGCTCTCACCTCCTCATACGTCGTGGGGAAACAACCTTTTTCCGCAATCACCTTGGCTGCCGCATGCAGGTTGCGGGCACGGGAATAGTACCCCAATCCCTGCCAACACTTCATCACCTCGTCTTCGGAAGCATTGGCCAGTGTATTCACATCTGGAAAATGTGCCATGAAACGGCAATAATAATCATATCCCTGCACGACCCGTGTCTGCTGAAGAATGATTTCTGATATCCATATTTTATAAGGGTCTTTCGTTTCCCTCCAAGGCAAATCCCGCTTGTTTTCCTTGTACCAATCTATTATTTTATCTGCAAAAAAATTCATTTGGCGCATATTTGACCGCAAAAATAATACATTTACCGGACATACACAGACAAACCTCTCCATAGCGCCTTCAAAAAGGCATGAAAAGCCTCAAAAAGCATGACTTTTCAAAAAAATATTCTCGATATATTTCCAAAAGAAACAGAAAAGCTATATATTTGCAGTCCAAAAAATTAAGATAACGTATAACAATAATTATTAGCGAAATGACTAAAGCAGATATTGTAAACGAAATTGCCAAGAACACAGGAATTGACAAGGCAACAGTATTGGCAACCCTTGAGGCGTTCATGGGATCAGTAAAAGAATCTTTGTCGAAAGATGAAAATGTCTACCTCCGTGGTTTCGGTAGTTTCATTGTGAAAAAAAGAGCGCAGAAGACTGCTCGTAACATTTCTAAGAATACTACTATCATTATCCCGGAACACAATATTCCGGCATTCAAACCTGCAAAAACATTTACTCTATCAGTAAAAAAATAATTAACATTTAGTATTAACCCATAAAATTTTGAAGCTATGCCAAGCGGAAAGAAAAGAAAAAGACATAAAATGTCTACTCACAAACGTAAAAAAAGACTGAGAAAGAACAGACATAAAAGCAAAAAATAATTGTTAGTCTGTCCGACTTCAATAAAGAACAAACTTGCAAAGCTAAACAAAGTCTTTCAGGTTTGTTCTTTGTGTAATTAGCAACCTATTAAGAACAAAAAACCAAGCAAAAAAGTGACAAGCGAATTAGTAGTAGACGTACAGCCCAAAGAGATTTCTATCGCCCTTATGGAAGATAAGAACCTGGTAGAATTCCAAAAAGAAGAACGCAACCTTTCGTTCTCCGTCGGCAACATGTACGTAGGAAAAGTCCGGAAACTCATGCCCGGTCTCAACGCCTGTTTCGTTGATGTAGGCTTTGAGAAAGACGCTTTTCTTCACTATTTAGACTTGGGACCACAATTTCATTCTTACCAGAAATACCTCAAGCAAGTCATCAGTGACCGGAAAAAACTCTATCCCATGTCGAAAGCCTCCATGCTTCCCGACATTGACAAGGACGGAACAATCTCCAGCGTGCTCCAGCAGGGACAAGAGGTCATTGTGCAGATTGTCAAAGAGCCCATTTCCACAAAAGGGCCGCGCCTGACCTGCGAATTGTCGTTCGCCGGACGCTATCTGGTACTGATTCCTTTCAATGACAAGGTATCCGTCTCTCAAAAAATTAAATCCAGCGAGGAAAGAGCTCGCCTCAAACAGCTGCTCCAAAGCATCAAGCCCAAGAATTTCGGAGTAATCGTACGTACCGTGGCCGAAGGCAAGCGAGTGGCAGAACTGGATGCGGAACTGAAAGTCTTGCTGAAACATTGGGAAGAAACCATCACGAAGGTACAGAAGGCCACCAAACTGCCCTCATTGGTTTATGAGGAGACAAGCCGCACCGTAGCCATGCTGCGCGACTTGTTCAACCCGTCGTACGAGAACATTTACGTAAACGACGAAACCGTTTATAACGAAGTAAAAGATTATGTGGCGCTCATCGCCCCCGAACGGGCAGGCATCGTAAAGCGCTACACCGGCCAGCTTCCTATTTTCGATAATTTCGGCATCACCAAGCAAATCAAGTCCTCTTTCGGAAAGACCGTTTCCTACAAAAGCGGGGCTTACCTGATTATCGAACATACCGAAGCACTCCACGTGGTGGACGTAAACAGTGGAAACCGCTCCAAATCGACCAACGGACAAGAGGCAAACGCACTCGACGTGAATCTGGGCGCAGCCGATGAGTTGGCACGCCAGCTCCGGTTGAGAGATATGGGCGGAATCATTGTGGTGGACTTCATCGATATGAACCTGGCAGAAAACCGGCAGAAACTTTACGAACGCATGTGCCAGAACATGCAGAAAGACCGGGCCAAACACAACATCCTTCCTCTGAGCAAATTCGGACTGATGCAAATCACGCGCCAGCGGGTACGTCCGGCCATGGATGTCACCACCGATGAAGATTGCCCCGTATGTTTCGGAAAAGGGAAGATCAAACCTTCCATCCTGTTTACCGATACCTTGGAAAGTAAGATTGACTACTTGGTCAACAAGCTGAAAGTGAAGAAATTCACCTTGCATATCCATCCTTACGTAGCTGCCTATGTAAACCAGGGATTCATGTCCCTGAAACGTAAGTGGCAGATGAAATATGGATTCGGCATCAAAATCGTCCCGAACCAGAACCTGGCTTTTTTACAGTATAAATTCTTTGACGTACACAACCAGGAAATGGACATGAAGGAAGAATTCGAAATTAAATAATCAGAAGAGGCCGTCTCAAAATAAACCTTGAGATGGCCTCTGTCGTTTCATATCAGATTGAAGTCGTTTGGATTTTTCCTCAAAAAGAAATTTACAAGTTTCCTTCTACAGATTTCATGGTTTCAAACCGTTTCGTTCAGTCAGAAGCCTCCTAAGAGGCTACTTTTGCAAGATTATGCGCTATGGCCAGCAGGCCAAACTCAATTCCCACCTTTTTCAGCCCACGGAGATGGAACCTCTTGAAGTGCTTGTTGTTCTTGAGGTTTCCAAATACGGCTTCCACATCCTGTGGCCGCTGGCTCCGGTATTTAAGACCTTCCGCAGAGAGGAGTTTCTTACGTTCCCTTTCCTTGATTTTTCTCAGCCGATGATTCACTTGCACAATCCTTTCCGACCGGCTTCTGTGACACCGGCATCTTAACGGGCAGCCCTTGCAGTTCCGTGCCCTGTACCTTGAGATGGTCTGTACAAAACCGTTGTCTGTCGTCCGCTTTACATCGGAGAGTCTTTCCATCCTCTGTCCCATCGGACAGTACATGCCGTCGGTTTCTTCATTATAATAGAAGTTGGCAGACAGGAACGGGTCATTCCTGAAGCTCCTTTTCTGTTCCTTGTGGAAATAGTTGTACTTTATGAAGGTTTCGATGCCGTGCCTGAAGGCGTACAGGTAGTTCTCCTCACTTCCGTACCCGGCGTCACAGACGGACACGTCAGGATATCTGCCGTACAGGGAATGGAAGTCTTCCATGTGCAGGGGATAGGTGGAGGTGTCACCGGCACACTGGTGGAGGGTATAGTTCAGGATGAACTGTCCGTTGGTACTGACCTGCGGGTTGTATCCGGGCTTGAGCTGCCCGTTCCTCATGTGGTCCTCCTTCATCCGCATGAACGTGGCGTCGGGGTCTGTCTTGGAGTAGCTGTTGCGCCCGTCGAGAATCTTTCCCTGGGATTCGTATTTCTTCAGCTGTTCGGGCCATGCCTTCCTCACGCGCCGGACCTTGGCCTTCACTTTCCGGTCCGCATCCGTTCCCTCCAGAGCTTCATGTATCTGTTCCAGCGCCCTTTCCACCTTCTCGGGGGTGATGTCCTGGTAAGTGACGGGAGCGGAGTCGCGCAGCTCCTGCTTGGTGACGGACTCGGCGTACCGCCATATCTCCTCAAGCTGTTCCGCAATTCTGGAGATGCGGGTGTGGATGGACTTGCCCCAGACGAACGTATAACGGTTGGCGTTCGCCTCCATCTTCGTCCCGTCGGTGCAGGCCACGTCCAGACTTACAAAGCCCTCCGCCACGAGGAACTTCACGATGGTGGCGAAGACGGTCTTGAGTACATCCTTCAGCCGGCTGCTGCGAAAACGGTTGATGGTGTTGTGGTCAGGCGTCCTGGTACCGGTCAGCCACATGAAGCGGATGTCATTGCGGCAGAACTCCTCAATGCGGCGGCTGGAATAGATATTGCGCAGATAGGCATATACCAGAATCTGCAGCATCATGCGGGGATGGTAGGCCGGACAGCCTTTGACGGAGTACTTGCGGTAAAGTTCTTCCAGGCTGATCTGTTCAATGATACGGTGAACAACCCGGACCGGATCGTTCTGGGGAATAAAATCGCCTAAACACGGAGGTAAAAGCAGATTATCGTTGGAGGTATAGTTTTTAAACATTATCTTTGGGATATATTGCTTGATTCCCTAAGATACGAAAAATTAGGGAGACGGGCAAGTCCTGACTGAGCGAAGTTTGGGCTTGCCCGATTTTTTTTGCAGACACAAAAAAGGCCATCTCAAATTATATTTCATTTTGAGACGGCCTCTTTTTTGTATCCTTACCTTTCTTTATCCAGAAACTCCAACACGAAATTACCTCGTCACGTCCGTGCGAGGACCTCGTCACAAACGTGATGAGAGGTCGACACGAACGTGACGAGGTCTCGACTCGTTCGTGATGAGATAATTTTATGCCTGTGCTGTACATTCTTTTCTAAGTCGCCAAGAAGAAAACACAGGGAGACCTATCATTCTTCAACCATTTTACGAAGAATATCCTTATCCCTTTTTCTCCTTTTTTACTATCTTTGCAAACAAATATCATTTTAATACGAAAACATGAAAATAAGTAACATTTTATTCTTTATTGGGGTTACCTTTTCCCAGCTTGCTTTCGCACAGCAAACCTTACCGCGCGATCCGGATTGCTGCACGAGTATCATGGTGGGAAAACTGGCCTCAACCGACGGTTCGGTCATGACGAGCCACACTTGCGACAGCTGGTACCGTACGTGGGTGAACATTGTACCAGCGGCAGATTTTGCCAACGACACGGTAATGAACATTTACGACGGACGCATGCACACGGAATCGATCAACGACCAGACCAACCTGACCGTAAAAGGCCAGATTCCGCAGGCCAAACATACCTACGCATTTCTGGATACGGCCTATCCGTGTCTGAACGAGAAACAGCTGGCCATGGGGGAAACCACCATCAGCGGACGGGATACCCTGAGAAACCCTAAAGGGATGTTCATGATTGAAGAGCTGGCCCGCGTGGCATTGCAACGCTGCACCACGGCCCGCGAGGCCATTCAGCTCATGGGCAAGCTGGTAAAGGAATACGGCTATGGTGATTCGGGAGAATGTCTGACCATTGCCGACCCGAAGGAAGTGTGGCACTTTGAAATCTTCGGCGAAGGTCCCGACCAGGTTGGCGGTGTATGGGCTGCCGTCCGTATTCCTGACGACGAGGTCGGAGTTTCGGCCAACATTTCCCGCATCAGTACACTTAACCTGAAAGATACAGACAATTACATGGCCTCGGAAAACGTGTTCAGTGTGGCCAAGAAACTCAAACTGTGGGACGGAAAGGAACCGTTCAAGTTCTGGAAAGCTTACGGAGGCCCGAACTACTTCGGCAAGATGCAGGCATTCAGCATCCGGGAATTCTTTATCCTAAGCACACTGGCCCCATCGCTCAAGCTCAGCATGGACGATGAAGAACTGCCCCTGAGCGTGAAGCCGGAAAAGAAAATCAGCAATGCCGACGTAATGGCCTACCTGCGACAGACGTATGAAGGCACAGAATGGAGCATGACTAAAAACCTGAAAGTGGCTGTCAAGGACCGGAAGACCGGAAAGACTGACACCATCACCAGCCCGCGTGCCAACCCGTGGATGCGTGCCGATGAGGTCCAGCTGTACAATGCCCTCCAGAAGGGAAGTGTCACAGCCAACCGGAACGTGGCTGTTCCGCAATGTGCCTATTCCACCGTCATACAGTTGCGCAGCTGGCTTCCGGATGCCGTGGGAGGTGTCTGCTGGTTTGCCATGGACAACCCCGGACAGAGTCCGCGCGTGCCCATCTTCTGCGGCACGACCGACCTGCCCGCCATGTTCAAAATTTGCGGCAACCACCGCTACCGTCTGGATGCGGCCCTGTGGCACTACCGTCAGGCCAACAAGCTGGCTACCGTGAGATGGGGAAACGCCCGGAAAATCATGGAAAAGAACCAGATGCACTTTGAACGGAAAGGACTGGAAGAACTGCCGATGGTGGAACAGCGTTATGCGGAACTGGTCAAGAACCAGGGAGAAGACGCCGCCAAGGCCTATCTGACTGATTACACAAAGGATTTCATCGGAGCCACCCTGCTCCGATGGGACGAAATGACTGCCAAATACTGGAACGATTACCGTTTCGGATTCTAACTCATCTAATTCGCTGGAAACGTATAAAAATATGAAAACAATTACATTTATCTCTGCCCTATTGCTCGCCTCGGCCACTCTTCAGGCACAGCCTAAAGCCGAAGGCTACCAATTTACTACCGTCGTCAACCAGAAAGTGACTCCGGTCAAGAACCAGGCAGCCACAGGCACCTGCTGGTGCTTTGCCACCACTTCGTTCATTGAAGCCGAACTCCTCCGCCAAGGAAAAGGCGAATTCGACCTCTCGGAAATGTACATCGTCCGTCAGAAGTACATGAACCAGCTGAAAGACAATTACCTGCGTCATGGAAAAGGCAATATCGGTCAGGGGAGCATCTCACCCAGCTGGTTTACAGCTTTCACTCAAGTAGGTATCGTGCCGGAAGAAGTGTACAGCGGCATCAACTATCACTCTCCGACCCACAACCACAAGGAACTGGCCTCTTATATGGAAGTCATTGCCGACAAGGCTGTCCAGCTTCGCCAGCGCAGCCCTGAATACGAAAAACTGATTCAGAGCCTGTTCGACATCTACATGGGCGAACTGCCTGAGAAGTTCACCTACAAAGGCAAGGAATATACTCCGCAATCCTTTGCGCAGAGCCTGGGCATCCATCCGGAAGACTATGTCATGCTGACCAGCTTCACTCACCAGCCCTACTATCAGGCGTTTGAACTGGAGATTCCGGACAACTGGGAGCATGCCAAGATGTACAACCTGCCGCTCGACGAGATGATGCAGGCCGCCGACCATGCCCTGGAAAACGGATATACCGTCTGCTGGGACGGCGATGTCAGCGAAAAAGGATTCTCCTTCAAGCACGGAGTGGCCATCAATCCGGAGACAAGAAAGACCGAAGACCTGAAAGATACCGACTTTGCCCGCTGGCAAAGCATGGATGCAAAACAGAGACTCGATGAGGCCTTCAAGTTTGAATATCCGTGTCCGGAAGTGAAAGTGACACCCGCAATCCGTCAGAAAGGATACGAGACCTTTGTCACTACCGACGACCACCTGATACACCTCACCGGCATTGCCAAAGACCAGAACGGCACAAAATACTATATTACCAAGAATTCCTGGGGCACCGACCGGAACGATTTCGGAGGCTACCTGAACATGTCGGAAAGCTATGTGCGTGCCAAAACCATCTATATTCTTCTGCACAAGGACGCCTTGACCAAGGAACTGAAGAAAAAACTGCGACTGAATGAATAAAACCTGGCTGAAAAACAACCTGGTTGCCAAAATGGATGCTTATCTTTGCAGCAAGTCACAAGATAAGCATCCTTTTTTATGAAAACAGAAGACTATGCCACAATCCTGGAGACAGCCGGCATCCGCCCTACCTCCACCCGACTGCTCATCTATGAGGCCATTGCCTCCCAAACCGACACATTCAGCCTGGGCACGCTGGAAAAACAGCTCGACAGCATCGACAAATCGGTCATCTTCCGCACCCTCGTCCTTTTCCACGAGCATCATCTCATCCACAGCGTGGACGACGGAAGCGGTTCGCACAAATACTGCATCTGCCACAACCACGGCCAGTGCAACGAAGAAGAAGAGCACTGCCACTTCTACTGTGAGGTATGCCACAATACCTATTGCCTGAACCAGGACCTCATTCCGCACATCAATCTTCCCGAAGGATTCGTTGCCCGAAAAGTCAACTACATCGTGAAAGGAGTATGTGCCCGGTGTGCTGCCAAACATCGGAACTGACCGTTTTTTTGACCTACATCAATAAAACATACCTTTTCCTTATTTTTATGTTCTAAAGCATATATTCTATACAAAAAAGCCCTATCTTTGCAGCGTAATCAAGAACGGAAGTTCAGAGATTCACCTAGTAGAAAGATTGTTTTTTTAGATTATAAGATTGTTTTCAACCTCGTCGGGAGACGACGTTATTTTAAGATTAAATTGAAAGGTATTAAGGTTTAACTAAAAAAGAAAGGGTAACAACATGAAAACGATGAAAAATTTCATTCAGAAGATCTTCAAGGGAGATCCGATGGTTTGGGGTTACGTAATGCTCAGCTAATGAGCTAGTAACCCCTTTGCTGGCCAGGATGTCAGCTTAATGACTGAAAGTTGTAAAGTTTACTGCATATTCTATACCGGATTTCCGGTATACACCTCAAGATATCCTTCCGAAGTCCTCGGGAGGATATTTTTTATCTCCCTCGTTCTTCTCCGAATCTTTTCCAAATTCTTGCCAGTTCTAAATCTTTTCCCTAACTTTCCTGCAAATTTCTAAAACCAACACAGAAATGTCATTCATCAGAGTCATTCTCTCCATCATTTTTCCACCCCTTGCCGTCATCGACAAAGGCTGCGGATCGGTACTGATTGTCTTTATCCTCACATTGTGCGGATGGATTCCAGGAGTCATCGGTGCCCTTATTATACTGAACAAACAAAATTAAGTTTTTAATTCGATATCCTAAATCAAACATCATGAAAGAATTACATGTTCCCGAAATTACCGGACAGTCCCGCGTGACCGCCCAAGACATCCCGGCACTGCTCGATACGCATCAGGTAGAATTCCAACCGGTTTCCTGCGTGAACTGGAAAGATTTTCCTTACTGCCCGGAAGTCTCCTTCCGGATAGCCCACACTGGCGATTGCATCCTGCTGAACTATCGCGTAAAAGAAGAAAGTGTGCGGGCCACAGCCGCCGAAGATAACGGTAGAGTTTGGGAAGACTCCTGTTGCGAATTCTTCTGCCAGCTTCCGGAAGACCAGGAAGAAAACGTATATTATAACTTTGAATGCAACTGCGGAGGAACCCTCCTTATCGGTGGCGGACGACCGGGCGACAGGCCTCATGCCCCTCAAGACATTCTCCAGCAGGTAGACCGCTGGAGCTCACTCGGAAAAGTTCCGTTTGAAGAGCGTATGGGAGAATGTAGCTGGCAACTGGCTCTCTGCATCCCCAAGGAAGCGTTCTTCCGTCATCAGCTGAAAGGCTTCAAAGGACTGACTGCTTATGCCAACTTCTACAAATGCGGGGACTTGCAGCACACGCCTCACTTCCTGTCATGGAATCCCATTGACTTGCCGAAGCCTTGCTTCCACTGTCCGGAGTTCTTCGGCAAGATTATATTCGAATAATCCCCTTCACCTGATAAACACGCCAGCGGCCTGCCTTCAAACATAGAGTTTTGAAAGCAGGCCGCTAGCCGTATCACTTCCTCGCAATCCACACATATACATTTTTCTTTCCTTTAAACAGCCACAAGACACTCAGAGAAACAATCCAAGCCACGGCCAAAAGCACAAAAAGGAATTCCATGAAAGACCCCCACCCATAGTGAGACAGCACGATGCCGGAAAAAGAACCTACCAGACTGGAGCCTGCATAATAGAATAACCAGTAAATGCTGGTGGCACTGCTTTTCATCTGCCCGGCATGTACCGACACAATCCGGCTGGCCAGCGTATGGGTTCCGAAAAAAGCAAAAGTCATCAATCCCAGTCCCAGCACAATAGCCCAAAGCTGCATCCATAGCAACAAGGCCATCCCGACTCCCATCAGTCCCAACGTACCTTGCAACAGCATCTCCGGACTATACTTGTCCGAAAGACCTCCGGCCACGACCGAACCGATGATTCCTGCCACATACATGGTGAAAATCAGTGCCACCCAGTGATGTGGCAATGAAAAAGGAGGTGCCTCCAGCAAGAAAGACAGATAATTGTAGATACTCACAAAAATTCCCATCGAAAGAGCGGCGATGAGATACATCGAAAGAAATGTGCTCCGAGTCAAAAGAGAACGCATCTGACACAGTTTTTCCCGGAAAGAAACGGATACTGCGGAGAAATTTTTCCCGGCAGGAATCTTCCAGCAGAACAATCCGCCCAGCAGCAGGCTGACAATGCCGATAAGCCACACGGCCGACTGCCATCCGCCCCATCCAGACACCAACGTGGCAGCCACTCGCCCCGACATTCCGCCCAGTGTGTTCCCGCTCAGGTAGAGACTGATGGCCAGTCCAATCATGCTCTTGTCCACCTCTTCCGAAAGATAGGCCAACGCCACCGACGACACCCCGGCCAATACCATTCCCTTCAACAGATTCAGGACCAGCAGAAGGAAATAGCTGTCAGTAAAGGCAGACACGATGGTCAACAAGGAAGAAAGCAGCAACGAAGCTCCCATCAGACGTTCGCGCGAAACGGAATCAGCCTTAAACGCCATGACAATCAACCCCAACGCCATACCGGCAGTAGAGGCGGACACCGACAGACTGCTTTCCGCCGGACTGACACCAAAATTCCGGCACATTTCCGAAAGCATGGGTTGAAACAAATACAGCTGGGCAAAAACTGACAATCCGGACAAAAACATACAGTTACGTATCAGGCGAAACCGTGCGACCGCCTCACGTGAACGATTCATTTCTTTCATTTCCCT
Source organism: Bacteroides mediterraneensis (assembly GCF_025993685.1). Lineage (NCBI taxonomy): Bacteria > Pseudomonadati > Bacteroidota > Bacteroidia > Bacteroidales > Bacteroidaceae > Bacteroides > Bacteroides mediterraneensis. The sequence continues at coordinate 1,032,830 of NZ_DAJPEN010000001.1, read as the reverse complement.
TTTCCTTTCATGATTATGAGAACAAAGGTAGGCGGTCGGCTCCAATCTCCATCTATCGGAAAAACTCTTTTTCCCGATAACATTCATCGATAAAAGCTATAAAAGAAAGAGCGAATGCCCTTGACTGTCTTCCCCGGTAAACATGAATGTGAAAATGAATATAAGCATGAGAGAGAGAATGAGAAAAACAAGTCAAGAGGCATTCGCCCGCCACACAATAGAAACTAAAAAAAGAGAACTAAATATGTTGTCCGCCACCCAGCGCCTGATACAAGTTGATGAGACTCTGTATCTCCTTGAAGCAGTTGGCTGTTTGCGACAGCTGTGCACTGAGTAACGTCTGATGAGCCGTCAGCACCTCCAGATAGGTCGTATTCCCATGCTCCATCAAGAGCGAAGTGCTGGTAAAAGCCTTTTCCAGTGCGGTTATCTGCTGCTCATAATTATCTTTTTTCCGCTTACTGGTCTGATAAGACACCAATGCATCGTTCACTTCCGTTCCGGCATCCAGCAGTTTCTGTCTGAAAGCCAGAAGTGCCTCCTCCTGCTGTGCCTTGGCAATGCGCCGACGGGCGATAAGCGTCCCCCTGTTGAACAGAGGTTCGGTCAATGAAGCCAAAGCGGAGGTTACAAACTTGCCGGGATTCGTAATCAGTCCCCCTACGGAATTGGTCCAACCCGCACTTCCACTCAGCGTAACCGCCGGATAAAAGGCAGCATTGGCCTGGTTGGTCACATAAAACGCCTGTTCCACATCGCGTTCCGCCACACGCACATCCGGGCGGTTCGAGAGAAGCTGAAGCGGTATGCCTACCGACAAATCCTTCGTGAAACTTTGTGCGGAAAGTTTTCCCCGGGCTATCCGGTGAGGAGTTTCCGCCAGCAACAAGGAAAGGCTGTTTTCCACCTGATTCACCTGCTCTTCCAAGTCAATTACCGAATTCTCCACCTCGTAATAAGTAGCCCGCATCTGCGAAACAGCCGCCTCATCCGCCTGTCCGGCATCCATCAAGGCCTGTGTGGAAGCCACTGTTTCCTTCCATGTCTCAGCCGTCCGCCGGGAAATCTCCAGCTGCTCATCCAGCATCAGTAAGGTGTAATACGTATTGGCGATATTGGCTATCAGACTGGAATATACCGCCTGCTTATAATCTTCACTTTGCAGATAAGCAGCTTTAGCCTGACGCTTGGCGTTCCTCAACTTGCCGAAAATATCCAGCTCCCAACTGGCAGTCACCGGCAGTGTATAGGTATGCGACGCCTTACTGCCTTCCACCGTATTGACCCCTCCTTGCGGAGACAAGGCAAACGATGGCAGAAAAGCCAGCTTGGCCGACAACAAAGAAGCCTTGGCCTCCTCTACCCGCAGACTGGCAGTCTGCACATCGGTGTTCTGCGCCAGTCCTTTTTCAATCAACGCTTGCAAATAAGGGTCGGAGAAGAAATCCTTCCAATGAATATTTCCGATGCTTACCGTATCGGAAACATTCACTTCCTCCCCATAGAGTTCCTCAGGGACTGAAGTCTGAGGCTCATAACTAGTATAGATTCCGCAACCGCTCAAGAGAAGCATTGCGCTGCATGCAATTATTTTTGACGTATTCATAGACGACTCCATTTACTTTTCTGTATTAAAGGCACTTTTTTCAATCAAGGTCTGTTCCTTCTCGTAGACAATCTGTTGGTCGGGCTTTTTCTGCATGGGACCTCGCAGCTTCTCCTGCAAGTACTCAAACACCACGAAGAATACAGGCACTACGAAGAGCAAAGCCAGCGTACCCACCAGCATACCTCCTACGACACCCGTAGCCAGCGAACTGTTGCCATTGGCTCCGGCACCGGATGAGAACATCAGCGGAAGCATACCGAAAATCATACACAACACCGTCATGATGATGGGACGGAAACGAGCCTGGGCAGCCGAATAGGCAGAAGAAATGATGCCCATTCCTTTACGCCGGCGTTCAATGGCATACTCTGTAATCAGAATGGCCGTCTTGGCCAGCAGACCAATCAGCATAATGGCTCCCGTCTGCAAATAGATGTTGTTTTCCAATCCTGCCACACGGGCAAACAGAAAACTTCCCATCAAGCCGAAAGGTACGGAAAGAATGACAGCCAGCGGCACCAGAAAACTCTCGTAAAGGCATGACAGAATCAGGAATATCAATACCACACAAATGGTATATACAAAAACAGTTTGTGCTCCTCCGCTGCTCGCTTCCTCACGAGCCATACCTCCATATTCATAACCATAACCCGAAGGAAGCACCTGAGCCGCAACCTCTTTAATGGCTTTCTGAACTTCACCTGTAGAATATCCCTCGGCCACATTCACATTGACGTTGATAGTGTTATACAGATTGAAACGCTTGGCTACCTCCGCCCCTTGTTCCGAACGAAGCGTCACAAACTGGCTGACCGGCGCCATCTCCGTACCATTACGTACAAACATGTTGTCCAACGCATGCTGATCCAAACGGGCATCGGGCGAAGCCTGAATCATGACACGATAGACCTTTCCAAACTTATTATAATTAGAGACATACGTCCCACCACAATAGGCGCCCACCACATCAAGCACATCATTCGGACTGATACCGGCACGCTTGCATTTGGCCGCATCTACATCTACTGCAATCTGAGGGAAATTCATGGCATACGAACTATAAGCCATGGCCACTTCGGGGCGTTGATTCAGAGCCACTATGAATTTCTGTATAGACTCATAGAACGGCCGCATGTCGCCTCCTGTTTTGTCCTCCATATAAAGTTCAATGGAGTTTCCAGTTCCATATCCCGGAATCATGGCAGGCTGGAAACAGAATACCTGTGCTTCCTTAATCATGCTAAATTGGGCATTCAAACGCTTCATCACCGCATCTACCGTATGTTCCTTCCCTTTTCGCTTATCCCAATGAAGCATACGGATAATAACCGTACCGTATGAAGTCCCTTGCCCGGAAATCAATCCATATCCGGTAGTACGAGAATAGTTTTCTATTTCTGGGGTAGCCTTCAATATCTTTTCCACCTTATCCATTACTTTATTGGTCTCCGCCAATGAATTACCCGGTGAAGTACTAATGTTCACCATCATAGTTCCCTGATCTTCCTGAGGAACTAGTCCGGTTTTCGTGGTGGACATCAGATACACCAATAATATGAAAGCAATGCCTAATGAAGTCCATACTATCCAACGACGACGGAAGAAAAACATCAATCCTTTTTTATATTTCCCCATTAAAGCATTGAATGAGACATTATAGGCAGCACGTATCCTGCCATTCAAACTATGAGGACTCTTGTTTCCGTCCGACGGTTTCATCATCATGGCACACATAGCCGGACAAAGCGTCAACGCATTTAAACAAGAAATGCCCACAGCCACTGCCATCGTAATACCAAACTGCGTATAGAACACACCGGACGTACCGCCCATAAAGGTGACAGGAATAAATACGGCCATGAATACAAAGGTACACGACACAACCGCCATCGTCACATCATTCATGGCATCCTTGGTAGCCAGATAAGGCGAACGATATCCCACATCAAATTTGGCCTGCACAGCCTCTACCACAATAATGGCATCATCCACCACGGTACCGATGGCCAGCACCAGCGCAAACAAGGTCAGAATGTTGATACTGAATCCGGCCACCGAAAGGAAGGCAAACGTACCAATCAACGACACCACAATGGATATGGAAGGAATCAAAGTACTCTTGAGATCGTGCAAAAAGAAATATACCACCAGTATTACCAGAAGAATAGCGATTACCAAAGTTTCGACCACATTGTCGATAGAAGCAAATAAGAAATCATTCACACTCATCATTTGCAGAAACTTCATTCCTTCAGGCAAATCTTTTGAGATATCATCCAGCAAATCGGATATCTCCTGGTTCACAGCTGTCGCATTTGCTCCGGCCACCTGATAAACCATAAACATCACACCCGGCACTCCGTCTGCTTCCCCATGAAAACCATAGGATTCACGCCCCAACTCTACATCAGCAATATCCTTCACACGGAGTACGGAACCATCTTTTTGGGAACGTATCACCATATTCTCAAACTCCTCCACACTCTTGAGACGCCCTTTATACTTCATCGTGTACTGGAATACATGATCTGAATTTTCGCCCAAAGACCCTGTAGGTGCTTCAATATTCTGTTCTCCCAATGCAGCCGTCACATCGGCAGGCACCAAACCATATTGCGCCATCTTGTCCGGTTTCATCCAGATACGCATGCTATACGTATCCCCCAAAAGCTGTACATCACCAACTCCCTGAATACGTTTAATTTGTGGTATTACATTAATATCCAGATAATTCGACAAAAAACTCTCATCATAACGTTTATCCGGACTGGTCAAACCATTAATCTGAAGATAACTGTTCTGCCGCTTCATGGTACTTACCCCAATAGCTGTTACTTCTGCAGGCAACAGGCCCTGTGCTTCCGACACACGATTCTGTACGTTGACTGCCGCCATATCCGGATCGGTTCCCTGCTTGAAATAAACCAATATTTCTGCTGTACCGGCATTGGTGGCCGTAGAAGTGATGTATATCATGTTTTCCACTCCATTGATACTCTCTTCCAACGGCATAATGACACTGTTCATCACGGCATCCGCATCGGCACCCGTATAAGTAGCATCCACACAAACTGTAGGCGGGGCAATATCCGGATACTGTTCCACCGGCAGGGTATAGAGGGAGATAAATCCAACAATCAAAATCAAAATGGATATAGACAAGGCCATGACCGGCCGTTTGATAAATATATTTCCTTTCATAAGCGTCCGATTATTTTACTTGCGTTCCTTCACGAAGCATACCGGCTCCATCGGCCACAATCTCGTCACCGGCCTTCAGCCCATTCATTACAATATATTCCTTTCCGTCGTTGACCGGAGCAACCTTTATCAAAGTAGATACCGCTTTGCCATCCACTACTTTATAGGCCAGGATTTTATCCTGCAACTGTATGGTAGCTCCCTGCGGAATAACAATGCATTTCTTATAGATACTTGGAATCAACACATTGCCCGATGCCCCGCTGTGCAACAAACGGGAAGCATTCGGAAATACCGCACGCACACCTACCGTACCCGTCTCCTTGTCAATCACACCACTGATAGATTCTATCTTTCCTTTTTCTTCGTACATGGAACCGTCGTTCAGCTGAAGCTGGATTTCAGGCATATTCTGTATAGCCTTTTCCGTGGTTCCATACTGACGGGCCAGCGAGAGAAACTGGTTCTCGGTCATCGAAAAATAGACATACATCTGGGCATTATCGGAAACCGTAGTCAACGGCTGTGCCATGTTCGAACTGACCAGTGTCCCCACCCGATAAGGCAACATGCCGACCACTCCTTCGCTCGGGCTCTTCACCTCCGTATAAGAAAGGTTGTTTCGCGCGTTCACCTCCTGTGCCTTGGCCTGTGCCAGTTGTGCCTTGGCAGTCAGAAACTCATTCTCTGTTGTCTGCAAATTAAAGCTGGAGACTACCTTTTTGGCATACAATTCCTTTGTACTTTTATAAGTAAGTTCGGCTGTAGCCAGACTGGCTTTCGCTACTTCCACATTGGCCACCGCCGTTTCCAATGCCGCCTTATACGGAACTTGGTCGATGACAAACAACACCTCCCCCTTACGTACAACGTCTCCTTCCGATACATTCAGTTTTTCAATATACCCCGATACCTGCGGATAAATGTCGATATCCTGCATCCCTTCAATGGACGCAGAATAAGAAGTGGTAATCTCCTTGTCGGTATCTGCCTGAATTGTCATCAGCTGATACCCCTTTCCGGTCGTTTCTTTTGTTTCCGTCTGGCAGGACGTTATCCCAATCGCACAACCGAGCACCATCAGCCATGCGCCTAAATTTCCAATCTTTTCTGTCATATTCGTTTCTTTTTTTTGTTCGCGCAAAAGTAGCAACCCCGTAGAAAAAGCACACAACGGATTTTCACACAGAAGTATCTTATTTTCCCTTGTTTCCACAACATCCGGCAAAATGTAGAAAATAAGACATATCTGGAAGAATATAGAACACCATGCTTTACGAGGGAATCCACATCTTTGCAAAAAAATAACATGGAAGAAATTATCAAACACATTCACATGGACATGCTTCAGGCACATTGTGACCCTCAAAGCTACATGGACGACTATATCTTCCTGACCGAACGGCTGGAAAATGTATTTCAAAAAAACAAGAATGTCAAACTGGAGGTATTTCTGATGCTTTATTGCAGGGAAGGAGAAATTACGATGGAATTGAGCAATACCTATCGTCATCTTCAAGCCAATGACTTGCTGATCAGTCTGCCCAATACTCTTATCAGACAACTTACGGCCAGCCCCGACTGCAAAGTAAAGATATTCTGCTTTTCCAACCGTTTTTTCCGCCGCATCACCCAGACGCAAAAATATACGTGGAAATCGATTTGTTACATACAAGAGCACCCTATCAAGCATTTTGAGGAAACAAAAAAAGAACTGTTCCAGCTGTATTTGGATTTGATAGAACGCAAAATAAAAGTTTCATCCGACAATTTTCAAAAAGACATCCTGCTGCACATCGCTTCTGCTTTTTTTGAAGAAATGATTGCCAAAACCACTCATAAGTCACTCGAAAAGGAAAATACAGGCCACCAGGTCCTGGTCAAGCAACCCGACTTTATTTTCAAGCAGTTCATGGAAGCTCTCGCAGCCGACAACGGCAGACACCGAACCTTGGGCTATTATGCTGATTTGTTCTGCTATTCAAGCAAATATCTTTCACGCATAGTCAAACAAATCAGTGGAAAGAATGCATTGACGCTCATTCATGAGAATGCGATAGAACACATAATCCCGGCCCTCAAATACTCGACCAAAAGCATCAAGGAGATAGCCATGGACTTTGACTTCCCCAATGTCTCCTTTTTTGCCCAATACGTCAAAAAATACCTGGGTATGACCCCCACCGAGTTTCGCAGCAACGAACAACAACACAAATCATAACACCGCCAAGACAACGTCTCAGTTCTCCCCTCTTTCATAGCGATGGAAGGAAAATTATGCCCTAAGACAGATTCCGACTGAACAAATCATAAAGATATTACGTTTAAGAACAAGAACGCGAGAAAAACTAAACGAAACGAACAAACTAGATATGTAAAACGACTGATTGATTATTTCTTACTTAAAATATCACAGGAATTAGTTTTAAAAAAGATTGCCATACTGAGAAAACAACAACAAAATGAGAAGATTTACATTTATTGCATTTTTATGCACTTTGCTATTGGTTTCTTGCAGTCAGGAGGAGCACTTAGGCACATCTTCCACCGAAAACCAATCTGGGATTGTATTCAAATTACAAAAACAAGGCTATGAAGGAGCCTCTTCCCGTGCCTCGGAAACGGAAACGTCGCTTTATGACGAGCTGCATTACTTCATTGTCGATGAAAACGGCGACAAGGTAAAAAACATTAAAAGCTATTATGAAGCTTCCACCTCCGAGATTTATACCGAAGGCCTTCACAAAGGAGAATACCGGCTGGTTGTATTGGGCATCAAAGGCAACCCAGCCGCAGACCGGGCCACTATCCATAGCCCGGAAAATCTTCAGGAGGAATGGCTCGTTTTTCCTGAAGACTTGCAGCAACCGCTGGAAGCTGAATATTTCTACTCACAAACTCCCTTCTCCATCGTAGAGAAACAGACGGAAAATGGTATCCAGGAAGTGGCTTCTATCCCACAGGAAGTGACACAGAAACGGATTGTCAGCCGGGTGGATTTTGACTTTGCGTACCAAAACCCCTACGTGGGCTATGCCGTCACAGACAAAAGCCTGGCATTGGGAGACGTATGCTTCTACACCACCCTTTCCGGCAACGGGGAACTGGGCGGGGAAAGCAACGGCACGGTGAAGACCCTTTCACTGAACCGACAGACTTCCTACCTGTTCATGCCCTTGTGCAAGGGGTCTACGTTTCATGGAGAAATCAACCTCTCTACCCGCAACTACCGGAAAGAAAACAGAAAGCAGGTGTACAGCTTTGAGCAGAAGGAACTGGCTTCCAACCACATTCATCTCGTAGAAACCCAAGTGAACCATCCGGACGACAAGGCAGTGACCATGTTCATCACCCCTGCAGCTTATAATAAAGGTGAGCACAGCTTAATCCTGCAAGACACGGAACGGAAGGAAGTATATACCGACAAGACTGTACGGTGCTTCAATACCGCCCAGCCACTGCAGGTATCCGTCACAGAAGAAGGGAAACTGCATACGCGCTTCTACTCTCCCCGCAAGCTGACCGGCGTACTGATTAAGATGCAGCTGCCGCAGGTGAGCGAAGAGTTTTTCGACCTGGCTTATTTTGATTCCATCCCGGCCTTCGGCGACTTCTGGGAAGAGATTCCGCTGATGAAGCGCACTGCCATGTGCCGCACGGAATCCGGAAAATATATAGAGGTACAAAAGAAAACGGCTTCTGAATTAAGCAACGCTGTACTCAAGATTGAATCGGACGACCCTTACTGGAGCAAGCTACAGGAAATCAAGCACGGATGGACCATCTACTGGGGACTCTACGGAGGAGACCCGGAAAAAGAAGACGGAGGTCCGGTGGGCAACTGGATGGGAATCCGCCCGGTACATTGCCGGGAGTCGGTGGCCCTTTTCCTCAATTTCACTTACATGATTGACATGCCGGAGCACGAACAGATTTTAAAGGACAATGCCGACCAGCTTTACGACGACAACAAACAGCCTGTAAAGGTAGAGGAGGTATTGAAAAAAATGAGAGCCAGCAGAACGCTCCAGGTAGGTCTGGTATATCCCGGGCACGGAATCATCGGACTAGGAGGAGGCAGCACCTTCGGAGCCTACCAGCGAGGATGGTTCGAACATTACTTCAACCGGTATGCATGCAGCGTCATGTTCCACGAACTCGGACACGTCATGGGATACGGACACAGCAGTTCTTTCACCTACGGACCCTGGGCGGAACAGCTGATGAACAACTTCTATGTGGACAACATCGGGCAGATGCCGGTCGATTCTCCCAGCTACTTGAACAGTTCGCAAAACCCTTACCAATACAAATAAACGGACGATAACAATAATATCACGAAAAATGATGATGAAATATATACTCGCCTTGGCAAGCGCCAGTCTGTTCTTACTGTGCGGATGCCAGCATGAAGATATTCAGCAAACACCGCAAAACGGAATGTTTACCATAAAGTTCTCCCGAACTGGAATGACGAATGGAACAGCCGACGACACGGAATCACAAATCAACACGCTCAATGGTTATCAGTTCGAGAACGGTGTCTTGAAAGAAACGTTCTCCTCGCTGAAAGTGGATGCAGCAGGTTCCTGCCAACTCGATATCGACCCCTCGCAGGGCAGCCTGTATTTCCTGGCGAACGGCGACCAAGCCGTTTCCCCGGAAAGCCTGAAAGAAGGGGTCACCACGCTGGAAGAGTTCTTGAAGCAGCAGGCAACGGCCGAGAATATGGTTTCCGACTATGTGCTGATGACCGGAAAAGCAGATTTGGACACAGAAACCACTTCTGCTTCCGTAGCCCTGAAACGAGCTGTAGCCCGCATCGATTTGGAATCGCCTTTCCAAGATGCTCAGGTAAACAGCGTCACCATAAAAGGGGTGTCGCTGACAGGTTACATTTACGAGCAAGATGCGCTCCAGACACCCGAAAAGCCGGAGACAACGGACTTGACAAAAGATTTTGGCGAACAGCCTTTCCAGAATGGCAAGACTTCCCTTTTCTATCTTCCCGAACAATACACCAACGGACATGAGGTAGAAATCATGATGACAGCCCACGGAGGATGGCACCGGCTAAAGACCACACTTCCGGCCCTGAAACGCAACACCATCTATACGCTTAAAGTGTATGGAAACGGAGCCGACTGGAAAGTGGAGGTGCTGACCGATGACTGGGAGACCGGCGCTTCTTCTGAATCGGGCCTCACGCACAAAGGGCTGGTGGACAAGGAACTCTCACAGCTTTCTGAAGGAGTGACCTTGAATGCACAGGGTGATACCGTGTTCGTGCCATGTTGGAAAAGTGATTTCCAACTGACACTGGCGGCTGAAGCCGGAGCCGAAGTAACCGTGTTGGGACAGGCCGAGGGAGTGACGGTCACTCCTGCCCCGCTTGGCCGCAGCCTTTCCCCGGTGGCACAGTTCCACATCGAGAGCAAACAGAAAATGCCGGGAAGCCATCATGAATATATGTATCTGGATGTACATAAAAACGAGATACAGACGGGACGGGTCGTACTGGTATTTGCTCCAAATCCGGTGCAGATGACAGGCGTCCTCCAGTTTGACGACAACGGTCTTTGTGATTTCAACACCTACATTGACGGTGAACTGGCCCGTATCACGCTCCCGGAAGGAAAAACCCTGACATTGAAATTCAATGAGGGAGAAGCCCAGTGGATGAAACTGACAGAAGAAGGCGACCGTACCTACCGGCTGCTGGGAGGATGGAAACCCAATGACCCGAACGCAGACGGACGGGCACAAACCGGTGAACTGGTGATTGCGGATGCCAATGGCGGCCATCCGGAAGTGTACACCATCCGACGCCTCAACTGGGGACTGCCCGTCGTGAAAATCAACGGTGTGTGGTGGTGCAAGTATAACCTGAGAGGCAATGTGAAAAGCTTCAACGACCAGATTCTGGTGAAAGCGGACCCTGCGGCTCAGGGCAGCCTGGCCGACTATCTGAGAACTTGCTCGGACGATGACTTCCTTCAGGTGCTGGGCGACCAGTATCAGGCTGGAAATCCGGACGGACTGAAACTGACCCACAACGGCAGCCAGTTCTATTATGAGGGGTATCAAAGCCAGACAGGCAATTTCGGTACGATGGCTCCTACCGAGATGGCTCCCGACGGGTACCAGATTCCGGATTATGACGACTACCGTTTCTACACATGGGGCTCAAACTGCAACCTGGCTTATTTTGACCCCGGAGTCTTCAACAACGGACTGGGACAACGCCTCAACTTCAACGTGGTGGAACGCAACGCGACTTTCAAAGGCCTTACCTACGGCCCGATTTCGTTCTACGATTTTGAGTATGAAGGAAACCATCTGACGCTTTGTGGACTGGGACATCAATGGAATGAAAGCAGCATCTCCAGCATGATGATTCTGTTTGCCACCTACGGCAATTCCGGCAACACGTGGATGATAGAAGGTTATGCCAAAAACACCGGCAAAGGAAACTGGTTCAAGTATGCGGCCAGCAACGCACAGAAGACCCGTACCATCCGATGCATCAAGACTCCTGTAGAATATATCTATGAATAAGAATAGAGCTATAACAAAAAACGCAAGAAAACTCATGTATATGCACTTAAAAAAATATATCCAGCTTTTCGGAATACTCTCAGCCGTATGCCTTGTCTCGGCCTGCAGCAACGAAGACATTCCCAAAAACGAGGACACTCCGAATGATGAGAACGGAAGTGTGCCCGTCAGAACTGTAAATGCCAGCATCAAGGCCTTTCAGATGGAAGGAGAAACCAGTTCTCTTCCTGGTGAAGACAGTATCAGCGACATGCAGGCCTGCCTGTTCGAAGAGGGCGTATTGACTACTGTCTATACCGAGTTCTCGAAAAAGGAGAGCCAGTATGTACTCCAGACCGACAAGCCGTCCGGCCATCTTTATCTCGTAGGCAATACGGACGGACAACTGGACCTTCAGGCAATGAAGGAACAGAAGATTACAGAAGAAGACTGGCTGAAGACAACCCTGAATTATACCCACGGAAATGTGCATGCACCGGAATTCTTCTCGGGCATGCTCGACTTGGGCAAGAGCAGTGAAAGCACACTGCACATGGACCTGGAAAGAGGGTCGGCCCGGTTTGACCTTTCTCTGCCGGCCAACAGTTCTCTCCAAGTAAAGGAAATCGTGTTCACCCACATTGCGCAACAGGCCTTTCTGTTCCCTCAGAATCCGGTATCCAGCCCGGAAAATACGACTTGGGAAGATGAAAGCATCGAATTTCCGGAAACACTGAAAGCATCGACACAAGGAGTGGCCTATCTGTACGAACAAAACGGTACAGACGTAAAGGCGCAGGTGAGTATCGTGAAAAACGGAAAAGAAACCACCGTAGAAAGCAGCCTGCCTTCTACCCTGAAACGCAATACGGTCTATACCTTGAGCCTCAGCGAAGACCCGGTCAGTGGCAGCGTGAAACTCCAGGTCATCGAATGGGAAAACGGAGGCGAGCACAACCTGTCTTCCGAAGCGGGCGCCTTGAAGGTAGACACGAAGGCCTCTATCCTGCCGGGAAATGTGACGGTAAACGATGCGAAGAACCGGATTGTATTGCCTTATACGGCTACCGAACTGACACTGGCCATCGACTGTGACGACCAACTGGAGTTCATCCAAGCCCCGATGCCGCTGACCGTACAGACACTGGGAGACAACAGTGCGGAAACCAGAGGCAAAAACCTGTTCCGCATACAGAAAGACAGATGGCGCCTCGGCGTTCCCGGAGAAGAAATCAAGCTGCGCTTCCACCGGAAGGGACTGCAACAGACCTATCCGGACGATTACCTGACACTGGTCCTGACGGAAAACCCGACCCGGATGGAAGGATTGCTCGATTACAACGACAGTTACGAATGCCACTTTGACCGTTATATCGACAATGAACTTGGGGTACTGACCCTGCCGGAATCCAAAAAGCTGACCGTAGAATATGAAAACGGAGAAGGCCACTGGATCAAACTGGCGGCACGGGAAGACAATTCCCACTCCTTCCGTATCCTGGGAGGATGGAAACCCAACGACCCCACAGCCAACGGACGTGTGCAGAAAGCCACGCTGGTGATTTGCAACAACGACGGCACGGAACGCGAAGAATATACGGTGAGCCGACGCAACTGGGGACTCCCGGTGACGTACCTCAACGGCGTGTGGTGGTGCAAGTACAATGCCATGGGCAACTCAAAGGATTTCAATGACCAGATACTTTCTTCGAACGACCCGGCTGCGAAAGCAGGAAAGACTGTTTTCGATTATCTGCGCGACTGCACTCCGGAAGAATTCTTCAAACTCTGGAAATGGCAGTATCAGGGAAAGACCACCCAAGGCATGCAGGTGATAGATGACAACGGAGTAGCCAAGCTGGAGGGATACAGCACCTCAAACGTCCATATCAACAAGCTGGAACCTACAGCCATGGCTCCCGACGGGTACGAAACGCCGTCGGTGGAAGACTTCGACCGAGTATTGAAGATTACGAAGGATTACCTCTGGCTGATGTGGGACGGCGAACACAGCACTGCCTGGAACGGCGGAACCAAAATCCAACGGCGCCAACGGAGAAGAGAGGATGTGACGGTGGGCCAAGTCAAACTGAGCGGACTGATTACCATCGCCATGTACAGCAACGGCACACCTTCGCAGAACGAACCTCTGGTTTGGTACGGTTCTTCCGCACAATGGAATGACAACGGTATTCTCCATGGACACTATAACAACATGCTGTGGGCTGCCTACTCTCCTGAAAACGGACAAGGCTGGTTCTTTACGGGAGCCATGAACGCATATTACGCTACCAGAAACGGAGCCGGGTCCAACGATTCCCGCCTTCTGCGGTTCAAAAAATCGGACGTGGAATATATCTATGAGTGACTATGAATAACGTTCCCAAAACGTCTTTGCGTTCGGATGAAAACGTAAGGACGTTTTACTTGAAACGCAAGTGCGTTTGGACAAAAACTCTTTGACGTTTTACTCCAAACGCACTTGCGTTTTTTTATCCCCCTTCCAAACCCCTCCATTTTACCTTTTTACATGGCACATTCCGACTGTTCACGCACGATGAGAGATGAACTTTTCGGAAGAATCTCCCCTAAAATCCAAGGAGTTTTATTATTTTTGCACCCGATTATACGATAAACATACATAAAAAAGATTATTATAACCATGGAATTAGCAAGTAAGTACAATCCCGCTGACGTGGAGGGAAAATGGTACCAATACTGGTTGGACCACAAACTTTTCAGTTCTAAACCCGACGGACGTGAACCGTACACCGTCGTCATTCCTCCTCCTAACGTGACAGGAGTACTCCACATGGGACACATGCTGAACAATACCATCCAGGATATCCTTGTAAGACGTGCCCGCATGATGGGCAAGAATGCCTGCTGGGTACCGGGTACGGACCACGCCTCCATTGCTACGGAAGCAAAGGTGGTAAACCGTCTGGCACAACAGGGCATCAAAAAGACAGACCTTACCCGCGAAGAGTTCCTGAAACATGCATGGGATTGGACGGAAGAACACGGAGGTATCATCCTGAAACAGCTCCGCAAGCTGGGTGCATCGTGCGACTGGGACCGCACGGCCTTCACCATGGATGAAACCCGCAGCAAGAGTGTCATCAAGGTATTCGTGGACTTGTATAACAAAGGATTGATTTACCGCGGCGTACGTATGGTGAACTGGGACCCGAAAGCACTCACCGCCCTTTCTGACGAAGAGGTTATCTACAAAGAGGAACACAGCAAGCTGTACTACCTGCGTTATTATATTGCCAACGACGACATGAGCGGCGAGACAGGCGCTGAAGGCGAAGTGGTACACCGCGACGCACAAGGCCGCCGTTATGCCGTGGTCGCCACCACCCGTCCGGAAACCATCATGGGTGATACGGCCATGTGTATCAACCCGGAAGACCCGAAAAACCAGTGGCTGAAAGGCAAAAGAGTCATCGTGCCGCTGGTAGGACGTGAGATTCCGGTGATTGAAGACAGCTATGTAGACATTGAATTCGGTACCGGATGCTTGAAAGTGACTCCGGCACACGACGTGAACGACTACATGCTGGGAGAAAAATACAACCTGCCTTCCATCGACATCTTCAACGACAACGGTACACTGAGTGAAGCTGCCGGCCTGTATGTAGGCATGGACCGCTTCGACGTGCGTGCGCAGATTGAAAAAGACCTGGATGCTGCCGGACTGCTGGAAAAGGTGGAAGCCTATACCAATAAGGTAGGTTTCTCTGAACGTACCAACGTGGCCATCGAACCGAAACTGTCCATGCAGTGGTTCCTGAAGATGCAGCACTTTGCCGACATGGCTTTGCCGCCGGTAATGAACGACGAACTGAAGTTCTACCCTGCCAAATACAAGAACACTTACCGCAACTGGCTGGAAAACATCAAGGACTGGTGTATCAGCCGTCAGCTGTGGTGGGGACACCGTATCCCGGCCTACTACCTGCCGAAAGGCGGCTTCGTGGTAGCCGAAACACCGGAACAGGCACTGGAACTGGCCAAAGAAAAGACGGGCGATGCCAACCTGAAACTGGAAGACCTGCGTCAGGAAGATGACTGCCTCGACACTTGGTTCTCTTCCTGGCTGTGGCCGATTTCGTTGTTCGACGGCATCAACAACCCGGGCAACGAGGAAATCAAATACTACTACCCGACTTCCGACCTGGTAACAGGACCGGATATCATCTTCTTCTGGGTAGCCCGTATGATTATGGCCGGTTACGAATACATGGGCGACATGCCGTTCCGCAACGTATATTTCACCGGTATCGTGCGTGACAAGCTGGGCCGCAAGATGTCCAAATCACTCGGTAACTCTCCCGATCCCTTGGAACTGATTGACCAGTATGGTGCCGACGGAGTACGTATGGGAATGATGCTGGCAGCCCCTGCCGGAAACGACATCCTCTTCGACGAGGCCCTGTGCGAACAAGGACGTAACTTCAACAACAAGATATGGAACGCCTTCCGTCTGGTAAAAGGATGGCAGGTGGCCGACATCGAACAGCCGGAATATGCCCGCCTGGCTACCGAATGGTTCGACTCCATGCTGGCCAAGACTGCAGAAGAAGTGAACGACCTCTTCGGCAAGTACCGTCTGAGCGAGGCCCTGATGGCTGTATACAAACTGTTCTGGGACGAATTCTCCAGCTGGTACCTGGAAATGGTGAAACCGGCTTACGGACAGCCTATCGACAAGGTAACTTATGAAAAGACCCTGGCCTTCTTCGAAACCTTGCTGAAACTTCTGCATCCGTTCATGCCGTTCATCACGGAAGAATTGTGGCAGCACATTTACGACCGCCAGCCGGGCGAAAGCATCATGACGCAGACCCTCGTAAAAGACATGCCGTACGACGATGCACTGATTGCCCGCTTTGAGGCCGTGAAGGAAGTCATCAGCGGCATCCGTACCATCCGTTTGCAGAAGAACATCGCACAGAAAGAAGCTTTGACACTGGAAGTCATCGGAGAAAATCCGGTAGCCGCGTTCACTTCTATCATTGCCAAACTCTGCAACCTGTCGGAAATAAAGCAGGTAGCGAGCAAGGCAGACGGAGCAGCCGCCTTCATGGTGGGCACCACCGAATATGCCGTACCTCTGGGCAACCTGATTAACGTGGAAGAAGAGCTGAAGAAGCTGGAAGCTGACCTGAAATATCAGGAAGGATTCCTGCAGAGCGTATTGAAAAAGCTGAGCAACGAAAAGTTTGTCAGCAAGGCTCCGGCCAACGTCATCGAAATGGAACGTAAGAAACAGGCTGACGCCGAAACCAAGATTGCAGCCTTGAAAGAAAGCATTGCGGCATTGAAACGCTAACGCGCAGTTTCTATAAAACACACCCCGTCCTGAACAACCGTTACGCAACACAAACCTGGTAACGGTGGCTCAGGACGGGGTTTATTTTTACCGGTTCAGAACAAGACGATGCCTACGGACAACGCACTGAACTCAGGGCCGTAGGTAGAATCGAGCACTTTGCAAGGACTGTATTTCACATAAAAGCCTACGGTCTTATAACCGACGGCTGCCTGAAGGTCGACGGTCACCGGAGTCTGATGGATATTGCTGTCGGTCAGTTTATATTCATTTCCGTCCAACTTATACCGCGTTTTCAGGCTGGCATGCGTGTTGAAATTGACAATGGCTCCCAGACTGAAATTGAAATTACGCTTTGTTTTATGAGTCAGCATCACCGGAACAGCCCAGCTGAACACTTTGATACGCGAGAACTGAATATCGGCCCCTTTAGGATAGGGTCCCACCGTCATGTCTCTTCCCTCCTCTTTTATAAAACGCTGCTTGCCGGTCATCCGGTAATTACGCCAGCTGCAGGCCACTCCAATGGAAAAAGAAGTCTCCGTAGCCCACGGATAATACTCCCATCCTAAGGTAGGAGTGGTAATCTCCCACGACGACCCCATACTGACGTCCATGTTCTCGGGAGCGCCCTGTACACAGGAAAGTCCTATCTTCAGGTTTTTCACCACCAGCTGGTTCTGGTGATGCCTCCGTTCCGACGTCCGCTTTCTGAACGGAATCTGGAAATCCCAGTTGCCGCTGCGTTCCTTTGTCACCGACACGTCTGAGGAAGACATCTCCACCTCACGGACATAACGGAAATTCGGATTATCTTCCTTCCCCTCCACTTCTACTGTGAAACGACTGCCCGATTCGGTAATCTTCACCTGCTCAGGTTTCTGTATACACATCACATTTTCCACTTTCAGCGAATCTCCACCCTCGGCATATCCGCCCATTGCGGTCAGCAAAGTGACCACCAGCAAAATCATTTTTTTCATGTCTCTTATCGTATTTTGTTTATTTTCTCTTACTTGAACATCCGTTTCAACTCTTCCAGCGTGATTTTTCCTTCCATATATACCACGGTCACTTCCATCTTCTTACTGCTGCCAGGAGCTACCGCAGCATTCCGATAAAACAGATAGCGGTAATTATCGTCCTGTGCCGGAAAGCAGTAGAAACCGTAATACAGTCTATTCCCGACCTTGCCCACTTCCTTGTCGACTGCGGTTTGGGCATCCAGCCCTACCAGTGCCTCTATCTCTTCCGCCACAGCCGGTTCATCGGTTATCGTCAGGCTGCGGAAAAGTGTAAGATGATATTTTTTCAATTCCCTTCCTTTGATAAGGACTTCCACGGCCTGTTTATCATGCTTGAAGCGGCTCCCAAACAAGTCTTCCACATGCATCCCCTTCTGTGCACACACGGGCAGCACAGCCAGCAGACACATCCATAACATAATCCATCGTCTTATCATATCGTCTTCTCCTATTATTCAATTTATTTTTTGTCAACTGATTCCGTTCCACCTTCCTCCAGTGTCTGGAATATATCCGACAACTGACTCTGGACTGTTTCTTCGGAGGAGCGGTGACTCACCTTTTCGATTGATTTCAGCGCTTCGGAAAGCACCACTTCCTTGTCGGTACAGCGCTGTCCGTTGATGTAAGCCACACATACATTTGCACTTTCCGTCAGCCGCCAGGCAGTGGTCAGTACGATGAGACCTGCCACTGCTGCCGCCGCATAATACCGCAACCGCATGCCTCGTGTGCGCCGTCTGCCGTATAGGACACGTCCGGTAGCGGCATACCCCATCACGGCACGAAGTTCATCGAATTCCTTGCCTTGCGCGGCAGGAGTAGCCAGAAAGCGTACCAGCGCTTCCTCCTCGGCCTCAGTTGTTTCAGCCTCGAAATAACGTCTGGCCAGTTCTTTCCATTGTGGGATAGTACGTTCGTATTTTTTCATCGTTCCATCTGTTTTAAATAACATTCTCTGATTTCCTTTCTCGCCCTCGACAGTTGCATACGTACTGCCGGTTCTTGCATACCCAGTATATCGGCTATTTCATTGTATTTTCTCCCTTCATACTCTTTCATCCGCAAAATCTGTTGCTGAAGCGGTGTCAGCCTCTGTGCAATGATACGCTCCACTGCACGGAAACGTTCTTCTTTCTCCAGAATCTCGTCAGCCGAATCGGTAACAGATTCGTCCCGGTGTTCGTCCAGTTCCACCGTAGGCAGATGCTCCTTTTTACGCAGGACATCAATGCACAGGTTCTTCACCGTAGCAACCGTAAGAGCTTCTGCCTCTTCGCGCGAGTCAATCCGGTCTGCATGTTTCCACAAGCGGAAGAAAGCCTCCTGCAATGCGTCATCGGCATCCTCTCTATTGGGAAGAAAACGCATTGCCAACCTGAGAAAATTCTTTCTCAAATCAGTGAAGGTCGATGTCAGTGTCTCTTTGCTCATGCTTCTTAAATCGGTCGTACAAGTTGTTTTCAAAAAGGTAAACGTAAAGCTATACCTTTTGTAACAAAAGAAACACAAAATCTTATCATTTATTTTCAGGACAAGTGAAACCTGACACATCCTCCATCGGGCCATATCCCTCGTCAGACTGCCATTTTCATTACCCCCACACAAAAAACGCAATTCTGTCAGCCGATACTGACAGGCAAAAACGACAATTTGTCAGCAGCACTCAGCTTGGTTGATTTACATCAATAAAACATGAGGAAAATAAAAATATATGCTATAAAACATATTTTCTAGAAAAAAGGCATTACCTTTGCAGTGTAATAAAACGAACGAAGGGCCCGAAAGGGTACCGGAGGGAAAGGATAAAAAGATTAAGGATAACAAAAACAAACCATAAAGCTTCGAAAGGTCCTCTGCGAAGAGCACCCGGAAAAACTAAACTAGAGATTAAATATAATAGGTACTAACTTAAAAGCAAATGAAAGGATAACAGTTATGAAAAAGGTAACAAAGATTCTTCACAAAATTGCAAATGCAGATCCGATGATCTGGGGGTACGTCATGTTGAGCGAAAACACTCACACGAAGTAACCCGCTGCCGATGACCGGCGGATTTATGTATGACTTGAACAAAACAGACTCATATAGAAAGTCCGGAAATCAGTTTTCTGAATCATTCAGAAAAGTTGGTTTCCGGACTTTTTTTATGATCTCTTCTTTCTATCGTTTTCTTCAGGATTTTCTTCAGCGAAGAGGTTGCAGCTTCACGACCTCTCCCAGTTCGGGAATGATGACAGGCATCCCCCGCTTTCTGGCTTCTGCCGCAAACACATGAGGCGGATCGAACAACGGTTCATCTGAGAGGTCGAACGTGCCATAGTGCATGGGAATCGTGACCCGTGCATGCATGTCTGCCGAGGCCGTCAAGGCATCATACGGAGAAATATGGTTCGGCTTCATAAACCAGCGAGGTTTATAAGCCCCTATTCCAATCATGCAATAGTCGATATGCGGAAAGAACCGTGCTATTTCTTCAAAATGACGGGCATATCCGGTATCCCCGCTATTATAGATGGTAATGCCGCCTCCCTGAATCATAAAGGATCCCCACAGGCGCTCTCCCCCATCGCTCACTCCCCGCTTGCTCCAATGCTGGGCGGGCAGAAACGTGAGGCACAAGTCGCCATCGGTATATTGTTCATACCAGGCAGCCTCTATCACCTCCAACTCCGGGAACCAACTCTTTATGAGTGCCCCCGTATTCAGTCCGCAGAATAATTTGATTTGGGGATTGTCGGCCACCAGACGGGCTACGCTGGGCTTGTCCAGATGGTCGAAATGGTCATGACTAATCAACAGGTAATCAATCTCACGAAAAATAGAAGGGTCTGCCGGAAACTGACTACGACGCCTGACAAACGGAATGTTCCCATATACAGGGTCAATCATCAGGCGTTTTCCGCCCAGCTGCAGGAAGAAGGAGTTATGCCCCAGCCAGATTAAAGAATTCCCCACCACTTTATCCAAAGAAGTGAGATAATGGACTTTTGGATTCCATTTGATGGTCCGCTTTTCCTTCCGCTGGGGATTGGGAGAGAAACGCCATTTCAACACACTCCCCATACCGGGTTTCCAACGATGCTGGCGATTGAAAAATTTCCCATTGACTGTCGGATTCCCTCTCCACTGGGGATGTATGCTCCGCAACCCCTCGTTACGGCGGAATGTGATTCGCTCTCCCATTGTATCGGACTTTAACGCTCCAGCAAGTCTTTCAGAAAGGCATCGAGTTCTTCATCGAGCCCCTTCAACAACTCGCCACTCAACAACAAGGTATCTTCCTCGTCCACAATCAGAAGTTCTGCCACAGTCTCCTTTTCATCGTCCACCAGCACAAATGAATAAGGTTTCATCAGGCAGAGTTTATCCAGTCGCCCCGTCTCCTTTAAAGCTTCTATCTCCTTGCGAAGAATCGGTTCCACTACGGTATAAAAGTCATCGCTTTCATAATCCACCCATTCACTGATAATCGCACGGGACAATTCATGGTCATCATCATCGTAAATAACCAATTCCCCGCTGTCCGAATTCGGTTGCAGATGAATATCTGTCACAACAGAATCTTCTCCTCCCGTGACATACCGGCAAAGGGCTTCCTGCAAAGCAGAAGCAATTGCAGCACGTGACTGTTCACTTAATTCCATAGGCTATATTTTTATATGTACTCAAATGTACAAAAAAAATGAATCAGACAAGAAATATTAGTTGAAATTGTTGCCAAAACGCCGCATTTGCAGGTTTAATTTCAGAAAATCTTTCGTGCGGTCCTGTAAAATGGCAGCATAGAAGGTAGCAGCGCGCTCTTCCTCAGATCCTGGAGAAGCGCTTTTCCGGGCCTTCTCAATCCACGAATTGGCGTCTTCCATCTGCCCCTGTACCTCGCAGGCCAAAGCCATATTAAAGGCAGCACGCGATTTCATTTTTCCTTTCTTCAGCGAATTATACAGATTTGTCCAAATCCGGCCGGCCTCCTGCCAGTCACCTTCACGCAAAGATACAGCCGCATCACGCATGTCCGGGTTTCCTCCGTCGAAGTAAATCCTGTCGGCATTTCCCCAATGAGGCACCAGCTGGTTGACCAGCGTGTAGGCCGCGTGATTGGAAGCTTCATTCACCACATTATAATCCGACAATGCAGGTGTAAAATCCCACAACAAGCTATCCACCTTGGCCAGTGTCATTACCGGCATCAGACGTGAAGGCACATACGCACGCACTACAGGACGGATTTTCAAATCGAAAGCGGCCAAGGGAACAAACCCTGGATAATAAATTTCTTTCTTAGCAGTCAGCAACTGTATCTGATCTACCGAAAGAATCATGTCGGCCCCTAACACTTGAGTCAAACTGTCTACCACTGCCTGAGGAATCAGTTCTCCTCCGGTTCTTTCCTGCGTAAGTACAGAGTCGGAAATAATCACCTGATTAAAATACCGGCTGTCGGCCAATCCTCCTGCCAAGGTTTCTGCCAGCACTTTTCCATCTCCCTCAAGTTTTCCCAAAGTAAGCAAATTCTTTTTAGGCGAAGGAATGGAAGGAGCATGATTCACTACCGCTATGGTACGCACCTGTTCCGGGAAAGTGACTTCAGCCGGGTGAAGCTGGTCAAAAGTAAATGTCTGCAAGCCTCCACACGAAACAAGCATCGTTGCTGCCAGAATAATTCCGGCCCACATATATTTCTTCATAATCTGCGACTTTTTTTGTTTGGAAACAAAAGTAATAAATAAAAAAGACACGGATTCCATCGTTTTCACAGATTATTCTAAATTAAGAAATAAAAATCTGAAAACGACGGAATCCGTGTCTATCTGAATGAATCTAAATGCTCAATCAGGCATTCTTTCCATGGCAATTCTTGTACTTCAATCCGCTGCCACAAGGACATGGATCGTTACGTCCTACCGTTTTTTCAGCCCGATAGGGTTCCTGCTTCTGTTCACGGGTATCACGTCCCGCAGCTTCGCTCTGAGCCGGATCATTCAAATCCTGCTTTTCTTCACGATACTGCTGACGAGGAGCCTGAGGTTCTGGAGCAGCCTCACGCACTTGCTCCGGCTCCTGTACCGGAATCTGTCCACGCATCAATACGGAGATTGTATTGTTGTTGATTTTGTTGACCATGTTATCGAACAAGTTGACAGACTCGAGTTTGAAAATCAACAGCGGGTCTTTCTGTTCGTAGCTTGCATTCTGTACGGAATGTTTCAATTCGTCCAGTTCACGCAAGTTTTCTTTCCAGGCATCATCGATGGTATGCAACAGGATAGCTTTTTCAAAAGCCTTCACAATTTCCTTGGACTCGCTTTCGTAAGCAGCCTTCAGATTCACAGAGATGTTATACATCCGCTTGCCATCGGTAATCGGAATCATGATGTTTTCGTACATGTGACCCTGTGCCTCATATACCTGCTTAATCACCGGATTGGCAATCTGAGCCATACGTTCAGTCTTCCGTTTGAAAAGTGCCATCGCTTCCTGGAATGTCTGTTCGGCCAGGTCGTCTTTCTTCTTCGTGCGGAAATCCTCTTCCGAGAATGGAGTTTCCATCGCCAGTACCTGAAGAATCTCCATCTTGGCATCTTCATAAGCAGGCTGCTGTACGGCATTGTAACAACGGTCCCAAATCATATCGACAATATCCATACCGATACGTTCTCCCATCAGCGCATGGCGACGTTTCGTATAAACCACTGTACGCTGTTTGTTCATCACGTCATCGTATTCCAGCAGACGCTTACGGATACCGAAGTTGTTTTCTTCCACCTTCTTCTGGGCACGTTCGATAGAATTGGAAATCATCTTATGCTCAATCATTTCTCCTTCCTTAAAGCCCAGCTTGTCCATAACAGTTGCAATACGGTCGGAAGAGAACAAACGCATCAAATCATCTTCCAATGAAACAAAGAAAACTGAAGAACCCGGGTCTCCCTGACGTCCGGCACGACCACGCAACTGACGGTCTACACGACGGGATTCGTGACGCTCCGTACCAATGATGGCCAAACCACCTGCGGCTTTCACTTCCGGACTCAGCTTGATATCGGTACCACGACCGGCCATATTGGTCGCAATGGTTACCGTAGAACTCTGACCGGCCTTTGCCACAATTTCAGCCTCCTTCTGGTGCAACTTCGCATTCAACACATTATGCTCAATCTTACGCATGGTAAGCATCTTACTCAACATTTCAGAAATTTCCACAGATGTTGTACCCACCAGTACCGGACGGCCTGCCTGTACCATCTTTTCAATTTCTTCAATAACCGCCTTGTACTTCTCACGTTTCGTTTTGTACACACGGTCGTTCATATCGATACGGGCAATCGGACGATTTGTCGGAATTACCACCACATCCAGTTTATAAATGTCCCAGAACTCTCCTGCTTCCGTTTCAGCTGTACCGGTCATACCTGACAGTTTGTGATACATACGGAAATAATTCTGCAAAGTAATTGTAGCAAAAGTCTGAGTGGCAGCTTCCACTTTCACTCCTTCCTTCGCTTCTACTGCCTGATGCAGACCGTCACTCCAGCGACGACCTTCCATGATACGTCCGGTCTGTTCGTCCACAATCTTCACCTGACCGTCCATTACCACATAATCGGTATCCTTTTCGAACATCGTGTAAGCCTTCAGCAACTGATTGATGGTATGCACACGTTCTGCCTTGATGGCATAATTGGTCATCAACTCATCTTTCTTAGCCAGTCTTTCTTCATCGGAAAGTCCTTTCTGGTTCTCCAGTTCCGACAACTGGGCAGCAATATCCGGCAATACGAACAAGGTCGGGTCTTGCGAGTTACCTGTAATCAAGTCTACGCCCTTATCGGTCAAATCCACACTTTTCAGTTTTTCATCAATCACGAAATACAACGGTTCTACCGCTTCAGGCATACGCTTGTTGTTCTGCTCCATGTAGATTTCTTCCGTCTTCAGCATACCAGCCTTGATACCCGGTTCACTCAAGAACTTAATCAACGGCTTGTTTTTCGGCAATGCCTTATGACTACGGAACAAGGCCAAGAAACCAGCTTCCTGATCTTCCTTCTTATCGGAAGCAATCAAACGCTTTGCATCGGCCAGATACTGGGTTGCCAACTTACGCTGAGCTTCTACCAAGCGTTCTACCAACGGACGAAGCACTTCGAACAACTGCTGGTCGCCTTTGGGCACCGGACCTGAAATAATCAACGGGGTACGGGCATCATCAATCAATACAGAGTCGACCTCATCGACAATGGCATAATTATGTTTGCGCTGCACCAAATCTTTTGGAGAAACCGCCATATTATCACGCAGATAATCGAAACCAAATTCATTGTTGGTACCAAAAGTGATATCGGCCATATAAGCACGACGACGAGCTTCAGAGTTCGGCTGATGTTTATCAATACAGTCTACGCTCAATCCATGGAACATATACAACGGACCCATCCACTCAGAGTCACGCTTAGCCAGGTAATCGTTGACTGTCACTACATGTACACCATTACCAGTCAGTGCATTCAAGAACACCGGAAGAGTCGCTACCAAGGTTTTACCTTCACCCGTAGCCATTTCTGCAATCTTACCCTGATGCAAAACCACGCCACCAAACAGCTGTACATCGTAATGAATCATGTTCCAGGTCATTTCATTACCACCAGCCTTCCAATGGTTTTTCCAGATAGCCTTATCTCCTTCAATGCGGACAAAGTCACGTCCCTGAGCTGCCAGTTCACGGTCAAAATCCGTAGCCGTCACTTCCAGTTCCTCATTCTCGGCCAAACGGCGGGCTGTATCTTTTACAATTGCAAAAGCTGTAGGAAGTACCTCATTCAGTGCTTTTTCATATTTCTCCAGCACTTCCTTCTCCAACTTATCAATCTGAGAAAAGATGGCTTCACGCTTTTCCAATTCAGTAGATTCAATCGTAGCCTTCAGTTCCTCTATTTTCTTGTTTTCCTCTACTGCAGAATCCTTGATATATTTCTTCAGTTCTTCTGTTTTTGCACGAAGTTCATCATTCGTCAGCTTGGAGATTTCCGGATAAACGGCCTTTACTTTTTCCACCCATGGCTGGATTTCTTTCATGTCACGAGTTGCCTTATTCCCGAACAGCTTGCTTATAAATTCATTAAATCCCATTATATATTTCTTTTTTATTATTTACTAATTAATTATTTTATCTCACCGGTGCAAAGATA
Source organism: Bacteroides mediterraneensis (assembly GCF_025993685.1). Taxonomy (NCBI): domain Bacteria; kingdom Pseudomonadati; phylum Bacteroidota; class Bacteroidia; order Bacteroidales; family Bacteroidaceae; genus Bacteroides; species Bacteroides mediterraneensis. The sequence continues at coordinate 1,006,925 of NZ_DAJPEN010000001.1, read as the reverse complement.
ACCAAATTGTAAATTATCTTCCCGTTCTATTACAACATTTATTTACGAATATTCAGCATTGGAGCTTCGGAACAGGCATTAGGAGCCCGTATGCGCATGAAATGAGCTAAGGTTGGAACAATTGAAGTAATTTTTACCGGCGAATACAATTTTTCAGGCTTTACGTCAAACCCCATCAAGACAAGGGGAGCCGTAGCATAAGCGGCCCGCATCACTTCCACTTTTTTGGAGTACTCATTTACCACAGACCATCCCGGCATCACTTCTACATAAATATCTCCTGAACAATTCGGATTATAGGTGTTACGAATCTTATCGATTTTCGGTGTCCAAGCCCCTAACAAAAGACGCTGTGCAGAATAGGCATTCTGAACCCCGCTCATCTGCACCACAAACTCTGCAGAACGGGACATCACCTCTACCAGGTTCAGTTTTCGTTCTTCTATCAGTTTATGATTCAGATAAATCTGGCGGTCATAATAAGTCTCCACGTATTGCCCTTGACCATAAATAGCCATCAGATACATATTCAACAGGGCCGCACAACGCTTGATATGGAATTCTCCTCCTGGAATCTTATATTGTTCAGGATCCACCGGATCCGGATCAGTGTACCCGGTAGACGTGATAAAAAACAATGTATTACGCAGCCCTACCTTACGGTCAATCAAATCCAACAAATCCCCCAGACTATTGTCCAGACGGACGTACATATCCTGGATTTCCATGGCATATTGCGTGGAAGGCTTGTGGTCATAATTGCCGGCATAATAAGACAATGTCAACAAGTCAGGAGCCGCATCTTGCCCTATCTGAGTACTATTCAAGCAAACATTAACCAAACGGTTCACTTCATCGTTCACATAAGGACTCGTTTTGAACTTCTTATACTTATCCAAACGTTCGTCTGAAAAGTTATGCTTAAAACTCAACTGCTTGGTTTCCGTGGTAATGTACTGGTAGGAAGTAACCGGAAGATAAGGAAGCCATTCCAGATTATTGATGCGGAAATCAAGTCCTTCCTTATCATTATAATTGCTAACCCATACCGGACAATCTCCATAATAAGTCGTTCCAGACCATTTCCCCGTTTCATCATTTAACCAGAATGCTCCATCTGCCGCATGCCCAGCCGCCAAGACAGCCATTTCACGTGTAGGTGCAATAGAATAAACTTCAGCCCGGCCCTGAGTAGCCACTTTCAATTCATCCGAGAGTGTAGAACAGCGCAACAGCTTAGCCGATGAACTTTCTGAAGTATAAACTCCCATGAAATTCTGGTCATCAACCGATTTTATAATTCGAAGGGAGTTACGGTCCATCCACCGATTAGCAGGAATTCCATTATAATAAGGAGTTGTCCCTGTATAAATAGAGGCCGTAGCAGAGGAACGGTCCACATTGATAAAATCATATTCCGCATTTGTATAAATCCGCCCTTCTTTTAAAAGGCGCTTAAATCCTCTTTCTCCATACAATGCTGAAAAGGCCTCGATATAATCTGCACGTAACTGATCAATCGTCAATCCCACCACTAACCTAGGAACCGGTGTGGGAGATTGAGACTGAATGCCAGTGATGACAAATACCGTCAATAAAGATGTCAGTATGCGTTCTTTCATTGTCTTTTATTCAAAACTAATACATGGCTTGCAGCATTTACCAGCAAACCGAGTGCCAAAGGTAATACTGTTAAATTAAATTTTTGCGGTAAAAACAGGAATAACAGCATAAAAAGTGTTAAATACACAAGATTAATCAAATGATACAAGTCCTTTTTACGTTTTATATCTCGATAAACCATGAAAGGAAGATAAAACAAAGGTATCGGATTAAACAAAATCAGAAGCCAGTTCGAGCCTACCGTCGGATGAGAGGATACAAAAAACAAGAAAGCGATGATACATCCCGCAATTCCTTGCGCAGCATATAACACGACATCCCAACCCCAGAATATACACTTTTTCCTCCACTGCCAGAAAGCAACCAGCACGTTTAAGAACAAAAACAATGCACCTGCCCCCATCGGTGTCAAGGCAAAAGGCGGTTCGATTTCCGGCGACACATCCACTATTTTTTCTTCACGCAAAATGAACGGACGAGTATTTCCGTCCTTATCCTGAATATAAGCTCCATCCGCAAAGTAGCGCATATAAAAAGGTGCAAACATCTGCTTTCTGGCATCAATCGCTTTATCAGCCTCCGCCCCCAGGCACAGGTCGATTCCTAATTCATCCCATGGAGAATTTACCGTAAATTCATGTACAATTCCACGGAACGTCTTCGTCCAACTCACAGAAGGATATACCACCTTTCCCTGAATGCTCTTTTCTATCTGATCGCGCGCACGAGTCGTACAATTATCATAAAAATAATTATAACGATAGATTCTATTTTCCGGAAGATAATTATCCCGAAGCAACCGCAACAGCGTTTGTTTTTCCAAAGGAGTCAGATTCAAGACCTGCTGATAGACTGAAGAACCTCGCAAAGCATATTCCGCTTCAAAATAAGGAAAAGGCGTAATACCTAGCTGATAATCCGTCTCTCCTTTCACAAAGCGATAGATGAAATTAGGAGTATTAAAACTGAACATACCATAATTGAAAACCCAATCTACCCCTTGAGAGAAATTCTGATAACGAATAGCGGTATGCCCAAAAAGTGCATAAATTTCATTACCCGGCGCACAAGTCAATAAACTAAGCTGAATGCTATCATTTTGTGAAAACTTCATTATCCCTGTTCGGACATCACTATATGCCCTTATAGGAGAAGCCAATTGAAACAGCCCTATCAGCCATAATAGAAATACAAACTTCCGTTTCATAATTAAATATACTCTCAATCAGTCAGCAGGAACTCCTGCCAGAACCTGAATAATTTTCATAATATCCTTTTTCGCATGCAAAAATACATGGATTCTTGCATAACGGCGAAATAAATAATCAGTTTTATTGATGTTCATATCTAAATTTTATCTTACTTTGCAAGCAAAACAAAGCAGACAAAAGTGAATCTAGTAATTGATATTGGCAATACTGTAGCGAAATTGGCAGTATTCGAGGGTGATAAAGTGGTGGAAGTGTTAAGAGGCTCCAACCATTCACTGGACTGGCTGTCAATGTTATGTAACAAATATCCTATAAAAAGAGGTATCATTGCATCGGTCATCACACTTAGCAATACCATACGACGCCAATTGGCGGGAGTTCCGTTTGAGATTATAGAACTGAATCATCAGACTCCCATTCCTATCCGCAACTTATATAAAACTCCAGAAACGCTAGGCATGGACAGACTGGCAGCCGTAGTAGGTGCAAATTATCTGGCTCCGGGTAAAAATCTACTGGTAGTCGATGCCGGCACTGCCCTCACCTATGAATTCATTGACGCAGAAGGGAACTATTGGGGTGGCAATATTTCACCGGGCATATACACCCGCTTCAAGACATTGAATGCCTGCTGTGATAAACTTCCTCTAATTGAAAGAAAAGGGGAAACACCAGAATTCGGATTCGATACAGAAACAGCTATCCGAGCCGGTGTAATCAGAGGAATTGAGTTTGAGATTATCGGCTATATCACTCTTCTGCAAAAGAAATATCCAGACCTTTTGGTTTTTTTAACTGGAGGAGATAAATTTTCTTTTGATACAAATTTAAAAAGTATCATCTTTGCAGATAGATTTTTAGTTTTGAAAGGTTTAAACAGAATATTGAATTATAATGTTAAGTAAAAAGATACTTGTTGGTTCATGGTTTTTAGCAGGTGCCACGATTGCGAGTGCACAAATAAGCACCAATTCACCTTATACGCGTTATGGATTAGGCGACATGTTTGACCAAAGTTTCACAAACAACGCGGCAATGGGAGGTGTAGGGTACGCACTCAGAACAAGCGAGCACATAAACGCCATGAATCCAGCGTCTTATACAGCTGTAGATTCACTCTCCTTCATTTTTGATGCGGGAATGTCATTAAAAAGCTCAAATTTTCAAGAAGGACAATACAAGACAAATGCAAAAAACTCAAGTTTTGACTATATCGGCATGCAGTTCAGACTTCATCCCCGATTAGGAATGACCATCGGATATACTCCGTTCTCTACCGTAGGATATAATTTTACCCGGACAAAAGCGATAGAAAACAGTAGCGACGTTACAATTTCCAATAACTTCTATGGCGACGGAGGACTGCAGCAAATCTTCGGAGGATTAGGCTTCAAGATTTTCGATCATCTGTCAATTGGAGCCAATATCGGCTATTTGTATGGTAAGCTAAAATACCAGACTACTGCAACCCTCAGTAACGGAGGAGACCAAACCATTACATATAACACAGTATCAATCAGCAGTTACCATGCAAGTTTTGGACTCCAATATACCCAGCCTATCAATAAAGGAAATGAGATTACTTTAGGGCTCACCTACAGTTTAGGACATGTACTTAATGGACATGATACCCAAGGTACTCAAATCACCAATGGTACCAATTACTCCGTAGTAAACGAACAACAGATTAATGACTCTTATGGGATACCTCATATATATGGAGCCGGAGTAGCGTGGAAACATAAAAAAAATCTGACCATAGAAGCAGATTACACACTTCAACAATGGAGCGGAGTAAAGTATAATAATCAAACCAATTTATATCAAGACCGCTCCAAAGTAGCCGTAGGGGCAGAATTCCTGCCTAAAGAATACGGACGAAACTATTTCAGCCGCGTACGATATAGAGTAGGTGCTTACTATGCAAACTCCAACCTCCAGATACCCGTCGCGCAGAATATGGTGGAAGGACCGAAAGAATATGGAGTCAGCTTTGGATTTGGACTACCTTTGAAACTCTATCAGCGAAACACTGTATTAAGCATTACCGGACAATACATTCATGCCAAACCGTCGGTAAGTGATATGCTGTCAGAAAACCGGCTCGTCTTGAAGATAGGACTGACATTCAACGAGCACTGGTTCATGAAATGGAGAGTAAATTAATTATGAAAATAAACACAATGAACAACTAATCTTACATACGATGAAAATGAAAATGTTTACAATGCTGTGTGCGTTATCTTTAAGCGCTACAGCTACTTTCGCTCAAAAAGGAGTGGAAGACGGTTCTCGTTTCGGACACGGAGAAGACAGTCTCCGCTGTTTGCAAAACATCAGTATTTACAGTGAATATGTAAAAACTGACAACTTTGTTGACGCATACAAGCCATGGATGGCTGTATTTACAGAAGCGCCTTTGGCTCAGGTGAGCACTTACACCAACGGTGCCAAAATCCTGCGTGCCCTGATTGCCAGCTCAAAAGATGCTGCACAACAAAAGAAGTATCTGGACGAATTAATGGCCGTGCATGATCAGCGAATCAAGTACCTCGATGGTCTGAACCAACTTGTAAAGACTCCGACCACTAAAGGTTCTATCCTCGGTATGAAAGCACATGACTACATCATTTTCTCTGGATCAAACATTGATGTGAATAAGGCTTATGAAATGACTAAAGAAGCTGTAGATTTGGAAAAAGCCACTTCCGATTACTTCATGTTCCAGGACTTGATGGATATGTCCTCTCGTAAGCTGAAAAGTGACGATACGCACAAAGAGCAATTCATCCAAGATTATCTGACTACTTCTGGCTATGCAGAAGAAGCATTGAAAGCTGCCACTAAAGAAAGAGACAAAAAATTACTGAAAACAGCCAAAGACAACGTAGATGCCTACTTCATCAACAGTGGTGCGGCAAGCTGCGAAAATTTGCAGGCTATCTATGGCCCGAAAGTAAGCCAGAACAAAAACAACCTGGAATACTTGAAACAGGTAATCAATGTCATGCAAATGCTGAAATGTACAGAAGAAGAAGCTTACTTCATCGCCTCTGAAGCTGCTCATGCCATTGAACCGACAGCTGCCACAGCAGCCGGATGTGCCTACATGTATTACAAGAAAGGCGACATGGACAAGAGTGTGGAATACTTTGACCAGGCTATCGAACTCGAACAAGATGCAGACAAGAAAGCTGATTATGCATACAGCGCTGCTGTAGTATTGTTCAGCAAGAAACAGCTGAGCAAAGCAAAACAATATGCAAACAAGGCTCTTTCTTTCAACAGCAAATACGGTAAAGCCTATATTCTGATTGCACAAATGTACGCATCAAGTCCTAACTGGAGTGACGAAGCTGCATTGAACAAATGTACTTATTTTGCCGCTATCGATAAATTGCAGCGCGCAAAGAGCGTAGATCCAAGTGTAGCAGAAGAAGCTCAGAAACTGATTAATACGTATGCCGGACATACTCCGAAAGATGAAGACCTCTTCTTCCTGGGCTTGAAGAAAGGTAACTCTGTCACAATCGGCGGATGGATTGGTGAAACTACAACCATCAGATAAATATATGTCAGCCAAATTCAAAAAGCACATATATAAACTACTCATAAACATAACAGTTGCCACATGGGCAACTGTTATGTTTCTTTTTGTTCCTGCATGCGGCAAGAAAGAACAACACACGGCTGCTGCCGTAAAAGAAAGTGATTCTTTGCCCGACATGCGCACTACAGGAGTTACTACACTCATTTCCGACTCCGGTATGATCCGCTATAAAATCATCACGGCAGAATGGCTCATTTACAGCCATAGGAACCCTCCCTTCTGGGCTTTCGAGAAAGGAATCTATCTGGAAAAATTCGACAGTCTTTTTCATGTAGATGCCAGTATTAAAGCGGATACGGCGTACTATTATGAGCCCAAGAAACTTTGGGAACTACGTGGAAACGTACATATCCAAAGCCAACGGGGCGACAAATTTGATACCGAACTGATGTTCTGGGATCAGGGCAAGGAGAAAATCTATTCAGACAAATTTATCCGCATCGAACAAGTGGATAAGGTACTGACAGGATACGGCTTTGAATCCAACCAACAGATGACTGAATATCAAATCTATAACAATACAGGTATTTTTACGGTTGAAGACAACGCTGTGCAAGCAGACAGCACACGGACTCCCCAATAAAACCATTTATCATGGGACTTATCATCCAGTTACTTATATCTATGGCATTTTCCGCTTTTTTTTCGGGAATGGAAATTGCCTTCGTATCTTCCAATAAACTACGTTTTGAGATGGAAAAGACGAACAATGTGTCGTCTTACATTCTCTCCGTATTCTATCGACATTCCAACAATTTCATCTCCACCATGCTGGTAGGAAATAACATCGCCTTGGTCATCTACGGTATCTTGATGGCACAACTCATTGAGCATTATATCCTCGCAGATGTCACTTCCAATCAAGCATTGCTTGTATCAATAGAAACCATCATCTCTACTCTGATTATTCTTGTGACAGGAGAATTCATTCCCAAAACGTTATTCAAGCTAAACCCCAACGCTACTTTAAAGGCTTTCAGCCTACCCGCCTTTATCTGCTACATCATACTCTACCCCATCAGCCGTTTTTCATCTGTACTTTCCAGCGGTATCCTGCACCTTGTCGGAGTCAAGACCAATAAGGAAGACCGGGAAAAGGCCTTTACCAAAGTCGATTTGGACTATTTCATACAAAGCAGCATTGAAGAAGGGAAAGAGGGAGAAGAAATAGACAATGAAATCAAGATATTCCGTAATGCACTCGATTTTTCCAATGTAAAGATACGCGACTGCATGATTCCACGTACAGAAATCATTGCAGTGGATTCAGAGACTCCCCTTGACGAGCTGAAAAAAGTATTCATAGAAAACGGAATCAGCAAAATCATTGTATATAAAGACAATATTGACAACATCATCGGCTATATCCATTCATCCGAAATGTTCAAAGGAACCACAGAATGGCAGAATAACATCCGCAGCATTCCATTCGTTCCGGAAACAATGGCTGCACATAAGTTAATGCGCATCTTCAAGCAGCAGAAACGCTCATTGGCTGTAGTGGTGGACGAATTTGGAGGAGTTTCAGGCATTGTGGCACTGGAAGACCTGATAGAAGAAATTTTAGGTGACATAGAAGACGAACATGATACGACTTCTACGGTAGCCAAACAGATTTCAGAAAACGAATACATCTTTTCCGGAAGAATGGACATAGAAAAAGCCAATGAGACATTCAACCTGAACCTGCCGGAAAGCGAAGATTACCAGACCATAGGCGGACTTATCCTCAATGAATGCCAAAGTATTCCCAAAGTAAACGAAGTCATCGAGACGGAAGGTTTCACTTTCAAAATTATCAAAGTGAGTGCCAATCGAATTGAACTGGTGAAGCTGATTACACAGAAATAAGCATTTTTTTGAGAGAAAATAGCGACTAAACAGTATTTTTTGTATCTTCGTGCGCTAATAGCAGAAATATAAAAACAATAAACAAAAAAATAATAACTTTAAATGGCAACTTTACAAAAAATTCGAAGCAAAGGACCTTTATTGGTCATCGTAATCGGTCTTGCCCTTTTTGCATTCATCGCGGGAGACGCATGGAAAGTGCTCCAGCCGCATCAAGGTAAACAAGACGTAGGAGAAGTGAACGGGGAAGTTCTCAGTGCACAAGATTATCAAAAGATGGTAGATGAGCTCAGCGAAGTCATCAAACTGACAAACGGTCTGAATTCCCTCACGGAAGATCAGTTGAACAACGTAAAAGATCAGGTATGGCAGAGCTACGTCAACAACAAACTGATTGCTGAACAGGCAAAGAAACTGGGCCTGAAAGTGACAGATGCCGAAATTCAGGCCATCATCGACCAAGGAACTCACCCGTTGCTGATGCAGACTCCGTTCCGTAATCCGCAGACTGGCATGTTCGATAAAGATATGCTGAAAAAATTCTTGGTAGACTATGCCAATATGGACGCTAGCAAAATGCCGGCACAATATGTAGAATATTATCAGAAAATGGGTGCTTTCTGGAAGTTCGTAGAAAAAACCCTGGCTGAAAGCACATTGGCCGAGAAATACCAAAACCTGGTTACAAAATCATTGATTTCAAACCCGGTATCTGCTGAAGACGCATTCAAGTCTCGTACAGAACAGAGCGATTTGCTGCTGGCTGGTGTTCCCTACAGCTCTATCAGCGATTCAACCATCCAGGTTTCCGACAGCGAAATCAAGGACCGTTACAATGAAAAGAAAGAACAGTTCAAACAGCTGGTAGAAACACGCGACATCCGCTACATCGATGTGAAAGTGGTTCCGTCGGATGCAGACCGCAAAGCCGTTGAAAAAGAAGTGACAGAATACAGCAGCCAGCTGGCTAACACAACCACCGACTTCGGAACCTTCGTACGTTCTACAGGTTCTTCTGTAAACTATTCAGACGTTCCGGTAAAAAAGACGGTACTCCCTGCCGATGTAGCCGCCCGTCTTGACTCCACAGGCGTAAATGAAATATATGGCCCTTACTACAATCAGACAGACGATTCTTACAATGCCTTCAAGGTGCTGGCCAAAGTTTCTTCTCCTGATTCTATCCAGTTCCGCCAGATTCAGGTATATGCCGACACAGAAGAAAAGACAAAGACTCTGGCCGACAGTATCTACAATGCGTTGAAAGGCGGAGCCGACTTCGCTGCTGTAGCTAAAATCTACGGACAGACAGGTGAAGCAACTTGGGTTAATTCACAAAGCTGGGAAGGTGCCGAATTGGATGCCGACAACAGCAAGTTCATCAACACACTGCTCAACCAGCCGGTAAACGAACTGACAAACGTGAACATGGGACAGGCCAACCTGATTCTGCAGGTAATGGACAAAAAAGGCATGCAGACCAAGTATAAAGTCGCTGTAGTAAAACGTCCGGTTGAATTCAGCAAGGAAACCTACAATGCGGCCTACAACAAGTTCAGCCAGTTTGTAGCACAGAACACCACCATCGAATCTATGGTCAAGAATGCAGAAGAAAGTGGTTATACACTGACACCGCGCACCGACCTCTCCAGTGCAGAACACTATGTAGGTGGTGTACGTTCCACTCGCGAAGCCCTGAAATGGATTTTCGCCGCAAAACCGGGTGAAGTTTCTCCGCTGTATGAATGTGGTGAAAACGACCACCTGATGGTAGTAGCTCTCGACAAGATTCATGAAGCTGGTTACCGTGACATCAACTCGGTAGCAGAAATGCTGAAGAATGAAATCCGTCGCGACAAGAAAGCAGACCAGATTATGGCTGAAATGAAGAAATACAACTCTATCGCTCAGGTAAAAGGCATGAAAGATGCAGTGAGTGATTCAGTAAAACACGTTACTTTCAGCGCACCGGCTTATATTTCAGTGACACGCGCCAGCGAACCGGTTGTCGGTGCTGTAGCTGCCAAAACCGCAGTCAACAAAGTAAGCACTCCTGTCAAGGGAAATGCAGGTGTTTATATGATTCAGGTATATGCCAAGGATAAGGGCAACGAGAAATTTGATGCAAAACAGGAAGAAGCCACATTGAGCAACATGGCCGCACGTATCGCAGGAAGCCAGCTCATCAATGACCTGTATCAGAAAGCAAAAGTGGAAGACAAACGTTATCTCTTCTTCTAAACCCCATTCCTACAAAACATAAAAAAGTCCGGAAGTTCTCCGGACTTTTTTTATGCCCATACTTCCACCCGCAGATAAGCCTGAAACCGGATATCTTCCCTCACTGGCGTCAGAGGAAGGTAGCCAGATGCCACCTTTCCCTCCTTCCATTCCAAAGGATACTTTTCCACCATCTCCCGATGAAACGAGAGTGCTTCCCCTTCACGCAAGTAATGTTCCACCACATATTCTCCTTCCGACAAAGGATGTACGTACCTGTCATATAAAATCCGGGAAAGTACCCCCATATTCATACGCAGGTTAATCTCCACACAAGGATGTATCCGATACCCGTCTTCCACACGGCATACCATCATATCCACCCCTAAATAACCCTGATAAGCTTGACCCAGCAACTTTTTCAACGACGCTTCCAGGCAAGCCCCGATACACGACAACCGTTCCAACGACACATAACGTGAAAGCCGTTCCTCGATAGCGGTATTACTCAGCAGACGGTTTGCTTTATAATTCCCGTGCACATCCGTTTCAAAATAAGAATATCCCACAAACCGGACCTCCCCATTCTCATCTGAGAAAAACTCCATGGCAAAATCAGCCACCTTGTCATAAATAGGCTCTGCCATCAGCCTTCCCTGTACCTTCAAAATACGGGACGCCCATCCCGCCAGCTGTGCATTCCAGCTTGCCGCAGAAACCTTCCAAAGCCCTCTACCACTTCCCGACCAGGGAGCTTTCAAGATAACCTGCCCTCTTTCCCGTATGAACGTATCCACCTCAGTCAACTGCTTACAGGCTTTCATCTCCCCACAGATGCCTTCCCAACCGGCAAATGCCGGCAATATCTCCAGACACCGCTCCCGGGATGAAAGATAACGAATCCGTTGCATTTCCTCTGCGGAAGGAAGAAATTCCTCGTCCACCCCTTCCAGACGTAGCCGATGCAACAAAGCAGGGGTCCATCCCCAAGGTACATAACGGGCAGAGGGCCATTGTTCCGTCCAATCTACCGAAGAAAGCAACCCGGACAAAACCTCCCTCCCTTCTCCTTCCGGACAAATTTCACCCAATTGACGGCGAAACAGTGCTACCCGCTCCAGAGAGTCCACTTTCACGCCACTACCCTCCCCGGCGAACCACACTGGAAGAACCGACAAATTGTCAGCCATACGCTGAATTTCCGCCGGTGCCTTATAATAAGGAGTAAAATTGGCCATGGCCATATCGTAATCAGGATTGAACAAATATACTGGTGAATGCATACACATCAGGATTAAAATATGACACAAAAGTACGGAAAAAACAAACTCCACAACCCTGTTTCAACGCCAAAAGCTACCTTCAAAGGGCACGTTTAACGGAAAGCATTTCAGCTGAATTAAACAAATGAAACAAAACAAGGGATAAAATATTTCAATTTAAAACAATAATAGAGGAAAAAAGAAACAAACCGACACCACAAAAAATATAATACAAAAAAGAGGGATATTTATTAAAATATATATCTAAAAGGAAGTACATTTGCATATCGAAAAACAAAAAGAAAGTGATTTACAAGAAATACAATACAAAACGACAATACAACTAAAGAGGTTATTAACGACAACATTAACTAAAAACACGAAAGCAAATGAAAAGAATGTATCTCACCGGAGTCGCATTGCTCACATTAGCAGGAGCTCCAGCCATTTCGATGGCACAGGACAAAGTAGAAGCCAGCATCGGTGCCGACCTTGTAAGCGGATATATCTGGCGTGGACAGGACTTAGGGAATGTCAGCATTCAACCTTCTGCCTCCGTGTCCTACAAAGGGTTTTCTCTTTCAGGATGGGGTTCTGTGGGAATAGACAAAGACGACACAAAAGAATTCGACCTGACATTGGGGTATAGCACTGGAGGATTCAGTGTATCAGTCACCGACTACTGGTTCAACAACGGACCGCAGTATTTCCATTACGGCGCACACAACACAGCACATGTATTCGAAGCTCAGGTGGGTTACGATTTTGGTGTACTGGCCGTCAACTGGTATACCAACTTCGCAGGGGCCGACGGAGTGAAAGCCAATGGCGACCGGGCCTATTCTTCCTACTTCAGCATCGCCGCTCCCTTCAAGCTGGGAGGTTTGGACTGGTCGGCAGAAATCGGAGCCACTCCATGGGAAACAAGCTTCTACAACAATGGAGCTACCGGATTTGAGGTATCCCACATCAGCCTCCAAGCCACGAAAGAAATCAAGTTTACCGACTCCTTCTCACTTCCGGTATTTGCCCAAGCCATTTGGAATCCGGCTACAGAAGGTGCCTATTTTGTATTTGGACTCAGTTTTTAATTTATAGAAACATACGATTAGAGCAATTAAAAGAGAGATGACAAGGTATTAGTCAGAATTAAGGCAAAAGATTATACAGGATAACAAAACAATACAAAATACAAATACAACGTCATTATGAAGAAAATTGAAGCAATCATCCGTAGAACCAAGTTCGAAGAAGTGAAGGAGGCACTGCTGGCCGCCGACATCGAATGGTTCTCCTACTATGAAGTAAGAGGTATCGGAAAGACCCGTGAAGGACGTATCTATCGTGGGGTAGTGTATGACACCAGTTCCATTGAGCGTATCCTGATTTCCATTGTGGTGCGCGAGAAGAATGTGGAAAAAACCGTACAGGCCATCCTGAAATCGGCCTACACCGGTGAAATCGGCGACGGCCGTATTTTCATCATCCCCGTGGAAGACTCCATCCGCATCCGTACCGGTGAACGTGGAGACATTTCACTCTACAATGCCGAGCAGGAAAAATAAGCCCGACGGGAGATTATCAACACAGGTATTAATTAAAAAGGTAAAGATTATGAAACTGTTTAAAGAAGGTGTGCATGGCGCATACCGCAAGACCCTCATACCCCTTTTCTTACTTCTTTTTCCATTAATTGCAGCCGCACAGACTTCTCCTGAAGAAGCAGGCACAGTCGACAAAATTTCAGAATTGTCCACCGGTATCAATACCGTATGGATGTTGCTGGCAGCCATGCTGGTATTCTTCATGCAGCCGGGATTCGCCTTGGTAGAAGCCGGATTCACCCGCAGCAAAAACACCGCTAACATCCTGATGAAAAACCTGGTCGACTTCATGGTAGGTTCCATCTTGTTCTGGTTCATCGGATTCGGACTGATGTTCGGCGTAGGAGATGTATTCGGCACCCCACATATCTTCGATTTGGATGCCATGGACCGCATCATCCAGAACGGTCTTCCGATTGAAGGATTCCTGATTTTCCAGACCGTTTTCTGTGCCACTTCCGCCACTATCGTATCAGGTGCCATGGCCGAACGTACCAAGTTCTCCATGTATCTGGTCTACACCATAGCCATCAGTGTCCTGATTTATCCTGTGTCCGGCCACTGGACCTGGGGAGGAGGATGGCTCACCAATGCTGACCCGAGTTCATTCATGATGTCTTTCTTCGGCTACACCTTCCATGACTTTGCCGGTTCTACAGTGGTACACTCTGTAGGTGGATGGATTGCATTGGTCGGCGCGGCCATCCTCGGTCCCCGCTTGGGAAAATACGGCAAAGACGGAAAGTCAAAAGCTATCCCCGGACACAACCTGACCCTCGCCTGCCTGGGCGTATTCATCCTCTGGTTCGGCTGGTTCGGTTTCAACCCGGGCTCACAGCTTGCCGCTGCCACTTCTGGCGACCAGACAGCCATTTCACACGTATTCCTTACCACCAACCTGGCAGCTTGTACCGGTGGTATGATGGCCTTGCTGGTAAGCTGGGTTAAATATGGCAAACCTTCCCTCTCACTGACCCTCAACGGTATCCTTGCCGGACTGGTCGGCGTCACAGCCGGATGCGACATGGTATCTCCTGCGGGTGCTGCCATCATCGGAGCTATCTGCGGAACCGTCATGATTTTCTCAGTAGAATTCATCGAACACCGTCTGAAGATTGACGATCCGGTAGGTGCCTCATCTGTACACGGCGTGTGCGGTAGCCTTGGAACCATCCTGACGGGTCTGTTCGCCGTAGAAGGAGGTACATTCTACGGAGGCGGCTTCGGATTCCTCGGTGCACAGATTTTCGGTGTCATCATCGTAGGCGGCTGGGCTGCCCTGATGGGATACATCATCTTCAAGGTTCTCGACAAAGTTCACGGCTTGCGTGTTCCGGCCAGAATCGAAGAAGAAGGACTGGATATCTACGAACATGGAGAATCAGCCTACAACCATTAAATTAAAATTGAACATTCACTACTAACTAATAAATAACCAATAAAAATTTACAGTAACATGTCAACATTAAGATTCAGAGTAGTAGAAAAGGCCTTCCAGGCAAAACCGCTGGAAGTGCCCGCTCCCAAGGAAAGACCGGGAGAATACTTTGGCAAATACGTATTCAACAGAGAAAAAATGTTCAAATACCTTCCTTCTACGGTATTTGCACGGCTCATCGACGCCATGGACAACGGAGCGGCTCTTGACCGCCAGATTGCCGATGCAGTGGCCGAAGGGATGAAAAAATGGGCCAGCGAACTGGGTGCCACCCACTATACTCACTGGTTCCAGCCGCTGACGGAAGGCACTGCTGAGAAGCACGACGCATTTGTAGAACACGACGGAAAGGGTGGCATGATGGAAGAATTCTCCGGAAAACTGCTCGTGCAGCAGGAACCGGATGCTTCTTCTTTCCCGAACGGAGGTATCCGTAACACATTCGAAGCCCGTGGTTACAGCGCATGGGATCCTTCCTCACCTGTATTCGTAGTAGACGACACCTTGTGTATCCCGACTATCTTCATCGCCTATACCGGTGAATCACTCGACTACAAAGCTCCGTTGCTGAAAGCCCTCCGCGCAGTCAACAAAGCTGCCGTAGATGTATGCCACTATTTCGATCCGAATGTAAAGAAAGTAATGGCTTACCTGGGATGGGAACAGGAATACTTCCTGGTAGACGAAGGCTTGTATGCCGCACGTCCGGACCTGTTGCTGACAGGACGTACGCTGATGGGGCACGAAGCATCTAAGAACCAGCAGCTGGAAGACCATTATTTCGGTGCCATCCCTACCCGTGTGGCAGCCTTCATGAAAGACCTCGAAATCCAGGCTCTTGAACTGGGTATTCCGGTAAAGACACGCCACAATGAGGTAGCTCCGAACCAGTTCGAATTGGCTCCTATCTTCGAAGAATGCAACCTGGCCGTAGACCATAACATGCTGATCATGTCACTGATGCGTAAAGTGGCACGTACACACGGATTCCGCGTACTGTTGCACGAAAAACCGTTCAAAGGTGTCAACGGTTCCGGTAAGCACAACAACTGGTCACTCGGTACAGATACCGGTACCCTACTGATGGCTCCGGGCAAGACTCCGGAAGAGAACCTGCGCTTCATCACATTTATCGTCAATACCCTGATGGCAGTGTACAAACACAACGGACTGCTGAAAGCCTCTATCATGAGTGCCACCAACGCACACCGTCTGGGAGCCAACGAAGCACCTCCCGCCATCATCTCTTCATTCCTGGGAAGCCAGCTGAGCAAAGTGCTCGACCACATGGAAGAAAGTGCAACCGACGAATTGATTTCTTTGGGCGGCAAACACGGTATGAAACTCGACATTCCGCAGATTCCGGAACTGTTGATTGACAACACCGACCGTAACCGTACTTCTCCATTCGCCTTCACAGGTAACCGTTTTGAGTTCCGTGCCGTAGGCTCAGAAGCCAACTGCGCCAGCGCAATGATCGCCCTGAACACAGCCGTAGCTGAACAGCTCACAGAATTCAAGAAAGAAGTAGACGAACTGATTGAAAAAGGCGAACCGAAGATTTCTGCCATCATTCAGGTAGTCCGCAAATACATCAAACTGAGCAAGCCTATCCGCTTCGACGGCAACGGTTACAGCGATGAATGGAAAGCAGAAGCTGCCCGCCGTGGTCTGGACTGCGAAACCAGCTGCCCGGTCATCTTCGACCAGTACCTGACAGAAGACAGTGTACGCATGTTCGAATCAGCAGGCGTCATGACACGCAAGGAACTGGAAGCCCGCAACGAAGTGAAATGGGAAACTTATACGAAGAAAATCCAGATTGAAGCCCGCGTTTTGGGCGACCTGGTAATGAACCACATCGTTCCGGTAGCCATTGAATATCAGAGCAAGCTGATTGACAATGTCTACAAGATGAAACAGATTTTCCCTGCAGAAGAAGCAGAAAAGCTGTCTGCCGAGAACCTGGCTATCATCCGTAAGATTGCTGAACACACTTCTTACATCAAGGAACACGTAGACACAATGGTAGAGGCACGCAAAGTGGCTAACAAGATCACTGACGAACGTGCGAAAGCCGTTGAATATCATGACAAGATTACTCCGATGCTGGAACAGATTCGTTACCACATCGACAAGCTTGAACTGATTGTCGACGACCAGATGTGGACACTTCCTAAATATAGAGAACTGCTGTTCATCAGATAATCCACACCCTAAAGGATTATCTCTTATTTCTTATTGGTTGTTTGAGAAAGAGGCCGCGACCGTGGAGGTTGTGGCCTCTGTTTTTTTAACGTCCCTACAGATTTTATCATCTGACGAATCATTTTCTATGTTTCTCTGCCCGAAACCGTACGTTTCTCACACGGGAAACATACGGTTCCGGAAGCAGAAACATACGTTTCCCGCGTGAGAGACATAAAAAATTCAGGCATACTTTCTCATTGGTGCCAGTGCGTTTTCAAATCCACACAAGAAGAAAAAATATGGACATCAGAGAATGCACTTGCGCATCACAAAATTCGTCAGCTTCAATTTATTGGCTCTGTACTTCTGAGATTTAACCACCTTATACCCCTTTCGTTCAAAAAACGGTCGAGCGGTCAGACTTACTTCCGATGTTATTTCAGTGACTCCATACGCAACGGCCATCTTTTCCACTTCTTCAAGCAACTGAGTAGCAACTCCTTTTCCCAGCATGTCTTTATGCACAAACATAGAATGCAAATACCCTTTCTTATTCATAGAAGAGAATCCCGCCATTCTGTCTCGTTCATCAAATGCTCCGATATAGTAATTTTGCGACAAAAGATCTTTCCAATGTGCTACATCATCACCACAAGATGCCCAGTCCATAACCTCTTCATTCGTATAATCTCTCAAATTCACATTGAGTACGGTAGAACGAAACAATTGCTGCATTTCGGATATATCTTCTTCGACAAGCGGACGAATCTTGTATCTCGGTTTTAACCATCTAATCGCTTTACAGGAACTACACTGACAAGTAAAATTCCGATCAATGTTGGAATGTTGTCCGACTGTGCCCAGCATCCGAGTAAATAGATCTTTCACCATAATAAACTCTTCCCCTGTCTCTTTTATAATCTCAAATCCAAGCTTTAGATACATACGGACAGCGTAATTAGCCTTTTGAACGGAAAGAGAAACACGATGATAACCTTTATTCTCAAGCAGATTCAGCATCTCCTTCATCAACCGGCTGCCCATCCCTCTGTTCCGATATGCTTTGTATAAGGAAATGGAAAGCGAAGGGGTATTCTCATCCACATGACCATAATCCTTCATGATACGTGTCCACACTGCCCCAACCACCTTGCCATCCTGCTCGACCACCAAGCAACAATCATCTTTTTTCTTGCCAAAATCCTCCACATACAGCCTCAACTCGGGCAAATCCACCACATCCCTCGACGGAGGTTCAACTCCTTCGGGAATAAAAATCGCTTCATAAAGAAAATCCCTCAGCAAATGGATTTCCTCTGGATACAAAGGACGAATCATATAGTTCACTGTTCTGTCCATAGATTCAATGATTCACTTATCGTTATCCATACTATTTTTATAACTCGCAAGATTAGCCATCATCTTTTTCAAGTTGGCTTCATTCTCCTCATCCGAAATGGAAGGATCTTTCATAAAACGGCTACAAGGTAAATCCGGGCATCCTCCACAGTTTTCCCGCTTCTTTTCCTTGCAGCATTTCCAGATGGAGCATACGGTATCGCCCGTGTATTGAAGCCAGTGCACCTTGCCTTTTATCTTTCTACATCCTTTACATTCTTTCGGAAATAACGGACACTCCACACACCGTGCCCCACACGAGGAAGGATAAAAGAAATCATCTTTCCAGTACCACCATTTGCATCTCTCCCTATCAGGGTTTTCCGTATTAACAAAATATTCCAAAGCCCGATACAGATAAAGCTGGCAACAATCTATCGTACACCCGCGCAAACGACATTCTTCCTCGTATAAATCCTCCGCTTTCTTTCCTCTCAGCGATTCGACAGAGGTATATCCCATTGCCATCAAATCTTGCTCAGTCTGTGAACCTACGTTGGGGATTTTTCGTAAAGAAGAATTCTCCTGACTTATCATCGTTTGCTTCATCAATGCCACCACCATCTTCAAGGCATTTCTCTTGGCTGCCACAATACTTGGTGTCATTTCGTATTCCAGCATATCCAGACAGACTTTCAGTTCATTGGCCAGTTCCGGAACAAAACGGCACATCTTTGCAGCCAATTTTATCATCATCGAACGACTGCTGTCTGCTTCCTTCTTATCGACTGCATGGATAAGACAAAAATCAAACAAGTCTGTCCGGAAATACCTATCAGTCACCAAATCCAGCAAAATAGACAACACAAGCCCCCGGCGTATTTTCAAATTGGACGCCATTACCCGGTCTGTAATCTCATCATAAAAAGGAGAGAGATAGAGCCTTTTGTCTTCTCCCGACAAATGAGAGAGTATCCATGCCGCATTGGAAGCCGACCGTGCCTCTTCTGAATGAAGCATAAGATGACAAACCTTACGGATGCCTTCCTCGTCATCATGCAGCTCACGGGACAGAGCCATTACCTGCCATTTGGAGAGCCTGCTTTGCATTTGTTCCATTTCTTTTCGTATTTTTCCTATTACGGCAAAGCTAAAGAATAAGCACCAGAATAACAAATGAAAGATTTTCCAAATTCCAAAACTCATTTTTTATTCAAAAAATATACATTCCGGCAAGATTTTTAGTATCTTCGCCCCCAAACTAACTAACCTGACTAACCTATGTCTATTCTCTCACATTACATAAACCTACTTATCCGCTCTTGGGGAGCATGGATGCTACCCTTGTGCATACTTTTCGCATGTACGCCCTCCCGGCATGAAACACCCTCTCCACAGACAGCCGAAACGAATCCTTACACTGACAGTCTGTTACAGTTCAAAATTTACGTTGAACAAATCCGCATCAGCCGTTTCAAAGCAGATACCGTAGAAGAGGCACGCACTTTGGGAGAGGCGGAAAGAATGGCCCGGTTCTTGAACGACTCTGCCTCGTATGCCGATTTGTGGCAGGAAAAGGCATTGTTCTATTTGCCTAAAAACCCCGAAACCGCAAAAACCTATTTCCGGAAAGCCCTTGCCTACATGCCCTCCGGAACGACTGCTTCCACCGTGCAGAACGAACTGTATCTTTCGCGTATCTATCTGCAACAGGAGCAGACGGACAGTGCCTTTCATTATATCAACGAGGCCATCCACAAAAATCTGTCGGAAGAACAAACTCCTGTCTTGCATACGCAAAAAGGATACATCTTTGCCTCGCTTCTGAAAGCTGATTCGGCTACACACTATATCTTGCCTTCTTTACTGGGCCTGACCTTGAAACAGCGCACGGAGGCCTACCGCCGCCTGTTTGAAATGTATGGAAACCTACGAGATGGGGAACGGGAAAACGCCTACATGCGGAAGTACATCCTGTCGCACGACTCGCTGAGCACGGAACGGAAGGAAATGGTCATCGGAAAAATACAGGACATGCAGGAGTACAAGCTGCAACGTGAACGAGCCAACAAGGCAGAGATGGAAACGGCTCACCACAAGCTGATTTTCTACCGGATGGCGGTGGCACTGGGACTTGTGATTCTGGTTCTGTTACTATTGCTCCACCGTATCCGTACGCACAAGCAGAAGCTGACCGAGGAACTCAAGGAAAGCCAGTGGTTGCGGATGGAAGAGAGTCTGAAACGGAAAGAGGCGGAAGTGGCACTGGCTCACGAGCAGGAACGGCTGAAGCAACAGGAAATCGACCGGCTGCACAAGAGTGTGGAATATTACCGGCAACTGAATGCCATTACCCTTCCCTCGCTCCTGCGGAAAAAGAACTCGCAGGGAGCGCTTCACCTGACGGAAGATGAATGGGATATCATCCAGCAAAACACGGATACCTGCTTTGACAGGTTCACCATCCGGCTGAAGGAACACTGTCCCCAGCTCACGGAAGAGGAACTCCGTTTCTGCTGCCTGGTGAAAATGAATCTTCCGCTTTCACTGCTGTCCGAAATCTACCACATTGCCAAGGGAAGTATCTCGCGCCGGAAAATGCGGTTGAAAGAAAAAATGCGCATCGAAAACAGCAGTTTTGATGAGTTCATTGCGGGCTTTTAAGGGCGATGTACATCAGGTGAATTATCAACACACTGGTTTCCAGATATTTAAATACAGCCTGTGTACATCATCATTTGCCATGAATTTCACATATTCCCCCTATCTTTGCCATCGTAAATCTATCAAAACTTGTATAACTAATGAATGTAAAACAACTATTTTGTTGGATGATGTATGGCTTATTGGTTTTCTTCACTGCGGGATGCAGTGAGGAAAACTCTGAAAACCTACCAGACAATGTAGCTATTTATCAAAAGTATCTGGTTGCATTTTCCGACTCACATCCCACACTGGCCTATGCCCATTTTTCACGGGAAAAGGATACCCCCCTGAAAGATATCAGACTGACGGGAGGTTCATCTGTCAAGGCCAACGGGAAGGAAATGGAATTCAACACTTTTGACGGGAACACCATTTTCGGCTATTCCTATTTCATCCCACTCGGAAAGGATGAAACAGTATCATTCGTCTTCCAACGCACTCAGCAAAAGGAAACACGCATGCTGGTAAATTATGCTTACAAGGAATGGATTCAACCTATATATATACCTTCCACACGCACCACGGTTTCCAACCAGGAAGTGATAGGATGGACGGGAGAAAAGATAGCCGTCAACGAAGAACTGGAGGCTACGCTGGACAACCCCAACCGTCAGGAAGAATATACCGTATATTATGGAACCCTGAACAATAGCCGCGACGGTGTTTCTTTCGATAAGGTACCCAAAGGAAAATACATGCTTACCTTGAAACGAAGCGTGAAACTGGAAACCAAAGACAACGATACTCCCGCCAAAGGAGAAATCGTACTGGTCTTCTACGACAAGAAAGAAGTAACCGTCGAAGAGCAAACAGAATAAAGGAAAAACCCTGGCTATATCCCAAATTCCACAGGTGTATGGACTCCCCACTTCTATGAAGAAAATCACAACTTCCCGTGCGGAGCCTTTATCCTCTCAGCTGAAAACTTCCGTTTCCTTGGGAATGGAAAAAAGCTTGATAATCTCTTTGGGATACACCTTCTCTAACCTTGACCCTTACTCTCTGGCGTCCGGGAAACGGTTTTCGATGGAAAACGACTTAATCTCGGGAAAAAACGCCCATTTTTTCATTCACTCTCAATCGGGATAGGCTGGCGGTTTTAAGAACTGGGTCGGATTAACGTCCGGCCCAGTTTTTTATTCTACTCATGGCTTCCTGGCAGTCTTCGCGTTTACCAAAGGCGGTCAGACGCAAAAAGCCTTCTCCGCTCGGTCCGAAGCCTACGCCTGGAGTACCTACTACATTCACTTCGTGAAGCAGCATATCGAAGAAGCTCCATGAATCCAAGCCTTCGGGCGCTTTCACCCAAATATAAGGAGCATTGACACCACCATAGAGGGTAAATCCGGCACCCTGCAAACCTTCACGCATCAGGCGGGCATTCTCCATATAGTATTCTATGGTTTCCTTGATTTCTGCCTGTCCTTCGGGAGTGTAGATGGCCTCGGCACCCCGCTGGGTAATGTAGCTGGTTCCATTGAACTTCGTACACTGGCGACGGTTCCACAAATGGTTCAGTGCTACCTCTTCGCCAGAGGTGGTCATAGCCTTTACCTCTTCCGGTACCACGGTATAACCGCAACGCACACCCGTAAATCCGGCTGTCTTGGAGAAACTGCGGAACTCTACGGCACACGAACGGGCTCCCTCGATTTCATAAATGGAATGTGGCACATCGGCTTCGTGAATGTAAGCCTCATACGCTGCATCATACAAAATCAATGCCTTATGTTCCAAGGCATAATCCACCCACTTCTGCAATTCGGCCTTGGTCAGTGTGGTTCCCGTCGGATTGTTCGGATAGCACAAATAAATCATGTCTACCGGTTCCGTGGGAAGAGACGGAACAAAATGATTCTCTGCCGTACAAGGCAAATAAGTCAAGCGGTTCCACTGGCCATTGGCCTGCAAATCACCGGCCCGTCCGGCCATGACGTTGCTGTCGATATACACCGGATACACCGGGTCGGTCACAGCCACTTTGTTGCCTGTGCCGAGAATATCGCCGAAGTTACCCGTATCGCTTTTGGCACCATCGCTCACAAAGATTTCCGTCGGACGCAATTCGATACCTCTTGGCTGATAATCATGAGTCAGGATGGCCTGAATCAGGAAATCATATCCCTGTTCGGGACCGTATCCATGAAAGGTAGCCGAACTGGCCATTTCGTCTACGGCATGGTGCATGGCCTTGATGGAAGCCGGGGGCAGCGGGCGGGTAACGTCGCCAATTCCCAGGCGGATGAGTGCGGCCTCCGGATGGGCCGTCTTAAATGCATTTACTTTTTGGGCTACGCTCGAAAACAGATAATTTCCGGGCAGTTTAATGAAGTTTTCGTTTACTTGTATCATCTGATGTTCTGTCTTACTCTTTTAATTCTATTGTTCCGTCGAATACTTTGACCGCAGGTCCGGTCATATACAAATGGGCTCCCTCACCTTTCCAGTCGACCGTCAGCTTGCCTCCGTCCATACAGATAGTGGCATAATCCCCACATCTGCCGGTGAAAGCCGCCGCTACCGCAGTGGCACAGGCCCCTGTGCCACAAGCCTGGGTGATTCCGGAGCCTCTCTCCCACACCCGCATACGGATGGTTTCCTTGTCCAGCACCTGGGCAAATTCCACATTCACCCGGTCGGGGAACAGCGGATGATGCTCAAGCACCGGTCCTACTGCCGGCAAATCCACCTCTTCCATCTTGTCCACGAAGATGACCAGATGCGGATTTCCCATAGATACAGCGATTCCTTTCTGGTAAGGATATGATTCCCCCAAGTCTACCGGATGGATATCGGCTGGAATGCCCATATCTACCCGCACGCTCTCCACTTTCCCCTCATTTACCTGCAGATGCAGTTCCTTGATGCCGGAAAGCGTGTCCAAAAGGATGTCCGTCTTTGTAGTCAGTCCGTATTCGTATAAATATTTTCCGATGCAGCGGCTGGCGTTTCCGCACATCTTGGCTTCCGAACCGTCGGCATTGAAAATGCGCATGCTGAAATCGGCTTTGTCTGAAGCACCAATCAGCACCAGTCCGTCACTGCCTATCCCCGTGTGGGGACGACTCCATTCCACCGACTTTTCTTCGGGGTTCGTCAACGGGTATTTCATCGTATTCACATAGATGTAATCATTACCCAAACCGTGCATCTTTGTAAATTCTATTTTCATACTGTTTTCAGGTTTAGCTTTTGTATCCTTCTTCGTGTACATCGGTCACCGCGCGTCCGCTCGGCTCGTTAATGTGCTGGAAAGCTTTGTCCCAGGCCAGCGCTTCTGCCGTAGAGCAGGCTACACTCGGCACACTGGGCACACTCTTGGCCGCACTGTCGCTCGGAAAATGTTCCTCGAAGATGGAACGGTAATAATATTCTTCCTTGTTGCGGGGAGGATTGATGGGAAAACGTTCAGCTGCATGAGCCATCTGTTCATCGGATACCTCTTTGGAAGTAAATTCCTTCAGCGTATCAATCCAGCTGTATCCCACTCCGTCACTGAACTGTTCTTTCTGACGCCATGCCACGCTCTCGGGCAGCATGTCGGAAAACGCTTCACGCACAATCTTCTTCTCAATGGTCTTTCCAGGACACATCTTGGCCTTTGGATTCAGGCGCATGGCAATATCCAGAAATTCCTTGTCCAAGAAAGGCACACGCCCTTCCACTCCCCAAGCAGCCAATGCCTTGTTGGCCCGCAAACAGTCGTACAGGTAAAGTTTAGACAGTTTGCGCACGGTTTCTTCGTGGAAAGCACGCGCATCGGGAGCCTTGTGGAAATAAAGGTAGCCTCCGAAAATCTCATCGGCTCCTTCCCCACTGAGCACCATCTTGATACCCATACTCTTGATGACACGCGCCAAGAGGTACATCGGAGTAGATGCACGGACAGTTGTCACATCGTAGGTTTCAATGTAATAAATCACATCGCGAAGGGCATCGAGTCCTTCCTGAATGGTATAATGAATTTCGTGGTGTACCGTACCGATGTAATCGGCCACTTCACGTGCCTTGGCCAAGTCGGGCGCTCCTTCCAGACCAATGGCGAATGAATGAAGCTGAGGCCACCAGGCAGCCATCTGTCCGTCGGTTTCCACACGACGGGCCGCATAGCGCTTGGCAATGGCCGAAATCACTGAACTATCCAAACCTCCTGAAAGCAACACACCGTATGGCACATCACTCATCAGCTGTCCGCGAACCGCCTTTTCCAGTCCTTCGCGCAGGGCACTTACCGAAGCCGGCGCATCGGCCACTGCGTCATAGCTGGTCCAGTCGCGCTTGTACCAACGTACCATCTTTCCTTCCTTGCTGGAATAATAATGTCCCGGCAAGAAGGGTTCATAGCGTTCGCAGAATCCTTCCAGCGCTTTCAGTTCGCTGGCGCAATATACCTTTCCGTCGCTGTCATAACCGATGTAAAGTGGAATCACGCCAATCGGGTCGCGCGCAATGAGAAACTCATCCTTTTCTGCATCATAAAGCACGAAGGCAAAAATACCGTTCAGCTCTTCCAGGAAATGAATACCATAATCACGATACAGCGCCAGAATCACTTCACAATCACTGCCGGTCTGGAACTCGTACTTCCCGGCATATTTCTTACGGATGTCGCGGTGGTTGTAAATTTCACCGTTGACAGCCAATATCTGTTTCTTGTCGGGTGAATACAGCGGTTGGCCCCCACTTTCCGGATCGACAATCGACAAACGTTCATGGGCCAGAATAGCTGAGCCCCCACAATAAATCCCACTCCAGTCGGGCCCGCGATGACGAATCTTCCGGGCCATGGCCAAAGCTTTTCCACGCAACTCTGGAGTTTGTTCTTTAATATTTAAAATAGCTGCAATGCCACACATAATCGTAAAGTTGTATTTATATTTTGTATGAAAATCTATTATTATCTCCGACTCAGATATGCATCAATGTCGGCTGCGGCCTTACGTCCACCTGCAATGCATTTCACCACCAGACTGGCTCCGGTAGCGGCATCACCTGCAACGAATACATTGGCCGGGAATTCCGGCTGTTCCGGACGGAGGAAACCCATAGCCAGCAAAACCAGGTCGGCTTTCAGCACTTCCTTCTTGCCAGTAGGCTTCATCACCGGACGTTCTCCTTCTGCTCCCGGAATCCATTCTACTTCTTCCACTTCCACCCCGCAAACTTTACCATCCTTTTCCAGAAAACGGTTGGAAGTCAGGCTCCAGCGACGTACACAGCCTTCTTCATGGCTACTGCTCGTCTTGAGCACGATGGGCCACTGCGGCCACGGAGTTTTCGGATTATAGCCTACCGGCGGCTTGGGCATGATTTCAATCTGCGTCACGCTAAGTGCTCCCTGACGGTTACTGGTACCGATACAATCGCTTCCCGTATCTCCACCTCCGATAACCAGCACATTCTTTCCTTTGGCAGTAATGCGTTCTTCCTTCGGAATCTGCTGTCCGGCCAGCACACGATTCTGCTGTGCCAGCATTTCCATGGCAAAATGGATACCTTTCAAATCACGGCCCGGAATATTCAAGTCACGTGCCTGCGGTGTACCCGTACAAATGCAATAAGCATCAAAACCTTCGGGCAGATGAGTGACATCGATATCCGTATTCACTTTGAACGTAATACCTTCAGCCTCCATTACCGCAATACGACGGTCGATGACTGACTTGCTGAGTTTGAAGTTCGGAATACCGAAACGCAACAGTCCACCCACATATTCCAGTTTTTCGAACACCGTGACAGTATACCCTTTCTGGTTCAACTGGTTGGCCGCAGCCAGTCCGGCAGGTCCGGAACCGATAACGGCCACCGATTTCCCGTTCCGCTTGTACTGGCGAGGCTGCACATAACCTTCACGGAAGGCTGCTTCAATCACTGCGGCCTCATCCTCACGGATAGTGACCGGCGCATCCATACTCAGTTTCAATACACAACTTTTTTCGCACAATGCCGGACAGATACGTCCGGTAAATTCCGGAAAGTCGTTGGTTCCGGAAAGTATCTCATAAGCTTCTTTCCATTTTCCCTTGTACATGGCATCCTGAAACTCCGGGGGGCGATTGCCCAGCGGACAAGCCCAGTGGCAGAAGGGTACCCCACAGTCCATACACCGCGATGCCTGCAACTTACGCTCACTTGTGTTCAACGTCTGTTCCACCTCACTGAAGTCTCTGATACGATCGTGTATCGGACGATATCCGGCTTCTTGTCTGGGAACGGTCAGAAATGCTTTTGGATTTCCCATATATCTAGTTTTTTACTGTTCAACAATTAATCAATAATCACGCTGTACCTCTGCAATTTTCTGCTGCAATTTGCGCATCTGCTCTTCGGCCAGTACCTTCTTGTATTCAATCGGAGTCACCTGAATGAACTCTTCCACGTAATGGCCCCAGTTGTCCAGCATCGTACGAGCCAGCTGAGAGCCTGTGTACAAATAATGCTGACGAACCAGTTCATGCAATTCCTTACGGGCTGTGGCATCTTCCAGCAAGGACAGTTCCACCATCTCCATGTTGCAGAAATAGTCGAAGTTGCGGTCTTTGTCCCATACATAAGCCACACCACCACTCATACCTGCGGCGAAGTTACGTCCGGTCTTACCCAATACAACCACACGTCCGCCGGTCATGTATTCACAGCAGTGGTCGCCCACTCCTTCTACCACGGCAATGGCACCGGAATTACGTACTGCAAAACGTTCGCCCACACATCCGTTGATGTACACCTCCCCGCTGGTAGCACCATACAACAGCGTATTGCCTGCAATCACATTGTTTTCGGCCAAGAAATTGCTTCTAACCGGAGGCTGTACAGAAATATGTCCTCCACTCAAGCCCTTGCCCAGATAGTCGTTGGCCTCTCCTTCCAACTTGAAGCTGACACCGTGTGGCAGGAAGGCACCGAAACTTTGTCCGGCAGAACCCTTGAACTTCACTTGAATGGTTTGTGCCGGTAATCCAGCCTGACCATACTTGGCAGCTACTGCTCCCGAAAGCATGGCTCCCACCGAACGGTCTGTATTGGCAATGGCATATTCCAACGATACTTCCTTGCGGTTCTCCAACGCTTCACGTGCGGCAGCCAGCATGCTGACATCTTTCACGTTTTCAATCTCATGACGCTGTTCGGTCACATTATGCAGAGCAGCCCCATTATCCACCTTGTGCAACAGTTTGCTGAAATCCAGCAACGATGCTTTCTCATTGGTTGTCGGACGTATCTCAATCAAGTCTGTACGGCCTACAATGTCTTCCAGACGAGAGAATCCCATTTCTGCCAGGTATTCGCGTACTTCCTGTGCCAGGAAGCGGAAGAAGTTGACCACATAGCGGTAATGGCCACGGAAGTGTGCCCGCAACTGCGGATCCTGTGTAGCCACTCCCACCGGACAAGTATTGGCATGACACTTACGCATCATCACACAACCCAATACAATCAGTACAGAAGTTCCGAATCCGAATTCTTCTGCCCCCAGCAAAGCCATACTGATGATATCGCGTCCGGTCTTCAACTGTCCGTCGGTCTGCAAACGCACCTGTCCGCGGAGTCCGTTGAGCACCAGTGTCTGCTGTGTCTCGCTCAAACCAATTTCCGGAGAGATACCTGCATAACGCATAGAAGAGGCAGGAGAAGCTCCCGTACCGCCTTCCGCACCGGAGATGACAATCAAATCGGCCTTGGCCTTTGCCACACCGGCTGCAATGGTACCGATACCACTCTCGGCCACCAGCTTCACACTGATTTTGGCTTTCGGATTCACATTCTTCAAATCGAAAATCAGCTGCGCCAAATCTTCGATAGAATAGATATCGTGATGAGGGGGAGGTGAAATCAGTGAGATGCCCGGAATAGAATGACGCGTCTTGGCAATCACCTCGTTAACCTTGAAGCCCGGCAGCTGTCCGCCTTCACCCGGCTTGGCACCCTGAGCTACCTTAATCTGAATTTCCTGGGCATTTACCAAATATTCAGTGGTAACCCCAAAACGTCCGGAAGCCACCTGTTTGGTCTTACTGCACAAGGAGATACCGTCGTAGGTTTCATGGAAACGATCAGAATCCTCCCCTCCTTCACCCGTGTTGCTACGTGTGTTGAGCTTGTTCATGGCCAAAGCCATGGCTTCGTGTGCTTCCTTGCTGATAGAACCAAATGACATGGCTCCTGTCACAAAGTGTTTCACGATTTCTTCCACTGGTTCCACATCATCCAATGGAATCGGATTACGACGGAAAGTAAAGAAGTCGCGCAGGAAAATCGGACTTTCCTTTTCGTCTACCCGACGAGTATATTCTTTGAACTTGGCATAGCTGCCCAAGCGAGTAGCCAACTGCAAGGCACTGATGGTTTCCGGATTCCACGCATGTTTCTCACCGTCCTTCCGGTAAGAGAACTGTCCGATGTAAGGCAGCAAATCGCTCACCTCTTCTTCTTCAAAGCCTGCATCATGGAATGCCTTGTAATCCTTGGCAATACTTTCCAATCCCACACCTCCGATTGAAGAAGAAGGTGTACCAAAATAAGTGGAAAGAATTTCACTGCCCAGACCCACCGCTTCGAAAATCTTGGCTCCACGGTAAGAACGTATCGTACTGATACCCATCTTACTCATCACCTTGTAAAGTCCCTTGCAGACAGCCTTGATATAATTCTTTTCTGCCGTTTCATAGTTCAGCTGCACGTCGCCCTTCTTCACCATGTCATCCAGAATGGCAAATACCATATAAGGATTGATGGCACTGGCTCCGTACCCCAGCAACAAGGCCGCATGCATTACCTCACGAATTTCACCGCTTTCGACAATCAACGCAGTCTGTACACGCTTCTGTACGGAAATCAGGTGATGGTGCACGGCACTCACTGCCAGCAGGGAAGGAATAGCCGCATGCTCTTTGTCAATCTCGCGGTCGGAAAGGATAACGTAGTTCACACCTTCATCTACGGCTGCTTCCGCTTTCTTACACAATTCATTCAATGCCTCACGCAACCCTTCAGCGCCCTTTGAAACCTCGAACAGCATCGGGAGTTTTACGGTATTAAATCCTTTGTAGCGGATATTACACAAAATATCGAGCTGAGTGTTGTTCAAGATAGGATGTGGCAGACGTACCATCTTACAATGTGATTCGCTCGGTAACAAAATATTCGTACCTACTGCACCGATGTATTCAGTCAACGACATCACCAGCTCCTCACGTATCGGGTCGATAGGCGGATTGGTGACCTGCGCAAACTGCTGGCGGAAATAATTGAACAGGACCTGCGGTTTGTCGGACAATACAGCCAACGGCGTATCATTACCCATAGAGGCTGTCGGCTCTGCTCCGTTCATACACATTGGCGTAAGCGTACGTTCTATATCTTCACGCGTAAAGCCAAAGGCCCGCAAATGACGTTCATAGTCAGTTACGGAATTGGAAATCTTACGACCACTGCGCAAGGTATCCAATTCAATCCGGTTGGTAGAAAGCCACTGGCGATAAGGCTTGGCTGCGGCCAGCTGACCTTTCAGCTCGCCATCATAGTAGATACGACCTTCCTGCGTATCCACCAACAGAATCTTACCCGGTTGAAGGCGGCCTTTTTCCTTGATGGCTTCCGGTTCGAAATTGATGACACCCGCTTCACTGGCGACCACCATCATATCGTTCTTCGTAATCAGGTAGCGGGCCGGACGCAGACCGTTACGGTCCAACATACCTCCGGCATAACGTCCGTCACTGAACAGCAAGGCAGCCGGACCATCCCACGGTTCCATCAAAATAGAATGGTATTCATAAAATGCCTTTAAGTCTTCACTGATAGGGTTCTTGTCGTTGAACGATTCAGGTACCAGCATGGCCATGGCATGAGGCAGGCTCAATCCGGACATGACGAAGAATTCCAGTACATTATCAAGCGACGCACTGTCACTCATTCCCGGCTGGATAATTGGGCCAATCTTTTTCACATCACCCAACAAAGGAGTGGAAAGCACACTTTCACGCGCTTCCATCCACCCGCGGTTTCCACGGATGGTATTGATTTCACCATTGTGTGCCAACAAACGGAACGGCTGTGCCAAACTCCAAGTAGGGAATGTATTTGTACTAAAACGAGAATGTACAATAGCCAGTCCACTGGTAAAATAGGGCTGAGTGAGGTCCTGAAAATATTCACGTACCTGCACAGAAGACAGCATACCTTTATATATAATGTTCTTGCTCGACAAAGAAACGATGTAAAAGTCTTTGTGATGCACACGGCGTTCAATCTTTTTGCGCACTATATATAAGGTACGTTCAAAACTCTCCAAATCGGTAGCTCCCGTAATGAACACCTGCTTGATATCAGGCTCGGTTTCCTGTGCACTTTTGCCCAAGATGGATGAGTTCACCGGAACAGAACGCAAATGCATCAGTGACAAGCCTTCCCGTTCCACTTCCTCTATCATGATGCTCAAAATAGACTCTTGTTCTTTCAAATCCTTCGGAAGGAAGACCAGTCCTGTACCATATTTTCCCTTTTCCGGAACCGGAATACCTTGAAGCAGAATAAACTCGTGCGGAATCTGCAACAAAATACCTGCGCCGTCACCGGTTTTATTATCAGCTCCTTCCGCTCCACGATGTTTCATATTTTCCAACACCTTCAAGGCAGCATCCACCAAATCATGCGATTTGTTACCGTGAATGTCTACAATCATTCCCACACCACAAGCATCATGCTCGTACTCCGGATGATAAAGGCCGGAAGAAGCCGGACGACTTTCCGCAACTCCTGCTTTGTCTTTCTTCATAAAATCTCCTGCTATCCTCATTTTGTCTTTCTTATTTAACACCTAGTTCTCTATTTTCATTCTATTTGTCCACAAAAATAAGAATATAACTTCCAATATGACAGTTTTAAATGATTTTTCATGACAATATTTTCATCACAACCAGTCAATACTTTTATTTTAAAGAAAATACCATTATTAAAATTTCAATATGAAACAATTTATAATTGTTTTAATTACAATTATTACATTCCAAAAGAACAAATCTATTTTTTTAAGTATATACATTACGCGTTCTAAGAATTGTCTGTTATTTTGTAAAAAGAAATCTTTCAATAGTAGTCTGAAACCGTAAATAAATGGAAACATTAAAACATGAATGTGGAGTGGCCCTTATACGGCTTTTGAAACCACTGGAATATTATCAGGAAAAATATGGCACATGGATGTATGGCTTGAACAAGCTGTATTTGTTAATGGAGAAGCAACACAATAGAGGACAAGAAGCCGCAGGATTGGCCTGCGTGAAACTACAAGCGAATCCAGGCGAAGAATACATGTTCCGTGAAAGAGGATTAGGTGCCGGGGCTATTACAGAAATCTTCAACAACGTACATCAGCAATACAAAGATTTGACCGAAGAACAACTGCACGACGCCGAATTCGCCAAAAAGTGTTTACCTTTTGCCGGTGAACTTTATATGGGACATTTGCGCTATTCTACTACCGGAAAGAGTGGTATTTCGTATGTGCATCCGTTCCTTCGCCGCAACAACTGGCGGGCAAAGAACCTGGCACTGTGCGGCAACTTCAACCTGACCAACGTGGACGAAATATTTGCCGACATCACGGAAGCCGGACAGCATCCCCGCAAATATGCCGATACATATATCATGCTCGAACAAGTGGGACACCGCTTGGACAGAGAAGTAGAACGCCTCTACAACCAATGCAAAGAAGAAGGTCTGAAAGGCATGGATATCACGCACGCCATTGAAGACCGGATTGACCTGACAAACGTATTAAAGACATCTTCACCCAAATGGGACGGAGGATATGTAATCTGCGGAATGACAGGAAGCGGAGAAGCTTTTGCCGTACGCGACCCATGGGGTATCCGTCCGGCATTCTGGTATCAGGATGATGAGATTATGGTATTGGCATCCGAACGTCCGGTTATCCAGACTGTATTGAATATTCCGGTGGAAAGCATCCACGAACTGATGCCGGGACAAGCACTTTTAGTCAACAAAAAAGGACAGCTCCGTTTGGCACAAATCAACAAACCGGGTATCCCCAAACCTTGTTCGTTCGAACGAATCTATTTCAGTCGCGGAAGTGACGTCGACATCTATCGGGAGCGAAAAAAACTGGGTGAAATGCTGACAGAACCCATTCTTTCAGCTGTAGACCACGATATAGCCCATACGGTAATTTCTTTTATTCCCAACACGGCAGAAGTCGCTTTCTACGGAATGTTACAAGGGCTGGACAACTACCTGAACCGATTAAAAATCAAACAAATCGAGGCTTTAGGACATAAGCCTGACCATCAGGAACTGGAGAAAATCTTGTCGCAACGCATCCGAAGTGAAAAGGTTGCCATCAAAGATATCAAACTTCGTACCTTCATCGCCGAAGGCAATACGCGAAACGACTTGGCTGCACATGTGTACGACATTACTTATGGCAGCCTTGTGCCCCGTGAAGACAATCTGGTTATCATTGACGACAGTATTGTGCGCGGCACCACCTTAAGGCAAAGCATCATTGGTATCCTTGACCGTCTGCAACCGAAAAAAATAGTCATTGTCTCTTCTTCTCCTCAGGTCCGCTATCCGGACTATTATGGCATCGATATGGCCAGCATGGAGCAATTCATTGCTTTCAAAGCAGCCATTGCCCTACTGGAAGAACGCGACATGCAGCATGTCATTGAATATGCCTACCGAAAATCAAAAGAACAGCTGACCTTGCCGAAAGAAAAAATGCGCAACTACGTAAAGGAAATCTATGCACCTTTTACCGATGAAGAAATCTCTGAGAAAATTGCAGCGCTATTGACTCCTGCAGGCACACGGGCAAAAGTTCAAATCGTCTACCAAACACTGGAAGGCTTGCACGAAGCTTGTCCGAATCATCCGGGAGACTGGTACTTCAGCGGAGACTATCCAACTCCGGGAGGAACCAAACAAGTAAACAAAGCCTTCATTGAATGGGTAGAAGAAAATTATCAATTTTAACGGATTATAAAACCTCTATGACCCGTAAATAAATACTCTAAGCATCCTTGTTTTCCCCAGCCACAAAAACAAGGATGCTTTTATTTTTCACGTATCCTACCTTAAAAATTCCGGTGAAGTAAGAATCAAAAAATCTTCCTTGAAAGATGAATTTTTGACATCTCCAGTTTGCAATATAATGAAGTATTCGTATATTTGCAGCGTAGAAACAGAATTCATGGAAGCATTTTACAGAACACATAGCTATTTGGTAGAACATACCAATGCCCCTGTACGTCGTGACCTGATGGACGAGATTGACTGGAACGACCGACTGATTGGTATTAAAGGCACAAGAGGGGTAGGAAAAACCACCTTCCTTTTACAATATGCAAAAGAAAAATTCGGGACAGACCGCTCATGCTTGTTCGTAAACATGAATAATTTCTATTTTTCCAAGTACAGTCTGGTAGATTTTGCTGGAGAATTCGTCAAACGGGGAGGAAAAGTATTACTTATTGACCAGGTATTCAAGCTTCCCAACTGGAGCCACGACCTACGTACCTGTTATGAACGGTATCCACAACTCAAAATCGTGTTTACCGGTTCTTCAGTTATGCGACTGAAAGATGAAAATCCGGAGCTGAACGGCATCGTCAAATCGTATAACCTGAGAGGGTTTTCGTTCCGTGAATTTCTGAATCTGCAAACAGGAAATCATTTTTCCTCTTATACACTTGATGAGATCCTGCATAACCACGAGCATATTGTAAAGACAATTCTACCGCACATTAATCCGCTCAATTATTTTCAGGACTATATCCATCATGGTTTCTACCCATTCTTCCTTGAAAAAAGAAACTTCTCCGAGAACCTGTTGAAAACCATGAATATGATGATTGAAGTAGACATTCTACTCATCAAACAAATTGAACTGAAATATCTGTCTAAAATCAAAAAATTACTATATTTGCTAGCTGTAGACGGACCGGTTGCGCCCAATGTGAGCCAACTGGCCAGTGAGATACAAACCTCACGAGCCACGGTCATGAACTATATTAAATACCTGGCAGATTCGAGGCTTATCAACATGGTTTATCCCAAAGGCGAAAACTTTCCTAAAAAACCGGCCAAAATCATGATGCATAACACGAATCTGATGTACAGCATCTATCCGGTAAAAGTAGAAGAGCAGGATGTACTGGAAACATTCTTTGTTAATACCTTATGGAAAGACCATAAAGTAAACAAAGGTGAAAAAGGAACCTCTTTTGTGGTAGACGACGCACTGCATTTCCGGATATGTGGAGAAGGTAGCAAATACAAAAGCAACCCGAACATATATTATGCGATGCATAAGATGGAAATAGGACATGGCGACCAGATACCTCTGTGGTTATTTGGCTTTTTATACTGATAACAATATAATTGTATTACTCAATATTTAATTAGTAATTGTATGACTAAACAAAAAAAATTCATCACTTGTGATGGTAACGAAGCTGCTGCTCATATTTCGTACATGTTTACGGAAGTAGCTGCTATCTACCCTATCACTCCGTCATCTACTATGGCTGAACATGTAGATGAATGGGCTGCCGCAGGTCGTAAAAACATCTTCGGCGAAACTGTATTGGTTCAGGAAATGCAATCTGAAGGAGGTGCTGCCGGTGCAGTACACGGTTCTCTTCAGGCTGGTGCATTGACAACTACTTATACTGCTTCTCAGGGTCTTCTGCTGATGATCCCTAATATGTACAAAATCGCAGGTGAATTCTTGCCTTGCGTATTCCATGTTTCTGCACGTACACTGGCTTCTCACGCACTGTGTATCTTCGGTGACCATCAGGATGTGATGTCTTGCCGTCAGACAGGCTTCGCTATGCTGTGTGAAGGTTCTGTACAGGAAGTTATGGATTTGGCGGGTGTAGCTCACTTGTCTACAATTAAATCACGTGTACCGTTCGTTAACTTCTTCGACGGTTTCCGTACTTCTCACGAAATCCAGAAGATTGAAAAACTGGACAACGAAGATTTGGCTCCGCTTATCGACCAGAAAGCATTGGCTGAATTCCGCGAACGTGCCCTCAGTCCTAACAAACCGGTTGCACGCGGTATGGCTGAAAACCCGGATCACTTCTTCCAGCACAGAGAATCAGGTAATCCTTACTATGAGGCAGTTCCTGCAATCGTAGAAGAATATATGAACGAAATCAACAAGATCACAGGACGTAACTACGGTCTGTTCGACTACTATGGTGCAGAAGACGCAGAAAACATCATCATCGCCATGGGTTCTGTGACAGAAGCTACTCGCGAAGCTATTGATTACCTGACTGCTCAGGGCAAGAAAGTAGGTTTGGTAGCCGTTCATTTGTATCGTCCGTTCTCTGCTAAGCACTTCTTGGCTAAGGTGCCTAAGACCGTAAAACGTATTGCTGTTCTTGACCGTACAAAAGAACCGGGTGCAAACGGCGAACCGCTGTATCTGGATGTAAAAGACGTATTCTACGGACAGGAAAACGCTCCGTTGATTGTAGGAGGTCGTTACGGTCTGGGTTCAAAGGATACTACTCCGGCTCAGATTCTGTCAGTATACGAAAACCTGGAACTCCCGATGCCGAAAGACCACTTCACTATTGGTATTGTGGATGACGTGACTTTCACTTCTCTGCCTCAGAAAGAAGAAATTGCCCTCGGTGCAGAAGGTGTATTCGAAGCTAAGTTCTATGGTCTGGGTGCTGACGGTACAGTTGGTGCCAACAAGAACTCTGTAAAAATCATCGGTGACAACACAGATAAATACTGCCAGGCTTACTTCTCATACGACTCTAAGAAATCTGGTGGTTTCACTTGTTCTCACCTGCGTTTCGGCAATCACCCGATTCACTCTACTTATCTGGTAACCACTCCGAACTTCGTAGCTTGCCACGTTCAGGCTTACTTGCACATGTACGATGTAACCCGTGGTCTGCGCAAGAACGGTACTTTCCTGTTGAACACTATCTGGGAAGGTGAAGAACTGGCTAAGAACCTGCCGAACAAGGTAAAGAAATATTTCGCAGAAAACAACATCACTGTTTACTATATCAACGCCACTCAGATTGCTCAGGAAATTGGTCTGGGTAACCGTACCAACACTATCCTGCAGTCTGCATTCTTCCGTATCACAGGCGTTATTCCTGTAGACTTGGCTGTAGAACAGATGAAGAAGTTCATCGTGAAGTCTTACGGCAAGAAGGGTGAAGACGTAGTCAACAAGAACTACGCAGCCGTTGACCGTGGTGGTGAATACAAACAGCTGACTGTAGACCCGGCTTGGGCTAACCTGGAAGTGGAAGCTGCTGCTGCCAACAACGATCCTGCATTCATCAACGAAGTTGTTCGTCCAATCAATGCGCAGGATGGCGACTTGCTGCCGGTATCTGCATTCAAGGGTATCGAAGACGGTACATGGCATCAGGGAACAGCTAAATACGAAAAACGTGGTGTAGCTGCATTCGTTCCGGAATGGAATCCTGAAAACTGTATCCAGTGTAACAAGTGTGCATACGTTTGTCCTCACGCTGCTATCCGTCCGTTCGTACTCGATGCAGAAGAACAGAAGGGTGCAAACTTCCCGATGCTGAAGGCTGTCGGCAAACAGTTCGACGGTATGACCTTCCGCGTACAGGTAGACGTACTCGACTGTCTGGGTTGCGGTAACTGTGCCGATGTATGTCCGGGCAACCCGAAGAAGGGTGGCAAGGCTTTGACTATGAAACATCTGGAAAGCCAGCTGCCTGAAGCTGCCAACTGGACTTACTGTTCAGAGAATGTGAAGTCTAAACAGCACTTGGTAGACATCAAAGCTAATGTGAAGAACTCTCAGTTCGCTACTCCGTTGTTCGAGTTCTCTGGAGCTTGCTCTGGTTGTGGTGAAACTCCGTACGTAAAACTGATTTCTCAGTTGTTCGGTGACCGTGAAATGGTAGCAAACGCTACTGGATGTTCTTCTATCTACTCTGGTTCTGTTCCTTCAACTCCGTACACTACCAACGAAAAAGGTCAGGGTCCTGCTTGGGCTAACTCATTGTTCGAAGACTTCTGTGAATTCGGTTTGGGTATGGAATTGGCCAACAAGAAACTGCGTAACCGTTTGGAAGATGCCATGAAAGCTGCGATTGCCGCTGAAGGAACTCCGGCTGAATACAAGGAAGCATTCCAGGAATGGATTGACGGACGCAACGATGCAGACAAGAGCAAAGCTGCTGCTGAAAAGATTATCCCGATGGTAGAAGCTGCAAAAGACAAATGCGAATACTGCGCTACTATCGCTGAATTCAAAGATTACCTGATCAAACGTTCACAGTGGATTATCGGTGGTGATGGTGCTTCTTACGATATCGGTTACGGAGGTTTGGATCACGTCATCGCTTCTGGCGAAGATGTAAACATCCTCGTACTGGATACAGAAGTTTACTCTAACACAGGTGGTCAGTCTTCTAAGGCTACTCCGCTAGGTGCTATCGCTAAATTTGCTGCTTCTGGTAAGCGTGTACGCAAGAAAGACCTGGGTCTGATTGCAACTACTTACGGTTATGTATATGTAGCTCAGATTGCGATGGGTGCTGACCAGGCTCAGACATTGAAAGCCATCCGTGAAGCTGAAGCATATCCTGGACCGTCATTGGTTATCGCATACGCTCCATGTATCAACCACGGTTTGAAAGCTGGTATGGGCAAATCTCAGGCTGAAGAAGCAAAAGCTGTAGAATGCGGCTACTGGCACTTGTGGCGCTTCAACCCGGCTTTGGAAGACGAAGGTAAGAATCCGTTCTCACTCGACTCTAAAGAACCGAACTGGGATAACTTCCAGGATTACCTGAAAGGTGAAGTCCGTTTCGCATCTGTAATGAAACAGTATCCAACCGAAGCTGCTGACTTGTTCGACGCTTGTGAAAAGATGGCCAAGAAACGTTACGATTCATACAAACGTATGGCTGCAATGGACTGGAGCAACGAAAAAGCTGAATAATTCATTTAGCCCCTCATAACAAGAACGGCTGCCTATATAAGGTAGCCGTTTTTTTATAACAAATGCCCGTTTTTCACTATGTTTCTATCGCTTTAATTTAACCCTTATATATGAAATATCTAATCGTATCAGACATACATGGATGTCTGCCCGCCCTGGAACAGGTGCTGCAATTCTACCGAGTCCATCATTATGACATGCTGCTCATCTTAGGAGATATTCTGAATTATGGCCCCCGAAACGGACTGCCAGAAGGACTCGATCCTAAAGGTATTGCCGAGAAACTAAACGAAATGTCCTCAGACATCGTGGCCATCCGTGGAAATTGCGATTCTGAAGTAGACCAAATGCTGCTGAACTTTCCCATCTTATCGGACTACACCTTAGTGGCAGATGAAGGGAAAAAACTATTCCTCACACACGGTCACATCTACAATGAAGAAAAGCTTCCCTGCAACGGATATGACGCCTTCTTCTACGGACATACCCATCTGTGGAAACTGGAGAAAACAGAACATGGAATAATCTGCAATACCGGCTCCATCACTTTCCCTAAAGGAGGAAATCCTCCGACTTTCGCAAGTTACGAACACGGAATAATCACTATCTACCAACTAAATGGAGATGCGTTAAAAGAACTATCCCTCTAAAAACCCATAAAAACGGCTGCCAACCCAATGTAACCCATAACAGACAATACACATTTACAATTGGGAAGGCAGCCTATACGTATAGCAATAGATAACTGTCTTTACTTTATCCTTATAATTCAGAAGAGGATTTCGGACCACCCAAAGGGAAAGAAATGCCCAGGAATCCATTTACCGACTTAGAATTACCACCAAAGAACATGTAGTCGGTACCTACAAATAATGAACCTAGTTTCAACGCCAAACCGATTGATTTACCACCAGCCTGAATCGGAGAATAACTGATAGCTGCATTCAACCAGCTTTTCGGACGAATCGTTGCTAAAAAAGTCAGTTCACTTAAAGTCTTCGGCTGTGTAAAACGAGCAGTGTACATCGCACCGACACTCAACTTATTATCCCAGAAGCCATATTCACCAGCCAACAACAAAGTAGAATACAAATGAGTTTTTGTCTTTACTTTTTCCGGTGAACCCTCTCTAAAGTCAAAACGTTCCAAAGACAGGAAATCACCTCCGATATAATGGTCATAATTGTCTGGAGTAATAGTCACATCTTCACTCCCACTTACTGTGGCCACAGTTGTCTCACTTTCTTTCCATTTCAAGAAACCTAAGTCAAGAATGGAAGCAGATACAGTCAGATTATCCCAAACTTTGTAACTTGCCCCCAAATCAATTCCAAAACCGGAACCTGCTATTCCCAAATCTCCTGCCTCCAGGTCGAAATTATCTATTTTGCCATCTTGATCAAAAGTCATACCACCCCCCTTTAAGGTCGTAATCATGTTTGCATCCGCTGCATAAGAATATCCTTTTCCATACCAGTCAGAAGGAGACAACTCTCCACGAGAAGCATAATCCGAAGAAGCGTAATGATTCAAATCGGGTACATCCAATTCCAAGTCAAACTTATTGACATTCATTTCAGCACGAGCCAGACCCAACAGGATTTTTACCCGTCCTCCCACTGTCAGTTTTTCTGTAATCTGCCGAGAATAACCCAACCCAATTTCAGCATAGGCTTTCATATTCAGGGTCTGGTTGGATAAACTATATTGCTGTTTTTGCCCTGCAATGTTTTCCAAGGAGAAGCCATTCATCGTACGCATCATGGAAAACATATCTTTGGATAAAGCTGCTCCAAAGTCTGCACGTAAACCCAGATTAAAACTCCAGAAACCTTTTCCCTTATACCAGCCAAAAGATAAAATATCGGTATTCAGGTTCACATTCAAGCGATTATCTGCCTTCAAGCGATCAAACAGCTTATCATTTGAATACAAATCACTCCCAGAATCCAAGATATCAATGATATCACTTGTACCCAAAACATTAGAAGAAGCCGACATATTAAACGAGCCAATTACAGGAATATTGAAATATCCCCTTGTAGGCTGCAAGCCTGGATTCAATTGCAAACGCGCACTTGTACCTTCCATAAAATAAGAAGAACGCAAATACTGAGCCTGTACCGCAGTTCCTCCCCACATTAATATGCTCCCTAACAGAAGCAAACCCTTGCATCCAAATCTTCTCATACCCTAGTATATTAATAAGTTTTAATGCAAAAATAAAAATATCTATAATATGGAAGAAACTCTAAAACAAGGTCAGCGAACCATACACTACATATCTGCTACCAAATGTTTGTATTTCGCCACTAAGTTGCAAAAAACAAATTTATTACAACTGGCAAAAACGCTCCATCATCTCTTTTCGGTATTTTTTAGATACCTGAAGCTCATCAACTTCATTAAAGGGAGGATACATCACACACTGTCCGCCCTGCACCATCAACAAATAATTCATATTGATGATATACGACTGATGAATCTGCACAAAAGCCGAATCGTATGCACAGAGATGCTCTGCCCTTGTATTCCGTTTTAAAGGTATAAAAGAACCGTTGGCCAAGGCCACTTCCCAGATTTTCCGGTCGGACACATACCGGAAATAACCGATATCAGACACACGCAACACCCGTAAATCGCCCATCGGAGTCACCACCATAAAAGATTTTTCTCCCTCACGGCCATTATTTATCAGGAAGTTTGTCGAATTCTTGACACCCGTCTCCCGCAAACGTCCCAAAGCCATGGCCAGTTCGTTAGGGTCCACAGGCTTTAAAAGAAAATCAAAAGCATAATTACGCAAAGCATCTATCAGATATTTGTTATACGCCGTATAAAAAATAATATGCATGTCCCAATTTTGAATCTCATGCACTTTGATAGCCACGTCCATCCCCAGCATATCAGGGAGTTCCACATCCAAGAACAACAAATCCGGATGTCCCTTCTCAATCAAACGGATGCCTGACTTTCCATTATGGGCAATCCCTTCCACGGATATCCACTGATACTTCTTCAGTTCAAAACAAAGATTATCAATGGCCGTTTCTTCGTCATCTACAATGACAGCCTTAATTTTATCATTCATGCTTTTTTTATTTTCTTTAATTGAAAAGAATAGTTCAAAGGAATCACAAATCGTACCTCACACCCCATTTCATTCTCATCTCCTACCATTACATTACTAATTTTCACCAGTATAGGACGTGAGTTATACGTATTCAGCAATTGGATGGTCTGTGTAATCACCTTCATACCGGTTCCCGTACCGTGATTTACGCTCACTTGACGATAACCTCCTCCATTGTCACAAACCACAATATCTACTTGGTTATCTTCCAACCGACGCACTTTTATTATCAACAAGCGCTTTCCTTCTTTCAACCGCAACCCGTGCTTGATGGCATTTTCCACAGGTATCTGCAACAGCATGGAAGGCACCTTCACCTCTTGCAAATTTATCCGTTCATCCAGCTCCAACTGATAATGAAAATCGGCCCCCAATGATTCTTTCTCCAAATCCACATACGTATCCACAAACTCCAGTTCATCAGCCAATGATACGGCCAGACAATCAGTCAGTTCCAGATTGCGACGTATCAGCTTTGTCAAACCAATCAGGTTCTTGCTTTCTTCCTCTCCTTTGTGGAGATTCATTTCACGATTCAGCACGTTAAAAACAAAATGGGGAGAAATCCGGTTACGCACATTTTCCAGGCGCAATGAAGTAATCGCATTCTGCATACGCCACTGCTCCTTCTCCCTCAAACGCTTGCGATACAAGATGATTACAAAAGCGATTGCTATCAACAAAAAACATCCGCCCACAATCATATACATCCATTGGTGCAGCTGAAGTACCTGATTTTCTTTCTCACGGATAAAAATTTCCTTTTTCATCAACGTACTGTCCTGTGCATACTTCAATTCAAGTTCTGCTGCCCGCATCTTCACCCTCTCATTCCGTATGGAATCATCCATGCGATGGTTCTCCTTCAGATAATGATAGGCCTGTTTATAGTCACCCACCTTTTCATAATACCGCTGCAAGTAACGGTTGCGCACATGAATCATATTGGGTTCCACCTGATCATATTTCTTGGCATGTTTCAGGCGTTCTTTAGCCAAAGCCACATTTCCTTGCTTTAATGCCAGCTCCATCAACTGCGTATCAATGCAATACAAAGCTGTCGAATGGTGAATAGAGTCAAAAAAACCCCGGCATTTCTGCAAATAATAAGAAGCGGAATCCAAATGGTTCAACAACAGAAACACTTCACCTAGATTAATCATGGTCAGATTCCGCTCAAAATTCATATCCGGATATTGATTCACCACCCCCAATGAGCGACGGAAATACGTCAAGGCGGTTGCATAATCCTGACGATAATAATATGAATTTCCCCGGTTGTTCAAATAAATATGCTTCTCAAAAGGATGCATCTGGTCATAATAACGCGATGCCAGGTTATAATAATAATCACAAGCAGCAAAATCCCTCAACTCCATATTTACTTGAGCCAGACCATAATAGGCCGGAAACCGTTGCTTGTCGGACATATCCAGCGAGTCGGCAATAGACAACGAACGATTATACCACAAAGCTCCCAAGTCATAACGTCCTTTCTTGACATACACATCTGCCAGGTTCAAACATATATCGGGCAAAGACTCCCGGTTGCCACCGCGAGTGGCATATTCAAAAGACTTCAAATAACACCGACAAGCAGAATCCGCCTGAGAAGTGCGCACACAAATATTCCCTCGCGCATTATAAACCATTGCATACAAACGGGCTATATCTTGACTTTCAGCATGTTTATCACAGAAAGCACCAATCTTATCCAACAAATAAGAGGCTGAGTCCAGCCTAAAAGATAAAAAACAACTTCTTACTTTCAACAACAACAAACGATAATACATCGTACTATCTTTCACAGACGGAATAATCCGGTCGACCATCCGGCTGACATGTTCCGGTGAATCGGCAGAGATTCTCTCCATCTGCTGATAAAATCTTTCAAAGAAGTCGACCTTGTTCCTATTTTCTGTCCTCCCGCATCCCATCATCACAAACAAAAAGAAAAGGCCAACTCCTATTCCTACTTTATAATAATACTTCATACTAAGTTCATACCCTCTTTATTAATAACAAAAATAACAAAAAAGAATCCAAGAGACAAAAAAAGTTTATTTTTTTCATACTACATATAAGTCTGTTTGATGGATAGACAAAGCAAATCGTCAAATACACAAAATTTATTATTCCCTATTTCGGCCAACTCATCCATAAGATGTTTAATTATTTCATGAATTCCCGTGTTTTGCAGGGAAATGTGTACATTTGCAATTATAACCACAAACTGAACACATCCATGAATGATAAATCCTCTTATGAACTGCCTGATTTGAGCCACTCCATGGGAGCTCATCTAGGCATTCAGTTTCTCGAAATGGAAGAGGGATATGTCAAAGCCCAAATGCCAGTCGACGAAAAGACTTGCCAGCCATTTGGCATACTCAATGGCGGAGCCTCACTGGCCCTCGCAGAAATCGTAGCCGGGCACGGTTCCATTCCATTGTGCAGCCCTGGAGAAATGCCCTGCGGCATTCAGGTCA
Organism: Bacteroides mediterraneensis; assembly: GCF_025993685.1. Lineage (NCBI taxonomy): Bacteria > Pseudomonadati > Bacteroidota > Bacteroidia > Bacteroidales > Bacteroidaceae > Bacteroides > Bacteroides mediterraneensis. Next base: position 962,258 of record NZ_DAJPEN010000001.1, on the reverse strand, counting down.
GTGCCAACCACCTCCGCATGGTCCCCAAAGGAGAATATGTAATTGCCACAGGACGACTGATTCACCGTGGCCGCACCTCTCACTTGTGGAATGTAGATATCACCAACTCCACGGGAAATTTGATTTCCACTGCACGCATCGTCAACCAAATAGTCAAGAAACGTTCATGAAAACTCCGGAAACTATCTATCACCACCTCATCGATTCATTTACGCGGCAAGAAGTATGCTTTGCGCTATACCGGCTTCCATGGACAGACGAGCCAATCCTGGTCATGCAAGAAGAAGGGAGTCCCATCCTTCTAAACAGTCTGGAAGAACTGAATCAGCGAAAAGGATTTCTTTTATCCCCGTTCCAGCTGACCCATACACGCCCTGCAATATTAATCCGTCCAGACATCGTAGCACACGACTGGGAAGAAATCAAACAGGCCTTGCAGGAATGGACGACTCGCCATCCAGCGTCCATGAACCCGATTCAATCCTTCCCCAAAGAAAAAGAAGAGGTGGATACGACACTCCAACCCTCTGAAAAAGAGGAAAAGGAGCAATACACCGAAACATTCAGCCGCTTTATCCTGCCACTGAAAGAAAAGCTGTTCCGTAAGCTGGTGCTTTCAAGAAGTAGCGTCCAGCCACTGCACGAAGCATTTTCTCCACTGACCACATTCATCCAGGCCTGCAACAATTACCCGCGCATGATGATTTCCTTGTGCCACACCCCTTCTACCGGCACATGGATAGGCAGCACGCCCGAAATCATCCTCAGCGGGCACGAGGAGGAATGGCATACCGTAGCCCTGGCAGGCACCATGCCCATGCAGGGAGAAGTCATGCCTACGGATTGGAGCAAAAAGAACAAGGAAGAACAGGCTTTCGTGGGAGAATACATCCGTAAAACCGTCAAGAGATTCGGCAGCAAACTGACCGAAAAGGGACCTTATACGGCCCGTGCCGGTCAACTGGTACATTTGAAAACGGACTTTCATTTTTGCCTGAAGGATACAAACCACTTGGGCAATGTGCTGCAAGAACTGCACCCCACCCCTGCCGTCTGCGGACTGCCGAAAGAAGAAGCCTACCGGTTTATTCTGCAAACGGAACCGCACGACCGCCTTTTCTATTCCGGCATCATCGGATGGATGGACCCGCAAGGCGACACCACCCTATATGTCAACCTGCGCTGCATGCACGTGGAAGGAAATACAGCCACCCTTTATGCGGGAGGAGGTATCCTGCCCGACTCCACGGCCGATTCGGAATGGGAAGAAACGCAGCAGAAAATGAATACCATGCGAAATATCCTCTCAATCTAAAACATATAAAAGAATCATGTATACTGACAAAAAAAATATCTTGCAGCTCGTAGCCCTGCTGAAAGCTCACCGCATACAGAAGATTGTGTTATGCCCCGGAAGCCGGAACATTCCTATCGTACAAACCTTGGTCAACATTCCGGAGTTTACCTGCTATCCGATGACCGATGAACGTAGTGCCGGTTTTTTTGCCTTGGGACTGGCCCTGAACGGAGGCCAACCGGCGGCAATCTGCTGCACATCGGGTACGGCCCTACTGAATATTCACCCGGCCGTGGCCGAAGCCTTCTACCAGCAAGTCCCTCTTGTAGTGATTTCGGCCGACCGCCCTGCGGCATGGATTGGCCAGATGGACGGACAAACGCTTCCGCAGCCAGGGGTGTTTGGCAGCCTGGTCAAAAAATCGGTCGACTTGCCCGAAGTACAGACGGAAGAAGACGAATGGTACTGCAACCGACTTATCAACGAGGCTCTCATGGAACTTGACCACCATGGGAAAGGACCTGTACATATCAACGTTCCCATCAGTGAGCCCTTCTTTAAACTCCCGGTAACGGAACTTCCCGAAGCACGGGTCATTACCCGTTACCAGGGACTGAACGTGTACGACAAGGACTACCAGCCGCTCATCGAACGGCTGAACCGTTACCAGCGACGCATGGTGGTGGTGGGACAGATGAACCTGATTTACCTGTTCGACAAGAAATCTACCAAGATGCTCTACAAGCATTTTGCCTGGTTCACCGAAAACATCAGCAACCAGACCATTCCGGGACAGCCCATCCGCAACATCGAGCCGCTGCTCTGCTCTATGGATTTTGAAGCGCAGCAGAAGATGCGTCCGGAACTGCTCATCACATACGGAGGACATATCATCTCCAAACGACTCAAGAAATTCCTTCGCCGCCATCCACCGGTAGAACACTGGCACGTAACTCCCGACGGGCAGGTAGCCGACCTTTTCGGTTCTCTGACCACCGTCATCGAAATGGACCCGTTTGAGTTTTTGGAAAAGATTGCACCGATGATGGACAGCCGAACTCCAGAATACCCGCGCGCCTGGGAAGCCCTGTCCAAGCAGATTCCGCAGGCCGAATTTCCCTACTCCGAGATGAGTGCCATCGGAAAAGTCATCGGGCACCTGCCGACACCTTGCTCGCTCCACCTGGCCAACAGCTCGACGGTACGCTATGCCCAACTGTTCCCGCTCCCTCAGGAAGTGGAAGTTTTGTCAAACCGGGGAACCAACGGCATCGAAGGCTCCTTGTCCACGGCCCTCGGTTACGCTACGGCCTCCGACAAGCTCAATTTCATCTTTATCGGCGACCTGAGTTTCTTCTATGACATGAATGCCCTCTGGAACACCAACTACGGAAGCAACGTACGCATCCTCCTGCTCAACAACGAAGGAGGCGAAATCTTCCATGCCCTTCCGGGACTGGAGATGCAGGACAGCAGCCGACGTTTCATCACGGCCACGCACCGCACCTCGGCCAAAGCATGGGCCGAAGACCGTGGCTTCCACTACCTCTCCGCCCATAACGACGAGGAACTGGACCAGACTGTCGAAGCATTCACCCAGCCTTCCATCACTTCACGACCGATATTGCTGGAAGTGTTTACAGAAAAAGACAAGGACATTGAACACCTGAAAACATATTATCACAACTTAAAATAACAAGCATTATGTCACAACCCAGAGAATGGAAAACCATCAAAGAATACCAAGATATTCTGTTTGATTTCTATCATGGTATTGCCAAAATTACCATCAACCGTCCGCGATACAGAAACGCATTCACCCCGACCACTACTTCCGAAATCAGCGATGCCCTGCTCATCTGCCGTGAGTGTCAGGACATCAACGTGGTGGTACTGACAGGCGCCGGCGACAAAGCCTTCTGCTCCGGCGGCGACATGCACGTGAAAGGACACGGAGGTTATGTAGGCACCGACGGCGTACCCCGCCTGAACGTGCTCGACGTACAGAAACAAATCCGCTCCATCCCGAAACCGGTCATTGCCATGGTCAACGGATATGCCATCGGAGGCGGACACGTACTCCACGTGGTCTGTGACCTGACCATCGCTTCCGAAAATGCCATCTTCGGACAGACAGGGCCTCGTGTGGGCAGCTTCGATGCCGGATTCGGCTCTTCTTACCTGGCCCGGATTGTAGGCCAGAAAAAGGCCCGCGAAATCTGGTTCCTCTGCCGCCAGTATTCTGCCCAGGAAGCACTGGAAATGGGACTGGTGAACAAGGTGGTGCCTTTCGACCAGCTGGAAGATGAAGTAGTGGAATGGGCCGAAACCATGATGCAACACAGTCCGCTGGCCCTGCGTATGATCAAGGCCGGACTCAATGCGGAACTGGACGGACAGGCCGGTATCCAGGAACTTGCCGGAGATGCCACCATGCTCTATTACATGACCGACGAAGCACAGGAAGGCGGAAAAGCATTCCTTGAAAAACGGAAACCCGACTGGAGCAAGTATCCTAAATTCCCCTGATTGATTCATCCCACAAATTTCTACCGGACAGAAAGCGAAACTTGCTTTTGCTTTCTGTCCGCTTATTGTTTCATCCCTCACAGAATGTATCATGTATTCACTGAAAATATTTCCGCGTACCCTCCATTTCAAACAACCTGCCGGCACATCCCGCGGAGTGTACCACATCCGGCAAGTCTGGTATCTGCTGCTCACCGACACGGAAACCGGACAGTATGGCGTAGGTGAATGTGCCCCCCTGCCTGCCCTGAGCTGTGACGACCTGCCCGACTACCCTCGGCTGCTGGCTGAAATCTGTGAAAAGACTGCAGCCGACGGACACATCGACTACGAAGCACTCCGCCCCTATCCGTCCATCCTTTTCGGACTGGAAACGGCCTTTGCCCACCTGCAGGCCCATAGCCTGAGATTTTGGGATACTCCCTTCAGCCGGGGCACACAAGGTATTCCCATCAACGGACTCATCTGGATGGGCAATTTTGACGAGATGTACCGCCGCATCGAAGAAAAGATGAAAGCCGGATTCCGGTGCATCAAGGTAAAAATCGGGGCTATCGAATTCGAACGGGAACTGGAACTGCTGGCCCACATCCGCCGTCATTTTTCCGCTTCCGACATCGAACTCCGTGTGGATGCCAACGGAGCCTTCCGACCGGAAGATGCCCTGAGGAAACTGACACAACTGAACGAATTCCAGCTTCATTCCATCGAACAGCCCATACGGGCCGGACAATGGGAAGCGATGAAGGCTCTGTGCGCTGACTCTCCCTTCCCCATCGCACTGGACGAAGAACTGATTGGCGTGAACGAAACCTGCCGGAAAAAAGAATTGCTGGATACCATCCGTCCGCAATACATCATCCTGAAACCGTCGCTCCACGGAGGCATCCGAGGGGCAGAAGAATGGATTTCACTGGCCCAGGAAAGGGGTATCGGCTACTGGGTGACTTCAGCGCTGGAATCGAACATCGGCCTGAACGCCATCACCCAATGGTGTGCCACGCTTCACCCGACCATGCCACAGGGACTCGGTACCGGCCAGCTCTTTACCGACAACCTCGACTATCCGCTGCACATTGAAGGCGACTGCCTGTGGTTCCATCCCGAAGAAAAGGCCTCTGATTTTCTAACTTTCCTGAATCGTCCCTGACATGAGCCATCCTACCTTTATCACCGACATTGCCCGTCAGCACATCCGGATAGAAGGAGTGGACTATTCGGCCACAGAGGCCCGTGCCCGACAGGAAGGACAACCCAGTGTCCTGCAGGAAACCTTCTATGCCCGATACGGAGCGGAGAGTTTCCAAGCCTCTTTGGCCGATTTCCTGAGTGAATGGTTTGACGACCACAACACCGTACTGGTACACACTTCCGGTTCGACGGGAACGCCCAAACCGCTGCGGGTAGAAAAACAACGCATGATGCAAAGCGCCATGCTGACAGTCAGTTTTCTAGGATTGACTCCCGGCGATACGGCCCTACTCTGCATGCCACTGAAATACATCGCCGGAAAGATGGTTGTAGTCCGTGCGCTGGTGGCCGGATTGAACCTGCTGCCAGTCACTCCCAGCGGACATCCGCTGGCACAAACAAGCACTGCTCCCGTTTTCGCTGCCATGATTCCCATGCAGGTATTCAACACTTTGCAAGTGGCCGAAGAAAAAGAATGCCTTCGGCAAATCCGCCACCTCATCATCGGCGGAGGAGCCATCGATGCGTCTTTGGGAAAGCAACTACTGTCATTTCCACACGCCGTATGGAGTACGTATGGTATGACGGAAACCCTGTCGCACATTGCCTTGCGACGCCTCAACGGTCCGGAGGCCTCCGACTGGTACACGCCTTTCCCACACGTCAGACTGTCTCTTTCAGCGGAAAATACCCTGACCATTCAGGCCCCGGCTGTCTGCCCGGACATCCTGGCCACCAACGACATCTGTGAGTTCAATGCACAAGGACAGTTCCGCATTCTGGGACGGAAAGACAACACACTCAACACGGGAGGCGTCAAGGTACAGATTGAAGAGGTGGAAAATGCGCTGAAATCCTTTTTAGCAACTCCTTTCCAAATAACTGCCGTCACCGACCCTAAATTTGGGGAGCGCATCGTACTGCTGCTGGAAGACGAGGACGGCACCTGCCCGGAAACGGCCTTGAGAAAGGCATTCGATTCCCTTCCTCCCTATTGGCGACCCAAGCAAATCTTCCACATCCGGCAGTTGCCACAGACCGGAACCGGCAAGCCCGACCGGGCCACTGCACGCAGGATAGCCGAAGAAATCGCGAGACAAAAGGAGAAATAAGAAGCAAACCACTTGTTTATGAGCATTTGATTTTTTAACTTTGTTAAATATTCAAATGCTCATTTTTTATTGGACAACAAACTATGGAAGAATACACCTTTCTTGCCCCTCTGCTGCTGACCATCGGAGGGCTCATTATCGGAGCTATCCTGAAATCCTTGCTCAAGCACAGCCGACTTCCCTACACCGTCGGACTGTTTGCCATCGGAATCCTTGTCGGCGTACTGAACCGCACCGGAGTGTTCCAGTCGATGCCGGAACTGCACAGTGCCGTCAACTCTGTAGCCAACATCAATCCCGACCTGATTCTCTACCTGTTCCTGCCCATCCTGATTTTTGATGCGGCCTACGAACTCAACCTGCATATCTTCAAGAAGACCCTGGCTAATGCCACCCTGCTGGCTGCTCCTGGACTCGTCATCTGCATGCTGCTGACAGGCGCCTTCCTTATGGGCATCGCCACGTTTGTTCCCGGACTCGAATCATGGACCTGGGCATTTGCCCTCATGTTCGGTGCCTTAATCAGTGCCACCGACCCGGTAGCCGTCGTGGCCCTGTTGCACGAGCTGAAAACCAGCAAACGCTTCTCCACCCTCGTGGATGCGGAATCCCTGCTGAACGATGGAACAGGCATCGTGTGCTTCATGCTCTTCTTCGGGGCCTACGTATCGGGCGAAGCCAGCCACACCTCTCCTCTCGTCACATTCATTCAGGAAGTGGGCATCAGTACCCTGCTGGGATTCTTTCTGGCACGCATCGTCATCTGGTTCATCACCCGCATCAATTCGGAAGAAATGGTGCAGAACAGTGTCATCATCCTGGCAGCTTATCTCACGTTCATCCTCTCGCAATACTATCTCGGTGTGTCAGGCGTTATTGCCCTCGTAGCCTTCGGGCTGACCGTAACCTACGTAGGGAAACCACGGCTGAAGCCTCAGGTGAACACCTTCATGGAACATTTCTGGGAGCTGCTGACCTACATCGCCAATACGCTGATTTTCATTCTAGTGGGTATCGTCATCGCGGAAAAAGTGGACTTCTCCTGGAGTGCGCTCGGCATACTCCTACTCCTTTATGTCGCCCTCAACCTGATTCGCTTTGCCATGATTATGATGCTCTATCCGGTGATGAAACGGCTGGGATACGGACTGACCAAACGGGAATCGGTCATCCTCACCTGGGGCGGACTTCGCGGGGCACTGGCCATGACGCTGGCCCTGATGGTCTCCTATACCCCGGCCATTCCCGAGGATATCCGAAGTCAGGTACTGTTCTTCACAGCCGGCATTGTGACCCTGACCTTGTGCATCAACGCCACGACCATGCGAGGACTGCTGAACCGACTGGGACTGACACACATTCCTTCGGCTCGTACCATGCTGGAATACCGCATTGAAAAATCGGTTCGCGAAAATTCAGAAAAGTACTTGGAAAGCCTGAAGAAGAGAGAAGCCCTGGAGGGGGCTAACTGGAACAAGGTGGAAAGCTACATGACCAGCCGCCCGCAGGAACCGGCCAAGAATCCGCAGAACCAGGCCATGCTTCCGGAAATCCGTCTGCGCGTGCTGGATAAAGAGAAGGCAGTCTGCCGCCAGATTTATGAAGAAGGGGTTATTTCGAAAGTAGTCTTTCTGCGACTCATGAACTCATTGGACGAACTGTATGACCACGACGGGAAGTATCCGCTGAACATGCGGCACTCCATCTTCAAGTTCTGCCAACGGACCGATGTGCTGAACAGTCTGCGGGGACTTCCTTACCTCCAGAACTGGATGACCTTCTATTTCCGTGAACGCATCACGGTGGTCTACGACCTGGGTCGGGGATTCATCATCTTGCAGAAAGAAAGCCTGAAATTGCTGAACGACCTGACGTCGTCCGAATGGATTACCAGTGAACAGCAACCCGTACTGGAAGTCTTACGCGCAGAGATAAACGACAACATCACCCGTATGGGAACCTTTATCGGCAATCTGGCGAAGAATTTCCCGAAAGCATACGGGCACGCACTGACCGTCAAATCTATCCGTATGCTGCTGAGCAACGAACGCCGCACCGTGCGGCAGATGGTCAACAGCGGTATGTTGGCCGAAAAAGACGCAGAAAGACTGCTGAACGACATTGACGACCGCACGGACGGAATCAACTCCTTCAGCCATACCTTCACCGCATCTTTCCTGCGGTGGCTGTTCTTCATCAAGAAAAAGAAAATCTACCGCGTCTGAAAACAGCCTGCCTGTGCCCTTTCCTTATAGGGCACAGGTTCCTTGTCCGGCATAATCCTCGCCCACTTCTCCCTGATACTCCGGATGCCGTTGCAACCAAATGACAGCATACGAGCAAGTGGCCACCGCCTTCAATCCTTTACAACGGGCATAATCGTAGGCAGCCTTTACCAAAGCTGAGGCAATGCCTCTTCCTCCAATAGCTTCCGGCACAATGGTATGCCGTATGTCCAATCCTTCATCGTGAATCTGATACGCCACATGGGCCCGGTGCCCTTCCAGTTCCACATAAAACTCCTGCCGGGATTCATCATGCTTGATTTCCATAGCTGTCTGTTTTTTTATTCTCGATACAAGATAGAATTTTTCAAGTTTATGACCAAACAATCTCTGCAAATTTTATCAAGCGCCTTGATTCATACACCTCGTCACGTTCGTGTCAAGGTCTCATCACGAACGTGTCAAGGTCTCCGCACGAACGTGACAAGGTCTTCGCACGAACGAGTCGAGGATAATTTATCTTTACAGTCTGATTTCAAATTCTCGTCAATCAGCTTCTTTCAGCCAAAGTTTTTCCCTTTTCCCGAAGGTAAACCAAGTGTTTGGGACTTCCAATCAACTGGGCCGTATAGATACCCGTATGACCGGAAAACAGATAAGCTACTACACAGGCAATTCCTAAATAAATGCCCGGACCAGCCCCGAACAATTCAATTCCCATCAGCGTACAGGCTATCGGCGTATTGGTTGCCCCGGCAAATACGGCCACAAAACCGATTCCGGCCAGCAATCCCATGGGCAGAGGCACGATAGCCGACAAGGCACTTCCCAACGTAGCTCCCACAAAAAACAAAGGAGTCACTTCTCCTCCCTTGAAACCAACTCCGATGGTAAAGGTGGTAAACAACGTTTTCAACAGGAAATCATACCACATCTGCTGTTCGGAGAAAGAAGCCACAATGGTGGGAACACCCAAGCCGATGTATTTCGTGGTTCCCATCAGCCAGACAGCAACAGCTATCACCACACCTCCTGCCAGCGGACGCAATGGCGGGTAACTGATACGCTTGGCCACTCCCGACCAGAAACCGATGGAACGCGAGAACAGCATGGCCGCCAGTCCGAAAAGGATACCCACTGCCACAGTCCACAGCAGATTGCTTCCGTCAAGCGCAGGAACCTCCGGCATCACATAATGGGTATGCTCCACTCCCCAAGCATGACACACCATACTGGCTACCGCAGCCGAAAGGAAACTGGGCAAGATGGCCTCGTAACGCATACGGCCTACTACAATAACCTCCAGACCGAAAACGGCTCCAGCCAACGGCGTACCAAACACGGAAGCAAAACCTGCACTGATACCGATGGCTACCATCAACCGGTGGTCTCTGCGCCGCATGCGGAATAAACGAGAAAACTGGTCGGCTATCGCCCCTCCCATCTGCACACCAGTGCCTTCCCTACCGGCAGAACCACCAAACAAGTGCGTCAGTACGGTACCGACATATACCAATGGAGCCATCCGAAAGGGAATGATGTCGTGAGGAGAGCGGATTTCCTCTATCAGGTAATTGTTTCCCCTGGAAGCAGATCCGGCAAGATAATGATACATCAATCCAATAATCAATCCTGCCAATGGCAACAAGGCAATAATCCAAAGGTGGTGTTCACGATACTGCGTGGCCCATTCCAGCGACACTAGCAACAGGGCAGAAGCCGAGCCAATGCACGCACCGGACAAAACGGAAAGAAAAAGCCATTTAAACAAATAAAGAAATAAAGGAAATTGCTCAAATTTCCACCAATAATTCTGATTCTTCAAAGTCTTCATACTGTCTGTTATTTTCTTACATCCTACATTCTGGTCTTCGCAAAAACCAAGGCAGCCACTGCATAGGCCCGGATGCAAATACAATGCTTCCTGCCGGCCATTCGAAAAAGGCCCGCCTCGGCAGGAACTATCAGCTACTTCATTAGCGGTTTATCACAGGGAAGTTCCATTCCCTTGATTCGAAAATCGGTTGCAAAGGTATAATAAAATCCCTAACTACAAAAAAAACTGTTCCCCGACTCTCGTCGGAGAACAGCCACAACACAAACACAAAATAAAACACGACAAAACTACTATGCAAAAATACAACTCCCTGCCTGTTCCAAATGGAAGTCAGCTGTCACGATTAGCTATTCACATAGACAACCATCACAAGAGCTGTACATCACATATAACGTTGTAAAACGTATTTAGTTCAGTATTTTTTAATTTATTAATACTTTCAATTCTTTACATGATTCCTTTTTCACGCAAATGAACCTGCCATTTCCAGGCCGAACGCAAGGTATCTTCAATAGAAGTTTCAGCTTTCCAGCCCAGTTCTGCATTTGCATAAGCAGGATCAGCCCATACCTTCACGATATCACCCGCACGGCGCGGAGCAATCTGGTAGTTCAGTTTCACGCCTGTAGCTTCTTCAAACTTGTGAATCAGTTCCAATACGGAAAGACCGCGTCCGGTACCGATATTAAATACCTCCACTTTGTCTTTCTGTTTGTCATTCAAAATACGGTCCATCGCAATTACGTGTGCTTTAGCCAAATCTACCACGTAAATATAGTCACGGATACAAGAACCGTCCGGTGTGTCATAGTCGTCACCGAACACACTCAGCTTCTCACGGATTCCCATGGCAGTCTGTGTCAAATATGGAATCAGGTTCTGCGGTACACCGTTCGGAAGTTCACCAATCAAAGCTGTAGGATGTGCGCCAATCGGGTTGAAGTAACGCAACATGATGGCATGAATCGGAGAACCGGAGGCTACAGTATCACGGATGATTTCTTCGTTAATCTGCTTCGTATTGCCGTATGGAGATTCTGCCTTCTTGATAGGAGCCTCTTCTGTTACAGGCAATTTATCCGGCTGACCGTATACCGTACAAGATGAAGAGAAGATGATTCCTTTTACTCCATGTTTCGGCATCAGTTCCAGCAGATTAATCAATGAAACCAAGTTGTTACGATAATACAGCAACGGTTTCTGTACAGACTCACCTACAGCTTTGCTAGCTGCAAAATGAATAATTCCCTGGATTCCAGGATATTTCGTAAACACCGCATCCAGACCTGCCTGATCCAAACAATCCACTTTTTCAAAAGCAGGACGTACTCCAGTGATTTGTTCAATACTATCCACTACATCAGCACGTGAATTAGAAAGATTGTCCACAATTACTACGTCGTAGCCGCTATTCTGCAATTCAACCACAGTATGAGAACCTATGTATCCGGTTCCACCTGTCACGAGAATTCTTTTTTTCATAACACTAAGGTTTTCTTATATTTAACTCCTTTATTAAAGTCATTTACTATATGTCTACAAAAGTAGGAAAAAAGATTGAAATGTACACCAACCCGTCATTAAAAAATTAAAAAAGTGTTACCCAAAAGCTTTTCGGATAACACTTTTTAAGAGGTTATTCTATTAAAATGATAAAATCAGTTCAAGCCAAACAGCACAGCCAGTCCTTTATCTACTCCAGAGAATCCCATAAAGGCCATGGCCAGCAAACCAGCTGTCACCAAAGCAATAGACATGCCGCGCATGCCTTTCGGGATGTTGACCAGACTCAGCTGTTCCCGGATACCAGCAAATACAATCAATGCCAAGGCAAAGCCCAATGCGGTAGAGAAAGCATAAACCACACCTGTCAGCAAGTCATAGTTCTTCTGAATCACCAGAATGGTCACACCCAGAATGCAGCAGTTGGTGGTAATCAACGGAAGAAACACACCCAGTGCCTGATACAAAGAAGGTGAAACTTTTTTCAGGATAATTTCCACCATCTGCACCAAAGCTGCGATGACAAGGATAAAAGCAATGGTCTGCAAATATCCCAGTCCGAATGCATCCAGCACAAACTTCTGAATGACGTATGTCACGATAGTGGCCAGCGTCAGCACGAAAGCTACCGCTGCTCCCATACCCATAGCGGTTTCAACTTTCTTGGAGACTCCCAGAAACGGACAGATACCCAAGAATTGTGACAACACGATGTTGTTCACAAAGATTGCGGTAATAAATATCAATATATATTCCATATCTTTCTATTTTTAAGGGTTATGCTTTTTTCAAGCGGTTTACAATCGCAATAAGATATCCCAATACAATGAACGCACCGGGGGCCAGTACGAATATCAGCATTCCGTAATCTTCCGGCATAATTGCGATATTAAACAGCTTACCTGTACCTAAGAATTCACGCACTCCACCCAGCAAGGTCAAGGCAATGGTAAATCCAAGTCCCATACCCAATCCATCAAAGAAGGAAGAAACCGGATTGTTTTTGGCCGCGAAAGCTTCCGCACGTCCCAGCAAGATACAGTTTACCACAATCAACGGGATAAACAATCCCAAGGTAGCATACAGTGCCGGCACGTATGCCTGCATCACCATCTGCAACAAGGTTACAAACGACGCAATGACTACCACGAAAATAGGAATGCGTACCATATCCGGTACCAAGTTCTTAATCAGAGAAATCACCACGTTGGAACAAATCAATACGAACATCGTGGCCAATCCCATACCCATACCGTTGATGGCAGAAGAAGTTGTACCCAAAGTCGGACACATACCCAGCAGGAGTACAAACGTAGGATTCTCTTTTACAATCCCATTCATTAACACTTTAAAATTATTCATAGCCTGTCCTCCTATTCTTTAACGGGTTCTACATTCGTCGTATCTGCTTTTTCATATTCCCCGGCACCCTTTTTCTGCTGAGAAGCTCCACTGGCTCCATCCACATGCTGGTTCATATAAGCTGCATACGCATTGTTCACAGCCAGCAGGAAGGCACGCGAGGTAATGGTAGAAGCCGTAATGGCATCCACATCTCCACCGTCTTTGCTGACGGTCAAAGGTGCCTTGCCCGGGTTCTTCCCCGTGATATCGCCTTTGGCACCCTTCTTAAACCAATCGGCAGCCTTTGAACCCAGTCCTGGCGTTTCAGAATGACTCAAAAGAGAATAATCAATGATGTTTCCTTCATTATCGAATCCGACCAATACGGTCAATGTACCGCCAAATCCATTGGAAGCCGATTCTACTGCGGCCCCGATAGGTTTTCCGCCCTTTGTAGCTTTATAGATTTTATACGTTGCTCCATTGACTTCCACCGTTTCAGGAGCTTCAGCCGGATTATTATCAAAACCAGGAACCACCACTGCAATAGCATCGCTCAATGTCTTGGCGTTAGCCTGTGCAATCGGTTCTGCGGTCACATCGTTCACCCAACCCAGCAAACCTCCGGCCACTACGGAAAATCCGGTCAGTGCCAGAGCCATATTCTTTAAAGATGATTCTAGTTTTTTCATTTCTTCACTACCTCCCCGAAGCGTTTTGGTTTACAATAGGTATTAATCAACGGAGTAAATGCGTTCATGATGAAAATGGCGAACGACATACCTTCCGGATAAGCACCGAAAGTACGGATTACTACGGTCAGGAAACCGATGGCCACGCCATAAATCAGCATGCCCTTGTGGGTCATCGGCGAAGTGACATAGTCGGTTGCCATGAAAATAGCTCCCAGCATCAGACCTCCGGTAAACAGATGAGCAAACGGAGAAGCATACACCGTAGGATTTGCCAAATGCATCAAGCCTGAGAATACAAATACAGTGACCAGAATGGAAACCGGAATGTGCCAGGAAATAATCTTTTTCCACAACATATAGATAAGTCCCAGCAACAAGGCCAACGCACTCACCTCACCGATACATCCCGGATTGTTACCCAGGAACAAAGACATCGTATCAGGAAGCTGGCTCAAGGCATTGGCATCGCCATGTACGGCCATCTTCATCAAAGCCAGCGGAGTGGCTGCCGTTTCCGCATCCGTATAGCTGGTGAGCTGTCCTACTACCGGCCAGGAAGTCATCTGTACCGGGAAAGAAATCAACAGGAAAATACGTCCCACCAAAGCGGGGTTGAACGGATTGCATCCCAAACCACCAAATGTCATTTTTCCCACACCGATCGCTACCAGCGCACCGATGATGATAATCCACAACGGCAGGTTGGAAGGCAGGTTGAACGCCAGTAACACTCCGGTCAACGCGGCCGAACCATCGGTAATCGTGGTACGTTCACGCTTCAAGATATATTTGGTGATAGCCCATTCAAAGAACAAGCAGGCTATGACAGAAGTCAGTGTCACCACCACTGCTCCCAAGCCGAACATGTAGAAAGATACGAGCAAGGCCGGTATCAGCGCAATCAGCACGCCATACATGTTTTTCTGTACACTGTCGCCACTATGTACATGCGGCGATAAGGATACTATTAATTTGTTTGCCATAAGATTCTCCAATTATTTTTTTGCATTACGTGCACGGATGATACCGCCCACCTTACCTTTACCTAAACGGATGTAATCCAACATCGGACGATGAGAAGGACATGTAAACTGACATGAGCCGCATTCGATGCACGACATAATCATTTCGTGTTCCACTCGTTCCCAGTCGCCGTGAGCCGAGCAAGTGGCCAGCAGGAAGGGTTCCAAGCCCATCGGACAGGCATTCACACATTTTGCACAACGGATACACGGCTGCGGTTCTGCACGGCGTGCTTCCTTGTCGTTCATAATCAGCACACCTGAACTACCCTTACAGATAGGCACCTCAGTATTCACCAACGCCTTACCCATCATCGGACCACCACCGATTACTTTTCCGGTATCTTCCGGCAGTCCACCGGCTGCGTCTATCAACTGGCTCATCGGAGTTCCCATACGGGTCAGGAAATTAGACGGGTTCTTCAATGACTTACCCGTAACGGTCACCACACGTTCAAACAAAGGTTTGTTCTTCTGAACAGCTTCATATACCGCATACGCCGTACCTACGTTCTGCACTACAGCCCCCACGTTGATAGGGATGGCAGGAGGAGCCGGTACCTGACGACCGATAATGGCATCAATCAGCTGTTTTTCACCTCCCTGCGGATATTTCACTTTCAAAGGTACGACTTCGATACCCGGATAAGCTGCTGCTTTCTGAGTCATCAGCTGAATGGCATCCGGTTTGTTGTTCTCAATACCGATATAAGCCTTGTTCACTTTGGCTGCCTTCATCAGAATTTGCACACCCACCAGAATCTCGTCGGCTTTCTCCAACATCAGGCGATGGTCGGCCGTCAGATAAGGTTCACACTCTACGGCATTGATGATTACACATTCGGCCTTGCATCCGGGAGGAGGAGTCAGTTTCACATGGGTAGGAAAGCAGGCACCACCCATTCCCACGACACCGGCATTCTTAATTTTAGCCACAATTTCTTCGGGAGTCAGGTTACATTCCTTTACCAACTCCGTACTGCGGTCAATCGATTCTTCCCACTCATCACCTTCCACATCGATAAATATGGCAGGTTTACGATAACCACTTGCATCAATCACACTGTCTATCTTATTCACCTTACCGGAAACGGAAGAGAAGATAGCAGCCGATACAAAGCCACCCGCTTCGGCAATCTTGGTTCCGACTTTCACTACATCGCCTTTTTTCACGATGGCAGTGGCGGGCGCACCAATATGCTGAGACAACGGGAATACGGCTTGCTTAGGAAGTGCAAGCGTCTCTATGGCTTTCCCGGCTGACAATTTATTTTCTGCTGGATGAACTCCACCAATTCTAAACGTCTTCACTGTTATGTTATTTAGTATTATACAATTATAAGATTAAGCTTCGGTGTTTTTCGGAGCTTCGTCAGCCGGAGTGACTGTCGGACTTACAGTTTCCTTCTTTACAGCTTCTGGCTTGGCAGGATTAGCTGCGGGCTTTTCTGTGGCCGGCTTTTCTGTGGCCGGAGCCTCAGCCTTCGGTTTGCGAGGAGGGAAATTTACAGCAATAATCGCATGCTGCGGACATTCCATTTCACACTTGCGGCAAGATTTACATTTTGCCGGATCAATATAGGCCAGGTTATTTTCCAAAGTAATGGCTTCAAACGGACACACCTTTACACACTTGCCACAACCAATGCAGGCAGCCGCACAAGCTTTACGTGCTACAGCTCCTTTGTCTTTATTGACACACTGTACGTAAACTCTCCGGTTGTTCTTTCCTTTCGGACGAATCTCAATGATGTTACGCGGACAAGCTTTGCTGCAAGCCCCACATGCTGTACATTTGGACTCGTCCACTTCCGGAAGTCCCGTCTCCGGATTCATGTGAATGGCATCAAACTGGCAAGCTGACACACAATCTCCGCATCCCAGACATCCGAACGTACATCCTGTTTCACCTCCAAAAGTGGAATTGGCTACCACACACGAACGCACGCCGTCGTACTGAGTCAGTTTCGGACGATTGGCGCAAGTCCCGTTACATCTCACTACCGCCACCTTCGGTTCGGAAGCAACCGCCTCCAGTCCCAAGATGCTTGCCACTTTCTCCATCGTAGGCTGACCGCCCACCGGACACATTTTTCCTTCCAGAGAACCAGCCTTCACACAAGCTGCAGCAAAACCGGAGCATCCCGGAAAGCCACATCCACCGCAATTGGCCTGAGGAAGCACTTGGGCAACCTGTCCAATCCGCGGATCTTCATACACAGCAAATTTCTTGGAAGCCACGTACAAGATAACAGCTGAAATCAAGCCTATGGCACCCAGTGAAATCACTGCAACCAAAATTAAACTCATAATATAAAGTTAGTTTATTAATTATTAATTGATTCCAAAACAAATACAAAAGTACGTCTGAATTTTTCCCGGCAAACGAAAAGTATCAGATAATAAGGTATAAGCATACATAAAGCAATAAGCGAAGAAACCGCCTCATCTCCTCCCGTAATCCACATGGAGACAAAAAGCGAAACGAGCAACACCGCAAAGGGAAAAACGAAAGCCCACATGACCGCTTTCATACCCAAAGATGCCGCTCCGCTTATCATGACCTGACTTCCAATTTGGCAGTCAAGCCCTTCCTTATTGTATACATCTATCAGTTTTTCTTTAGACTCAGCCGCACTGCAATGCCCATTTATGCTGCATGAAGAGCAGGCAGAAGTCTGTACAATCCTTACTTTCAGGTAAGAACCATTGATGCTTTCCACAATACCTAGATGTTTTATTGTATTAGTCATTTTTGCAAACCATACATTACAAATGTGTGGCAAATGTACGATAAATATTGTTTTGTTGGTAACGCTAACGGAGAAAATCTGTTTAAAAAAAGTAAATTTACAGGGACAGCCTTGTACCCCAAATAGCTGCCCCTCTTCATTTCCCGTCAGTCTACAATAGAATAGCCGGCTTGCAGCAGCGCATTCCGAATCTGCGCAATATGCTCCGCATTACGTGTTTCCATGACCAGCCGCAGGAAACAGGCTGTCACATTACTGTTATTGTTGTTTCGTTCATGCAAAACAGAAATAATGTTTCCACCCAAGCGGGCGATTATAGCAGCTACTCCCATCAGTTCTCCCGGCCTGTCATGCAAATCGAGTGTCACCGTATAGGAGCGTCCGGACATATCCAATCCACGACCAATCACACGACTCAAAATAGTCACATCAATATTGCCACCTGAAACCACACAAATGGTTTTCTTGCCTGCCACCGGTACCTTATTGAACATAGCCGCCGCTACAGAAACAGCACCCGCTCCTTCCGCAATCAATTTCTGCTGTTCCATCAATGCCAGAATAGCCGCACAAATTTCATCTTCCGTCACCGTCACAATTCCATCCACATACTTGCTGCACAACTCAAAAGTATGTTCCCCCGGCTCCTTCACTGCAATTCCGTCGGCCACTGTAGCCACCGACGCAAGACACTCCCGCTTGGCATGCTCTATGGAGCGCAACATGCTGGGAGCTCCCTGAGCCTGCACGCCATACACCTTTACATTAGGATTCAGCGACTTTAAGGCATAAGCCACACCTGATATCAATCCGCCACCTCCTACGGGCACGATAACGACATCTACATCCGGAAGCTGATTCAGCAATTCCAAGCCAATGGTTCCTTGCCCGGCAATGACATATTCATCATCAAAAGGATGAATGAATGTGTATCCCTTTTCCTCCTTCAGTTCCAAAGCTTTTTTATACGCATCATCATATACCCCTGGCACCAGGCAGACCTCGGCACCGTAACGCTTAGTAGCTTCTACTTTCGAGATAGGAGCACCTTCCGGCAGACAAATCAACGACTTGATTCCATGTTTGGTAGCTCCCAATGCCACTCCCTGCGCATGATTTCCCGCAGAACAGGCAATCACACCTTTCGCCTTTTCCTCATCTGTCAGCCGGGATATTTTATAACATGCCCCCCGCAATTTAAAGGAACCGGTATATTGCAGATTCTCCGGTTTCAAATAAATCTGACTTTCAGGATTTATCTGAGGAGCATAAATCAAATCAGTTCTTCGTATTACATTTTTCAAGGCAAATGAAGCCCGATAAATACAATCCAATGTTAACATAAAGATATTCTTTTATTATTTTCGCGTGCAAATGTACAAAAAACATTCAACTTTAAAAGAATAAATCCGACAAACACAAAAAAAAAGCATCCAGATAGGAAATCCCATCCGGATGCTTTTTTTTTACAAATTATCATTCAAGGACTGTTGATCGATACCTTTTTCTCCCAATCTGAATCGAAGCTTTAACAAAATACTTCTACTTCGTTTAAAACAGGCAGACTTACTGATATGCAACTCTTCACTTGCGCGCCGGTAGCCCAATTTATGAAAGAAGACATAATCAATCAATTTACGCTCCGTTGAGGAGAGTTCCATGATTGCTTCTGTTAATACTTCACAAGCATGATTATACATAAAAGAAACAATCAAAGGTCGACTTTTATATTTATACACAAAATTCGAAAAGCCATTGCCCATAAAAATAATCCGAGGTTCTCTCTGCTTCTTGCGATAATAATCACGTACCATATTCATGGCAATGGTCAATACCCATGCTCTAAAACGCCCTCTTTCATGATAAGATTTATCAAAAGCTTCAAGTGCTTTCAATAATATCTCCTGACGCAAATTATGCGCGTCATCCAAATTATGAATATGCGACTTGACATACACATCCACCATCAATATGCATTTCTGAAAAAGTTCTTTTTTTTCTTCTTCATTCAGTTCAGAACGATCAGAGTCCAATACAGGACAACTTAAATGATTATACTGCCCCATCTCTTTAATTTTTATATCTCACTGTTTTTATATTACATTCATTTGAATAAAAAAAGCAAGATGGTTAATACTCGTGTTTTTTAATAATAGATTTAACAACAATTTTAAAAAGGTACCTATCGTCAATCATTCTAAAACCTCTTATTTCACTAACAAAACTAAGCATTTATATTTGTAAATACAACAAATCAGGCAAATAATTTCATATTTTTTTTGCTGAATGGATAAAAAAAGAAGCATCAAAAAGGCAAGATTCTGCCTTTTTGATGCTTCCATATCGCAAATTAATACTTAATCCAGCTTCAACACTGCCAGAAATGCTTTCTGAGGCACTTCCACTGTACCAATTTGCTTCATTCGTTTTTTTCCTCTTTTTTGCTTTTCCAACAGCTTACGTTTACGGCTCACGTCACCTCCATAACATTTGGCCGTCACATCCTTTCGTACTGCCTTGATGGTTTCACGCGCAATAATCTTGGCCCCAATAGCCGCCTGGATAGCAATTTCAAACTGTTGACGAGGAATCAGCTCCTTCAGTTTTTCACACATCCGCCGTCCCAAATCGTAAGCATTGTCAAAATGAGTCAAGGTAGACAATGCATCCACCGACTCTCCATTCAACAAGATATCCAACTTCACAAGTTTGGAAGGACGGAAGCCCGACTGATGGTAGTCGAACGAAGCATATCCCTTGGAAATACTCTTCAGTTTGTCATAGAAATCAATTACGATTTCTCCCAAAGGCATCTTGTAATGCAGTTCCACACGATTTCCGGAAATATAGTCCTGCTTCACCAGTTCACCCCGCTTACCCAAGCAAAGCGTCATAATCGGACCGATATAGTCGGTTGCTGTAATGATGGAAGCATCAATATAAGGTTCTTCAATGTGATCAATTAAGGTCGGATCGGGCATACCACCCGGATTATGCACTTCCTGCACCCCTCCCTGCTTATCATATACCATATAAGAAACGTTCGGCACCGTAGTAATGACATTCATATCAAACTCACGGTCCAGACGCTCCTGTACGATTTCCATGTGGAGAAGCCCTAAGAAACCGCACCGGAAACCAAATCCCAGTGCCAAAGAAGATTCAGGCTGAAAGGTCAGAGACGCATCGTTCAGCTGAAGCTTCTCCAAAGAAGCGCGCAAGTTTTCATAATCTTCCGCTTCTATCGGATAAACCCCGGCAAACACCATCGGCTTCACTTCCTCAAATCCGTCAATTGCCTTGTCACACGGACGGTCAATATGCGTAATGGTATCGCCCACCTTCACTTCTCTTGAAGTCTTGATACCCGAAATGATATAACCTACATCACCTGTACGGAGTTCTTTCCGCGGTACCATGTCCATCTTCAACACTCCCACTTCATCTGCCACATATTCTTTCCCAGTATTGAAGAACTTCACTTTATCACCCGTACGGATAATTCCGTTCTCCACTTTAAAATAAGCTATAATTCCCCGGAAAGAATTGAACACAGAGTCAAAAATCAATGCCTGCAACGGGGCATTTTCATCTCCCTGAGGAGCCGGAATCCGTTCTATCACGGCCTGTAAGATTTCTTCCACACCCATTCCGGTTTTTCCAGAGGCACGAATAATCTCTTCACGCTTGCAGCCCAGCAAATCGATGATTTCATCCTCCACTTCTTCCGGCATCGCACTGGCCATGTCACACTTGTTCATCACCGGAATAATTTCCAGATCATGTTCCAACGCCATATAAAGGTTTGAGATGGTCTGAGCCTGTACCCCCTGCGAAGCATCCACTACCAGCAACGCACCCTCACATGCCGCAATGGAGCGAGACACCTCGTATGAAAAGTCCACATGCCCCGGAGTGTCAATCAGGTTCAGGATATATTTCTCACCTTTATAATTATACTCCATCTGAATGGCATGACTCTTGATAGTGATTCCACGTTCACGCTCCAAATCCATGTCATCCAACATCTGTCCTTCCGTAATTTTGATGGTCTGCGTGTATTCCAGCAAACGGTCGGCCAAAGTAGACTTCCCGTGGTCAATGTGTGCAATAATGCAAAAGTTTCGGATATTCTTCATATATAATATTACAACTTATCAAAATTATTGTGCAAAGATAGGCAAAAAAAGAGATTTTTGTGTATGTTTGCCACTGAAACTAATCATAAAACATAAATAACACGTATGAAAAAAACATGGATTATTCTCATCGCAGTAGTCGCTGTGTTAGTAATTTACTGCGTCAGTTCGTATAATTCTTTGGTTACTCAAGAAGAAACCGTAGGCACTGCATGGAGTAACGTGGAAAACCAGTACCAGCGTCGTTCCGACTTGATTCCAAACCTGGTCAATACCGTCAAAGGTTATGCCGCCCATGAAAAGGAAACTTTCGATGCCGTAGTGTCTGCCAGAGCCAAAGCTACCCAGATGACCATCGACATTGACGACCTCACTCCGGAAAAGATTGAAGCCTATCAAAAAGCACAAGGCGCCGTAGGCAGTGCGTTGAGCCGCCTGCTTGCCGTGACAGAAAACTATCCGGAGCTAAAAGCCAATGAAAACTTCAAGGAGCTGCAAGCTCAATTGGAAGGAACCGAAAACCGCATCAGTGTGGAACGCCGGAAATTCAACGAAACGGCCCGCGAATATAACACGAGCATCCGCCGTTTCCCGAAAAACATCGTAGCCGGCCTGTTCGGATTTGAGAAGCGTCCTTATTTCGAAGCAGAAGAAGGCAGTGAGAAAGCCCCGGAAGTAAAGTTCTAAACCGCGGACTTCCTCATGAAACGTTATTTTTCACTTGGACTGTTCTTTTTACTGACTGCATTTTTCTGCCATTTACAAGCAGAAGGATACAAGGTGGAAGACATTCCCATGGTACACTTGCAAAACCGTGCACGGTATGTAAGTAATCCCGACGGTGTGTTAAGTGAGGCTGCCGTAGCCGCCATGGATACCACCCTTTTTGCCTTGGAGCAGAAAACCGGCATCCAAACATTGGTCGTGGCAGTCCGCCAGATAGAAGGAGGCGACTGCTTTGACTTCGCTTACCAATTGGGTGAGAAAAACGGAGTCGGTCAGAAAAACAAGGACAACGGACTGGTCATCTTGCTGGTCACCGAAGAACGGTGCATCCAGTTTGCCACCGGATATGGTCTGGAAGGCATCCTTCCCGATGCCATTTGCAAACGTATCCAGACCCGCTACATGAATCCTTACCTGAGCAAAGGCAACTGGGATGCCGGTATGGTAGCAGGAGTCCAGGCCATACGCCAGATACTGGACAAGAGTTCCGGTTCCCCCACCCCTCCCGAGGGAGAATCCGACAATCTCCTGCTCTTCATTGTGCTGGGATGCTGTTTCATTCTGGTTCCTGCCCTACTCTGGCATTCGGTACGCCAACGAAACAAATGCCCCAACTGTCACAAGCATACCCTGAAACAGGTTTCCGTACGTACGATTTCCCGTGTAGGAGGCGTGCGTACCGAAGAAGTCACCTACCTCTGCAGCCATTGCGGCCATGTGCGCCGCACCCAGCGGAAAGTCAATGACGATGATTTCCACCACCGGGGCGGAAACGGAGGCCCTTTCCTGGGAGGACCGTTCTTTGGCGGAGGCTTCGGAAGAGGCGGAGGCTTTGGAGGTGGCTTCGGTGGCGGAAGTTTCGGAGGAGGGAGCTTTGGCGGAGGAGGTGCCGGAAGCAAATTCTAAAGACAATCACAATTATACTATACAACCATGTACAACAACACTTTTGGAAATATCTTCCGTCTCACCAGCTTCGGTGAGTCACACGGAAAAGCCATAGGCGGTGTCATCGACGGATTTCCCGCAGGCATTGCCATCGACATGGAGTTTGTGCAACAGGAACTGGCCCGCCGCCGACCTGGCCAATCTTCCATCACAACCGCCCGGAAAGAGGCCGATGAGGTAGAATTCCTTTCCGGAATCTATGAAGGTGTATCTACGGGCTGTCCCATTGGATTTGTCGTATGGAACACCAACCAACATTCCAACGACTATGACAACATGAAAGAGGTATTCCGTCCTTCACATGCTGATTTCACCTACACGCAGAAATATGGTATACGCGACCATCGGGGAGGCGGACGTTCCTCTGCCCGTGAAACCATCGCCCGCGTAGTAGGAGGCGCCCTCGCCAAGTTGGCCCTGAAGCAGTTGGGCATCCGCATCACTGCCTTCACCTCACAGGTAGGCACTTTCAAGCTCGACAAAGATTATACCAAGTATGACCTGAGTACCATCGAAAACAATCCCGTACGCTGCCCCGACCAGGAACTGGCCAAGCAAATGGCCAATTACATCTACCAGACCAAAGGGGAAGGTGATACCATCGGCGGGGTCATCAGCTGTGTCATTCAGGGATGCCCTATCGGACTGGGACAGCCGGTCTTCGGCAAGCTTCATGCCGCTTTGGGCAATGCCATGCTCAGCATCAATGCCGTCAAAGGCTTTGAATACGGACAAGGTTTTGGACACATGGAGATGAAAGGCAGCCAGCAGAACGATATCTTCTACCGCGAGAACGACAAGATTGCTTTCCGCACCAACCGCTCCGGAGGTATCCAGGGAGGCATCAGTAACGGACAAGACATTTATTTCCGGGTTGCATTCAAGCCGGTAGCTACCGTACTGATGGAACAGCCCACGGTCGACATCCACGGCAATGAAACCATTTTAAAGGCACGTGGCCGTCACGACCCCTGCGTCCTGCCTCGTGCAGTACCCATTGTAGAAGCCATGGCAGCCATGACCATCCTCGATTATTATTTGCTTAACAAGACAACCCATTTATAAATAAAAACCGCATGGAAATCAAACAATACATACAAGCAAACGAAGCCCGGTTCCTCGACGAACTGTTCAGCCTCATCCGTATCCCCAGCATCAGTGCACTGCCCGCACACAAGGAAGACATGCTGGCCTGTGCCGAACGCTGGCGCCAATTGCTGCTCGAAGCAGGAGCCGACGAGGCCATGGTGATGCCCTCCGATGGACATCCGCTGGTCTATGCCGAAAAACGTGTCAGCCCCGATGCCCCCACCGTACTGGTATATGCACATTATGACGTGATGCCGGCCGAACCGCTGGAACTGTGGAAAAACCCGCCTTTCGAACCGGAAATACGCGACGGACATATCTGGGCCCGCGGAGCCGACGACGATAAAGGGCAGTCGATGATTCAAGTCAAAGCCTTCGAATACCTCGTACGCGAAGGCCTGCTTCACCATAATGTAAAATTCATCTTTGAAGGAGAAGAAGAAATCGGTTCTCCCAGCCTGAATGCCTTCCTGAAAGCCCACAAGGAACTGCTGAAAGCCGATGTCATTCTGGTGTCCGATACCAGCATGCTGGGCGCAGACCTTCCCTCCCTCACCACCGGACTGAGAGGCCTGGCTTATTGGGAAATCGAAGTGACCGGCCCGAACCGTGATCTCCACTCCGGACATTTCGGTGGAGCCGTAGCTAACCCCATCAACGTGCTCTGCGACTTACTGTCCAAAGTTATCGATGCAGACGGTCGCATTACCGTCCCCCATTTCTATGACGATGTGGAAGAAGTGCCGGCTGCCGAACGCGAGATGATTGCCCAAATTCCGTTCGACGAAAAGAAATACATGGAAGCCATCGGCGTGAAAGCCCTGAAAGGCGAAAAAGGCTATTCTACACTGGAACGCAACAGCTGCCGCCCGTCATTCGATGTCTGCGGTATCTGGGGAGGATACACCGGTGAAGGCTCCAAAACGGTCTTGCCCTCCAAAGCCTACGCCAAAGTATCCAGCCGTCTGGTTCCCCACCAGCAGCATGAAAAGATTTCCCAATTGTTTGTAGACTACCTCACCCAGCAGGCCCCCGACTATGTACAAGTAAAAGTCACTCCCTTGCATGGTGGTGAAGGATATGTCTGCCCCATCCACCATCCGGCCTATCAGGCAGCCGAAAAAGGGTTTGAGAAAGCTTTCGGCAAGAAACCTCTGGCCGTTCGCCGTGGAGGAAGCATCCCTATCATCAGCGACTTCGAACAGATACTTGGTATCAAAACCATCCTGATGGGATTCGGACTGGAAAGCGATGCCATCCATTCCCCGAATGAAAATTTCTCGCTCGATATTTTCAGGAAAGGAATAGAAGCCGTAGTGGAGTTCCACTTACAATATAAATAAACCAAAGAGGCCGTCTCAAAATGAAATATAATTTGAGATGGCCTTTTTTGTGTCTGCAAAAAAAATCGGGCAAGCCCAAACTTCGCTCAGTCAGGACTTGCCCGTCTCCCTAATTTTTCGTACCTTAGGGAATCAAGCAATATATCCCAAAGATAATGTTTAAAAACTATACCTCCAACGATAATCTGCTTTTACCTCCGTGTTTAGGCGATTTTATTCCCCAGAACGATCCGGTCCGGGTTGTTCACCGTATCATTGAACAGATCAGCCTGGAAGAACTTTACCGCAAGTACTCCGTCAAAGGCTGTCCGGCCTACCATCCCCGCATGATGCTGCAGATTCTGGTATATGCCTATCTGCGCAATATCTATTCCAGCCGCCGCATTGAGGAGTTCTGCCGCAATGACATCCGCTTCATGTGGCTGACCGGTACCAGGACGCCTGACCACAACACCATCAACCGTTTTCGCAGCAGCCGGCTGAAGGATGTACTCAAGACCGTCTTCGCCACCATCGTGAAGTTCCTCGTGGCGGAGGGCTTTGTAAGTCTGGACGTGGCCTGCACCGACGGGACGAAGATGGAGGCGAACGCCAACCGTTATACGTTCGTCTGGGGCAAGTCCATCCACACCCGCATCTCCAGAATTGCGGAACAGCTTGAGGAGATATGGCGGTACGCCGAGTCCGTCACCAAGCAGGAGCTGCGCGACTCCGCTCCCGTCACTTACCAGGACATCACCCCCGAGAAGGTGGAAAGGGCGCTGGAACAGATACATGAAGCTCTGGAGGGAACGGATGCGGACCGGAAAGTGAAGGCCAAGGTCCGGCGCGTGAGGAAGGCATGGCCCGAACAGCTGAAGAAATACGAATCCCAGGGAAAGATTCTCGACGGGCGCAACAGCTACTCCAAGACAGACCCCGACGCCACGTTCATGCGGATGAAGGAGGACCACATGAGGAACGGGCAGCTCAAGCCCGGATACAACCCGCAGGTCAGTACCAACGGACAGTTCATCCTGAACTATACCCTCCACCAGTGTGCCGGTGACACCTCCACCTATCCCCTGCACATGGAAGACTTCCATTCCCTGTACGGCAGATATCCTGACGTGTCCGTCTGTGACGCCGGGTACGGAAGTGAGGAGAACTACCTGTACGCCTTCAGGCACGGCATCGAAACCTTCATAAAGTACAACTATTTCCACAAGGAACAGAAAAGGAGCTTCAGGAATGACCCGTTCCTGTCTGCCAACTTCTATTATAATGAAGAAACCGACGGCATGTACTGTCCGATGGGACAGAGGATGGAAAGACTCTCCGATGTAAAGCGGACGACAGACAACGGTTTTGTACAGACCATCTCAAGGTACAGGGCACGGAACTGCAAGGGCTGCCCGTTAAGATGCCGGTGTCACAGAAGCCGGTCGGAAAGGATTGTGCAAGTGAATCATCGGCTGAGAAAAATCAAGGAAAGGGAACGTGAGAAACTCCTCTCTGCGGAAGGTCTTAAATACCGGAGCCAGCGGCCACAGGATGTGGAAGCCGTATTTGGAAACCTCAAGAACAACAAGCACTTCAAGAGGTTCCATCTCCGTGGGCTGAAAAAGGTGGAAATTGAATTTGGCCTGCTGGCCATAGCACATAATCTTGCAAAAGTAGCCTCTTAGGAGGCTTCTGACGGGGGGAAAACGGTTTAAAATGATGAAATTTGCAGGAGGAAACTTGGATACTCCTTTTTTGAGGAAAATCCAAACAACTTCAATCTGAGATGAAACGACAGAGGCCATCTCAATTCATTTTGAGACGGCCTCTTTTCCTTTCATTCCTCCACCGTCAGTTCCAGCAGCACCGGAAGATGGTCGCTGTATCCTCCATGATACCGTCTTCCTTTATACGTACGGAAAGGCATCTCCCCTCCATACACATTGTCTTCTTCCAACAAGAAAGGGAAACGCAGGATGGCAGCCTTTTCCTTTGAAGTCCGGGTACGGACATCGGGCTGCAGCAAACCTCCGTTCACCACCATCTGATCAAGTACCCCCCATTCACCTTTATAACGGTAGGTACCCTCCGGCTGGTTTTCCATCAGATTATACAATGCACGCACATCCGGTTCATCCGACAAAGCGGAAACCCGCAGACCTTCCTGCAAAGACTTTCCATCTGGATAATCATTAAAATCACCCATGATAATAAGACGAGGATTCTGTCTTTTGGCCATGACCGAGTCGGCTGCCTGACGGATTCTACGGGCTACCCACAAACGATATGGGTCCGTCTTCTCCGCTCCTCCCACACGCGAGGGAAGATGACACACAAACACATCCAAGGTGTCCCCGCTGACCACACGCCCCGAAGCATACAGGATATCCCGGGTAGGCCGCATACCCAACGAATCCGACGGAATACGTATTTTCTGTGATATCAGCAGACGGAATGAGGCAGGCTGATACAGCAGCGCCACATCAATGCCACGCTCATCGGGCGAAGAAGTCATCACATATTTATACCCCGCCTCCCGAAGAGAGGAATAACGGGTCAGACTTTTCAGACAGAAATCATTCTCTACTTCACACAAACCGACCAAATCGGGCACCTGTTCTTTCCCCGCCGCCAAAATCACCTTTCCAATCTTATCCAGCTTGTCCTGAAAACGAGAATATGTCCAATTCCGTACACTCCCTGGAAGAAACTCTGTATCCTGCTTCAACGAATCGTGACGGCAGTCAAACAAGTTCTCCACGTTGTACTCCATCACCCGAAACGAATGCTGTGCCAGGAGCGGTGTGGCCCACAAGCCACACACCATCCCCAGCAAACTATAAATCATTTTTCTCATACACGAGCCGGAATATGAGCCAACACATCCAGCAGGTGACGCCAGAACTTATCTACCGTAGGAATCAACATACGTTCGTCCGGTGAATGTACACCGCGCAACGTCGGTCCGAAAGAAACCATGTCCAACGACGGGTATTTCTCCAGGAACAAGCCACATTCCAGTCCGGCATGGATAGCCTTCACTTTCGGTTCCACTCCAAACAGACGCTTGTAGCTTTCCACCGCTACCTTCAGGATAGCAGACGACGGATTCGGTTTCCAGCCCGGATAACCGTCCCCAGTGACGCAAGTCGCCCCACCCAGCTCAAAAGCTGCACGTACCATCTGCGACATATCCTCGCGAGAAGACAGAATGGAACTACGCTGGCTGGTCACTACGACAATTTTTCCATCACGCATTTTCATCGAAGCCAAGTTGGAAGAAGTTTCCACCAGTCCCTCAATGTCCTGGCTCATGGCATATACTCCGTGATGCACGGCATACAATGAAAGCAGGAAGCGCTCCATTGCTCCTTTTTCCATCACTTCCGCACAAGGCGTTTCCGATTCCAGTTCCATGACCAGATTCGGTTCCGTTACAGAGAACTCATTTTCCACATCGGCCAGGAACATATTCAGGGCTACCCGTACATTTTCCTTGTCGGCCATCGGCACCGCACATACGGCATGCGCCTCACGCGGAATAGCATTGTGCAAGTTCCCTCCGTCAATCAGGGCCAGATGCAAGTCATACTGCTTCATCAGGATAACCAGAAAACGGTCGAGCAACTTATTGGCATTCGCCCGGTTTTTGTTGATGTCATCCCCAGAATGACCGCCCGTCAGTCCTTTTATAGTCACCCGGAAGAAGAAATAACCTTCCGGAGCCGCTGTCATCGGACAAGGGAATTCAGCCGTAGTACCGGCTCCTCCGGCACACCCGATAAACAGTTCCCCTTCATCTTCCGAATCCAAGTTAATCAGGATATCACCACTCATGAAGCCCTCCTTCAAGGCAAAAGCCCCGGTCAGTCCAGTTTCCTCGTCCACGGTAAACAAGCATTCCAGCGGGCCGTGTTGAATGTCGTTTGCAGCCAGCACCGCCAACTCCGTAGCCATTCCGATGCCATTATCCGCTCCCAGCGTAGTACCTTTCGCTCTCAACCATTCCCCGTCGATATATGTTTCAATCGGGTCCGTCTCAAAATTATGCACGGTCTGGTTGTTCTTCTCACACACCATATCCATGTGCGACTGCAGCACCACCTTCTTCAGATGCTCCATACCCGCCGTAGCCGGTTTGCATATCAGCACATTGCCAGCTTCATCCACCTTGTGTACCAGCCCCTGCGCCTGGGCAAAATCCACCAGATACTTCCGAATCTTCTCTTCTTTCTTAGAAGGACGCGGCACACGACAGATTTCCTCAAAATAATGAAATACCGATGTCGGTTGTAAATCTTTCTTTTCCATAAAAGTATTATCTATTATAACGATTAAAAATTGTATGCAAACAAAAGTTAAATCCACGATTTTTCCCTCCATAAAAGGCTTTTTTAAAGACAAAACCCTAAGGAATCGTGACAAAAACTATATCTTTGCACCACAAAATTAATAGAAATGCTCAAGACTCTTCTGATAACTTTGTTAATAGTTGCTATCTGCATAGCGCTATTATCAGTAAAGATACTTTTCAAGAAAAACGGACGCTTCCCCAACACCCATGTGAGCGGAAGCAAGGCCATGCGTAAAAGAGGAATCGGATGTGTACAGTCGCAGGACCGTGCCGCCCAGCACCTCAATCCCCATGCCATTCCGGAGAGGCAGTCAGCCCAAGCTGATGCTGAATAAAAGGCTAATAATTAACTAAAAACGATTATCGATATCATTATGAAAAAAACGAATGTTTTGAAAGGACTCCTGGCACTTGCCGTAGTATTCCTGTTCGCACAATGTACAGAAAAGAAAGGAACTTCCACTGAAGCGTCTGCTCCGGCAGTAGCAGGTACCAATATGAAAATTGCCTATGTAGAAGTAGACTCCCTGCTGACAAAATACCGCTTTTGGAACGATTTGAACGAACTGATGATTCAGAAAGAAGAAAACATCCGTACCACTTTGAACGAAAAAGCAAAAGAACTGGACGGGGAAATGAGAGAATTCCAGCGTAAATTGGAAAACAACGGATTCGCCAGCCGTGAACGTGCAGAGCAGGAAAATGCCCGTCTGTTGCAGAAACAGCGCGACTTGCAGCAGTTGCAGGAAAAGCTTTACGCTGACCTTCAGGCAGAAAACCAGAAGAACAGCCTGCAGCTCCGCGACTCCATCAATTCATTCTTGAAAGTATACAACCAGAAGAAAGGCTACAGCCTGATTATCAGCAACACCCAGTTGGACAACCTGCTATATGCCGACAAATCACTGGATATCACACAGGAAATCGTAGACGGCTTGAACGCACGCTACAATCCGAGCACCAAGAAATAATTTCTTACCGTTTTATCATACTAAAAAGTCCGGCCATTCCGACCGGACTTTTTTTATTGCAACTCATCGCCTTTGATTACATCTCATTCAGTAATGAATTCATTTCTTTCACCATCAAGGCAGGCGATTTCTTGTTCGTCTTTATCCAACCTTCCGGCGTAAACTCCGACAGTTTGTCATTCAGTTTCTTCAGCTTTCCAGTAGCCCCCTTGGCTTTCAGTTCCTTCCGCAACATGTAGATTTTCTCGCAATCCTGCAAACCCTCTACCAGCCGTTCAAAACGGATACTGCTACGCGGACCCGGATAGATGCTGTAAGTATCCCCAGCTGCCCATGTACGGAAACGAGAGTCGCGCAACGGATCCATCGGCCAGCTGTTCACGGCCCAACGCAGATACCCGTCATATCCACCTGCCACAGCATGTAACGCTGTCCATGCCGCTTCAGCCGGTGCGGAAAACGTAAAGGTATTCGGGAACGCCTCCGTACAACACGTGTACACCGTACTGATTTGTCCCTTGCGCTCGCGCTCCGCTTTCACTTCTGCCGGAAACTGATTCCCGTAAGGTATACTAAGGTAATACAAATCGCCCTGAATCTCTTCATGGTAATTTCCGGCCAGCGTAATCTTGAATTCCGGATCAGCCTCCTTAATCACCTTGATGGCCTCCTGCATAGCTTCCATCGGACGCTCATCCATGGAGATGGCCGTCTTTTCAAACCATCCTTTTTCACGCAGGTGACGGGAAAAATCTTTCAGAAACGTACCCCAGTATTCCGCGTAAGCCTCATCCCCCGGTGCCGCCTTGATAAACTGCACCCGGTTCGTCGCCTGGTCAAAATAATCGAAGCTCAACGCCCACGGAATCATCGTGTAGCAACTGATCAAATCCTTGATGCCGACCTCGTTCATCATGAACTCCACCCACTTATCGAACACCGTATAATCGTACACCCACGTGCCGTCCAACTTCTTCATCCGGAAAATCATGCTGTCATACGCATCCTCCGTCTGTCCGGCCCATGGCTTGTGCATGATGCTGGCAGTGATGGCCCGCTGCCCCGCATTGGCCAGCATCTTCATGATGGGACGCATAGCATCAAAATGCGCCTTGCTCCACAACGGCACCTGATAATAACGCGCCACCGCATACGGATTCTGCCACAAATCCAGATGGAAAGCCCATTTCTGCGGTTCTGGTAACGTGCGGTTCACCACTTCAATCTCAAACGGCAGTTTCATCGCCTCGAAATTCTTCCCGGAAACAATCAGCGTACCTTTATACTTTCCAGGACGTGCCTCTGCCGGTACCCAGACGTTCAGCCACACCGGCTGCGTGGTGCGCGCCTTCACTTCCCGCACCCGTACGATGTCGAGCACATCGGCCACCATCGAAGAATCCCACTCCGCTTTATTTTCACGCGGACCACATCCCCCACTTCCGTCCTTGTTCAGCTCATCAGTCATCACGTAACGCACAAAATATGTATTCACTGCCGAAGAAGGAATCACAGAAGAGCCACTCTTCAGTTCACTGACAGCCATCTCCGCTCCTTCCAAGTCTTTCTGCGTCCACAACACCGCCTGCGCATTCACTCGTTCTCCTTTCCACGCCTTCAACCGAAGCATACCGGTCTCCTTCACATCCGGCACATTCAGCTTTCTATAACGCACATCCGTCGTCCCCCAGCAGAAACGGACCGGAGCCGTCATCTTGTTCCACACTTCCACCCCATCGTGAGGCTTCGTGTCCGTCAGTTCCTCATAATCTCCCAAAGGGAATTTCTCTACCTGCTGTGAAAAGCAGACCGGCCCACATGCAAGCAGCGCCGATAAAATCAACATTTTTTTCATTTCTTATTATTTAGGTTCAATGTTTACTTCATAATACCACGTCATATAATCCCTAGTTCCCTTGCCACCCGGCAGGCCTCTATGGAACTCTTCACCTGAAGCTTCCGCAGGATTTCCTGCCTGTGTCGGCTCACCGTATTGATACTGATGGAAAGCAAGAGGGCAATATCCTTACTCATCATACCCTTGGCAATGAGCCGGAGAATCTGTGTTTCCCGGTAAGACAGAATCTGTGAGTCATTCCGGCGGCCAAGTTCCATCACCTCGCCCGTCACCGAATTGACCACCACACTCTTTCCCGCAAACATCGGGAACCAAGGTGTGTACACGCACAAAGCCAGCCACAACCCGTTCGTCACAGGAGAAGACACATAAAACAACCGATGCAGAACAAACTGATAGTTGCCTGCCCCGTCCTTCATACGCAGCTTGCTGGCCAGATAAAAATCGGCCCGCTTCATCTTCGGCTGACGCCTGACAAAATGGAAAAAGCGGAGTTCCTGCAAATATTTCTCATGCAAATCGTCCGGATGCATCAGCTTCAAAATTCCATCCTCCCAAATCGAATCAATCCGGTTTTCAGCGGCAGGCATACACCTCCAACCCAACGTCTTGGAAAACTGCCCATAATACACATAGCTGACATTGGCATGCATGTCGCTCAACACGGCCACCGCATTTTCCATTTCCGCATAACCAGAAGCAATCTTTTTGTATTTATCCAGCTCCGCCGCCGATAGCCCGCCATCCTTTGAAGCCAGACTTTGCGTCAAAAAACGGCTGTTCAATTCATCTACTATATTCATGAAAATGGTTATTAATCATCATTGTGTATTCGTTGCCCACGCGCTACATTTGCAAAGATAACGAGGAAAAATGATTACCGACAAATGACTCGGGAAACTTTTTACCTATTTAGAAACCTGAATTAATTTCATCCGATATGAAAAAACAACTAATCCTGGGCCTGGCACTCGGTGCATCACTTCAATCCGGAATGGCCCAGACACTGGAAAAAATGCAATGGTTCAACGAACCTGAACAATGGAAAATTGAAAATCAAGCCCTGACCATGTTTGTCACCCCGCAGAGTGACTACTGGCGGATTTCACACTATGGCTTTACCGTGGACGACGCTCCGTTCTATTACACCACTTACGGAGGAGAGTTTGAAGTCAAGGTAAAAGTGACCGGCGATTACAAGACCCGTTTCGACCAGGCCGGACTGATGCTGCGCATTGACCATGAAAACTACATCAAGACAGGCATCGAGTTTGTGGACGGCAAGTTCAACCTGAGCACGGTCGTCACCCACAAGACTTCCGACTGGAGCGTCATCACACTGGACAAGCCGGTACCTTACGTATGGATCAAGGCTGTCAGACGGTTGGATGCCGTGGAAATCTTCTATTCCTTCGACGACAAGGAATATGTCATGATGCGCAACGCCTGGTTGCAGGACCACGTCCCTGTCATGGTAGGTCTCATGGCTGCCAGCCCGGACGGAAACGGCTTCAATGCCACCTTTGAGAATTTCAAGGTAAAGCACCTGCCTGACCTCCGCCGACAAGAATGGTTGAAAAAGAATGCGGAATAAGAAATGAAAAGAGGTTGCATTCCCAGTTGAAGCAACCTCTTTTATCATTTATGACGGAATCTTTTATCACAATCCCTACATATATAATTGGCCTTTGAAATCTTTCCGAATATACAATGACTCTTTCATCTTATAATCTGCTTTTACGCTAAAATACTGATATTTAGACAAAAAACAAAATTTACCTCTAAATTTTTGTCCTTATTTTTTAGGTTAGCTTTTTACCTCCTCATTAATATTCCATAATATTATGATTCCACAGGTTATTTATATAATTATCCTTATCGAAATTTTTATATAAATTATCCACTTCTGTTTGTATTATTTTATCATTTGTACTTTTCAAGTGGTCTGGTAATAAAGATTTTACTTCATCCATATCCATCATCTTACCATCTATGAAATAACGTATGACAAGATTAGACATGAAATCTTTCAAGTTGCATGCAGCTGATTTCAATAATTTTGCGTTCTTATCCAATGCGCGGTCATAATATTCAAGGGCTTTTTGAGGGAAACCTGTCTTTTCATACAGCATACCTGTCAAAAATAACGTGTGGTAAGTGCAGGATTCTTTTTCGCATAATGAAGAAAACAAGTTCAATGATTCTTCTTTTTTCCCTATACGAAACAATATCTCACCTTTCCATAAATAAGAGTATGATATATTCGGATTAATGACTATTGCTCTGTCAATATAAGTGAGAGCTTTTGTCAAGGAATCCACATCGTTCTCATAAAGAAGCACGTAATGTAATGCAGAATTGTACAATGAAGATACTTCAGGAGTTTTCTTCAGTAGCGATAGGTCGTCCGAACTAAAGTTTTGCCCATGTATTCCAATAGAAAACATTATAAAGCAAAATGAAATCAATATATTTTTCATATTTCTTTTTATGCAATTTATCTTTTTATAACTTCTGCTATGACACTATTATTTTTTCCATAATAAGAATCTTTTTCTATTTTTCTCCCTAACTTTGAAACAAAGGTTGATCTTCTATAAAAAACAGCGTCTTTTTTCGCCATTTCAAACCATAATTTAATGTTTGTAGTATTCATATCTTAAACTATAAATATGCAGAATCCCAGAGTCAGTATCAATCCCATCAGACCGCCGGTTCCAAATTGTCGTCCATAATACCGGTTATTTACTACAAATTATTTTACAATAAAAGGAATGTTATATACCATGGCTACGACCCTTCCACCAACTTTTGCCGGCTTCCATTTTGGCATCATGTTTACCACTCGCAATGCCTCGTCATCGATTTCCTTGCCCAAACTTTTCATTATTTCGGCATCACGTATAGTACCATCGGCTTCCACTACGAAGTTCACCAAAACAGTACCCGGTTTGCTATTGGCTGGTTTTCTGAAATTTCTACTGACGAACTCAATCATTGCATCGTGTCCTCCCGGATATTCTGCCAGTTCGTCAACCACGTAGTAAACTCCGTCCTCCCGCTTTTGCGGCATAGAAGGTTTTTTCTGGTTCAATGGCCGACTACCGTTCTTTATAAATACATCCTTATATTTTTTGAAGGAACCAACCGCATCAAGGAATACTGTGATTGACTTCCTTTGTTCATCTGTGAATGAAGTCGGTATAGCGGATATAACCTCACTGGCCGGTGTGTCTATTCCATAAATACAATATTTCAGGAAATAGCTGTCGAGAAAAGAACCAACGGCAGGATTCTTTTTCATCTGAATTTCACACGTTTCCAATGCTTTTTTATAAAAAGCCAGAGCTTCTTCCGACTGTCCTTGTTCTTCCAGTGCTTTAGCTTTCAAAAGATAGAATCCATGTTGTTCCGGATTGTATTTTATCGCCTCGTCAAGGGTCTTTATAGCTTGATCATATTCTTCTTCAGACAATAATAAATTTACTTTATTTCCATAAGCTGTAATATAAGATTGATCCAAAGCGATGGCTTTATCTAACAAGTTCAACGCCTCCGCTATTGAGTCTTTATTTGAAAGATTCCGCAACATAATTTCCGTGGCTCTATCATTCAGGTCAATTGCTTCCTGGGAATATTTCTTCTGTTGGGCCGAAACCGAAATAAATGAGAAGAAAAGAGCAGTAATTAAAAGTTGTTTTTTCATAAACTACATAGTCATTTAAGGTTTATAATTTACATCTATTTCTTATTTCACTCACTTTACAGTTTGTGTTCTTTTGTTAAGTTTCTTTTTTATTACAAGCTATTATAAAAGAGTAAAATGCATAACTCCTTATTAGGGAATCATAGACTTAAGGTAATAATTTTATTCTTATCTTTTATTGTTTGATAATAAAGAGTCTTACCATCCGGTGATAAACGCATTTTGTTTAAACGATTCTCTCCCTTATTGGTGATTAATTTTACTGACTTGGAGTTGGTTAAATCAACCTTAAATACTCCATTCTTTCCAGCAACAATAAAACAATCTTTATTAGGAGTACTTTCTATCAAATATGGGTCGGTCACAATATTATCAAATTTATATGTGATGTCTTCTTCCTTATTCAGACCATCATAACATAAGATATGAAATTTATCATTACTGGCCTTTTTACATATTGTATAATAAGCATTCCCTTTAGGATCGATATCAATTGATATTATTATACCTCTCTTTTCATTGGTTTTTGTAATAGAGCTACGCTCAGTTGGAGAAGAGTACATTGTTTCATCCGAACTGAAATATACTCTTTTACCATCAGCAGATGCTTTAACAGAAAAAATGACATCGTCAGGCAATCTGAAAAGATTCTTATATTTCTTATCTGTAAGATTGAATGAAACCATGTTTTTTTCTTTACCGAAAACAATAACATTGTCTGACAGAAAATCCACTCCAGAGGAAGCGTCAAACTCACTATAGTCTTTAAGACTGTTCTTATAAATAGGAGTGACTCTTCCTGTTTCTAAGTCTTTAATGAAAACAGTAGAGGTAGCATCGGACGACAATTGTTTATAAACCATCATTTTCCCATCATGAGAAATGTTAAAATCAATGATTACATTGGATTTTACGGTAAAAGGGTTTTGTGCCATTAATGTCGTTGTAAACAAAAATAGTACACACAATGTAGTTTTTAAAGCTTTCATATTAGTCTACACATTTATTGTGAATATCAAGAAAATAAATTATTTTCATATCACACATTGGCAATGTTACATTGGTGATGAAATCATCACATAATTTATCGGCATGTTCATAGATAAACTGCAATTTATCTCCAAACAATTCATCAAAATCGGCCTCCACCAGTTTATTTTTGGTGAGATAAAGCAGGACATAACCTATACCGGAAAGACCGTTTTCAAAACCCGGATCATTTGTCTTTGTGAGCAGTGATTCCTGTAATGTCTGTAATGCCTGATCTTCGATATACTCATCTTCCAGAAATCGGGCTACCTCAAACAATGCCAAGGACATACCTGCTTTACCATTAAACAAACCGCTTGAACTGACAGAGCATGAGTTAAGCATTACATGCTCTGCCGCTTTCTTTATCAAGGCTTCATTTATTTCCATCTTATTGAATTCTTCTTGTCACTTATATCTGAAAGGGATTGTAAACAAGCAGGGAACGTTCTTTCCCTTGTCTATCGCAGCTTTCCAGCGGGGCATTAGTGATACCACCCTAAGGGCCTCTTTGTCCGCTGTTTCATCATAACTTTTATCTATTGTGGATGATTTGATATTGCCGTCTGTGTCTATTACCACCTTTACGGTTATAAAGACTTTTTTACAAGAGTATGATTCAGGCAACTTGAAATTCTCTTTTATAAAATCCAACATTCCGTTTACTCCACCGGGATATTCCGGAAACTGTTCCGCCACAAAATATACTCCGTCCTCCCGTTGAATCTGCATCTTCACTTCTTCAGGTTTATGTGATTTATAGTATAAAGGAAAACGATTGTCTTCAAATATGGCCTTACCATTGGAAAGTATAAATGCCTGCTCCATATAGTTCATTATAACCGGATATTTTTCCTTGAACATTAATTCATAATTTTCTAATTTCCTGTATATTTCCACATTCTCATCAGTACATAGCAGACTGTTGAAAAAGGAATACCAGAAAGGGAAATATGCCGTATAGTATTTCTTGCTGAGACGTTCCATCATCAACTCAGGGTTTTCTTCAAGTTTCTTTTTTATAAGATGATGAAGATTACCTCCTATATCATCTACTACTTCACTACCGCCAATGCAAAGAGTTATCAGCCTGTCGTAAAACAAGCTGTCGGGTATCTTGTCTAATTTATACAAACCTTCGTACATGTGTTTCCTGAAACTTGATTTAAGATTATCAAACGAAGGGATATTACCATAAGTAAGCCAGAGTTCATGCCAGGTTATAGGAAAAGCATCGAAGAATTCACGTTGCGTCTCTGCCGTATATCCCGACTTTACCATTAAAGCGAATGTACGGTTCACCTTTGCTGTATCTACAGGAAAACTAAATACTGCCATAAAACAGAATGACAGCAACGATAATAATGCAAGTCTTTTCATAATATACAATTCTAAATGTTAACATATATTCAATACCATACCATTGTTTCCATATTTGCTTAAGAAATCATTATTTTTTTACTGTTGTAGTACTGCCAGATATTTTATAGTCTCCTTGTATCTATTTCATAAAATCCAGGGCAATAATACCATCAGACTACAGATACTTGTTTGATGCGAAATTAAGGCAAACTATCCATTAAACCATTGGTAATCCATAGAAATAAGCTTGTAATATAGATTTGTATATATCTGATTATCAGATACTATACAGTATAAATGCTTGTAATATAAGACAAAGCAATTATAAGTCTAGTTTTTCAACTAAAAACAAGACAATATCTCCACCTTCAGGAATACCAATTTTTTTTCTAATATTAGTTTTGTACTTATGTACTGAAAAGACACTATTCATCCAAATGGCAGCAATCTCTTCTGTCTTGAATCCAGAAACAAGCATGCAACACAACTGGACTTCTTTGTCATTCAGCATAGGATATTTCTGAATAAGTTTTGAATAGAACCCATCAAAAGATAGATCTATATGATTATAAAACTGTTCCCACTGTGTACCTAGCAAATAATTCTCATCTATTATATGATACTTTTCCAAATCTTTAAGAAATCTTGCACTCTGCACTTGCTGTGTTGAGCGCAAAATTGCTATCTTCTTTGCTATCTCAAAATCACGCAAAATAAACTCTTTGACTTCATTTTTTACATTTCTAAGGTTATCCAAAGAATTAATCTGCTGTTGCAAAGCGAGAATCTTATAAACTTGCTTTTTCCGGAGCTGTATATATATCACCAAAGATACGCATAATACTACAAGAAGTCCTACCAGAATGTATTTATAAATGGCTATCTGTCTATGAATAGTTTGTTTCTCACAAATATTCGTATAGGCCTGTATCGCCTTATCCAATGATTCTCCATTCAGGCAATCAAATGCCATTTCATATTTCTCCTTTAGCTTGTTAAGGCATTTTATTTGTTCGCCTGCATCATGATTTAACCGAGCAAACTCTGCACACAACGTATAAAATTCTATTTCCGCAAAGGCATTTCCTCCATTTATACTATTCTCTATCGCCAGAAACTTATATTTTTCTGCATTTAACAAGTCCTTTTTACGATAATAACAATATGTCAAAATTGCGAAACATGTGAATTTATGTTCAATGGATGTTTCCTCAACTACAGCTTCTTTCAGCTTTTCTATGCAAGCATCCCAATGTTGCATTTTGTATAAGGCAATTCCCTGCAAACGTTTTATTTCACTTAAAAATATATTCTTCTTACCAAGATGTTTTTCTATTTCATTCAATTTTTCATATGAGACTTTATATCGATCTAAATATAGAAAGCTTTTGGCAACTTGTATTTGAGTTGATATACTCATATCTTGAAAATTTACATCCTTTATGCATTGATTGGCAAGAGTCTGGTATTTAATAAAA
This sequence comes from Bacteroides mediterraneensis, assembly GCF_025993685.1. Taxonomy (NCBI): domain Bacteria; kingdom Pseudomonadati; phylum Bacteroidota; class Bacteroidia; order Bacteroidales; family Bacteroidaceae; genus Bacteroides; species Bacteroides mediterraneensis. The sequence continues at coordinate 921,765 of NZ_DAJPEN010000001.1, read as the reverse complement.
TTCAAGGTATTAAATTGCCTGATATACATTTCACCGAGATAGCTGTAAAGATAGAAAAGCCATTCTTGGTCATATTCTTGTCTAGCAATATTTATTGCGGTTTCTATGGTATGGACTTCTTTTGTTATATCATTTTCTTTTTTATAGGTTTCCGCAAGAAGATATAAAGTTTCAAGGTATGGCTGAATCATTTTTTCTTTCTTAAAAATCTGAATGCACCTTTCCAACACACTCTTTGGTGGATAATAATTATTATCCGTATAACTGAGTGTGATTGCAGCTAATATAAAATGAACCGCATCTCTTTTATTCTTTACGCAATTCATGTTTATCGTATCTAACCTTAACAAATAGGATTGTGGATCATTTTCTATCTGAAAAATTATATCATCAAAATTTCTACTCTCCGAATATTCAGAATTACAAGAACCAAGTAATAACAATGAAATACATGCTATTACACCCATATAGTGATTCAGTTTCATATTCATATTATTTTGCATTGTTATATCATGCAACTAAGTGGATTAGATGTTAAAGTCTCATTTTACAACAGCCATTTGTCAAAAGACATAGCTGTTTCAACCTGTATATATTAAACTTGCAACTCGCATCATTGTTTGTCACACAGGAAGATGCCCACAAATATATTGATAAATGGTATTGAACAATGATAAAAAAGGGAAAATATACAGATTATATTCTTTTTTAGCTAAGTTATCATAACAAAACAGTACGATGGATATAGAGTCACCCCATTTGCCAGTAAGGCAGGTACTTTCTCTAATTTATGATTTTTATCAAACTGAAATTCCGCCACATTCAATCTGGGTTTTACACTGCGAATCACTTTCTTTTCATCCTCATTCCCGTCAACCCATTGCACACTAAAACCTTCAAAAACGGAATATTGCGAATACTATCACCTTTGAACATTACTATGCTATAACTGATAAATAAGGAAAGCATCCACAAATTCAATCACCAAATTTGGTTATTATTCTTAATTGATGTATTTTTGTATCAGAACATAAAGGAAACCAGTATGTATGAAGAATATATCACAGCCAAAATGACACCGGCAGGAAAAGTGCTGGAGCATATTTTGAGGAAAGCAAAAATCACTCAAAAGAAACTATCCACCGAGACTGGTATATATCCACAAAGAATCAATGAATTAATTAAAGGAAAGCGAGATTTCACTATCGAGCAGTCTCTAAACATAGAAAAAGCATTAGGAATAGGCATTGAAGGCTATTTTTACATCATACAAGCCAATTATCAAGTCTATGCCTATATTACAGAAAAAGAACGGTCCCAGCATCCGGACTTATCAAAATTCAGCACAGCTTTATTCTGGGATACAAGAATAGAAAAAATCAACTGGATAAAAAACAAAGAATGGGTCATTCAACGCATATTTGAATATGGCAACCAGCAGGAAATTGAGGAAGCCATCAGATTTTATGGAAAGGATACATTAAAAGCGATATTACCCACCATAAACAGTGAATGGAAAAAGGAAACGAGGGAAAGGAACTTTAAAGAATTTGTGCAATGAAACTGCATTATGAAACTGTATCCCCACTTTTAGTTAACTGTCTGAAGAAAATATCAGAATCAGATATTTTCAAAGATTTTAGTTTAGTGGGCGGAACATGTCTTAGTCTCCAACTAGGGCACAGACGCTCCATAGACATAGATTTGTTTACAGACATGGATTATGGAAGCATGAATACAGCAGCAATGAAAGTTTTCTTGAAAGAGAATTTTCCTTATACGGAAAATCTAGACACCTTGGACCAACCAGCCTTGGGATACTCCGTCCGCATTGGAGAATCCCCAACTGCTTGCATAAAAGTAGACTTCTTCTATACGGAAAACTTTATTTTTCCCATCAAAAGCATAGATGGAATCAGACTTGCAGACATAAGAGAAATCGCCGCAATGAAAATAAAAGCGATTACTCAAGACGAACCCAGGCAAAAGGACTTTTGGGACATCTATAAACTTTCCAACACATTCAGTCTGAAAGAAATGATTGAGTGGGCCACCACACGTGATGAATGGAGTTTTACAGAAAAAGAGGTTGAAGCCGGATTCAAAAAAATATCCAACATCAAAGAATGTCCGGAAGGGATAGATTGCTTTAGAGGATACGCATGGGAACTTATCAGTATGGATCTGAAAATGGATGCAGAGGAATACTTCCAATAGTTCAAAATAAATGTAATTTTGATGCTATTAGTCCCGACTCAGAGACGAATCTGAATGAATCGTACTGAGTCGGGACTAATTTTCTCTATTTTGAAATACGTACTTAACCAGAGGCTTACATTTAAACTTTCTATATTCGTTTAATTACTACCTCCTGTATGTTCACGATTATAGGAAGACGTTACCACAGCTACATCTCCATATTGGCGTCCAGATACAGAACGGTTCAATGCGGAAACAGTCAAGGTCGTTACTTGCTGCTCACCGGTCACATGCAAAGCGGTACCGATAGGCAATGTTACGTTTATCGGATAACTTCCGGTTGCTGTAGAGACAGAAGCACCGGCTATGCGGGCCAATATCTCTATCAAGTAGGCTGCTACCTTACCTGTACCGGATGAGGTTATTTCCGTTCCTATATGATAAGTGAACGCAGCTGACCCCACTGTCAATTCTCCAGAACCATACAAGTTGTCCCACAAGTCCTATTCAAAGGCCAGTGCTACGGAACTGCTTGAAGAAGTCACTTCGGCGCTGAAAAGTAAGGTATAAGAAGTAAATTGATCCGCAAATACAGTCACTTTACCTCCATCTACCGTAAATTCCGCATCAACCCACTGTCCGTTTACATATTTCTGTGCCCTGATGTTCTCTGCTACTTCAGGATCCACGTCATAAGTAAGTGCCAAAGGTTCTGACAAAGTTGCACTAGCATCAGTACATTGCACATTGGTTCCGATGAGCATGACGCTTTCAGAGGCACGTGTAGTGGCTCGAGTATGTTCTTCAGCTTCATCCATATTGTAAATCGGAGTAATTACGATAGAGCTTCCTTCAGGATGGTTGGCAGCTTCCAGTACGGTGACATCCACCGTTATGGCTCCGTCTTCATTACCTTCAATCGTTCCCGAAGTGACACTTTCTTCTGTGTCACCGTTTGCGCTGATGGTAACGGTCGTTCCGGCATTAGGCAATGCGACGTTCCATACCACATTGCTGCCTTGGCCGCTTGCGGCTACGGTCACTGTTGTCTCTTTAGACTGCTTGCCCGCAGCTTCCGCTGTCAGGGTATAACTTCCGGCAGCCACATCCTCGAACACGAATGTTCCGTCCGTGCCGATTTGAGTGGTGGTACCGTTCATGCTTACTGTTGCGGACAAGCCGTTTCCGTCCATACCTGTAACACGGTTGCTGATGCTATGGGATACCTCTACGGTAGGCGGTGTTACATTGCCGTAATCAAGGTCTTGTATTCTTCTGTGAATCTGTTTCCTGACCGGTCGGAGATTCAAACTCTCGCTTGTCATATCTTTCTATATCATTTTCATCCACCCGGTCGCCCAATTGGACTTCTATGATATGCAAGTCGGTAAGGGCTTCCACAAAATGTTTCTGCTCTTTTTGTATATAGACCACATTCCCGGCTTTTGCCTGTTTCACCTCACCGTCAATGACGAGTGTTCCGGTCCCTTCCACAAAAGTCCAAACTTCATCGCGGTGCAGATGCTTTTGGTAGCTGATGCTTTTGCCGGACTTGATATACAGATGTTTCGTCAGGGCTTGATTGCCGTCGGGCGAAGCGAAGCGGTCAACCACTTTATAAGTTCCCCAACGGCGTTCTTCATACATAGGCCTGCCATCCAGCTTTTCCACATAAGACTTCAAACGTTCACAACTGTCCTTGTCCGCCACCAGTATGCCGTCAGGACTTGCCGCGATTATCAGGTTTTCCGCCCCTACGCAGATGCAGGGAATATCCAGTTGATTGACAATATGGGTATTCTGGGATGTCTCATCCAATAAGCCTTTTCCGACTACTCGCCCTCCCAGAACTTCCGACAAGGCATCCCAGGTGCCCAGGTCTTTCCACAGTCCATCAAACGGGACAACGGAAACAGAACGGGCTTTTTCTGCCACTTCATAGTCAAAACTGATTTTGGGCAGTTCCGCATAACGGGAACGGGCTTCGGCAAAACTTCCAGCCTGGATATATCCTTGGATGATGTCCAGCATATATCCCAACCGGAATGCGAACACGCCACCGTTCCATAAAGCTCCGGCATCCATCAGTTCACGGGCTTTCTCTTCATCCGGCTTTTCTGTAAACCGAAGTACGGGCTTGACCGAAGCATTGTCCGCATCCTCAGGAACGATATAACCGTATTTGGTGGAGGGATATAACGGACGGATGCCCATCAGCACCAGGTCTCCCTTACCTTGCCTGACCGCCTCTGCCATTTGCCCTATGGTCTGGAAATAGCCGTTGTCCGTAAAAGGATCGCTTGGCATGACCACGATGATTTCATCCCTTCCACACAGATGTTCCTTCTCTAAATACAGGCAGGACAAAGCGATGGCAGGGAAGGTGTCACGCCTTTCGGGTTCGGTGACGATGTGGACGGCATTGCTCAACTGGCTGCAAATCGGATCCCGTTGGCTCTCGCCCGTCGCGATGGTGACGTTTGCGTCCAGCCCTGTTTCACGGAGCTGCCTTACGACACGTTGTATCATGGATTCCCTTGTGCCGTCTGGAGCCGGAAGAATCCGTAAAAACTGTTTGGAATACGATTCATTGGAAAGCGGCCAAAGTCGTTTCCCTGAACCGCCTGATAATAAGATTAGCTGCATATTTCAATTTCTTTTGATTTGATTATCGTTCTGCCCGCATCGAGTTATTCAAAAAATCTTCGTATGCTAAGCGGATTCCGTCTTCTAGTTCTGTTTTATACGTCCATCCCAACGCCGTAGCTTTCGATACGTCCAGCAATTTGCGCGGCGTGCCGTTCGGGCGGGTCGTGTCCCAGCGTATTTCACCTTCGTAACCGATAATCTTGGCGACCAATTCCGTAAGCTGTTTAATGGTCAGTTCCTTGCCTGTGCCGGCATTTACAGTCTCGTTACCGCTGTAGTTATTCATCAGGAACACGCAAAGGTTGGCAAGGTCATCCACATACAGGAACTCGCGCAACGGGCTGCCGTCACCCCAGCAGGTGACGTAGGGCAATCCCTGCTCCTTTGCCTCATGGAAACGGCGGATAAGCGCAGGTAACACGTGACTGTGTTCTGGATGATAATTGTCATTCGGACCATAGAGGTTAGTAGGCATCACACTGATGTAGTCAGTTCCGTATTGTCGGTTCAGGAACTCGCAGTATTTCAGACCGGAAATTTTGGCAAGGGCGTATGCCTCGTTGGTCTTTTCCAGTTCCCCGGTCAGCAGACAGCTTTCTTTCATCGGTTGCGGTGCCATGCGTGGATAGATGCACGACGAGCCGAGAAATTCCAGCTTTTTACATCCGTTCTGCCAAGCTGAATGGATGACGTTCATTTCCAATACCATGTTCTCATACATGAAATCCGCCAATGCTGACTGGTTAGCTACAATGCCTCCTACTTTAGCGGCAGCGAGGAATACATACTCCGGCTTTTCTTCGGCAAAGAAGCGTTCTACGGCTTCCTGTCTCGTCAAGTCCAGTTCCCGGTGTGTACGTGTCAGGATATTGTCATACCCCTGACGTTCCAGTTCTCGTAAGATGGCAGAACCCACCATGCCCCGGTGTCCTGCCACATAAATTTTAGCATTTTTCTCCATCATTTCACGATTCCTTTCTCCAAATATTCTGCCAGATTGGTCCGTACCCGTTCTCCGGCACGCTCCACGGCTACCTTGGCCATATCCGCGTCCACCATCAGTTTGACCAGTTGTTCAAAGCTGGTCTTCTGCGGATTCCAGCCTAATTCTTTCCGGGCTTTTGCTGGATTGCCCCATAAGTTCACCACGTCCGTCGGGCGGTAGAAGTCGGGCGACACTTCCACCAGCACCTTGCCGGTTTTCTCGTCGATGCCCTTTTCATTTTCGCCTTCACCTTCAAAGCGGAGTTCTATGCCCACATAGTGGAAAGCGAGCTTGCAAAATTCACGTACCGAGTGTTGTTCTCCGGTGGCAATTACAAAATCCTCCGGCTTGTCATGCTGAAGAATTAGCCACATACACTCCACGTAGTCCTTGGCGTATCCCCAGTCTCTTAATGAGGAAAGATTGCCCAAAAAAAGTTTTTCCTGTTTGCCTTGTGCGATACGCGCAGCCGCCAGGGTAATTTTCCGGGTAACGAATGTTTCGCCGCGGCGTTCGCTTTCGTGGTTGAACAGGATGCCCGAACAGCAAAACATGTGATACGCTTCACGGTACTCTTTGACAATCCAATAACCGTACAGCTTGGCCACTGCGTACGGGCTGTAGGGATGGAACGGCGTGTGCTCATCCTGGGGCACTTCCTCCACTTTGCCGTAAAGTTCCGACGTCGATGCTTGGTAAATCCGGCAGGTCTCCGTCAGGTCGCATTGACGGACGGCTTCCAGAATGCGTAACACACCTGTGGCATCCACATCCGCCGTAAACTCCGGCGAGTCGAAAGATACCTGTACATGGCTTTGTGCTGCCAAATTATACACTTCGTCAGGCTTTACTTTTTTGACGACCTGCAAAATGCTCATCGAGTCACCCAGGTCTGCATAGTGCAGATGAAAGTGGGGGTGTCCTTCCAAATGGGCGATGCGTTCCCTGTAATCTACGGACGAACGGCGGATAGTGCCGTGTACGTCATATCCTTTACCTAAAAGAAACTCGGCGAGGAACGAACCGTCCTGGCCTGTAATACCTGTAATCAATGCAGTTTTAAGCATAACCTCAAATTATATTGTTTGTTCTTTATTTAGTTGTTACGTTAATATGCGTTCTTTTCTCCGTGAATGGCGTTGGCTATCGTCTTGAAGATGATATACAAATCCAATCCGAAGCTCCAGTGTTCGATGTACCAGATGTCACCCTTGACACGCCCTTCCATTTGTTCCAGTTCCTTGGTTTCTCCACGGAATCCGTTCACCTGGCTCCAGCCCGTAATGCCGGGCTTGATGAAATGGCGCACCATGTACTTGTCGATGAGTTTGGAATATTCTTCCGTATGCTTTACCATGTGAGGTCGGGGACCCACGATGCTCATGTCGCCCAGCAGGACATTGATGAATTGCGGCAGTTCGTCTATATTCGTCTTGCGCATAAAGTTTCCCCATTTCGTTTTTCGCGGATCATCGCGTGTGGCTTGTATCAGGTCAGCGTCCGCATTTACCTTCATGCTTCGGAACTTCAGGCAGTAGAACTCTTTTCCGTTGATGCCGTTCCGCTTTTGCCGGAAAAACACCGGTCCGGGCATGGTTATCTTGGTGACGACAGTCACAATGAGTAATATCGGGATAAACAGCGTACATAGGAAAGTCATTGAAAAAACGATGTCGAAAGTCCTCTTCAACATACGGTTCTCTATCCAGCTCAGCGGCTCCTCGTGCAGGCTCAGGCAAGGCACGCTTCCCATCATGCTGAAATGTACCTGGTGGTACAGGTAGTTCCGCACGTTGGGTACGCTGTAAAACCGTACGATGTGGTTCTCGCAATACTTGATAAGGGGAAGAATCTCATCCTTCCGGCTGGACGGCAGGCAGCAATAAAGGTTGCGTACGGCTTCTTTATGTGTTTCCAGGTAAAGAATCACATCTTGCGGTGTGCCGAGGTAAGGACATTCCCGGGGAAAGTTGCTATTGGGAACGGCATCGAAATAGCCGCAGACCCAATAACCGATGGACGGGTCATCAGCCAGCTCATGATAAAGTGTCACGTTGTTTTCCGTACTCCCCACGAAAATTACGCCGTTACGGTGGCGTATTCTTTTCCAGTAAAGTTTAATGAGATACCGCACTTCCAGACGAAAACCGGATATTCCCATAAGCATGGCAAAAAGGAAAGCCAGGTAATAGATGGGAGCAGGCATGAAAAAACGGCCGCATTTCAGCAGAAGGGTCGCCACAATGGAAAAATAAAACATATTGCGTAAGACGATGCCCACGATTTGAAACTTCCGGACTTTCCTCTTATGCAAGATAATGCCGCCTTTGATGGTGCAGGTGAAATAGACGGCAGACACCAGCAAATGGGACTGCAGCACCGACGATTGTCCTATGGGTTTTCCATAGTTGCAGACCCAATAGAATAGCAGGTTACAGAGCATCAGGTCACCGGCCATGACGATTGTCTTGACCAGGGCGTCATACCGCTCCTGATAATCGATCTTATCCATAAAACAGAACCTTTATAGTGTTAAAAATGGAATTACAACAGTACTTGCAGCATGATGCCGCCTGAGAAGTATTTTCCGTTTTGCAGACTGGCCTGCAGAAACAGCAGTTCCCACAGGTTGCAGTTCACGCCGATGTTGATGTTGTTCCCCATATATTCCACGATGCCCCAAAGGTTGCGGGCGAACGGGGAACGGTAAGTCACGCCACCCACTATTCCTTGCTACTTCCTGTTATACTTCGAGGGATAATAACGGTAGGCCAGATGAACTCCTAGTTCATTTCCGCGGATAAGGAAATGCTTGCTGGCAACGATATAAAAATTCATGAAATATTTGTAATCATCAGTATGGTCATTGATGTGGCGTATTGGATCATTCAAGCCGATGGCTATGGTTGGATACCATTTCCCCTCTTTCAATGGCCTAAGTTCATCATCCAGATTGCGGTAATGATTCATCAATGTACAAGTATAGACCAGCTCTATCCAGGAGAATGATGTTATGAGGAAATGGTTGAAACTGTGTATGTCTGAACTACGACCATCCAGTCAAGACCTATAATATGCCATTTCACACCTCGTATCAGATTGATTAAGAGCTCATACACCTTGTCGTGGAATATATTGCGATAGTTCAACTTTGTCCCACAAAATATCTCCACTGTACCATCCTTGCCAGTCTGTGCCGCAGGGGGCAAGGCACATGACATAGTGAGCAATATGACAAGAATGTATTTCCCTTGTGAATGAAGACTTTAGCATTTGTAAGTTCAATCTAATCTCTCCTAAAAAGATCACGTGTATAGACCTTTTCCTGCACATCGTCAAGGCTTTCATCGTAACGATTGGCAATGATGGCTTGGCTTTGTGACTTAAAAGCCTCAAGGTCATTTACGATGAGACTACCAAAGAATGTGCTGCCATCCTCAAGAGTAGGCTCATATATTATGACCTCGGCACCCTTAGCCTTGATACGCTTCATCACGCCTTGGATGCTCGATTGGCGGAAATTATCACTGTTCGACTTCATCGTGAGACGGTAGACTCCCACTACACAATGACGCTCGGCTGAAGGATGGAAATCACCACGATTGTAATAGTCATAATAGCCAGCCTTGCGCAGTACACGGTCAGCGATGAAATCTTTGCGTGTGCGGTTGCTCTCTACGATGGCTTGGATCAGGTTCTCTGGCACATCAGCATAGTTGGCTAATAGTTGCTTGGTATCCTTTGGCAGACAGTAACCACCATAGCCAAACGACGGATTGTTGTAGTGTGTACCTATGCGAGGGTCAAGGCATACGCCATTGATTATGGCCCTCGTATCGAGTCCCTTCATCTCGGCATAGGTGTCAAGTTCGTTGAAGTAGCTCACGCGCAGAGCTAAGTAGGTATTGGCGAATAGCTTCACCGCCTCCGCCTCAGTCAATCCCATGAAAAGAGTGTCGATGTTCTCTTTTATAGCGCCCTCTTGCAACAAAGCGGCGAACTGATGAGCTGCACTGTCGAGCCGCTCATCACCCTCGGGGCGGCCAACGATGATTCGGCTGGGATAGAGGTTATCGTAGAGTGCCTTGCTCTCACGCAAGAACTCAGGAGAAAAGATGACATTTTCTGTTCGCATTTTTTTGCGAATGCTCTCGGTATAGCCAACGGGGATGGTGCTCTTGATGACCATGATAGCGTTTGGATTAACGCTCTTAACCAGCTCAACAACTTCTTCCACGTGGCTCGTGTCGAAGTAGTTCTTCACTGGGTCGTAGTTGGTGGGTGCGGCTATCACCACGAAGTCTGCGTCAGCGTATGCCTTCACACCATCGAGTGTGGCGGTGAGGTTCAACTCTTTTTCGGCCAAGTATCTCTCGATGTAATCATCCTGGATAGGGGACTTGCGCTGATTAATGAGTTCCACCTTTTCGGGTATCACATCCACAGCAGTCACCTTGTGATGCTGTGAAAGCAGAACAGCGATGCTCAAGCCGACATACCCTGTCCCTGCTATTGCAATCTTATAATCTTTCATTATATATTATTTAATCGTTATACTTTTGCATAAAGTTTTAACATTAGAGTGTAAGTAAGGAAGAAATTTTATTAGTCATAAAAACCGTTTGATATGTTTCGTTCCTACACTCTTGCATTTGAAATCGGATTGTTCAATGAGCGTTTTAGTCCCCCGCATTCACAATGATGACTCACTATATAATGACACTTCTGTTAAAGTTTTTAGACTATGACCTACGCTGGAATTGATGTCAGCAAGGCGATTCCCTTTATCGCTTATTCGTTCGTAAAAACAGGTAAGACAAAAACGTTCAAGAATACTATCGTTAAAGGGACCATAAGTTCATCTAAACATCGTTAATCCATTTAAAAAACGGCGCTAAGTGCGAGTTCTATGACTGGAGCCATGTCATAATACTTATATTGCCCTAGACGACCTCCGAAATAAACTCCTTGTTCATTCAAAGCGAGATTACGGTAATCATCAGCCAAAGCATTGTTATGGTCGTCGTTAACTGGATAGTATGGTTCCATGTCCTCCTTATATTCAGTGGAGTACTCCTCACTCACAACCGTCTTAGGAACTGTATATACCTCCTGACCGAACATCTCAAAATGCTTATGCTCTATGACGCGCGTGAAATTTTTTTCATGTGAAGTGTAATTTACCACTGCGTTTCCTTGGTAGTTTGGAATGTTCTCAATCCGAGTCTTGAATGTTACAGAGCGCCAATCCAACCTGCCTAAACGGAAGTCGAAATATTCATCAATAGCGCCCGTATATACCAGTTTATCAGCAATCTCCCTCCACGATTCGCGCCAGGTTTTACCCGTATCATTGCAGATGGATGTGAAAAAGTCCGTTTCGGTAATACATTCCACACCATTGAGAAGGCCATCAATCAGTTTATTATAACCTCCTATAGGTATTCCTTGATGTTTGTCATTAAAATAGTTATTATCAAATACCAACCTCACAGGTAGACGCTTGATGATAAATGCAGGCAAGTCAGTACATTTGCGTCCCCATTGTTTCTCTGTATATTCCTTGATGAGTATTTCGAATATGTCTTTGCCGACTAATACCATAGCTTGTTCTTCGAGGTTTCGAGGTTCTCGCCCACCCAGCTTTGCCATGGCATCAGCTCGCTGGCTATCTATCATTGTTTGGGCCTCGGCGGGTGAGGTCACCCCCCACATCTCGTAGAAGGTGTTCATGTTGAAAGGCAGGTTGTACAGTCTTCCTTTGTAGTTGGCCACAGGACAATTGGTATAGCGGTTGAATGGTACAATAGTATTCACAAAATTCCACACAGTTTCATTAGAAGTATGGAATATATGGGCACCATACTTGTGGACGTTGATTCCCTCTATGCGTTCACAATACACGTTACCACCCAGGTGCGGACGCTTGTCTATAACAAGACATTTCTTTCCTTTTGCTTTACTCCGAAAGGCAAACGTGGAACCAAACAGTCCCGAGCCTACTATCAGATAATCGTATACTTTCGTCATATCTTATCATGTTTTATCAGAATCCAGAATTTCGGGAAAATGCATCTCAGGTATATCAAGGCCGTATGAAATGTTGCAGTAATAAATCCATAGTGTTTATGCTCGAAATAAAACCTTTCTTTAGGATTATATCCTGTGGGGCTGAAAAGCACTTTCCATCGTTTTTTTATATCTACTTTGGGATTGCACCAGTTAGGGTATGTCTCATGCCGGTCGCATACACCTAGATAATTGGCCGATTGAAATATACCTATCCCTTGCTTCGATGCTCTGTAGCCATAGTCTAGGTCCCCCATACTATGCCTGAAGGTATAGTCCAGATTGCCTACCTTGTTGTATACAAATGCTGGGATCAGCACGATATTGCCATTGAAGGTGCGTACCTTTTGCAGTTCACCAGTAGGGTCGGGTACCTTAGATGAGGCGGTTCTTCCTCCATACGTAGTACACGATGCTTTTTCGTTGCGGCATGCACCCACTACAATGGCCTCCTCGTGGCAGCGTGTAGCACTCTGCATCAGTTCCTCTATGGCACCAGGCAGCAGGTAGGTGTCATCGTTCAGCCATAGATAGTAGTTGTGGTTGTGTTTTGCGGCAGCATTCCAGGCTGTCCACATTCCCCTGTTCCAGTAGAGTGTGCCATCCCCTTGTACTATCTGCACTGTAGGGAACCTCTTCTTAACAGCCTCGACTGTACCGTCCGTACAGCCGTCGTCTGTCAGGTATACCGCAATGGAATAGCCACTTGGAATCTGTTGGTTAAACAGATTTTCCAGACATTTCATTGTCTTCTCTTTCCTGTTATGTACCGTTAACAATACTGCTATTGTCTTCATTTGTCTATGTGGTTATTTCCTTTTAAGATATTCCGGGTTCTGTCTGCTTTTCAGTACTTTTTTATATGAAAAAATCTTTCTTGCGCCAATAAAGAAATTGGTTCGATGGATTAAACACTCATGTAGTACATGTAGTGTATACCCTAATCCAAATTGATAGGATTTTGCCAAGAAATACAGAATAGATACCCTATACTTCTTTTTGTTAATTTCTCTTAGGAAGTCGTTTACCCTTAGTGTGACGTTCAGTTTCGACTCAAAATATTCTTTATTCAGTATAGTAGTAATGCTACCTCTTGATACGGTAATGCAATATACTTCGTGATCATCGTATGCTATTCGCTCGGCTGCATTGCCGCATTTTACAGCAAACATCATGTCATTAGCTGCAATAACCTCCTCAAACCTCACTCCATGTTTTTTTATCATATCATGCTTGTACATTTTTCCCCAGGGAGTGGTGTAGCAATAGCGCAAATAGTTTTCATCTCCAGTCTTTTTATACTGCTTTGCTATGTACTTTGTGTGGCTATCACGCTGTGCTCTTTCACCTGTTTCGCTTACGATGCTGGTCACATTGAAAAATACAATGTTAAAATTTGTATCTTTATAATACGTTATCCTGTCTGCAAATTCTGAAGTAAAGAAGTCGTCAGCATCAGCAAAGATAAGCCACTTGCCAGTGGCGTATTTCATGGCTGTGTTCCGGGCGCCGCCTGCATATACACCTTCATTCTTCCGTAATTCGAAGCCGAATTTCGATTGAAGTCTTTCCACTGTTTCATAATTGTATGTTTCGCTATTGTCATCCACTACTATTACCTGAATATTCAGTGGTGGAACCGACCTCAAAAGCCTTTCTAACAAGTCAGGTGAGTTTTTGTGTGGGATGAGCAAAGAAAAGTCGAATTTCATAACCGATGTACTAATTTAAAATTTCCAAATTGATTAAAGACAATGTATTCAGTATTTCTTACAGATACATCCAATATTATTACTATAGAAGATAGGATGGTTATAACAAGGCAAAATCCAAAACGATTCAATATATAAGATTGAGCACTTATTGTTAATAAAATGTCATCCTATCACTTTGCATAGTTCATCAATCAACGACTGGCTTGCAAAATCCCCTAATTCATGTAAAGGTTTTAAGTCTGGGTTTGTGAGCAACTCCTTCAGTTCTTCCGCATTGTTTGCTACATACACATATCCCAATTCTTTCATCTTTTGTGCTGTTGCTAACTGGTGTTCGTTACGATGCTCTCCCAAAGCGGCTATGCGTGGAAAGATGATGATAGGTTTGTGTTGACACATGGCAGAGATAATTGTCCCCATTCCGGCATGAGCAACTACCAGCCGAGCTTTGCTGAACAGTTCATTAAATTCATCAGGCGGTAAGAAATCTATTGTCTTTATGTTCTTAGCCTGATATTTGCTTTTATAGACCTGAGCGACAAATTCTTCATCCAAGTGAGTTGCCACTTCATCTACAATTTTTACAAAACGGTCAAAAGGGGCTTGCGTTCCGATAGTACAGAATATCATAGCTTTTTATATTACAAGATGTTACAATAAGTCAAAGAGCAATAAGACGTATTCACTTATCAGAATATATCAAACACAGGAAGATTCTATTCACCGAATATGTTTCCGGCATAATGGACTTGCGAAGTTGCAAGTCCGGGCCACTGTGTATAAACATAGTTTGCAAACTTACGTGCTAATTTTCCGCAAGCACTCATGGTTTGCACATTGGCTACAGAATCCACCCAAATTGTCTTAATACCGACCATCCGACCGATTACGATAGTCAGCAGTCCCGGTGCCGCCCCAGTGGAGATGATTGCTGTAGGACGTTCTTTCAACAAAAATGCCAATATCTTAAATGAAGCTGGCAACATCTTCCACGCATCCCAACGGCTAAAATCCATTATGGTATGAAATCGATGATTGCCTATCATCGATTTACATTTCGGGTGTGTCGACATATATACCACTTCGTAATGCTCTTCTAATGGTTTAGCGATGCGCAATAATTGCACCCAATGTCCACCAATGGATGCTACAGCTAAAATATTATTCATTTTTCGTTAAGTTTTATATGTTTTCCCGTTTCGTTCAAATATTGTTGAGGATAATAATCATGCACCCACGTAAGCGTTCAAAACCATACGCTCTTAGTACGGGAACCATAAAAGAAAGACAACCTGAAACAGATACTGAGCTTTTCAATCATACATTGACTCGTATCTACTAAACAAACTTATCAGAGAAATTAAAACAGTCTCTTTTATTATATACTAAGTAAATCGTTAGTACTTTTTGTCTGTTTTTTTACAAATAGGCATATAGGTTGAACCTATACTATTAAATTCTGAATTGCATTCAATACCCCCTCCCTATGGCGTACCAACCAACAAATATCGTAAAATCCTGATGCGACTTATTATGAAGTGTATGACACAACATAGTAATAACGTTAGTATAAGCCCCGTAATGCCCCCAATATATTCCCTGACTACGAACCAAGCCACAATGTGGAGGAACATGATGGTTAAAGAAGCTTTTCCGAGATAAGCAAGGATTTCTCTTAAAACAAATATCTTTTCTATAATTTTGGAAAAGCCAATTATTAGTAGCGTAAAAGAACAAGCAACCATAAAACTTAGATAAGGAATCCCCCAATGTCCATTTTTCATATCTACTTGGCTACTAGGAAGAAAAAACAAGCTAAGAAGTGCTATTAGACCAGCCAATGAATAAACCAGAACTACAGGCAACTGCATTTCATTCTGTTTGTACCATGTGCCAAATACTAGCAAAGGGATAATCACCAGAATCCGGTTTAGCCCCAATGGAATGTACTTTTGCTCTATATTTAGTACATCCAAGAAATAGCCCAAGCTTAGCAGCATAAGAGATATGTAAATATAAATTACCCCCTCCATGCGGACATGGAAAAATTTTCGTAATAAATAATAGCCCAATATACTTTCAAACAAAGCAAATGGAAACCAAAATGCCGTAGCCCTTTGCGATGTATATACATTTATAAAACGCCATCCAGCATTAAAAAAAGATGTTTTATGATTCATACAAGCACTGTATTCCATAGGTACTACGATGAGCAACATGTAACAAAACAGAGGCAACAAAAGTCTATGAGCTTTATGAAGAGCTATCTTTTTAATACTTTCGCTTTTGTTATATGATTTCAGCAAGTATCCACTTAATATAAAAAACAAAGGCATATGAAATGAATAGATAAGAGAAGATATTGATGAATCTAAAGATTGTGTATGAGCTAATACAACCAACACAATGCCTATCCCTTTGGCTATATCAATCCAATATTTATATACTTCCATATAAAAAACGACTTTTCGAAATTTCTTTTCTTTTTATTGTATTACGTGAATCACTGAATCTATCTAATAATCTCTTTGGCTTCTATATATACACTCTCCATCTTGGCAATCATGTTACGTATTAAGAAATTCTGATTTACTCTGTCATGCGCAGCTTGAGCATATCTAGTTCGTAATGCGTTATCTGATAGTAATAAATTAATAGCTTCTCCAAAAACTTTGGAGTCACGGTTTGGACTTTCTAATCCTGTAACATTATGATAATTCTACAATATAATTTCAGCTTGTTATATTATTGTTCGCAGTTTTTCAATTAAATAAGCTGGGAAGAATTCAGCTATCTGGTTATGGTTGGGATAATCCATCACGCGTTCTTCCACATCTATGTTATTCTCTCGCAGATCCCTCAACAACTCTCTGATGTGCTCTTCGTAGTGTGGTTCGTTCTTGGAGTATAGAATGTAAATATGGGTGGGGCGAATAACCGAATTGTATATCTTACTCTCTATTCTACTATCAGCTTCCTTTATGGCCAAATGCAAATCATTTTCTTTTCCCTCTACAATTGACAGCAGATTGGATTTATCACTTCTTTTGTTCAAGTATAGCCCTATTCTATACTGAGGAGCACCTATTATGGCATCCACTCCCTTGATAAGGAAGGAATAGTTGAGTGCAGAGCTTGCTCCTTTCGAAGAACCTATAAAGATTTTTTTTGATGGATTAACTTTATCTATAACATGATTTATAAGTGCCGATACAGCACGTTCATAACGGTCACCCATCAGATAGTTGCCACAATGATCGTTTCCAGCGTCATCCAATAGAAACAATTTGTTACAGTTGAATCTTTTCAGCGTTCCCATATAGTTATACTTTGCGCCGTTTGCCCAACAGGCAGGGAAAGATACAATCAACGGTTTTCTGCTGGAACAATCTTTATCAGTAGACCTTACCCATATATATTTGATGTTTATGCCATCATAGTGCCAGGTCCTTTCGCTTATCATAGTGGACAGTATGGTATACAACCTGTTGAACACCTTGTGTATGAAATTTCTTCTTTTCATATTGCCATGGATATTGAATCAGACAAAACTGCACTACCTCCGTAAAATAGACTCATAACAATCTATATACTTCTTTGCCACCTCTGCCCACGTGTGAATTTGGAAGGGTGGACGCTCCAATTTCCCTGCCTTTTCATAAAATTGCCTCAGCTGTCCGATAGCCGCATTACTATCCTGCTGGTCGCAAAAGAAGATGTCTGTGGGATGCTCATATCCCCAGGCCCAAGGCTTGTTGCTGAGAAGTAATGGCATGTGGTATGCCGCAGCCTCGTAGACTGCAATGCAGCCGCTTTCACCTAAACTAAGTAGTACAAACCCACTGGCGTGCGACTCTATGCAATCCCTCCACGTCTTGCTCACATAGCCAGGATAGTATACATACTTATTGTCTACCTCCTGCATGAATTGTTTATAGTAGAGATCGTCCCTGTGGCTGCCCATGAATACCACAGGCACTTGGGATGCTTTGGCATATTGTGCCAATTTCAAGGTCTGTTTGCGAGGCGAAATATTGGCTACTGATACCAGATACTTATCCGGGAACTTCATCTCTTTTATGTCAAGATGACTGGATATATTCATTTCGGCTGGGTCGTATGCATGGGGTATCAGTACAGTCTTATCTTCACGAAGCAAACGTGGGAAATAGGCAAAGGCATTGCTTTTGTCGTAAATGTGCATAAATTGCACCATGTCCATGTAAGGCAAAGCTTTCCAATAGGCAGACTTCGATACCGAATAGGGCAGTTTGTCGATAAATCTGTTTTTTATACGCTGATACCGCTTTGCACGTTCCGACTTGTTGCTCTCGAAGTCGAATATCATCGAGAAGAACGTCTTCATGCCTTTCTGCTTAGCCGTTTTAGCCATGTCTGCATCGGCCGATAAGAAGTGAATGATGTCGGCATCCTCCTGGCTCTGGTCCCACCAACGGGCAAACTGAATGTCCACGCCGAGTTTACTAATCTCCTGCTGCAATTTCAGGGCGTGTGTGGTTTTACCACCCGGCGTGAGGTACGCACAGGTGTGGTCGTAAATTAAAACCTTCATGTTGTTTTATTTGTTGTTATGTCTCTTTGATGTAAATACGTTGCCTATAAGGTGGTTGTAGCCTAAGGAACAAGCAATATTGACCACTGTAAAAGACACCAGTATCAGCAACCAATATTTAGGCATATAGACGTACTGGTAAAAATAATAGAAGAAGAAGCCGTGTATGAGCCAAATGTTAGTGGAATGATGACCCAAGTATTGGAATGTGTTACGCATACCCCTGCGGTCTATGATGTCTATAAAGCAAGCCACCATGAGTGGAAAGGACAGCAGACGGTATAGCCTGTAAAGGAAATCGTGCATAGGCAGATTGTTCAAGCCAACTATAATTGCCAACAGCACAACCGACACAACAACGTTCCGCCTGTAGTACGATAGCATCCTATACCGAGCCACCCAGTATCCCAGTAGCAGATATACCGTAAACTTTACGAAACGATTTATCAGAAAAGGCATATTGTATTTGTCGTCCACCAGGAAATACAGCAGCAGAGCCACTACGGTGACAGGTATTAATATGTGTATTATTTTACCTCTCACTTTGTTACATATGGCGTATGCCACACTTACGATAGTCATCAGGAGAGCATAGAAGCCCACGTACCACCAGATGCGTATATATCCGTCGCCAATGATGATAGTGTGCAAAAACCTGCCCAAACTCCATTCTATTTTTCCTAAAAGGAACAGTATGGGCAGGAAGATCAATGCTAGTATCCACATCTGTCTATATAAAGGGATGACTTTTTGCGTAAGAACCTCCTTTACAGAAGGTATGGCGCATATATACAGGCTGTAGCCAGTCATGAAGATATATAAAGGTACCGTCCTATCGCAGAAGTGACCTATTACGGCATCTATACCCGTGTAGGAAAATGAAAGGCCATTCTGTGGCGAAGCTGGATTGGGAGCAAACAGATGAAAGCATATCATAAACAGGATGGCCACTCCTTTCAACATCTGCGATTGTTCTCGGGTATATTGTAGTTTATCGTACATAGGGAAGTAGCAAGGCATGTTTAAAGAATTTTACAATTTCACGGTTTGTCATTGCTCGGAAATGGGGTGAATAGCAAATGCCCATTACCAACCATAAACACAGGATGTTTCCATTGAGGGTAAGCGCTTCTTCTATCCATCCATACATAAATCTGAACGCCACGTAGACCCCAATTATTTTGACAAAGTCATTCCGGGCTGTTTTAAGGGCTATGTGTGTAGCCATAAGGAACATTAAGGAAAACAGCACTACGCCTATCAGTCCCGTCCACGTGAATACATTTAGGAAAAACACCTCGGCATTTCGCTCCATATTTAAGTCTTGTACGTTGTCGCCTGAAATTCTGGATCTTTCCCGAATATCATTTTTTAGTGGATTATAGTTAGAATCATAACCCCTTGCGGGAGTTCTTCCCATAATAACATAATCGTTTGCTACAGCAGATGTGATAGCCTCCCTGTATAGCCACGTTCTAGTATCTTGCGACAGTTCTTTGTTTTTTGCGACGGCATTGGGCATATAGCTTTTCATGTCGAACACATTGAATACCCCCGATAGTCCCAGTGTCAATAGACATAGGGTGAGTATATAGAGACCATAGCCCAGTATCTGGTAGACACGATCTCTCAGATGAGCACTTATCCTGATCAGTTGTGACAGACCCAGTGCCATGCCGACTTTGATAAATACACTTCTTGCACCAGCATCTATAAAGGTGAAAAATATGGTGATGGCCAGAAACAGATTTTTCCTATAGATTATAGGGTAGAATATAATCATGACAAAGAATACATAATACATCCAGAACCACGACCATGTATGAAAAAACGGTAAAGCCACCACCGAAATGGGAACAATATACTTGAAATACATCCTTAGACAGTGTATTACCCTGTAGGGCGACATGAATACCAGTATGCCGAGCGATGACAGTAGTGCAAGCGAATACCTATATAGGCTTTTGTAATCCCAATAGTTGCCTGACACAAAAATGCCCCTGATAATACAAATAAATATCCATAGCATTAAGATATTTAGCAGACGGCTGTAGGGAAACCTCTCCTCCTTCCATATGGTTATCGCCAGAATTACAAACAATGTATGAAATGTAAATGTAACGACAGCTGGAAAGATGTGAAGTGTACTCCTTTGAAACGATGGCTCTATCATAATCAGTATGAACAGCCATGGCAGGTATTTAATGAGCGTATTTTTCATAGAAGAACTCTTCCAAAAATTTACGATAGATGTTTCCTACACTTCCCGAAGTTCCACATAGTTCTTTAGTATCTATCAGGTAATTTCCTGCCTCGTAAGATAAAACCAACAAACTTAGTTCCAATGAGCCCGAAAACATGGGAATATGTAGGTCACGGAATTTGTCTATCAAAGGATCGCTTTTGAAGCGAAAGAAAGGAACACCAAGGTAGGCCAACTCGAATAAGGCAGTCGAATTGGATACCACTATTCCATCAGTTTGCGCTATCAGTTCATCAAGGGTAGCTGTTATAGGCATTTGCTTGCCACAGGAGCTCAAGAGGTTCTCAAATTCGTTCCCCTTATAGGCCGGGTGATACTTCAGGATGTAATGCTTGTTGTTGCGTTGGCAGTATTCATCTACTATTCTGACAAGCCGTCCGTTGTTAACGTCAGAGAATTTCCCGTCCAGTAACACCCCCAGCCGTTTTATCTCACCCTTGGCAGTGACTTTTCTTGTTTTTCCTATGCATTTGGCTATTCCTAATACCCGAATCCGTCGGTCTTCCATGCCACTCCTGACTGCCTCCCGATAGGTAAAATTATTCCAGGCAAGGAAATAATCGCTTACGAAGCAATCGAACTCTATACCTTTAAAGTCGATGTTGTCATGCACCTCAGGCCTTGCGGCCACCATGACACCATGCTGCAGTGTAGCCGTTTTACAGCCTTTCTGTTTGGCGTAGCAGACGAAATAGTTGTTGTACAGGTTGGCATCGTAAAACACGAGGGCCAGTTTGTAGTCGGGCAACGTCTCCATGATGCACGAGAAGTCGTGCAGCGTAATTAGTTCCCTTACTATCCGCAATTTTTCTCTCACAGACAAATGTGTTGCGTGCAGGTTTTGCCACCACGACAAGGTATAGTGTAGAAGCTTTTTTGTTCTGTCCCACCTGAATTCATGTCCAATGTATTGTTCTAACAATACACCATCGCATCCATTGGTCAGCCCGCGCACCTTGTCGTACATTTGTGCTATATCTTTGCGCCTGTGCTGTACGCCGGGAGGAGCCAGTACAAATACTATTTCGCCCAATTCACTTTTTTGGAAAAAGGGTTTTAGTGAAACAAACCATATAGTCCTGATTATTACCAAAAGATGATGTGTCAGGTTGATATACCTCTTATGCCATTTTTGCCGGGATATGCCCATTTCATCATTTTCGGATATGATTCTGAATCCTCGGGAGAAATCGAATGGACAGAAGCCCTCGAACTGTATATGGGTCAGTGCTTTTGCTATCGACATACTATTGCTTTAAATATTTCTTGTGTCCTTCGAACAGCCCAAACAAACCAGCAAAGAATGCATTGTTGAATACCCTCCAATGTTTGAACGATTTTTCTATGCTCAGATAGTATTTGCTATAGACGAGATACCGCAAGAGCAGGTTCTTAGCAGCCTTACACGGAAAGTCCATCAAAGCATTTGCAGCTGCATTGCGGTGCATGCAATATAGCCTTAGCAGCGAGTTAGTCAGAATAATCTTACGATTCTTTCCCAGCATATTCATGTCGTAATATTCGGCTCTGTTCAACGGATGGTAGTGTATGGCATCTACTATCACCACAGGTTCAAATCCCTGTACGATTCCTCTTCTATGGTAGTTTGCCTCATCGCCCCAGATGAAGAATTCCTTTCTTGGCAGCCCCACCTTTTCTACGAAAGTGCGCGAATACATCACCCCGTTAAAGGGGAATGCATCGTGGTGTACCACACCATCTACGGCAAATTTGGCTATATAGTCCGATGCCAATGGCACTCCTTTATGGTCGAAGGCCAGCATTGCATGATTTTCGGCCGCTAGGCATAACGGAGAAATGTAGTCATAGTGATCTAAATAACCCACCATGTGTTTCAGGCTGTCTCTGTGCGGCAATCCGTCATCGTCCATCACCCAGAATGCATCGTAGAGGTTCATCTCATAACCTGTCTTGATGCCATGATAAAAACCACCCGCACCTCCCATGTTTTGCTCCAGTCTCTCATACATTATTTCCGTTTTGCCACATCTTATCCGTTCATGGTCTTTTACATTGAATCCATTGTCATGTAATGCTTCCATGGTGCCATCGGTTGATGCGTTGTCTACGATAATGATAGTGGCTGGCAGGTAAGTCTGCGCAGCCAATGCTTTCATACATTGCACGAGGCAGTCTTTGCGATTGTATGTCACTACAACCGCGGCTATCTGATAGGTTCTGTTCATTTTATATGCTTAAAGAGGTGGATGAATAGCAGATAAAGTGCTCTTACAGCTGCATGGCGGATGCTTAAGGCACTTCTTGTAAGGTTAGGCTTATACTGGAAATAGGCTGTAGGAACGTCTTCCGCTCTTACGTGCAGCAAGATATGCCTTAGCTGCCTGTTGGTGAAAAGGGCTACTGCCCCATTCTCCAAATACCCGCGAAGGGCGAAACTATAGGCTCTGATCCTGTCAAATGCGGTCAGGGGGGGGTAGATATAAGTGTCAGAAAGTTGCATGAGCGTTTCGCTCACAGTTATATACTCGTCCTGGGGTTTCCGTTTCATTGTCAGGCTGTCTGCGGCTATCTGGTAGTTGTATAGAGCCTGCGGCAAAACCTTTATAGACCGTATGTGCCGGCAATATTCGGCAGTGAACAGTTCGTCTTCGGCCACCGAAATATCCTCCCGGAACGTTAGACCATATTTGTCTATAATATTTTTTTTGAACAGTTTATTCCAAGTGAATCCAAAATAAAAATACCGCTCTTTGTTCAGCTTCAGAGCAAGCATGACCTTCTGGCAAGCTTCATTCCCTTCGGCCTGGTCTTCTTTCGGGATATAAGAGACGCTACCGCTACCAGGGAAATGCTTTGTCATCCCCCAAAAACAGATGTCTGCATCAAGCTTCTTCTGTCCCTCCATTGCATACCCGAAGCAGCCGGGAGAAACTGTGTCGTCGGCATCAACAAACATAACAAACTCTCCCGATGCCATGTCAAGCCCCTTGTTGCGGGCATGGGAAGGTCCATGATTCTTCGTACAAACATAGCGTATTTTATCCTTGTATTTTACCTGATAGGATAAACAGACTTTCTCTGAATGGTCGGTGCTGCCATCGTTTACCAGGATTATTTCGTGCAGGTATGACTGTGGCAGTATCGACTCTATGCAGGGACCAATGCTGCATGCGGCATTATAGACAGGTATGATAACCGATATGCTATCTGTTTCCATGTTGATACTTATATATTAGTCCGATAATCAATGATAGGAACCTGCCGCTTCTTTTATGAAGATTGATTTTCTTCAGTTGCTTTTCCACTTTGGTATATCCGTGGTGCAGGTAGGCAAGGTCTTGTTGCAGTCTCGGTGGAAAATACTCATCCAGCACGCACTTTCTCTCTGTTTGGGCTTTCTCATGGTACGACGAGATACCGCCCCACATGAACCGGCATACTACGAAGTTCAGTTTCTGATAAGAACAGTTATCAAATATGAAAAGCTGAATGAACAGTTTCCAGTCGCTTACTATTCTGTACCTCTCGTCGAATCCATGCTTGCGCAACACTTCGGTACGTACAAATGAAGCCTGATGGCTTACGGAGCCATCGTAGAGTATCCGCATGCTCACGTCTTTTTGGCTCTTCCAAAGCTTTTCTTGGCCTGATTCATATGTTATAATGGTGTCACCTATGCAGATATCGGCAGTAGGGTCTGCAGCGATGAATTTTTCTATTACCGAACTGTCATATAGCATGTCGCCGGAGTTTGTGTACACTACATACTCGCCGGTAGCGTGCCTCAGCCCCTTGTTCATGGCTTCGTAGATGCCACCGTCTTTCTCGCTGCAATAGTACGACAAGTATGGCCGATACTGCGCAATGAAGGCTTCCGATCCATCAGTGGAACCGCCGTCTATGATGATATATTCCACCACGTCAAACCGTGTTTGACCAACGACCGACGGAATGGTTCTTTGCAAACCGGCCAGGTCGTTATACGATATGGTGATGACCGATACTTTCATTTTCTTCTTCTTTTGATTAGCGTTACAAGGAAATCTTTAAATCCGTGCGCAAACTGTAGCATCAGGCAGAAATATGATAGCGCAAAGATTGTCGAAATGATGAGGGCGTACAGCACTAACGCTGCCCAGTTTTCCTCCGGCTGTAGTGGCACCACGATCGAAACATAGTAGGTTATGGCAAAGGATACGATGAATAGCAGGACATATCGCAGCACAGACCACCAGTATTCTGCAATGCTTCTTCCGAAACCATCGCGAAATAAGTAGTAGGGTTTCCAAAGTATGACGATGAAAAACAGGCTGACAATCTTTCCTAATAAGATTCCCACAAGTCCATAATATAGTCCCACCACGATTGTCACTGTCAGGTTTATACCGCCTTCTGTCCATGCTGCCCAGATGTCTGCATACTGCCCATAGGCATGGTTGAAGTTGTCCACCGTGATTCTCGATATGGATATAAACATGTTGACACACAACAGGATGTTCACTATTTGTGACAGGATATATTCCTCGCCCAACCAGTTGTGGATAAAGGGAGGTATGATAAAATACAGAATGGCCGATATGGTACCCGCTACAAAATAGCGCATGGACATCAGTTCCCAAAACACTTTCATTATCTTCCTTGCATCTCCCTCTGCCACCAAATTGCCTACTCCCGCACCGGCACTGTTCATCACCGATTCACATAGGCTGGTTACACGGCTTATTATCAGCGAGTAATTGTTATAGTAGGCCACATACTTTAGCGATACGAATGCAAATACCAGAATCTGGTCGCTTTGTTTTAGCAGGAAGTCCTTTATTTTGTGAATGAATATTTGTTTCGTGCTCTTTATGATAGTGGGATATTCCTTATATAGGAGTTTGCCTCTCTGAGGTAGCGATACCAGCCACGGATAGGTCTTCTTTATTTTTTTATTCAGTACTATGCAAGCAAATATCGAGAATGAAAATTCTATCACGGCCCAAAGATAATAGTTGCAGTAGTAGTAGCAACAGAATAGCTGCACAAATACCTTGACTATTTGTCCTCCTTGAAGGTATTGTGCTACTACATAGTTCTTTTGATCGGCAGTAAGCAGTATCTGTTTATAGTTCAGAAAATAGCTTATTAGGGAGGATCCCAAAAAGCAAAAAAACACAAAATATACTACGCCTAAGTGTAGGGTGGTTTCATCGAAGATGACAGGGAAGAACAGCGATACGATGATAGCCAATCCCAGAATGATGAAACCTACTATCCTGTAGAACCATCCATACAGCGATATCAAATCGTTTATCTTGGCTGTGTTCTCCTCCCTTATGGGTTTATACAGATGAAAACTTACGGCTGAAGCTATCCCTATTTCAGCCAGACTAAGCATCTGCAGAATATTCTGTAACGTACCGGCCAGGCCTATAAACTCAGGTCCGAGTGTATCGAGGAAAATCTTGCGCGAATAGAAGGATATGAAGAACATCAGGAAGTAAAAAATAAAATTTACCCGTGCATTCTTCAGTGCCTTGTTTATTCTCGATTCATTCATGTTTTTATTTTATTGATAGGAACAAACATGTTCGTCTCGGCTTGCTTCATTGCAGCAGTATGCTTTCTATAAATTCCCGCACACAGCCCTCACCGCCTTTTTTGCTCATGACCTTTATGTCGGCTATACCTTTCACACGTGGGTGTGCATCGATGGGACATGCAGCCAAGCCAACGGCAGACAGCAGGTCTATACAGTTTATGTCATCGCCTATATATGCCACTTCGTTCAGGGTTATGCCCAGTTCTTTACAGATTGTCTGAGCGGCTGCCAGCTTTCCACCCTCGCGTTTGCCTTGCACCAAATAGTCCAACCGGAGTTTATCCGCGCGGACCTGGTTCAGCCTTCGATCCTCACTAGTGATAATGGCAGTTTTAATCCCCGCCTTCTTTAACAAACCGAATCCCATACCATCACGGGTGTTGAATTTCTTCAGTTCATCGCCATGCTCACTGTAATACATCCCGCCATCGGTCAGCGTGCCGTCAATATCGGATATGAAGAGTTTTATCATAGTAGACGCCTTTCCCCGATGTGACAGAATATGTCTGCGCATCAAGTTTTCCAACACAGCCCAGTCATCAGGTTCGTCTATCTCGGTGGCGGTATATTCGGGCATTTCGTAGATGCCTATCCTGCCACCCAGTCTGTTTCCGTTGGCCAAAATGTGACCCACCTTGTTTATGTAGAAAGCACCGTTTTCCATCAGCATACCGCCGAAATCCTGGCGTCGTGGACGGTTCATGTAATCGTAGTTCATGGATGTGCCGTCTGCATTCCAAAAGAAGCGGTAATTGCGCACGCAGCTCAGGATGGAGTCATAATCCCCTTTCGCATACAGCTGCAGGGCTTCTGTGAAATGAATGGTCTCGGTGAGTGGAGATGTGGCCTGCACCAGCATAAAGATATGTTCGGCTGATAGTTGTGCATTGTGGATGTATTCCAGCATCACGCTTTCCGTGCTGGCCGTGTCGCAGGCATTTTCTGCCAAACGACGGTACACCCTTGTTTTCTTATATCCCTGTGACGTAACTACTTCTTCTATCCTGTCCGAGTCTGTAGCCACCACTATCTCATCCACTGCATCACATTGCTCCAATGCTTCGATGTTCCAGCAAACCAAGGGCTTGCCACAAAACGGTTTGATATTTTTAAGGGGGATAGACTTGCTACCACCCCTTACTGGTACAAATGCAATTACCATTTTACTTGATTTTTCTTCAATTTATTTCTCTGTACTTTCTCGATATCAAGAATGTCCTCTTTCTTATATGTCAATGCCTTTGCCACGGCACGGCAGTCACGTGCCAGCTTGCGTACACCGTCTGGTTCCAAGGATGCGGCATGGTCCGTGCCTTTCCATGTGCGGTCGAGCGTGTAATGACGTTCTATCCATTCCGCGCCTAAAGCTACGGCAGCAGAGTCTACGGCAATACCTAAATGATGACCTGAAAAGCCGATGGATTTTACTCTGTCTGCATACAGTTCACGCAAACGGGTGATTTCAAGCAGACAGATGTCTTCGAATGGTACGGGATAACCGGAAGTACAATCATATATTACCAAATCCTTGTTACGCCCTTTGGATTCGAAGAAACGGATAATCTGTTCTTCCTCATCACGTGTAGTCATACCGAACGACAGATGTATTTCACCACCAAAGTTATCGCACAGATATTCCAACAAGCCTTTGTTCAGGTTGCAGGCTGAGGGGACTTTTATCAGATTCGGATGCAGGGTACAGATTTCCTTGGCGGAAGTAATGTCCCATACGGAAGTGGAATATTCCACACCGAATTCGTTGCACCATTCCTGCAATTGGCGATGCTGGTCAAGATTGAATTCTAAAAACTCTCGGTGTTCACCGTAAGTTTTTCCGTATGAGTTTTCCGGATGGGGATGAGGAGCGTTATATTCTTCGGGAGTCAGTAACTCCTTATTACAACGTTTCTGAAACTTGACCACGTCCACTTTGCAATAAGTGGCGGCAGTCATTATCATCTCTTTTGCGATTGCCATGTCACCCTTGTGATTGCAACCGATTTCCGCAATAATTTTGGGTGCGTTCATATATTGAATGTTTAATTTAATTCGAAGAGTGAATATCATTGTAGGATTTTCTACTACATTTTCCAATTCACATTACCTTTGAGTTTTTTGTTGTTTCCACCGTAGATGTGCTGGCTGTCGGTTAGCGGTTTGGTAATGAGTGCACCAGCTGCTATTACGGTATTATCTGGCACTACAGTGCCCTTAAGCAGTGTGGTCCGGCAGCCTATCCATACGTGGTTGCTAACATGAATGGACGACGGCTTATTTATAAGCTCTCCCTGCTTATTGACTATTCTGTGAAAATTAGTGTCCATTATCAGGATCTCCCACGACAACAAGCAGTCGCGACCGAATGTGATTTCTTTCTGGCAGACGATGCTACTATTCCCAGTCAATAAGAAATTATTGCCGATTCTTAGCTTGGCTCCATATGCTACGCTGATTCTACTGCCGGAACCAAAACTAACCTTACCATCCACAACGATTTCTCCACTAACTTCCCAAATGCTTCTAACATATTCATGATACACCGTTCCAATATTCCTTCGACCAATTGTTAGTAAGCCTCTATGTATTGTTGAATTAATAATAATCCCCCCAATTTGCTTATATTAACATTTTTGTAAATCATGATGGGAAGTCTATAAGCGGTACGGAAAGGAAAGTAATGAAAGTTCATGCGCAGTGTCTTCAGTCTGTTAACTGACACAAATTCCTTAATGACTTTTCGTATCATTTCATTGCTATAATATTACCCAGTGGCGGAACTGAACGAATGTTATTTATCTACGCCAACAAGTAAATCTTTATCTTATTCTGGGAAAAGTGCTGTCAGGATGCCCCGTAACATCCGCAATGTGTTTCCCGAAATTTGTTTATCAAAAATTTTTTCTTTCCAAATTGTCAGACGATGCAAGTCACTGCCCACAAAATCATACAAATTGTTTTTCAGCAGCCAACCGGCTTTTTTTCCTACATCTATTGTATACATATTGGCTAAAGAAGGCAGATTTAACTGAAACTTCACGCCTATTGTCTTCAACTGTCGGTATTCGGTTTCTTCCATATATACATAACGTTCGGGATGTGCCAATACGGGGTAATAACCTTTGGTCTTAATCCGCATCAGGATGTTTTGCAAGGCCATTGGCGGATTGAAATAGCTGGTTTCTATCAAGAGATGATCACCGTTTCTGCCTATGGGCAAGAGGTCGTTCCTTTCCAATCGTTCTTCAAATAGATTATCAAGCATATTCTCCGAAGCAAGATTAAGTACCACAGGACCTTGATAGACACTTCGCAATTCTGCAAATCGTTCTCTTAATTTACCTGTAGTATTGGGAATGTCTTCCATGATATGTGGGGTGAGCCACACTTCTTTCACGCCCAATTTTTCATATTCGGTTAAGACTTGCAGAGCTTCTTCCATGGTCTGCACCCCATCGTCCACACCGGGAAGGATGTGGCTGTGCCAGTCAATAAAGCCACTGAAGAACCCACTTTCCGCTAACATCTGCTTTTTTCGGAACGGCCACATAAATCAAATAGAGAATTATGAATGAAGAATTTTTGAACTGGCAATTCTTTATTTCGCTCCAAAGAAACTATTATTCATTTTTCCCATAGTAGTTCTTGCTGCCATACCCATAATGATAACCGTATTTATATCCGTATCGGTAGCCATAACGGTTGCCGCCGCCTTCGGTGCCGTTCAGGATAAGCGCCATGTTCTTAAATCGTTTCTCTTGGTAAGCGTGTTGTAGTTCGAGCAGCATGTCACGTTCTAATAGGCCGGCACGAACTACGAAGAGGGTACGGTCGGCAAGCTTTTCGATGATTTGCGTATCCGCTACTATCTCAATGGGTGGACAGTCGATGAAGATGCAGTCGTATTCACCACGCATCTGTTCTATCAATATGCCCAGGCGCGGTTCGGCAAGCAACTCAGTAGGGTTGGGAGGAATGGTACCTACGGGCAAGATATTCAGTCCGGGATAGCCGGGCAGCTCTTGTACCAACGTCTGCGGATTCTCTTCCCGTTTGCCCAAGTAATCGCTCAATCCCTTGGGATGTGAATGCAGGTAGTGCGAGAGCGAGCCACGGCGCAGGTCGCCGTCTATCACCAATACCTTTTTGCCTTTCAGGGAGAAGCTGGCGGCGGTATTGATGGTAATGAAAGTCTTTCCGCTGCCGGGATTGAACGAGGTGAAAAGGATGACATCGGCTTTCCCCGCGTTGCCCGCATCAAGCATGAACTCCAAGTTGGTGCGTAACACGCGGAACGCCTCGTTGATGATGCCGCGACAGCCTTGTTTAATCAGGACGGTATTAGTAGTTTCCTCTTTGTTTCCTTTCTTTTTGCCGCCTGCTAAGGGAATTTCCCCAGCAAAGGGCAGGGACAGCGATTCCAAGTCTTTCCGTCCGCGCACCTTGGTGTTCAGCTGCTCGCGGGCGAAGATGATGCCTACGGGAATGAAAAGTCCTAAGGTAAAAGCAATCAGGAGGAATTTCTTTTTATTAGGAGCAGTGGGCACCATGCTGCCTGAGGGCGGCATGATGACACGCGTATTATAAGCGGTAAAAGCTTGCGACAGCTCGTTTTCCTCACGTTTCTGCAATAAAAAGAGGTAGAGCGCCTCTTTCACCTTCTGCTGGCGTTCCACCGAAAGCAGGTATTTGCCCTGCGTGGGGTTAGCGGCGATGCGTGCCGTGGTTTGCTTTTCGCTTTGCTGCAAGGCACGCAGTTGGGTGTTCAGCGTAGTGATGTGGTTGTCGATGGAAGAAATGATGGCGCGCCGCATGTTCTGCAATGACTGATCGAGGTCTACTACTAAGGGATTCGATTCGCTGCTGTTTGCCACGAGGTTGTTGCGCTGCAGCTGCATGGCGTTGTAGTCTGCTATCTGTCTCTCAATGCTGGAGCTTTCAATGCCGGAGTTGGCGGGAAGCAGCTGGTTGCGGTTGTTGCCTCCGGTAAGATAGTTGCGCACATAACGGGTCATGGCGAGCTGGGTGTTTAACGCCAATATCTGGGAGCTCATTTCGCTGCTTTGCGTCATGTACATGTTGGCGGCAGCCTGCACGTCAGGCAGCAGGTTCTCACTCTTATAAGAAGAAATGTTCTCGTCTACATGTCCTAATTCCTGCTCGATGACTCCCAAGCGTTCGTTGATGAACATGGAGGTGCTGACGGCTATCTGGTTCTTGTCTTTTACCCAGTTTTCGTTGTAGACGGCAATTAAAGTATTGAGCACGTCCTCGGCGCGCTGGATGCACACGTCTTCCAACGAAAGGTTGATGACAGTGGACTTCTCGTCGTTCAATGACACGTTCAGCTTGTCGGAATAAGCGGCAGTGGCACTTTGTAAACCGGAACGGGAGACATAGATCGGCTCCTTGCATGTTTCCGCACTTGGCATAGGTTTGATTAACAACCTGCCAACAGGAGTGGTTACTGTATCGTTGAACAGGGTTTTGATGGCCTGTCCGGATTCTTCTTCGCCACGCACAAAGTCGGTCAGTTCCACGCCTTTGTTGCTAGAGACGGGGAGGATGGTGAGCGAAGCACCCTCGTTGTCCTGCAAGTCGAAGAACTCCACTTCGTAAGGGCAGGCTTGCCCGTACAACACCTGTTTGTGGAAAGTACCGTCGACAGTATAATTAATGTCCAGGTGTAGGCGTTTTACCACATCGTACATCACGGCGGGCGACTGCAGCGACTGCATCTCGTTGTTCACATTGGTGTTGGTCTGGAACAAATCCAAATCGCCCAATACGCCTGCGGAGTTGGACAAGGAATTTCCTTTGCTGTCCTCTTTGATAAGCAGGGATGCCGAGCGGGTATAAACTGGCGGAGTGGTGAGCAAATGTAATATGGCGAAGCCCAACAGGATTGCCAAGGAGATGACAAACCAGTACCACTTGGCAAGACAGAGATACATCAGGTCTTTGAAGTTGATGCCACTGCCGTTTGACTTTTCTAATTCGTCCAAGAACAATTCGGTTTCTTTATCGCTAAGGGTCGACATGCTTTTTAAAATTAAGAATGAAAAAATGAAAAATTGTCAGTTGAATATTAGGATGCCGATGGATGTCAGCAACGAGGCGAGTGAAATCCAGAACGAGGTAGAACGCACGTTGTTACCGTTGACGGTGGACTGGCGTGACCTCATACTATTGGGTTCCACATAGACTACGTCGTTCTGCTGCAGGTAATAGGCAGGAGAAGTGTATACGTGTTCGCCCGAAGTGAGGCTAATGCCGTATACCCGTTGCTGCCCATCTTCTTGACGCAACACCAATACTTTCTGCCGGTTGCCGTAGATGGTTAGGTCACCCGCCATGCTTAGTGCGTCAAGGACGGTCAACCTGTCGCGATCGATAGCGAAACGCCCAGGATTGTTCACTTCGCCCATCACGGACACACAAAGATTCATGAATTCTACCGTTACCACGGGATCTTTCACCAAGTTCTTCGTCACTAACTCGTTCTTGATATGTTCAGCTATCTCCTCACGTTTCATGCCCGCCACATGCACCTTGCCCAGTACAGGAAAGTCAATGTTGCCGTTTGCATCCACGGTATAGCCTGATATACCGTTATTAGTTCCTGTAGACAATCCGGTGGTACGCAACGACTGACCTAACTGCCGGCTGACGTAAGGCAGATTGAACAAATCTGTCAGTTGTGGGTCACGGCTGTTCACGATAATGGAAATCTTATCTTCCGGTTGCACAGTGATAGCCTGCACTTCCGGCAAGGTGATTTCAGTCTCTCCCGGCTTCAAGTCCTGAAAGTAAATTACGTCTTTGGACGTTCCGCAAGAACTCAAAAGTCCCGTTCCTATAATCGAGAGGAACAGGATACATACAAATAAAGAATATTTTTTCATTTTATGGAATTTTCTTTATCGGGTAGTGATAAAGCTATCGCATCATTGATAATGATTGATAAACATAGTAAGCATTGAAAATATGAGGTTATTATACGGATACTCCTATAATAACTGTATATATTCCGGTTCGACCTCCACAGCAGCGGCAAGCAGCGAAGGTAATTCTATCAGCAGACGCTTTTGCTTGGAGCCGCGGACCGTAAGCAAATAACCTTCACATCCGTCAAGTCGGCTTCCTATAATGCGGATTTTCCGGTTACGCATATCCGGAGTGACATCCTGGGGACGGTAGTATTGAGGTTTGCTTGAAGATTCAACAGCTTTCTTAAACTCCTCCATATCCTTGTCCTTTACTGTCATAGGTTCTCTACCCTTCAAAAAACGGTACTGAAAAGTGCGCACTTTCTCTACAATAGTATCAATAACCATACGGGTATCATGTACAAAGATTAAATCATGGATAAATGGCACCTCCTTACATTCACGTTTTCCGCTATGTATGGTTATTTTCGGCACCTTGGGTGTGAAATTCTCTATTCCCATATCGTCTAATATCTGATAAGCAGGCATTTTGGCATTACATCTGGTCAAGTCCCGCATAACAAACCAATGCGTTTCATTGCTCCTCATAGAATCATATTTTCCAGTAAAGGACAAACCTTCTAATCCTGCAAGTATTTGTATCTATCTGAAATACTTGCAGTTACAAACATTCTCTCCAAAAGTTCGAGCTTTATGCCCGTTTTATCATTTTCCATATTATGCCTTGTGGCTTATTTTTCGCTTCCACAAGTATTCTTTGCTTTCAAAGTGATACATCTCTCCGTAAGAGATATTTATCCCCATGTAGAATCCTAAATTCACTGATAAACAGATATATAGAAGATGAAATAGTCATAGCTTGTGGAACTTTTGTTCGACAAACATATTTTATAGAAACTATAGATTTCATTTTCACTAAAATATTTCTGTTTTTATCGTTGTCTTTTTGATAATTATGTGTAATTTTGTGCCGGAAAACATCTCTTACGGAGAGATATGTTTTTTCGTCAAACAATAAAAATCCCCTTGAACAAGGACATGCTCAAGAGGATTTTAACTTTGGAAAGATTGTTTCTACTACTTATTCCTCACCGTTTTCCATATTCCTTAGCCAATTGACTGAATGACCATACTATTTGCTTTGTCTACCACAGACGAATCGAGCAATGCCAAATAAATGCGAGTAGTACCTTCTGAATCATGACCCAGCGCTTCGCTGATAACAGGAACCGGCACATTTTGACTTTTAGCAATACTGGCCCATGAATGACGACTAACATAAAATGTGAGCTTAATAGGACAACCTACCATCATACCAATTTTCTTCAACCGCTTATTCATCAAATGGGAAGCATTCAGATATTGACGCCTTTCACCCTCCCCAGGCACCCTGATGACAGGTAACAAATAAGGTGAATCTGAGTCTGTATATTTACGCACAATGTCCTGCATAGGTTGCTCCCATTTAATACAAAGCTGTTGCCCAGTCTTGTGGCGCCGATAAACCAATACTCCATTCTGCAAATCTTTCTTCCTCAGAAAAACCAGATCGACGAAGGACATGCCACGAAGATAGAAGCATAGCAGGAACAAATCGCGGGCCAAACCTAACGCAGGATAGCAATCGAGATCGAGAGTCTTGATTTTTCCAATCACTTCTGACGAAACCGCACGTTTAACAGTCTTTTCTACACCTGTATTGACATGACGGAACGGATTCCGGTTTTCAACCAACCCCTCTTCCAAGGCTCTATTATACAAGGCACGCAAGTTACGCATGTAAAATGAAATGGTATTCGGACATTTTCCGTTTTGCTTTAAATATGCTTCGTATTCCATCATCATGAGGGAATCCATTTCCTCAAAAGTGACATCACCGGCTGTAGCCCGAAAGCGAATGAAACTGTTCAGCGAACTAGTATAAATTTCTGAAGTCCGTTCTTTTCCCATACGTTTGGTTTGACTGATAATCTTACGGGCATAAGCAAAGAATCCATTGTCTTGATTTTCAGAAGAACGGAAAGCCTGAACTATTTGTTCCGAAGTGAATTTTCGTTCTTTTTCCAACTTCCTGATAATGTTCTTTAAACGTTTTAAGTCCCCTTCCGTACGACATCTTAAGGTTTCAAGATAACGGTTCCGTTCCGAATTCTCTTCTAACCTTTGAATTCTACCCGAGTCTTTATCCCACTCGGAAAAGTACAACTTATAACCAGTACTTATCAGGCGCGTCTGCCTCTCGTGTATTACCTGATAACACAATGTTCCCTCTTTGCCAATAACCGAAGAGGGTCTGAATTTAATTTTTATCGTTGCCATAACAATATTGTATTTAAATAACATAAAAACGATATACCGAAATCATGACAGGCTTGCTTATGCAGCAAATACGACAAACCACCGGACATCTTTTGATATAACAAGATGTCAAAGCAAACTTCCCTATACTGAAATCCTCAAATTTAGCAGTACAGACTCATACTGTCCCATTTTTTACATACAGAAGTTATATTTCAAATTCAGGGATAAAGCTATTTCCATAATATTCAGATATTATTACAGCAAAGGAGCAATAATCAAGCACAGAATTCACAAACAGATAAGAATCCACAAACAAAAAGCAATTTTTATTTGATTCAACATTTCGCTTCTTCCAGCCAAAAATCTCCTCAAAAGTCTTCACCCACTCCCCCCTCTCCAGAAGCCCCCAAAACCACTTTCCCAAAACGCAAGTGCATTTGTCCACAAACGCACTTGCGTTTTCTTCCAAACGTCAAAGAGTTTTTCCTGAAACGCTTCGGGGTTTTCTTCCAAATACTTCGACATTTTGGCTTCAAATTCGGCTTTTCAGGTAGATTTTCCCACATTTTCTTGTCCAGATTCATCCAAATACCCGTTTTTAGACAGAAAGGACCTCCTCTACAAGCCTTCTGAGAGGGGTAACTCAAGATTATACACAAAAAAATGCGAAAATCCGTTCTTCAAAAAGAAAGCAGAATTTCGCATTTTAAATCTTATAT
Organism: Bacteroides mediterraneensis; assembly: GCF_025993685.1. NCBI lineage: Bacteria > Pseudomonadati > Bacteroidota > Bacteroidia > Bacteroidales > Bacteroidaceae > Bacteroides > Bacteroides mediterraneensis. The sequence goes on along the minus strand of NZ_DAJPEN010000001.1, from coordinate 885,779 downwards.
TCAGCTAAAAGCAGAAGATAAAGGCAAAGTGATTTTTCCGTTCAATACATCTCCCAGTACTTTTCACACTCGTGAAGGTAGTCCGTTTCCGGATGAGTACCGAACACCAGCGCATAGAAGGAAGTACCCCGCAAACGGGCACGATGGATGTCGGCCAGCAGCGCATCATCGGGAGGGGGCATCTCGAAATCGGAAATCAGTACCACATCGGCCCGATGCCAGCCGTGGGTACGCAGCATCATCAGCGCTTCGGCAAAAGCCGGACGCACATCGGTACCGCCGTCGAAACGACGTTGCAGGAAGTCCACCAGCACAGGGAAATCGGTCTTCAAATCGCGCACCAGAAGGGTTTGGATGTCTTCTGAGAAGTTAATGACGTAACATTTCCGCGAGGTGGCTTCCGTCAGTCGGGCAATGGCCAGCACGGCCGACTTGGCCAGGCGTTCGCGGCCTTCGCGCATGGAACCGGAGGTGTCCACACAAATGATATAGGGGCCCTGGGCACTGACTTTCTTTTTCTCCGGCGAACGGTCGGAACGGTCCTCACAGGAATAGGAGTCGAACTGTTGCAGGCGTTTTTCCACATAGCGCTGCATGAAGAAGGGATAGAGTACCTCGTCCGTGAGGTAGCAATACTCCACAGGCAGCAGGCTGTTGAGGTCGTCGCCCAAGGTCACTCCTTCCACGTCGCTTTGGGCGGCATGATGAATCAGACTGTCGGCCCGAAGTCCCGACAGGGAGTCGAAACTTTCTTTCCGTCCGCCCACGTTCTTTCCCAGGCAGCGCACCAGCTCGCGTATCTGGCGGTTCTGCTCCATGGCTTTCTCATAGGGCACCACTTTCTGATAGAGTTCCGGATGGTTCCGCAACAGCCATTTCACGCGCGAGCCCCGGAGGTTGCCCTCCGTTTTCAGACCGAACGACTTGTCCAGCAGGGCGAACCCGTCGCACAGGCGGAAGAGGTGCTGGTACTGGTAGTCGTATTCCTTCACCGAGAGCAGATGGTGCCACTTGTCCAAGAAGAGTTCCTGCAAGGCCGCACGTTCTTCGCTTCCTTCGGGGAGCTGGGACAGGCGACCGATGTAATAGGACACATCGAGTTCGGCCAAGGTATAGCGCTTGCGGAAAGCCGTTTCCATCCGTTGCAGGAAGGTCAGGAAATCGGCCGACGAAAGGGTTTCGTTGGCATAGAAGACTTCCCATTCGGGGGTATAGCGGGAATAGAATTCCTGAAGCGAGGGCACCGTCTTGCGGTAATAGTCCCACACACATTCTTCCAGCTCGCTCTCCAGCACCGTCCGCCCCTGAAGGTATTCTTCCATCCGCGCCCGGCTCCGCTCACGAAGTTGCTCCAAATAGGCTGTTTTCAGGTCTTTCAGACGGATATTCCTCGTTCTCTTTCCGGTATGCATGTTTCATTTCCTCCAATTCGTTCCGATAGCGGAACAGGGCTTTCGTCGGCTCGCCCAGTATCCGGCTCATGGCTTCTTTTTCTCTTCGTCCGACAAACAGATGGTTCGCGCAATAGTCGGCTTCTTCTTTCACCCAGTCGCCGCAATGGGCTTCCACGTGGCCGAGCTGCTGTTCCAGCCGACTGAAGCGGGCGGGAAGGTCTTCGTACGACTGTACTTCCATGGCGGGCAGGGCGGTGCAGTCGGGCGTGCACAGCAAGGGGTATTCATAATCGTTGATGAACACCGAACGGCGGCCCCGACGAAGGGTGTAGACTTTCGAAGGGGATACCTTGCCGCGCATCGAGGGGTCGTATTTCTTCAGCACGTAACAGTCGGTCTTGTATTTGTCTTTATGCAGGTAGAACTGCTTGCCGGTATCGTCCAGTTGCTGGTAGTCGGAAGCGAAGAGGAGCAACCGTCCGGCCAGCCGCACGCGCTCCACCTGGTAATAATACGCATCGACCAGTTGCAGTCCGGCATCGGCCCGCTCGCGCAGGGCTCCTGCCGAGTCGAGTTCTTTCTTCAGGGCTTGCAGGTCGGTTTCAATGCCGGAGAGGTTCAGCACATAGCCGCGCACGCTCTCTCCTACCGCGGTCAGCACGGCATCGCGCACCCAGTCTATCTGTCCGGTCTCGTTCCACAGGCAGTGTACCATCAGCAGGCAGTCGGACAGGCGCACCTCGGTGTTCCCTTGCAGGAAGGCGGAGGCCCGCAGCAGGCGTACGATTTTCTTCCAACGGCGGTCGGACACATACAGGGCGGGTGAAGCGGGCACATCGGCATTTTCCAGCTGGCGGTTGTAGTCTTCCAGCTTGTCCTTGAGGGAATGAATCACTTCCAGCACGGAATAGTGCAGACCGACGGCCTTCATCTGTTCTTGCCATTGTCGGTATTCTTCGTCGCTCACGGCCAGTTGCTCGTCCACCTCCGGCTCGCTTTCATCGGCGGTCAGAATCATCTGGTCGAATTCGGACAGGTCTTCAATGCCGCCCACCAGCTTGCGCACCAGGAAACGGTCGTATAGGGCTTCCAGCCCTTGCCCCGAAGCGGGGAGTTCGTTCGAGGCGGCAATCAGCCCCTTCATGGGCACCCGCACGGAAAACTGTCCGTTGCGGTAGATTTTCTCGTTGATGACGGTCAGCAGGGCATTCTGTATGGCGGGACCGGCTTTCCAGATTTCATCCAGAAAGACCACGGTGGCGGTGGGCAGATAGCCTTCGGTCATACGCTCGTAGGTGTCCTCGTTTTTCAACTTGGCGATGGACACGGGGCCGAAAATCTCGTCGGGGGTACTGAAACGCGACATGAGGTATTCGAACGCGGTACCTCCGCGGAACAGGAGTTTCAGCCGACGGGCTACCATACTCTTGGCTACTCCCGGAGGGCCCAGCAGGAAGATACTCTCTCCTGCCACAGCCGAAAGCAGCGCCAGGGCCATGACTTCTTCCTTGCCGTACACCCGCTTGTTGAGGGTGTCCAGCAGTTGCTCGATACGGTTTTTCAGCGTTTCCATTTGACGTAGAGTGAGGGTACAAACTTATGGTGCTGCGACAGCACGTTGAGGGTCTGGAGCACCACCGACAGCACAATCAGTCCCAGGCCCAGATAGAAACTGAAGTTCAGGTCCTTGGCTTCCTGGAAAATGATCATGGCCCCGATGATGCTGTATATCGGCTCGAGGTTGTAGCTCAGATTGACCGTAAAGGCGGAAATGACTTTCAGCACCTGAATCTGGAGGATATAGAGTCCGACGGTACATACCGACGCCAGACAGAGCAGGTAAATGAAATCCTGTGTCCCGGGCAGAATGGAGGCCACGGGGAAATAATGAAGGTAGAAAGGCAGGATGCACGACAGGCCCAGGAAACCGCCCAGCATCTCGTACATCAGCATGGTGCTGGAGGTATAGTTCACGGCCACTTTCTTGTTGACAATGGTAAACAGCGAAGCCAGGGCCGACGAGATGACGCCCATGCAGATACCGGTCCGGTAGCGGGTGTCGAAATGGAAAATCAGCACGATGCCCCCCACGGCCACCAGGCTGAACAGAATCTCCCGCAAGGAAATGCGGTGACGGTTGATGAGGGGCTCAAAGATGGCGGTAAAGATGCTCATCAGCGACAGGCAAACCACACCGATGGACACGTTGGAGGCCTTGATGCTTCCATAAAAGAAAATCCAGTGGCTGGCCAGCAGCAGCCCCACGGAGGCAATCTTTGCCACATCGCCGAAAGTGACCTTCCGCAACTTCTTCAGGCACGAAAGCAACAGAAAGAACATCACGGAGGCAAACATCATCCGGTACCACACGAGCAGTCCTTCGTTCAGGGAAATCAGTCTCCCGAACACGCCCGTCCCTCCGGCAATGAGAATGGAAAGATGCAGTTTTATAAATGCTTCCTTCATAATGACAGAATCTAATGTGATAACGATACAAGAAAGCGAAGAACTCCTTGCGCATGACCGGCGGAATTCTTCGCTTCTTATGTGATTTACTGAATAATCGTCAGCTGATTACAGCGGCATGTTGCCGTGTTTCTTCGGCGGATTGCTCTGGCTCTTGTTCTGAGTCATTTCCAATGCCTGAATCAGTTTGTAACGGGTATCTTTCGGCAGGATGATTTCATCGATGTAACCCTGTTCGGCCGCACGGTAAGGATTGGAGAATTTTTCCTTGTATTCTTCCACTGCCTTGGCTTTCTCTTCCGGAGTAGCCTTGCGGTAGAGGATGTTTACGGCACCGTCGGCACCCATTACGGCGATTTCGGCAGTCGGGTAAGAGAAGTTCACATCGGCACCAATCGGTTTGCTGTTCATCACGATGTAAGCACCTCCGTAAGCCTTACGGGTAATCACGGTAATCTTAGGTACGGTAGCTTCTGCATAGGCATACACAATCTTCGCTCCGTGACGGATGATACCGTTGTGTTCCTGTGTGCATCCCGGCAGGAAGCCCGGCACGTCTTCGAACGTCACGATAGGAATATTGAAGCAGTCGCAGAAACGGATGAAGCGGGAAGCCTTGTCAGAGGCATCGATGTCGAGCACACCGGCCAGGTAAGCAGGCTGGTTGGCCACGATACCTACGGAACGTCCGCCCAGACGGGCAAATCCGACTACGATGTTCTTGGCAAAGTGAGGCATCACTTCAAAGAAATAATGGTTGTCGACCACCGGCTCGATGATATTCTTGATATCATACGGCATGTTCGGGTCGTCCGGAATGACTGTCATCAGCGATTCTTCCGCACGGCGGATATCGTCGGTGCAAGGAATCATCGGCGCATCTTCCATGTTGTTGGAAGGAAGGAAGCTCAACAGTTCACGGATGCTCATCAGGGTTTCTTCTTCCGTATCGCAAAGGAAGTGTGTCACACCGCTCTTGCTGCTGTGGGTATAGGCACCACCCAGTTCTTCCTTGTCCACTTCTTCGTGGGTCACGGCTTTCACTACGTCCGGACCGGTGATGAACATGTGGCTCTTTTCCTTCACCATGAAGATAAAGTCGGTCAGGGCCGGAGAATAGCAGGCACCTCCCGCACACGGACCCAAGATGGCTGAAATCTGCGGAATCACACCCGAAGCAATGGTGTTCTGATAGAAGATGGAAGCGTAACCGGAGATACTGCCCACACCTTCCTGGATACGGGCACCACCTGAGTCGTTCAAGGCAATGACCGGAGCACCGTTCTTCAGCGCCAGTTCCTGTACCTTCACGATTTTCTGGGCACCGGTCGCACTCAGCGTACCGCCATACACGGTGAAGTCGTATGCATATACATATACCAGACGGCCGTCAATCTTACCGTAACCGCATACGATGCCGTCGCCCGGAATGTGTTTCTTGTCCATGCCAAAGTCTGTGCAATGGTGGATTACAAATTTGTCGATTTCATTGAACGTACCCTTGTCGAGCAACATGTCGATACGTTCGCGGGCTGTCATGTGACCGTTGGCGTGCTGTTTTTCCACGCGTTCTACACCGCCGCCCTGAGAAGCCAGCTTGTCCAGCTCCTCAAATTTCTTATATTGTTCTGCTGTTGTCATTGTTCGTCTTCTTTAATTACATCCAACGTCATTATTACCTGATTGCTGTTGACAGAATCTCCTTCGTTCACGAGGATTTCCTTCACCACGCATTCACTGTTCACCTTGTAGTTGCTCTGCATCTTCATGGCTTCAATCACTACCACGATGTCGCCAGCCTGCAGACGGTCGCCTACCTTTACCGGAATCTTGACCACCTTACCCGGCATCGGAGAAACAATCTTGTCCTGTTGCTTTTCCTCCCCGCCCTTGCGCATGCGCAGGTATTTGGCCTGTGAGTCGATGATGTCGATGTTGTATGACTGGTAATGTGCGTTCACGGTATAGCTTTTTCCGCCTTCCTTACGAATCAGTTCGGCGTTGTACGACTTTCCTTCGTGCAGGATGGAACAGCTTCCGTTTTCGGCCATCACGATGTCTACATCGTAAGGCACTCCGTCGATGGTCAGCTGCACCTTGTTGCCTTCCTTGCTGACCAGTGTCACGTCCGCAACTCTGTCACCTATATGTATTTCCATAATCTTCTACTTTTTAATTAAAACACGCTTAGATTCGCAATACTCCTTTTTTCAGACCGAATTCGCGCCAGCGGCTGATCGGACGGTTATCGCTGGATGCCGACTTGTTTTCTTCCAGGTTCATCAGGTAGTCGATGTAAGCGGCAATCATGGCAATGTTTTCAGTTTCTTCCTCCTTCTGTCCGGCCCATTCACGGAGCATATCCTGGTGTTTCGGGATGAACAGGGTATTGTAATGTCCTTCCACGAAATCGGGCACGTTCATGATGTGACGCAAGTAACCGATGTTAGTCTTCAGTCCGGTAATCTTGTATTCGTACAACACGCGGCGCATACGTTCGATGGCAAACTCACGAGTGGTAGCCCACACAATCAGCTTACCAATCATCGGGTCATAATAAATAGGAATTTCGTAGCTTTCGTACACATAGCTGTCGATACGTACGCCGATGCCATTCGGCTCAATCAGCTGACGGATGACACCCGGAGAAGGCATGAAGTTGTTTTCTGAATCCTCGGCACAGATACGGCATTCAATGGCATGTCCGCGCTGCTGCAGGTCTTCCTGCTTGAAGTGGAGCGGCTCGTTGTTGGCCACACGAAGCTGTTCCTTTACCAGGTCCACACCTACCACTTCTTCCGTGATAGGATGTTCTACCTGCAAACGGGTATTCATTTCCAAGAAGTAGAAATTGCGGTGCTTGTCGACCAGAAACTCAATCGTACCGGCTCCTTTGTAATGCACAGCCTTCGCCGCAGCCACAGCTGCTTCACCCATTTTCTGACGCAATTCAGGAGTGACAAAAGGAGAAGGAGTTTCTTCCACGATTTTCTGGTTACGACGCTGGATAGAACATTCACGTTCAAAAAGATGTACGGCATTTCCGAAATTATCACCCAGAATCTGGAATTCGATATGATGAGGTTCTTCTACAAATTTTTCCAGATAAACGGTATCGTCACCAAAAGAAGACATAGACTCCGAACGGGCTGTGTTATAGGCTTCTTCCACTTCATCTTCACTGTGGATGAGACGCATACCCTTACCTCCACCACCCATGGAAGCTTTCAACATGACCGGATAACCGATTTGATTACAGATTTCTTTGGCCTCTTCTACACTCTGCAAAGGCTGCTCTGTACCTGGGACCACCGGAACTCCCGCCGCAATCATGTGCTTGCGGGCAGAAATCTTGTCACCCATGGCATCCATCGTTTCCGGATCCGGGCCGATGAAGATAATACCTTCCTGACGGCAACGACGTGCAAACTCTGAATTTTCAGACAGGAACCCATATCCCGGATGAATAGCATCCACTCCATGACGTTTTGCCGCCATGATAATCTTATCTATGTTCAGATAACTTTCGCGCGATGCAGCAGGACCTATCAGACAAGCTTCATCCGCATAAAGTACGTGGCGAGCCGTTCTGTCGGCTTCGGAAAAAACTGCCACGGTACGAATGCCCATTTCACGGCAAGAGCGCATCACGCGCACAGCAATTTCACCACGGTTAGCGATCAATACTTTGTGTATCATGCTTTATATTTTAATTATGATTTCTATGATACCGAGTCGTTCTCATACGACCCAATTACCTGATTATCCACACACTGAAAAATCCATTCGTGCACAGATAACCTAAAAACTGTGCAAAAATAGCAAAAAAAGAGACACCGTTCCAACGAATGCCTCTTTTTTTGCCAAATCGCTACTCTTTCCCCATAAAATACCTACAAATGAGGAGAAAATTAGCTTTCTAAAAACAATAACGCAAAGTCGAGTTTACAAAACAACGGAATGCATTATATGTATTTTTATTCCTAAAATATTTTATAAAATCTCATTTTTCCCCTTCGGAATCCATTACACAAACCGTTTTATCGAGCCTGCCGGACGGTATAAATGACTTTGCCGTCCTTATTAATCATGTGCAGACACAACTCTTTTTTATCAGCCGAAATCAAAGAAAATCCGGTTTCACCGCTACAGAACTGCGTTCCATCGACCGCTTTTACCTTACGGCTTAACGAACCGGAAGAATTTACGACATAATCTATCGAACTCCCCGGCTTGCGGATGTGCTGGAAGTTGTGAATATGACCGCACAGATACATATTTACATTTTTATGCTTACGCAATACGCTGTCCACTCTTTTTTCCATGTCCAGACGTTCCGCGTCACTTTTGTCGGTGTCTGCAAAAATCGGATGATGCCCCACAACCAACACCCAGTCTTCCGTGGCCGCAGTAAGCACAGAGTCCATCCAAGCCAGCTGTTTGTCCATGTCCTGCTTGCAGGCATCCGGATATTTCTCCACGTCCTTCCGATACTTGTCCAGCAAAGGAGCCGTGTCAATCATGACCAGACGCACAGTGACATCATCATTCTCCAACACCTTTGTGTAATAACGGGCAGGCATCTCCCAGCGAGCGCTTACCTGTGCGTAATCCAATACAGCCTGGGTATTGCCACGGTATTCGTGGTTTCCCATAACCGGATACCAGGGAATCATCAGCTCCGGATGACTGTATATCAGTTCATAGTTGGTCATCCACAACGGGTCGTTCACACTGCGGACACCTTCAAAATGGTGTACATCCCCCGCAGCCACTACTGCTTCAATATCCACATTCTCCGCCATCTGTCCCATCAGTTCGGCGATAGGCTTCTGGTCGTAATATCCGTTACGGCCCAAGTCATTGGCCAACAGAAAGTTCACCGGCTTTTCCAACGCCTTCCATGCCGAAGCCTCTTGCGCAAAAGCTACCAATACAGACAAGGACAAACAACATGTCCAGAAAAATCTCTTCAATGAAATCATAATTCAAGTCTTTAAAATAGTTGAGGTATTCAAAGAATAAGTCCGAAACATACTGTCCGGACTTATTCCACTCGGAAAAATACAGTCAATACAGACTGACTTAACAAAACCTAGAAAAGGAATTTATCATTTTGCGCCATAGGCACCGAAACGAGCTTCCACTTTCGGAGATGTATATGTCTGGCCGTTTACGCTCAAACCTTCTGTCCCGAAATAAGGAGCCAGTGCCGCATCGTTTCCGTCATACGCACCGGTCAATACCGGAGAACCAGCTTCTACCTGGAAATCCCATGCCTCATCGTACACGTAATTTGTCAAGGCTACGTCATTAATCGGGAAGTTGACAAATTTCGGGTCATTGGCTGCACATTCTTCAGCAGTCTTTGTAATCACACTGTGTGCATCTACCACACCTTCATTGTAGTTTTCATGTGCGTATGCATATCCTTCCCAAGAATAAGCCACACCAGATTCTTCCGTAAACACGACATCACTTTTCTGTGTACCGGAAGCATAATAGTTATAATCAATGACAGACTGGTCGTTATAGCCTTCATCCACATTATTCGGAATGTCATAATTCGGAGTCATAGCTCTGAACTTGCAGTTCACCATCAGGTTATTGAAGACATTTGCCAACGCATTCTTTTCGACATACACGCAACCGCCTTTTTCACCGTCACGACGCCATCCGGCATTGATAATGGTGTTGTTGTAAGCCTGGATTTTGGCCATTGCGCGGTCTTCGCTCTGACCGGAGCTGGACAGCTTCAAGCCGTTGGTATTCGGACTGAACATCACATTGTCGGCCACATCGACCACGCAACCGGCTTTTACGTTTACAGCTTCTGCCCCGTCGTATCCGTTGGCGGCGAAAATATTATTGGCAATAATGGCATTTCCTCCCATCAGGTAAATACCATCCGACCAGCCGTTGCGCAGGATGGAATTGGTAATCACATAACGTCCGTTAATGTTGTTAGTGGTAATCTGGGGATAGGCGTCATCTCCGGCTGTATAGATTTCAGCGCTTGCTGCAGGAGAACCTTCAATTACCTGACCTCCCGTATATTCAATGATGGTATGGTCAATCAGCATTTCCTCACAAGTAGCACTGGCCACAATCCCACCCCAAAGGCCTTCAAAAATATTTTCATTGGTGCGTTCATTCTCTGGGACAGAGAACAGAATCGGTTTTTCAGCAGTTCCTTCACAATACAAATTACCATTGACAGTAAACTCAATCGGTGCGTGATTGGCTCCTACTCCGTCTGAACTTACAATGATTTGTGCTCCTTCCTTTATCACCAGGCTCTTTCCTTCCGGCACAGTATAATGATCCGTAAGCTTTACGATGGTATCAGCAGGCCAGACAATGACATTGTCATCGGTTTCCTCACTGTTTCCACCATTATTTTCATCATTTCCATCTGTATTCTCAGTACCGTCACCATTAGAGATTGGATCTTCTTCCGTACAAGCGGCCATAAACGACAACGCTACCAAAGCTGTACTTGCCAGCAAATAATTTTTCAGTCTCATTACGTAATAAATTTAGTTACTAGTTAAATATGTATAGTTTATTATAGTTTATATCTGATTCCCAGCATGAACGACTGTCCGTGCCATTCTTTCCGTTCTATCACATTCCCGTCCTTCCGTTCCGAGGTTACACTCGCTGTTTGCGGACCTTTCTGAATGAATCGTAACAAAGGAGTGTCCAGCAGATTGGACGCTTTGGCAAAAATACTGATGCCGTTCTTGAAGCTCTTTTCCACAGACGCATCCAGCTGCATGTAGCCGTCTTCCCAAATATCATCATTGTACCAGTTGGAAATATCGCTCAAACGTTTTCCTGTGTAACTTCCGGCAATCTGTCCTTCCCAGCCATACTTGGTGCTTTTGAAAAGCAACGATAAATTCGCCACATGGGCCGCCTGTCCGAACAAAGGACGTGTCTGCGAAATGCTCTTCACATCGTTGCCGTCCATGATACGCTTCTCGGTCGTAATCGTAGAGTGGGTATACGTATAATTGGCCTTGATACCGAACCAGTTAAAGTATTTCATGATATCTACTTCCACGCCCAGATTGGTCGCATCTCCGAAGTTCATCGGCTTGTAATAGGTATCCTGCCCTTCGTTCAACAGACCATATTCAATCGGGTTCTGCAACCGTTTGTAGAACATGCCCACCATAAACTGTTCGGATGATTTCGGGAAATATTCATAGCGCAGGTCAATGTTGTCGGCCACGGTATGTTTCAAATCCGGATTACCCTTTTCCTTGTAGTCTTCATTGATAATGCTGTAAGGCACAATCTCAAAGAAGCTGGGGCGGTTGATAGACCGTGCGTACGAGAAACGCAGGTTGGCATTTTTATGCACTCCATATTTTGCATGAAAGCTGGGCAGCATATCCGTATACTTCTGGTTTCCCTCGGGATCTTCATTCTCGGTCGGGAACTTCAATACATATCCTTGATTGGTATGTTCCACACGTACTCCCGCAATGAACTCCCATTTCCGATAGGTATATTTCACCATTCCGTAGCCTGCGCCAATCTTTTCAGAAGCATCGTAGTTCAACGGGTCACTGATGTTACCGTATTTCAAGGGAGTAAACAAAATCTCATCATAGTTATTCCAGTCTTCCCCCTGATATTGCGGATCTTTCACTCCCGTCGCCGAGTTAAAGGTATATTCATTGAAAAAGCTGTCACGTTTTTTGTCGCGATACATACCTCCTACGGAGAAATCAAAGACAGAACCACCGTCCAATTTCAGTTTGTACATCAAGTCCACATATCCCGCCTTATCTTTATCCGAATTGTGTTCCCAACGCCGGGTAGCTGCTCCAGAAGTCTGTACGTGTGTGCCTTGCAAGAAAATTTCCGTATTATCCGGAGTCTCACTGTAGGCTTTCGAGATAACGGCCGACCAGTTCAGGCGAAGCGCCCCATCGTCCAAAAAGGAATGTTCACCTTTCAAGGTTGAGTTGATGATATACTGATGGTTCCACTTCATACGTACTGCCCCTTCCTTGTCGTCATGTCCGTCGCGCACTTCTGCTTCACGCATATCCATGTAACCATTATACCAGGTCAGCTTATGATGTTCGTTAATGAAATAGTCCAGTTTAGCATGCGCCCCGATACGGGTCTGCTGGGAAGAGTAATTACGATACTCAATGCCGTTGTGAGTGGTGCCCGGCTGATAATACAACTGGCTTTCCTTACCACGATAGGTATTCAGGAAACTGCCGGCCAGCATCACGCCCAGCTTGTTCTGAAAGAAACGGTCGCCATAAGAAATTCCGGCAGTCAGATCCGGCAAGGGCTTTTTCCAACTCATCCGTAAGTTGTCGGTTGTGAAATTATCCATGGTCACCCGGTTATCTTCCGGCATACCCATCTGTTCATAAGGCGACTGTTTGACAATGGCCCCGTGGTTGAACGACTGGAAGTCACGGCCGAAATACATGGCATTGTAACCGGTCGACAAATTCACGGTAAACTGCCGTTCCGTAGGCGCATCCTTCATAATCAGGTTGACTGCTCCTCCGATTCCATCACCTTCCATATTGGCGGTCAGCGATTTGGTTACTTCCAGACGGTCGAGCATCTCCGACGGGAAAATATCCAGCGGCACGAAACGGTTCTTGTTGTCCGGACTCGGAATCTTCACCCCATTAATCAAGGTATAATTGTAACGCTTGTCCATACCACGCAGAATCGCATACTGGCCTTCTCCACTACTGTTCCGCTCAATGGTCACGCCCGACATACGTTGAATCACATTCGCTACCGTGATATCCGGAGAAAGTTCGATGGCCTTGGCACTCATCACGTTGACCACATTCATCGCCTGACGTTCAATGCCGCGTGCCCCAGCTTCCGTTCTTCCCGGATTGGAGGCCACCACCACGACTTCATCCAGTGCCACGTCATCGGTTTTCAACGGAATCACGATTTCTTTCTTGTCTGGGGTGATAGTCACCTCATATTTTTTGTATCCCACATAAGAACAGACCAATGTATATTTATCCCGATTGACAGACAGATTAAAACTACCGTCCAACCCCGTAACAGCTCCCTTTCCGGGCTCTTCTTTTACCATTACCGATGCACCGATAATTTCCTCTCCTGTCTGTGCATCCTTAATCTTTCCTTTTACCACACTGGCCTGCACACTTGCAGACATCAGTGACAACAATGCCAAAACGATACTTGCTTTCATTTGCTTTTCTTATTTGCCGCAAAAGTATCCCATCCCATTTTCATCCGTATTGCATAGAAATTTCTTTTTTGTTACATTTAGGCAAGAGATACGTGCATAAAAAAAGAGGTATCCCTTTCAAAAAGGAATACCTCTCCTTACAATATGTATAATACCTCCAGGTTACTTCACCTGCGCCGGAAGCTGAATACTTTCCACCACTTTTTTCCAGTAACTCCGAACGTCTTTCCAAGCATAATAAGGAGCCATCTCACTGTGAAGCGGCAGCTTCACCTCGCGTTCGTTCAACAGCACCTTGACCAGCACCTCTTTCACCCCTTTCTTACGGTAGAATATCAGTTGCACATTTCCACACATCGGAATGATGCGATAGGTACGGTACGTATCCGCAACGTGCTGCCAGTCCGCCGTGGAAGCCTGTAAGTCATTGATGGCCATCAGTACCGCCAGAGGAGCCAGGTTCGTGTCATGTCCATAACGCAACGTCACTCCATTCTTTCGGGAAGCAATCACGGTATCGGCTGTTTCGATAAAATTTTTCAACAGATTTTTTTCGAGCTTGTACATGCAGCCGTCACTCAATGGGGAAGCTCCTTTCTCATAATACCATTCAAAGTTGTTGCGCTGCCACAAGTCATACCGTTCCTGCGAAGTGAACAGAAAAGACAAATCAGGCTGACGGTCACTGCTTTGGCTGATGCCATGTAACTCAAACAAGTCTGTCATCAACTTCACCGGCTGGATATGAGTCTCTACGTAAGAAGAATCACGAAACAGCTGTTTCATCAAGCGTGCCGGATGCACATACACGCTATCTGCCACACGATACACCGAGTCACTGTTCTCCAGATGCTGCGCTTCATACAAAGGATTCTTGTACTTTATATAATAGGCATCTGCCTCACTGGACTGCGTGGTGATGTGCAGCTTGGGGTTCAACCCCTTCAATTCCACACAACCGGCTGCCATGGAAAGAAAGGCCCGTGTTTTATAGGTAGAACGTGCATCCACATGTGCTCCGTCACTGAATACCTCCGGATAATGCCGGTACATCCGGTCTATCAGCTCCCGATGTTGCCGCGCCCCTTTCGGCGTCAGCTCGCCATAACGTGCTTCGGCTTCCTGAGCCAAAGCAGCCACCACCTTCAATGCCCGCTTTCCGTCTGCAGTCAGCACCCCGGCCTCATCCGCTGCAAGGAGAAGCGACAAAGGCTGGGTATATTTCTTCTCCTTCGTCAGATAACGCGAACCATGACGGGCGAACATCGATATATAAAAAGGAGTATAACCCGCGGGAGCAGGTGTAAGTTGCACATCGGGTACCTCATAGGCATAGTATTTTCCTCCCGCCAGTGCCGGATTCTCATCAATCTCTTCACGTGCCGTCTGCCCCTGCATGCACAAAGGGAAAACCAGAAACGGCAGTATCCATCCTGTTTTTCTCATAAGCCTTTTTTAGTTTGAGGCATAAAAATAGCCAATTATCCCTCCCGGTCCTTTCCTTCTGCCCCGAAAAAGGAGCACCTCAAGCTTACTGAAACAGAAATGCAATCCCACTGTCACCCAATTGAGACAACCGGGGCCTACTGAGCCTTTTCTCCTTCCAGGCTGACAATTTCCTGCAGGATACTGACTGCATCTTTCACGTTGGTCACCTTGGAAACCACCATGCTCCGGCGTCCGTTCTGTTCCCGCAAATTGCAGTAACGAGGGTTCTTGGACATATAAGAAATAATCTTTCCGAAAGCCATACTCTGATAATACGGACTGTCCAGGTTGCTGACAAAAAAGAGGGTCATGCGCTGGGCTTTCAACACCACTTTCTCCACTCCGAGGCGCTTGGCCAGCCGCCTCAACGGCACAATGCGCAGCAACTCTTCTCCTTCGGGAGGAATCTTTCCAAAGCGGTCGAGCAATCGGGCCCTGAACGCCTCCACATCCTTGTCCAGTTCCAACTTGTCCAGCTCCCGGTACAACAGCATACGCTCACTGCTGCTCGGAATGTATTCATTCGGGAACAGCAACTCCAGGTCACTTTCCACGGTACATTCATCCACAAACTCTTCGCCGCTGATTTTCTCTTCGCCGGCCTTGATTTCATCCGCATACAAGTCGGCAAATTCTTCGTTTTTCAGTTCGGTCACTGCCTCGTTCAGAATCTTCTGATAAGTTTCATATCCCAAGTCGGCAATGAATCCGCTCTGTTCAGCTCCCAGCATGTTCCCGGCTCCACGGATGTCCAAATCCTGCATGGCAATGTGAATACCACTACCCAAGTCACTGAAATTCTCGATGGCCTGCAAACGGCGTTTGGCTTCCGGTGTCAGTGAAGACAACGGAGGAGCCAGCAAGTAGCAGAAAGCTTTCTTGTTGCTTCGTCCCACACGCCCCCGCATCTGATGCAGGTCGCTCAATCCGAAGTTCTGCGCCTGGTTGATAATAATAGTATTGGCATTGGGAATATCGATACCACTCTCAATGATAGTCGTAGCCAGCAGCACATCGTAGTCATAGTTGACAAAATCGAAGATAATCTTTTCCAGTTCCTCCGGCTGCATCTGTCCGTGTCCGATGCACACCCGGCAGTCCGGAATATTCCGCTGAATCATGGCCTTCAGTTCCGCCAGATTCTGAATCCGGTTGTTCACAAAAAAGACCTGCCCGTTACGGCTCATTTCGAAGTTGATGGCCTCGGTAATGATTTCCTCATTAAACGTGTGCACTTCTGTCTGAATCGGATATCGGTTGGGTGGCGGAGTCTGGATAACCGACAAGTCACGGGCTCCCATCAGTGAGAACTGAAGCGTACGCGGAATCGGCGTAGCCGTCATAGTCAATGTATCCACGTTCACCTTTATCTGACGGAGTTTCTCCTTCACGCTCACCCCGAACTTCTGCTCCTCGTCAATAATCAGCAATCCCAAATCCTTGAACTTCACACTCTTCCCGATAATCTTGTGCGTACCAATGAGTATATTGATGCTTCCTTCGGCCAGTTCCTTCAGGATGCGGCTGGTATCTTTTGCAGTCCGCGCGCGACTCAAGTATTCCACCTTGCAAGGCATCCCCTCCAGACGCTTCTTAAACGTTTGGTAATGCTGGAAAGCCAACACCGTAGTCGGTACCAGTACCGCCACCTGCTTGTTGTCGGCCACTGCCTTGAAAGCTGCCCGGATGGCCACCTCCGTCTTTCCGAAGCCCACGTCCCCGCACACCAGACGGTCCATCGGCTTGTCGCTCTCCATGTCCGCCTTCACGTCTTGAGTAGCCTTCAGCTGGTCGGGCGTATCCTCGTATAGGAAGCTGGCCTCCAGTTCGTGCTGCAAGAAGCTGTCGGGGCTATATTTAAATCCTTTTTCCTGTTTACGCTGCGAATACAATTTAATCAAATCGCGGGCAATGTCCTTAATCTTGGTCTTCGTCCGTTCCTTGATTTTCTCCCAAGCACCAGTTCCCAGCTTGCTGATGCGCGGCTGTTCGCCTTCCTTGCCTTTGTATTTCGAGATTTTATGCAGCGAATGAATGGACACAAACACTACGTCGTCATTCTGATACACCAGCTTGATGACCTCCTGCGTAGTATTCCCGTTCGGGATGCGCACCAGTCCCGCAAAACGGCCGATACCATGGTCGATATGCACCACATAGTCTCCCGGTTCAAACGTGTTCAGTTCCTTCAGTGACAACGCCACCTTTCCGCTACGGGCTTTGTCACTTCGGAGGTTGTATTTATGAAAACGGTCGAATATCTGATGGTCTGTAAACACACACATCCGAAGGGTATGGTCCACAAAGCCCTCGTGCAGCGTACGGTCCACCGGCTCAAACGTAATCCGGTCTCCTCTTTCCTGAAAGATATCTTTCAATCGCTCCGTCTGTTTGGCACTATCCGAACAGATATACAGACAATAACCCCGTTGCAGGAAGTCGGTAAAGGAACTGGATACCAAATCAAAATTCTTATGAAAAATTGGTTGTACAGAAGTTTCAAACTTCATCCGTGCCTGAGGAGTTCCTATGGCCTTATGCCCGAAATCAATCCGGAAAAACTCCAAGGCACACACCGTAAACTCAGCCCCGTCAATCAGTTTCCGGGAAAGATTCATCAGCTCTGTCTGCTCTCCTTCGTAGGCTTTCAACGCCTGAGGCGATACGGTCTCTTCATGAACCGCCTGAATACGTTCGCGTACCCAAAGCAAATCCTTTACCCAAAGAATCGCATCTTTTGAAACGAAGTCCAAGAAACAGATATCCGAACCTTCCGAGGTGGACAGTTCCGGCACGATGCTCACCGACTCCTTTTTCTCTTTCGACAGCTGTGTCTCGACTTCAAACGTCCGGATGCTGTCAATCTCATCACCGAAGAAGTCGATTCGATAAGGATATTCCGACGCAAAGGAATATACGTCCAGGATACTCCCTCGCAAGGCAAACTGTCCCGGCTCGTACACATAGTCCACATGTTCAAAACCATAGCCGGAAAGTTTTTCCATAAGCTTTCCGGTATCTTCCTTCTGCCCCACCTTCAATGTCAAGGTCGATGCGGAAAGCTGGTTCCGGGATACCACTTTTTCGGCCAAGGCTTCCGGGTAAGTGACCACTGCCACCGGCTCCTGCCGTTCCAGACGGCTCAGCACCTCCGTACGAAGAATCTCGTTGGCTGCATCTTTCTGCCCGTACTTGATAGCCCGACGGTAAGAAGAAGGAAAAAACAGGATGTCCGCATCTCCGTTTACCTGTACCATGTCATGGTAAAAATATCCCGCTTCCTCCAGGTCGTTCAGAATAAACACATGAATATCCGGTATCGACTTGACACATACTGAAGCGAACAAAGAGGCACACGACCCGTGCATCCCTTCCAAGAATACATTTTTAACACTCTTATCCTTACACAAAGAAGCCAAACCCATGGTATTGGGATGTTTGGCATAAATATCTTGCAATTCCTTTATACTCATCGTTCCATCTATAGATGGTGCAAAAATAGCAAATATCGTTTGAATATGCACACAAAAAGACAAAGAATGGAACAAGAGTCACCGTTCAGAATTTAAAACTGATGCTTCCGTATGGCAGACAATTACTATGCCAATGCACCGAATAAAAATTCAGAATGTCTTCTTCCGAAGGATTGCCCACCAGATTATAGACTCCCAAGCGAAGTAAGAGCAGTTTTTCGCCCAAGGATTTCCGATAAGAATACCCCACATCCACCCGATAGTTGAGCGGTTCGCGCCTTTTCCGGAAATCCTCGGCAGGCAACAGCTCAAAATCTTCATCCAGCTGCATGACCTTTCCCGAACGCAACGTTCCCCCTACGGAAAATGAGGAGCGCTTCGTCAGCTGGTAGGAAACGGCTCCGGCCAACTGATGAGGTATATCGTACAAGGAGGGCATCTTTCCTCTTTCCGGCATCTCACCAAACCATTCCCGGCTCCGGGAATACGCATACGAAAGCTGCCAAGTCCAGCGTTTCCATTGCTGGTAGTAATACCCTTTTACCCCATAACTGTCTCCCCTTCCTGCCATCAGACACTGTTGCCACGAACCATCTTCAAGCCACGTGTCCGGCCGCAAGGCCAACACATTCCTCCTCGTCTTGTAGTAGGTGGAAAACTCCAGCTGTCCGTCTTTCAGAAAATGCTTCCATCCGGCTTCATAATGCTCGGAAGAACGGGGCTTGAACCCGTCAATGCTGGGCATCCTGAAATCCGTAGGCAACAAAAAGCTATCAAAACGAAGGAAATGATAAAACTGCTCCATCTTTGAAAAATTCACATACAGCAGATTTTTCTCTGAAGGGAAATATTTCAGTGAGAAACGGGGCTGGATGCTATAGTACGAACGGCTGTGCTGCGGGTAATACCCCACTCCATGCACACCTACCTGCACAGAGAGCTCAGGCGAGATGCGCAACAAATTGTCATAATACAAGGAGACCTGACTCACGGGTTCATGACGTACCGTCACTTCTTCTCCTTGCGAGGCCAAATCGTAAATTTCATACGTATATTTCACTCCCCAACGGGCATGATACAGATTCTCATACGCATAACTGAAGTCTGTCGCCGCATTCAGCGACTTAATGCCACTATGCACATAGCTTTCGCCATCATAGCCCATTTCCCCCATATACGCCCGGTTGTTATGAGCGGAATAGAATACGGAAGTCGTATTCCCCAGACTGCCTTTTTGAGTAGTATAAGACAGTTGGTAAACCTGATTGTCCCAGCGTAGCACAGAAGCATTCTCGCCGTTCTCCTTAATCGGCAAACGATAGTCATCCCGTGCACCGTAAGCCAGCACATTCAACGTACTGACGGGAGAAAGGCTATAAGACAATTTCGCATTATAATCATACATGGAGTGGTTCAAGCGGTTTTCTTCCGACAACAGTCCATCGAAAAAATCCAGCCAGCTGCGCCGCGCACTCACCATATACGAGAGTTTCTTCTTGATAATCGGTCCCTCCAGCGTAACCGAAGCAGCCGGCATATCCAGCGTAAGCGTACGCACATGCTCATCTTTGTTTCCCTCTTTCAGGTTCACTTCCGTCACGGACGAAATTTTCCCTTCCAGCCTGGTAGGGAAAAAACCTTTATAGAACACCATGTTTTTCACCGCATCACCGTTGAAGACCGGCAACAGGGAATTGAAATGACCCGGATGGAAGACAGGTACCCCGTCCAGCAACAACTGATTCTCATCGTATCCTCCGCCATCTACCATAAAATTATGCCCTGCCAACGAGGAAGTCACCCCCGGCAGAATCCAAATCTGAGAAAACAAATCGTTCCCGTTAAACGAAAGCAAATTAGAAGGCGTCAGTCCATTCAGCTCACTTTCCCGCTTACCGGACTCTACCGTCACTTCCTCTATTTCAAAAAGCAACGGCTTCAGATAAGTACGGACAAAGCAGTCTTTTTCCACCCGGATGGCACGGGTCTGCGGAGTGTAACCCATATAGGAAGTCTTCAAGACATACAGCCCTTCCGGCACATACAGACGGAACATCCCATTTTCGTTCGAGATGGTATGCCATTGCTTTCCACGCCCGTCTTCCAATGTCACTACCGCCCCATACAACCGTTCCTCGCTTTCCTCCTCACACACGGTACCGCCGACATAATAGTTTTCCATCCGGCGTGCCTGAATCACCAGCTTCCGGGGAGGTACAAAAGCCGTCTTTACCTGATAACCTGCCAGAATCTTATCCAACAGCTCCCTTACGGTCATCTTCTCACTCCGTTCTATCCGGCAGACTTTATCCATTTCTATCTGTGCCGCATTATACGACAGCACGATACCTGTATACTTTTCTATCCAGCCAAACCACTGCGACACGGTAGCGGAAGAGCCAGGAACTTGAATCCACTCTTCCGCTACCGTATGCGCTGATTTGACTTCCTGTCCGTTCACTTGCTGGAATCCGAAACCACTCATCATCCATAACAAGAGAAACAGCCATCTATTTTTCATAAAGCCTGTAATGTTTTCCTTCTACCAACGTCTCACATTTGCACCCACAAAGAAAAGCCAGCTCGCTGGCAATGTCCGGTTCCGACAGACTGATTCGGGTGGTTATCAGGTTCTTCTCCAGCCCTTTTTCCAAATCGATTCGCATTCCTGTCTTTTCGGCTATGACGCTTACCACCTCCGTCACCGGTGTCCGCTCAAAGACCAACACCTGTTGCTCTCCGCCAAACACATCCTGCGGACGTGAAATCGTGTCAGCCTGCAAGGCCCCGTCCTTCAACTCCGCCTTCTCGTTGGCTTCAATGACCACTTCCTGACTGGAAGCCTCCACCCGCACTTTACCGGTCTTGACATAAACGCCCGCCTTTTCCTGCCGTGTTACATCCACCAGAAACGAAGTTCCCAGCACTTCCACATTCAATAAAGCGGTTTCTACCTGAAAAGGTATCCCGTGCATCTTCTTCACCTGGAAAAAAGCCTTACCTCGCAATCGGGCATGCCGCCCTTCCTCCTTACCGGAAAAAGAATAGGCCAGTGTAGCATTCGGATACAGAATCACTTCCGAGCTGTCGGGCAAAAGCACCCGTTGTTCCTTCGTGCCTGTATTCGCATAACGGATGAGCTGTTCTTCCGTACCTGTACGGAAAAGATAGAACGCTCCAATTCCCAATAACAGTAGCAGAGAGGCCGCGGCAGACCAGATAAAAGTCATCTTCCGCCGGAAAGCGACCGTCTTCGGACGTTCCTGTAACCGAGGTTCGATTTTCTGCCAGGCCTTTTCGGCATCAAAGTGAATCTCTTTCGAAACCCTTACCGGTGTCTCCATCAGCTTTCGCATTCGTTCAAATTCCTGACCATTCGCCGAAATCCACTCATCCAGTGCACGTTGCTGAACAAGAGTCAACGGCTCATGTGCAAAATAACGGGCCAGCAATTCATTTATATCTTCATTCTTGTTCATACTCATTTACGGTTTATAATCATGGACAAAATGGAAACAATGACCGTCACCAGCAGAAAACCATGTTCAGCCACATAGACACGCAGCAACTTGATGGCCTTTGTCATCTGATTCTCCACGGTTTTCTCCGACAAAGCCAGTTTTCCGGCAATTTCACGATACTTCAAGCCCTGAAGCTTGGCCAATAAAAAAATCTCCTTGCATTTGGGAGGCAACGTGGCCAAAGCCGCCTGCAGCAGGTCCTCAGGAGAACGTGCTCCTTCCTCTGACATTTCATCCGGCAGACAGCTGGCAGAAGCCGGATGATCCTCTATCGACACCGTGTCTTCCCGCCGCTTCCGAAGAAAGGAAATACAACTGTTTTTTACGGAAGTAGTCAAGTAGGCAGCAAACTCTTTTTCCGGCATGGCATCAAGTTGCTTGTTCCATACACTGATAAAGAGTTCCTGCACGATGTCTTCCGCATCGTCCGCGTCAGAAACATATCCATAGGCTATATGGCATAGCCTTGAATAATGTTCCTGAAAGCGGGATTTGAATATGTCCTTTCTATTGGCTTTCATTCTCGTGATTCAGTCAATATTCGAATTTAGTTAAAACTTCAAGCTAACGCCTGCCGTCACAAAACCTTTGTGTCCCAATCCGGCTTCCACAAAACCTCCTACCCGGTCATTACCCACTCGCAAAGCAATCGGATTTACCTGATAAGCAAAAGAAGTGCTCAAATCAGCTTTTTGCATCGCCTTTTTTCCGGCATCGGTCAATGCGCTCTCCTTGTGACGGCTCAAGTTCACACCGGCAGCAGCCGTTCCATACAATTCCACTAATCCTCTTTTGTAGTACACAAATTCCGCAGCCGGGAGTACCAGGAAATTCAGGTTGCTTTCTTTCAGAGAAGGAGTATTTTCTCCCGCCAAGGTGAGTTTGCTGTTTGATTTAGAGAATCCCAAATCGGCACCTACCTTAAAACGTCCGAAGGAATAACGATAACCCAAACCGTACACCAGACTGTAATTTTCGTCTGTACGCTTGCTGCCTGTCACCGCATCCAGCAGTCCCATACCCAACACGTCGACCGTTCCCTGAGTCAAACCGTCACTCACCGAAAGACGGATGTCATGGCGATTTTCAGAAGGAGTGAAATTCTTACTATGTTCTTGTCCTTTTACCAGGTTCGCACTTGCCAACATACACAAAGATAATGCAATAAATTTAAATTTCATAAGTTCTAGTTTTTTAATCATTAAAAATTATGCAATTCTTATTCAATTTCTATCGATGAACAGTCTTGCGTTTAGTTTCTCTGTTGTTTCACTTAGCTAGGTGATTTCGTCTTCATAACGCAACTTACCGGGAAAACCCCTATCCGCCAACAGAAAAAAATTCAACTTTTTCTGGGGAAAACCTACAAGAATCACATAATCACCTCTGAATGAGAAGAAAACAATTTCCCCATAAAGCGTTATTTTTTCTTTTATACAAACACCAAAATCGGAAAAGTAAGAAATAATTATTACTTTTGTCTCCCAAGGAAGGGGGTGGAAAAAGAATCCTCTCCATTATTTTTATACTTCTGAACAAATATCATGCACAAAGAAATCATTCAACTCTTACACGAGAAAAGACTCAAGGAAGCTTTCTCCAAGATTAAAGAGGCTGCAAACACGCTGAATAACTGGGAGCTGAAGTCGCAGATTGAGACCCAACAGACGACTTATCACTATATGCTTCAATATACGGAAATGGGGACACAGGACCCCCAACGCGAAACCATCTACAACCAGCTGCTATGCAAGGGATATGAGCTGGCCGACAAAACGTATTTCCTGAAAGACCAGGAAAAGGCCTACGGCTATTTTGCGGATAAATTCAGGAAATTCGCACAGACACCACCGCACACCTTCAAGGAAATCGGCTTCATGCTGGAAGCAGCCAAACAACCTTCCCCCCAGACACCAGAGGAAGAGGAGCAGGCCCTTCAAAACTACACCCTCCACCAGAATGCCATCGACGAACTGTTCAACAAGATATGGGTTTCCACACAATGGGGTGAAGAAGACTTCCAGGAAGCCCGCGAACTGTTCCTCAGCTCTTCCATGGCAACCAACGACAAGGCGGTGATGACCAGCGCCGTAACCCTGAGCCTGCTGCAGCTTTTCGACCAGCGGAAATTCCTCTGGCTGCTTTTCGCCTATCAGCAGGGCAGCGAATCCGCTGTCAGCCAACGGGCACTGGCAGGCATCGCGCTTGCCACTTATTTCCAGTCGGACCGCATCCGCCTGTATCCGGAACTGGTGTCCGCATTGAAGCTGATGGAAGATAACCCGTCTCTCCTGAAACAGCTGCACGACATCCAAATCATTTTCCTTCTTTCGCGCGAAACGGAAAAGATTGACAAGAAAATGAGGGAAGAAATCATTCCCCAAATGATGCGCAACCCCCAATTACGCAATCCGGAACTGAAAGCCATCGAAATAGAGGATATCGAGGACCTCAATCCGGAATGGCAGAAAGACATCGAACAGATGAACAATCAAATGCGCGAATTGGGCGAGTTACAGATGGAAGGCGCCGATACGTATATGACTGCTTTCTCCCAGCTGAAAACATTCTCCTTTTTCCAGGAAGCGGCCCATTGGTTCTATCTGTTCAGCTTGAAAGTGCCCGACCTGTACAGAATCTATAAGGGAAAGACGTTCAACGAGAAATCCTTGCTCGGACTGATGATCAGCTCCCCGGCGTTCTGCGATTCCGACAAATATTCCTTCTGCCTGGCCATGCAGTCGCTGCCTCACGACCAGCAGACCTTCATGCGTTCCAAGCTGAACGGAGAAGACCTGATACCCAACGACCTAAATCTGAACGAAAACCTGGAAGAACAGAAACTCAACGCCGTCCAACGGCAGTATATCCACAACCTGTACCGGTTCTACAAGCTGTGGCGGTTCAGACAGGAGATGCACGACATTTTCAAAGACAAACTGGATTTCTGGAACAATGACCTGTTGCGCCCCTTGCTCCTGAAAGGAGAATATCATGGCCAGATTGCGGGTTACCTCTTCTCCAAAGGCTATATGACGGAAGCGGCCAATCTTTATGAAACCTTGGCTGAAAAAGACCCGGCCAATGCCGAGACCTGGCAGAAACTAGGCTTCGCTTACCAGAAAAACAAGGATTATGAGAAGGCCATCCGGGCCTATCTGCAGGCAGATGCCTTAAAATCCAACCATTTATGGACACTCAAGCAACTGGCACAATGCTACAAACAATCGGGAGATTATGCCATGGCTGTCACCTTCTACCGGAAAGTCCTGGAAGCTGACCCTGACAATCTGCACCTTCTGATGCAGACGGGACAATGCCTTGCAGCCCTCAAGAACTATCCGGAAGCTATCAAACTATTCTATAAAGTGGAGTTTCTGGAGACGCATCCGGAGAAAGCACGGCGGGCCATCGGCTGGTGCTACTTTATGTCCGGGAAATACGATGATGCACTCCGGATATACGAAAAACTGCTTGCGCTGGAAAGCCCTCAGGTGAACGACTGGCTGAACTCCGGGCACGTCTATCTGGCCATGGGAAACATCTCTCAGGCCCTGTCCCATTACCGGAAGGCACAGGCCGGATGCGAATCGGGAGAGGACTTCATCGCCTTGTTCCTGGCCGACAAAGCGGCCTTGGAATCACAAAAGGTGACGGAAAGCCAGATTTACCTGATTGCGGATATTCTGCGAAAATAAGACTAATCCTGACACAGTTCATTTTACACTACCTATTTATCAATTAGTATGATTGAAAAAATTTATAGATATACATCACTTTTTTTAAGGACTTTTTTCTATTATTCGGAATGATGTCAATGTACTATATGTTTACAGAAACTTCAACAAAAAGTATCATCAAGCCTTGTTTGTTTTATGCTTTTACTGTAGCTATTTTTAATCTGATAAGGACCATATTTAGAGATAAAAATAAAAAAACAAGTAAGCTTCAAACATTATTTTGTTGTAAGCATTCAGGAATGGAAGGAGAATTTTCAACCGTTTTTAAGCTAAGACTGAAACCAGTCCGATAAGGTTCACTCCCTTACCAGACTGGTTTCTATTTTTTTGATATAAGCCAAGGCCGCACCTATGGCTGTCTGATACTCCGCATTCTCCGGAATGATGAAACGTACGTCATACATCTGCCCGATGGTTTCAAACACCGGACGACACTGGGGAAGCTGCGTCAGGTTGCCTATCAGCACGAAATCGCGGATACCCATCTCCAGAGCCGACAGCACGGCGGCCTGCCCGATGGACTGCAAGACCATGTGCATCAGGCCCAAAGCCACATCCTCGGGAGCCGCATTGTTATCCAGTTTACCCAGCAACGAAGCCGTCGCATCCAAAGGAAGGCCGGGCAGGGAAGTCCGGCAAATATCCTGAATCTGCAAGTCCACGTTCCGCAAATCGCCTTTCTCCGCCAGTTCTGATACCCACAGAATGTCCTGCGTATGCAGCAACAGGCGCGACAAGCCCATCAAGGTACCGCCTCCGATACCGATGCCGCCTATGTGACGAATTTCCTCATTCTCCACACGCACAAAGGAGGTGCCCGTACCCATGCTCACCACCATCAGTTTGTCCAGTCCCGTGGCATACTGCGCACTCAATCCGTTGGCAATGAACTCGTCCGTCCGGGCGGTGGGCAAACCGTACAAGGGCTGCTGTATATAGGAACTGCCCACTCCGGTCAGCATCACCTGTTCCACCTCCGAGAGCTGAATGGAATGGTCGTATATATACTTGCCAAAAGCCCCGAACAACGAAGTCACAGGGTCGGTGGCCGTCACAAACATCGGATGACGGATGCGTCCGTCTTCCATGCCTACAATCTTGGTGGTGCTTCCTCCCACATCTATACCTATAATCATAACTTCAGTTTCAAATCTTATTTTACAATACGGGCGCAAGTCTACAAACTTTTTTTGTGAAAGCAGGTACGTCACCTTCTTTTTTTCAAAAAAATTTAGAAGGAAGCACAACCACCCCCTCTGGAGCACCTCAGAAGGCCATTTTCCAGGTCTTTGGCGAAGGCAAAAAAAACGCACTTGCGTTTGAGTCAAAACGTACTTGCGTTTTACCTGAAACGCACTTACGTTTTACTTGAAACGCACTTGCGCTTGAGGGCAAACGCACTTGCGTTTTTCCGAAGAAAAATAAAGCACTCGAAAAGGAATCCATATTTTATATGTATATTTGCACGACATAATAGAAACACCATGCAGACAAGTGACAGTATTGTGATAATTCCTACTTACAATGAGAAGGAAAATATCGAAAATATCATCCGGGCAGTATTCGGACTGGAAAAATGTTTCCACATTCTGGTCATCGAAGACAATTCTCCCGACGGTACGGCCGACATCGTTCGCCGGCTGCAAAAAGAATTTCCCGAACGCCTGTTCATGATTGAACGGAAAGGCAAGCTCGGACTGGGAACCGCTTATATCACCGGCTTCAAATGGTCTATCGAACACGGATACGACTATGTGTTCGAGATGGATGCCGACTTCAGCCATAACCCCAACGACCTGCCCCGGCTCTACAAGGCCTGCCACGACGACGGGGCCGATGTATCCATCGGTTCACGCTACGTGAGCGGAGTCAATGTGGTCAACTGGCCGATGGGAAGAGTCCTGATGTCGTACTTCGCCTCCAAATACGTGCGGTTCATCACCGGCCTGCCCATTCACGACACCACTGCCGGCTTTGTCTGCTACCGCCGCAAAGTGCTTGAAACCATTCACCTGGACCGTATCCGCTTCAAAGGCTATGCCTTCCAGATTGAAATGAAATTCACGGCCTACAAATGCGGCTTCCACATCACCGAAGTACCTGTCATCTTCATCAACCGCGAGCTGGGTACTTCCAAGATGAACAGCAGCATTTTCGGAGAGGCCGTGTTCGGCGTCATCCAGCTGAAATGGGACAGCTGGTTCAAGAAATACCCCAAGAATTCTAATTGAAAAAAGTGTTTATGAAACGTACGTGGATACATCATGCAATCATTGTAAACGAAGGACGCCGGTTTGCCGGTTCCGTGGTTATTGAAGGAGGGAAAATCCAGGAGATTATCGAAGGAGAAGGGAAACCCGCAGCCGAATGTGACGAACAGATTGACGCACAAGGATGCTTCCTGCTGCCGGGAGTGATAGACGACCATGTACATTTCCGCGATCCGGGACTGACGCAGAAGGCGGATATGGCCACCGAAACGGCTGCGGCTGCGGCAGGTGGAGTCACTTCTTTCATGGATATGCCGAACTGCAACCCGCAGACCACTACCTTGGAAGCACTGGACAACAAATTCCAGGATGCCGCCACCAAATGCATCGTGAACTATTCGTTCTACTTTGGCGCCACAAACAACAACACCCACTTGCTGAAGGAACTGGACAAGACCCGGGTATGCGGCGTGAAGCTTTTCATGGGAGCCAGTACCGGCAACATGCTGGTAGACCGCATGGAGGCACTGAAAAAGATATTTTCGGAAACGGGTATGCTGATTGCCACGCATTGTGAGGACCAGAATACCATCCGTCAGAATACCGAACGCTATAAACAAGAATATGGAGAGGACCTCGACATTTCTTTCCACCCGCTGATAAGGGATGAGGAGGCTTGCTACCGTTCTTCCTCACTGGCCGTAGCCTTGGCCAAGGAAACCGGAGCCCGCCTGCACATTCTGCACATCAGCACGGCACGCGAACTGGGCCTGCTGGAAGACCGTCCGCTGACTGAAAAGAAAATCACGGCGGAAGCCTGTGTGTCACACCTGATGTTCTGCGACGAGGACTATGCCCGCTTGGGAGCCCGCATCAAATGCAACCCCAGCATCAAGACGAAAGCCGACCGCGATGCCCTGAGAAAGGCACTGACTACGAACCTGATTGACGTGATTGCCACCGACCACGCCCCTCACCTGCTGTCGGAGAAACAAGGCGGTGCGCTGAAGGCGGTATCCGGCATGCCTACCCTGCAGTTCTCACTGGTGAGCATCTATGAACTGGTGCACGAAGGATTGCTTTCGATAGAACAACTGGTACAGAAAATGTGTCACGCGCCTGCCCAGCTCTTCCAAATCAGCCGGAGAGGTTTCATCCGACCGGGATACCAGGCCGACCTGGTGCTGCTGAATCCTCATAAGGAATGGACCGTCACTACCGACTGCATTGAAAGCAAGTGTGGCTGGAGCCCGATGGAAGGACGTACGTTCCACGGGAAAGTAGAGAAAACCTTTGTTAACGGAGAGGTAGTTTATGAGAATGGAAAGGTAGACAAGGCTCACCGCGGACAAGCCCTGAAATTTGAACGATAAAAGAAACCGCATGAAAACAGACATCACCACCGTCCGTTACGACATACACGACCTGGCTGAATACATCAACTGGATTTACTTCTTCCATGCGTGGGGATTCCAGCCTCGTTTCGCCACCATTGCCGACATTCATGGCTGTGATGCCTGCCGGGCCGGCTGGCTGGCTTCTTTCCCGGAAACCGACCGTGCCAAGGCTGCCGAAGCCATGCAATTGCATAAGGAAGCTGTACGCATGCTCAACCACATTGACGGAAAATACGGCGTTTATGCCATCTACCGACTTATGGAGGCCAATGCCGACGGAGACAACCTGATTTTGGAGGGGATGTCGTTCCCCTTGCTTCGCCAGCAGACCCGTGTACGTCCCGATGACCCGTTTCTTTGCCTGAGTGACTTTGTGCGCCCGCTTTCATCGGGCATCAAGGATACGGTGGGAGGATTTGCCACCACCATCGACCCGGCCATGGAAGAAGAGTTCCTGCACGACGATTACCAGGCCCTGCTCATCAAGACGCTGGGAGAACGCCTGGCAGAAGCAGCTGCCGAAAAGATACACGAAACCGTGCGCAAGGAGGTTTGGGGATATGCCAAAGACGAGCATCTCACCATGAAGCAGCTTCTAAACGAAGATTATCAGGGTATCCGTCCTGCAGTAGGCTATCCCTCCCTGCCGGATATTTCAGTCAGCTTCCTGCTCGACCGCCTCATCGACATGAAACGCATCGGCATCCGCCTCACCGAGAACGGGATGATGCAGCCGCATGCGTCGGTATGCGGACTGATGTTCGCGCATCCGGCTTCCCGCTATTTTGCCGTGGGAAAAATCGATGAAGAACAGCTCATGGATTATGCTGTCCGACGGCAAATGGAGCCCGACGTGTTACGCAAATACCTGACTGCCAACTTACAATCCTAACCCCATTTAAACCTGCCAATATGATTCTATTAAGAGTATCACTTCTGTTTCTGGCCTTGTTCCTCTTGCCCGACTGGTATATCTGCAAGACCTATCTGTCGCACTGGCACAATAAAAAATGGAAGCAGAGATTCTGGTGGCCGACCCTCGTGCTGCTCTTGATTCTGGTAGTATTCCTTATCGGGCACGACCAATTGCATGAGTATTTCGGAACGTACCTGATTGTGGCCTTGTGTGTCACCATTCCGAAGACCCTCTTCATGCTGACCAGCATCTTGCTGAGACTGCTCCAGAAACTCATCCGCCGGCCTGTTCCCCATGGGAAAATCTCCTTGATTCCAGCCGTACTCGTTTTCGGATACATCCTGTTCGGTGCCCTCAAAGGCAAGGAATATTTTCAGGTGAAAGAGGTGACTTTCTGTTCGCCCGACCTACCGGACGCTTTCGACGGATACCGCATCCTGCAGCTGTCGGACATTCATTCCGGAAGCTGGAAAGGCAATGGGGAAGCGCTTCGGAAAGCCATTGCCCTCTGCAACCAACAAAAAGCCGACCTGGCCGTATTTACCGGCGACCTGGTCAACAGCCGGGCCGACGAGCTGGTGGAATTCATGCCGATATTCTCCCAACTGAAAGCGCCCGACGGCGTGTATGCCGTGTTAGGGAACCACGATTACGGCACCTACGTGAAGTGGGAAAACGAGCATGCCCGTCTGGCCAATGTAGACAGTCTGATTGCCCGCGAGAACCGCATGGGCTGGAAAATGCTGCTGAACGATTCGCATATAATATATAAAGGTAAGGACTCACTTGCCCTGGCGGGAGTGGAAAACAGCGGAAAGCCTCCCTTCCCCGACCGGGGAGATTTGTCCAAGGCCCTGAAAGGAACCGACGGCATGTTCACGGTGCTGCTCAGCCACGACCCTACCCACTGGCGGAGAAAAGTGCTTCCGGACACATCCGTACAGCTGACCTTGTCGGGACACACCCACGACATGCAAATCAGTCTGTTCGGTTTTTCGGTCTCCCGGTTCATCTATCCGGAACACCGGGGATTGTATCTGGAAGGCAATCGTGGCTTATATGTCAACATCGGACTGGGCTATGTGCTCTTTCCCATGCGGCTGGGAGCCTGGCCGGAGATTACGGCCATTACTTTAAAGAAAGAATAATTCAACTAACCCTCAAAATAACCACATCAAATTATGAGATTCTTATACATCATTTATCAAATCTGTATCGGACTACCCATTTTTCTTGTACTAACCATTCTGACCGCACTGACCACCATGTTGGGATGCTGGCTCGGCAACGGCCATTTCTGGGGATATTATCCCGGTAAAATCTGGTCGCAGCTTACCTGTTTTCTGTTTTTGCTCCCGGTGAAGGTGGAAGGGCATCAGCATATAGACCACAAGACCTCGTACGTTTTTGTAGCCAACCACCAAGGGGCCTTCGATATTTTCCTCATCTACGGATTTCTGGGCCGGAACTTCAAGTGGATGATGAAAAAAAGTTTGCGCAACATTCCTTTTGTAGGAAAAGCTTGTGAATCGGCCGGATTCATCTTCGTCGACAAATCCAGTCCGCGAAAAGTGTACGAAACCATCAAACGGGCTGAGAAAATCTTGCAGGGAGGTACTTCGCTCGTAGTATTTCCGGAAGGAAGAAGAACTTTCACGGGACACATGAACGAGTTCAAGAAAGGCGCTTTCCTTATCGCCGACCAGCTGCAGATGCCCGTAGTACCCATGACCATCAGCGGTTCGTTCGACGTGCTGCCCCGCACAGGCAAACTGCTCTCGTGGCATCCGCTGAAACTGACCATCCATGAACCTATTTACCCACAGGGAAAAGGACAGGAAAACCTGACCGTGCTGATGGAAGAGTCCTATCAGGCCATTGAAAAAGATTTACCGGAAAAATACAAAGGAAAGAAATAAATAAGAAAAAAGAAAAACAATCGGGTTGCAAGGGAATCTCTTTCTACCCGATTGTTTTTTTAATGAAGAGGGGCATGCGACATATTCTCACGCGCCACCGACACATACTCTTGTACCATGTAATTATTCTTGAAAGAGTCGGGAGCCCCGTCTATAATCTCTTGCATAAGCGGTGTCAAAAACGGATAAGGCAGACTGTTGCCCAGCATCAGAAAGACACCCGGACCCAGCACATTCTCATAATTGTCCTGGATGAAAGTCTTTGCCAACTGGTTCATCTCTTCCGACAGCTGGTCTCGTTTTTTCTGGATTTCCTCATGAACGGTCTGCAAGTCTTTTCCGTCCATAATCATACGGCTTTCTTCATGTTCCACCTCGTAGGCACGATCGTCGAGCGAATTTTTCTGCATCACGAAGTCGTTGAAACAATCATTCAGTGGAGTCCCCTTAATCGTAATCCCCGCATTGTCAATCTGTATGGCAATATGTCCGGGTTCTATCACCAAGGGCATAATGCAGTCATCATCCATATACAAAGAGGCCAGTACCGTAGAATCCACTTTTCCCTGCATCTCGAATAAGCCATGAATCACTTCAGCCGAGTCAATGTTGACCAATCTATCACCCACCGGGATTTTTATGAAAAGCATCTTGCCGTCCAACATTGAAACAGATGAAGTACCTTCTATCTTATATTTCTTACTGCAAGAGGTGCAAAGCATTGCACACAACAGAAAAAAATAAAGTTTATACATGCTGAAACCTTTTAAATTTGAGCGCAAAGGTATAATCTTTCAAGGATGAGCCGAAATAAATTATCAAAATTTATACTAAGATAGTGGTTTATTACCTTTTCATTCAGCCACATGAAAATGATGTGCGTTTTTTTGCTATTTTTGTGCTCTTGAATTAACAATCATCATAATATGAAAAAAATTAAAGTACTCGCACTCGCACTTATTTGTGCCGTCTTCTCTCCGGCTAAAGCCGATGAAGGGATGTGGTTGCTCCAACTCATGCAGGAGCAGAACCTTGCCGACCGAATGAAAGCGCAAGGCTTGAAAATGGATATCGCGGCTATCTACAACCCAGACCAGATTACCTTGAAGGATGCAGTGGGAATTTTCGGACGTGGATGCACAGGCGAAATCATTTCTCCCAACGGACTGATTCTGACCAACCATCACTGTGGCTACGATGCCATCCAACAGCATAGTTCCGTGGAACATGATTACCTGACCGACGGATTCTGGGCAAAGAGCTATCAGGAAGAACTGCCGACTCCGGGATTAACCTTCAAGTTTGTGGACCGCATCGTAGATGTAACCGATAAGGTAAACGAGGACATCCAAAAAGGAAAGGTCAGCGAAACGGAATCTTTCGGAAGCAAATACCTCAAGAAACTGGCAGATGAAGGGCTGAAAAAAAGTGACCTGAAAGGGAAACCCGGTATCTCTACACTGGCTCTTCCTTTCTATGCAGGAAACAAATTCTACCTGTTCTTCATCAAGACTTACAGCGACGTCCGTATGGTAGCTGCTCCCCCTTCATCTATCGGTAAGTTCGGTGGAGAAACCGACAACTGGATGTGGCCGCGTCACACCGGCGACTTCTCCATGTTCCGTATCTACGCCGACAAAGACGGAAATCCGGCTGCATACAGCAAGGACAATGTACCTTTGAAGGTCAAGAAACACCTGACGATTTCGTTGAAGGGACTGCAGGAAGGCGACTATGCCATGATCATGGGATTCCCCGGAAGCACCAGCCGTTACCTGACTGAAAGTGAGGTACGTCTGCGCATGGAAGGTACCAACATTCCGCGTATCACGGTGCGTGAAGCCCGCCAGGATATCCTCCGCAAGGAAATGGCAGCCAGCGACAAGGTCCGTATCCAGTATGCCAGCAAGTTTGCCGGTTCCAGCAACTACTGGAAAAACTCCATCGGAATGAACAAGGCCATCGTAGACAACCACGTGTTGGAAGCAAAGGCTGAACAGGAAGCAAAATTCGCCGCTTTTGCCAAAGAAAAACAGAATGAGGACTATGCAGCAGTAGTCGGCAAAATCGATGAGTACGTAAAACGTGTGACTCCGCTCCGTACCCAGCTGACGTATTTCACCGAAACTTTCAGAGGGGGCATCGAATTTACACACAGCTCCAAGATGGAAGCTTTGCAGGATCTGGCTGCCGCACTGAAAAAGAACAAGAAAAAAGACATTGAAAAAGCTATCGCTACCCTGAAGGAAGCCTACGCCGATATCCACAACAAGGATTATGACCACGAAGTAGACCGGAAAGTAGCGAAAGTCCTGATTCCGCTGTATGCCGAAAAAGTACCGGCAGAAGCCCTGCCTGATTTCTATCAGACCATCAAGACGACTTTCAAAGGCGATTACAATGCGTATGTAGATGCCCTCTACGATAACAGCATCTTTGCCAACGAAAAGAATTTCAATGCGTTCATCGAAAATCCCACTGCAGAAGCTATCCAGAACGATTTGTCGGCTGAATATGCCAATGCTGTCAGCAAGAAATACAAGGAACTGGCCGACAAGCTGGACAAGGCGAACGGCGACATCGACCTGCTGCACAAAACCTATGTACGCGGTCTTTGCGAAATGTACGCACCGACTCCGAAAGCTCCGGATGCCAACTTCACCATCCGTCTGACTTACGGTAACGTGAAATCTTATGACCCGAAAGACGGTGTACACTACAAATACTACACGACCCTGAAAGGCGTGATGGAAAAAGAAGACCCGAACAATCCGGAATTCGTGGTACCGGCCAAACTGAAAGAGCTGTATGCCACCAAGAACTACGGACGTTATGCCTTGCCGAACGGCGAAATGCCGACCTGCTTCCTGACCACCAACGACATTACCGGCGGTAACTCAGGTTCTCCGGTGATGAACGGCAACGGGGAACTGATCGGAGCGGCTTTCGACGGTAACTGGGAATCACTTTCCGGCGACATCAACTTCGACAACAATCTCCAGCGCTGTATCGCCGTAGACATCCGCTACGTGCTGTTCATCGTGGAAAAACTGGGAGGTTGCAAGAACCTGATTGACGAAATGACCATCGTAGAATAATGAAACATAAGTTTTTACTCACTTTATTTGCCACATTCACCCTCGCCGCCCATGCGGACGAGGGAATGTGGATGCTGACCGACCTGAAGCAGCAGAATGCAGCTGTGATGCAGGATTTGGGGTTGGATATTGCCATCGACAAGGTGTACAGTCCGGATAATATCAGCCTGAAGGACGCCGTAGTACACTTTGGAGGAGGATGTACGGGAGAAGTCATTTCTTCCGAAGGACTGGTACTGACCAACCACCACTGTGGATACGGATATATCCAACAGCACAGCTCGGTGGAACATGACTACCTGACCGACGGCTTCTGGGCCATGACGCGGGAGCAGGAACTTCCTTGCGAAGGACTGAACGTGACCTTCATCGACCGGATACTCGACGTGACGGAATACGTACAGAAACAGCTGAAGAAGTCCAAAGACCCGGACGGAACGAATTATCTTTCCCCGTCTTTCCTGGCGGGAGTGGCCGAAAAGTTTGCCAAGAAAGAACACATCCGTACCGATGCGTTTACCACATTGGAACTGAAACCGTTCTACGGGTCCAACAAATATTACCTGTTTGTCAAGACCTCCTACAAGGACGTGCGTATGGTGGGAGCTCCTCCCTCTTCCATCGGAAAATTCGGGGCAGACACCGACAACTGGATGTGGCCACGCCACTGCGGGGATTTCTCTATCTTCCGTATCTATGCCAGCAAGGACGGAAAACCGGCCGAATACAGTGCGGACAACGTACCTTTGAAAGTCAAGAAACACATCGCCATCAACCTGAAAGGAGTGAAAGAAGGTGACTTTACTTTCGTGATGGGATTTCCGGGACGCAACTGGCGCTACATGATCAGCGACGAAGTGGAAGAACGTATGCAGACTACCAACTTCATGCGCGACACCATCCGCGGCGTACGCTTGCGGGTGTTGGGCGAAGAAATGGCCAAGGACGCGCACACGCGCATCCAATATGCAGCCAAGTATGCGTCATCGGCCAATTACTGGAAGAATGCCATCGGCATGAACGAGGGACTGGTACGTCTGAAGGTGCTCGACCGCAAGAAACGGGAACAGCAGCAACTGCTAGCCTTCGGAGATTCCATCGGCAACGACAGCTACCGGAAAGCCTACGAAACTATCCAGCAGATTGTAGCACAGCGTCATGAGGCAGTCTACCACCAGCAGGCTATTTACGAAGCTTTGATGCTAGGCACGGAATTCTATAAGGTTCCTGATACGGAAGCATTGAAAGCGGCTCTGGAAAGCCAGAAGCAGGAAGACATTGACGAGGCCGTGGCCGACCTGAGAGAAGCCGGGAAGAAGTTCTTCAACAAGGACTACAGTCCGGAAGTCGACCGCAAGGTATCCAAGCAACTCATTGCCTTGTATGCCCGTCTGATACCGGCCGCACAACGGATTGACATTTTCCAGACCATCGACAAGGACTTCCAGGGCAATACAGATGCCTTTGTAGACGCTTGTTTTAACCAGTCTATCTTCAGAAGCCCGGAAGCACTGGAAGCCTTTCTGGCAAATCCGGATGCAGCCCAACTGGAGAACGACCTGATGGTGAAATACGCCGCTTCCGTACGAGACGGTTACCAGGCAACCAGCGAGGCCATGCAGGAAGAGACCAATGCTTACAATGCGGCCCACAAGACCTGGGTGGCAGGTATGCTGCAACTGAAAAAGGCACACGGACAGCCTATCTATCCGGATGCCAACTCTACCTTGCGTCTGACTTACGGCAAAATCGGTTCCTACGAACCGGCCGACGGAAAAGAATACCTGTATTATACGACCCTGAAAGGGGTGATGGAAAAAGAAGACCCGAACAACCCGGAATTTGTGGTTCCGGCCAAACTGAAAGAACTGTATGAAAAGAAAGACTTCGGTCCCTACGCCATGCCCGACGGACGTATGCCGGTCTGCTTTGCCACTGCTACCGACAACACGGGCGGTAACTCAGGCTCTCCGGTCTTCAACGCTCAAGGGGAACTCATCGGTACAGGCTTCGACCGCAACTATGAAGGCTTGACGGGCGACATCGCCTACAACCCTCAGCTGCAACGGGCTGCCTGCGTGGACATCCGCTACACGCTGTTCATCATCGACAAGTTTGCGGGTGCAGGCCATCTGCTTAAGGAAATGACCATTATCCGATAATTCGATTCACCAAAAAGGGGGTGTGTCAAAACTCATTTTTTGAAAATATGAACTTATAATTTGAAATTTGAGCATTCTAAAAGACTAAAGAAAAGGCCGTATCATTACTCAATACAGAGTTTGATACGACCCTTTTAATATTATAGTTACAATCTGTAACTTTAAAAAGTAGTCATTTTAGTTTTGACACACCCTCTTTTTGGTATCAAGCTTGTGCGTCGCTTTCTTCCTCCAAAATCTTCTTGATTTCCGCATCGGCTTTATACAATTTGTTCTTACAGAACTTTATCAGTTTCTGGGCCTCCTGCAAATATTCGCCCAACTGGTCAATGTCCAGTTCATTGCTTTCAATACGGGCCACGATTTCCTCCAGGCGCTTCATGGCCTCTGAATAGGTTTCTTTCTTTGCTGCCATATCATTGTTTCATTTGATTACTTTACTTCTGAATCGCCCCTTTGCCAGACGGGTCTCCACTTCATCCCCCGGTTTCAGCAAGGAAGCGTCTGTCACTGCTTTTCCATTCAGCAAGGTAAGACTGTACCCTTTCTTCAACAAGACTTCCGGCGAAGCGGAAGACACCCGTTGCGCCAGCAGTTCCAGCCGATGCGTTTCGCGCTGCACCCGGTTCTGCAAGGCAGAAAGTACACGAGGCATCAGCTGCAAACGGTAGTTTTCCTGCAACAAGCGCGACTGCCAAGCCGTCTTTATCCGGTTCTGGAAGCGCTCCTGCCGGAAGGTCTCCCGCTGCAACCGCATCTGCACCTTCCCGGGAATACGCGTGACAAAACCTTCCAGCCGTTGCTTTTCTTGTTGCAACAAGCGGGGAACTTCCTCATAAATAATTTCTTCGTATCCTTCCAGTTCCTGTGCCGTCTGCCGCAGGTGATTAATCAGGAATTCGGCAGCTGCCGTCGGAGTCTTCACACGGGTATGGGCTATCAGGTCCAATACGGTATCGTCACGTTCATGCCCGATTCCGGTAATGATGGGAAGCGGGAACTGGGCACAGTTCGCGGCCAGCTCGTAAGTGTCGAAGCCGGAAAGGTCGGAAGTGGCTCCTCCCCCTCGGATGATGACCACCACATCCCAAAGATCGCGCGTGGCATTGATACGGTCGAGAGCCTGAATGATGGACTGCTCCACCTGCTCTCCCTGCATGACCGCCTGAAAAAGACAAGGATAAAACACAAAGCCGAAGGCATTATGCTGTAACTGATTGCAGAAATCGCCATACCCCGCAGCCGTAGCCGATGAAATTACGGCAATCCGCTGGGCAAGTACCGGCAGTTCCAGTTCTTTATTGAGTGTCAGGATACCCTCTTCGTCCAGCTGACGCAGAATTTCCTTGCGGCGGCGTACCATATCGCCCAACGTATAAGTAGGGTCGATGTTGACTACCGTCAACGAATAACCATACAGTTCATGAAAATCGACTGTGACTTTGACCAGCACTTTCAGTCCGGACACAAAAGCCTGTCCGGTTTCCCGTTCAAAATACGCCCGCAATCTGGTAAATACGTTCGCCCATATAATTCCCCGAGCCTTGGCCAGCAGGGCATTGCCTGTGGCATCTTTCTGCACGAACTCCAGGTAGCAATGCCCGGAATAGTTCACGCGTACATCGCTCAGTTCCGCCTGCACCCAATATTCATCCGGCAAGCAGGAGGTGATACTCCTCCTGACCAGTGAATTCAGCTCCAGCAAAGACAAAGGTTTATTTTCCATCGTTTCCGCTCTTCAGTTTCAATCCCAGCTGGTAGGCTTTCCAGATATCCGTCACTCCATAACCGAAAATATTGTCCGGATAGGCATTACGGTCGCTGGCTTCATGCACAATCTCAATCAACTGACGAACGGTAAGCCAAGGACAAGCCTCCCACAAACAAGCCACCAGTCCACAGAATACAGGCGAAGCAAACGACGTACCGTTGGCAAAGGAAGTCCCCCCGTCGATACCCACAACGGCCGAATGAACCCCCATTGCCATGACATCCGGCTTGACACGCCCGTCGGCCGTATTGCCAATGGAAGAAAATGGAGCATTCACTCCCATATTGTCTATCGCCCCGATGGTCAGAATGTCCTCTGCATCTGCCGGAGGCGTTATTTTTTTCCAGGCATCCATACCGGAATTTCCGGCACTGCACACCACCAACAATCCTTTCCTGGCCGCATACGAAGCAGAAGCCGCCATCAAGGAAGTATGTCCATCGAGTTCCCGATAAGTATAATTGTCAACCGGATCGTCAAAAGAGTAATATCCCAGTGAAGTGTTCACGATATCCACTCCCACACTGTCGGCAAATTCAATGGCAGCCGCCCAATTATCCTCTTCCACCGGTTGTTCCGTATCATTATCCTCACTCCGCAACAGCCAGTAACTTGCCTCGGGAGCAGTCCCGACCATTACATGAGGCATATTGGCTGCCATGCAGGAAAGCACTTTCATGCCATGATTGTGCTCTCCATAAATATCCGAATCAGGATTTACAAAATCATGCGTACCCAAAATGGAGGTC
The DNA here is from genome assembly GCF_025993685.1 of Bacteroides mediterraneensis. Taxonomy (NCBI): domain Bacteria; kingdom Pseudomonadati; phylum Bacteroidota; class Bacteroidia; order Bacteroidales; family Bacteroidaceae; genus Bacteroides; species Bacteroides mediterraneensis. The sequence continues at coordinate 846,252 of NZ_DAJPEN010000001.1, read as the reverse complement.
TTACGGAAGATTTTCATGGCATCCACATTGTAGAATCCCGCATCAATCACGGCAATCTGCATGCCTTGTCCCTTGAAACCCGCCAGGTGCAAGCTGTCTCCATTGTGCATTTTAATCTGTTCGGAAGCCATTCCATAATAATCCTCCTGTTTTTTCCACTGATTCTTTACCAGCTCCTTCCGTCCCGTTCCCCGCGCAGGAATGGAATCCGGAGAGACCCAGACTTTCTTTACGGAACGTACGAAAGGATTGTCGAGGAAACGAAGGGCCACCGATTCATCGGGCACTTCCATCAGTACCGTATTGTTCCATTTGCTGGACGACACATACTGTCCCCCCTGCTCTTTCAAACGGTCGATATACACCTGGCAGACAGGCAAATCGGTCGAATCGACGGCCAATCCCTGATGCGCCCGACGCGCCAATGCCCGTGAGGACAAAAACTCCTCCGGATGTTCCAAAGAATAAACGGTCTTTTTCTTGTCCGTAAGCTGGACCCGATATTTATACATCGTCTCTGCTGAAGCGCTCCCCAAGCAGGCCAACAGGCAAAAGAATAATCCTACTCTATTCACATTCATCCACATAGCGTTTATTTTTGAAGCGCAAAGATACACAAAGTTTTCCCTGATTCCGGAAAAAGACTTACCTTTGCGCGATTTTTTAGGGAATCTAAAGATTTCTGGATAACAATTAATAAGAAAAAGAATAAGAGAGTATGACGTCACAAAAAGGAACAGCCACCGAGCTGGGAACAGAAAGAATTGGAAAACTATTGATGCAATATGCCATCCCAGCCATCATTGCCATGACTGCCTCCTCCCTCTACAACATGGTAGACAGTATTTTCATCGGACACGGAGTCGGGCCATTGGCTATCTCCGGACTGGCCATCACCTTTCCGCTGATGAACCTGGCCGCCGCTTTCGGCTCACTGGTAGGAGTCGGCGCTTCCACACTTATCTCAGTCAAACTGGGACAGAAGGATTATGCTACCGCCCAGCAGATTCTGGGAAATGTGGTTTCACTCAACCTGATTATCGGGATACTGTTCACCCTTGTCTGCCTGCTGTTTCTGGACCCGATTCTGTATTTCTTCGGGGCCAGCGATGCCACCCTTCCTTATGCCAGAGACTACATGATTACCATCCTTTTGGGAAATGTCATTACCCACATGTACTTGGGACTGAACTCCGTATTGCGTTCGGCCGGACATCCGCAAAAGGCCATGGCAGCCACTATCCTGACCGTGGTCATCAATACGCTGCTGGACCCTCTGTTCATCTATACCTTCCACATGGGAATCCGTGGTGCTGCCATAGCCACGGTACTGGCTCAGGTTATTTCCTTATGCTGGCTTATCAAAATTTTCTGTAACAAGAATGAACTTCTGCATCTGAAAAGAGGGATTTATCGGCTCAAAATGACGCTGGTGGAAAACATCATCGGTATCGGACTGGCTCCCTTCTTCATGAACCTGGCTTCCTGCTTCATCGTCATCCTTATCAACAAGGGATTAAAGTTGTATGACGGGGATTTGGCCATCGGCGCGTTTGGCATTGTCAACCGTATTGTATTTTTATTTGTCATGATTGTGATGGGACTGAACCAAGGCATGCAACCCATTGCCGGCTATAATTTCGGCGCCCAGCACTACCATCGGGTGAACCAAGTCATGAAATATACCGTCATTGCCGCCACCATTGTGACCACCACCGGCTTCCTCGTGGGAGAACTGATGCCGGAACTGGCCGTATCGGCCTTTACAACGGATACACAGCTCATACAGCTGAGCGCAAAAGGATTGCAAGTGGTCGTCCTGTTTTTCCCCATCATCGGTTTTCAGATGGTGACCTCCAACTTCTTCCAGAGTATCGGCATGGCCAAGAAAGCCATCATCCTTTCCCTGAGCCGACAGGTACTGATTCTGATTCCCTGCCTGCTGATTCTTCCTCTCTTTTGGGGAGTAAAAGGCGTGTGGTACAGCATGCCGATTTCGGATATTACAGCCAGTATCATTGCCGGAACCATGCTCTATGCGCAGTTCAAACAATTCAAGCAACAACATGCAGCCCAATCCAATCGCTGACGAAAATAAAAGATAAAAAAGTCGCATTTTTCCGTAGAATGATTTATATTTGCTTTATATCAAACTAAAGAAGTTACACTATGGACGGACATTATGTGATTAATCTCGGACGTCAGCTGGGAAGTGGCGGAAAAGAGATTGGTGAGAAACTGGCGAATGAACTAGGCATAGCTTTTTATGATAAGGAATTGATTAACCTGGCTTCGGAGGAAAGCGGACTCTGCAAGGAATTTTTCGAGAAAGCAGACGAAAAAGCCTCTCAGACGATTTTGGGAGGATTGTTCGGCACGCGGTTCCCGTTCATCACGGAGGGAGCCTATCCCTACAATTCCTACTTGAGCAACGACTCTCTGTTCAAGATTCAGAGTGATGTCATCCGTCAGCTGGCTGAAAAGCAATCGTGCCTGTTTGTCGGACGCTGCGCGGATTATATTCTCCGCGACCACCCGCGATGTGCCAATGTCTTTGTTTCGGCCTCTCCCGAAGCCCGTATCGAACGACTGATGAAACTGCACCACATCAGTGCCGAAGATGCAGAAGACTTGATGGAAAAAGCCGACAAGAAACGTTCGTCTTACTACAATTATTACAGTTACAAGACATGGGGAGCGGCAGCTACTTATCATTTATGTATTGACTCCTCCGTATTGGGTATTGACGGCACCGTAGAGTTCATCAAGAAATTTGTGACCCTGAAGCTTCATCTTTAAAAAGAAAAAAACATAACCTAAAAAGGAAGGGACCGTTCATTTTCATTTGAATAGTCCCTTCCTTTTTTCATCAGCCCAACCGCTACTATTCAGACAGTTGCAAAAGCTGAGTCTATGATATGCCGTCAGCTCAGTACTTCCTTTAAAGTACTGGAGTACTCTCCTGAAAGTACTGCAGTACTTCTTAGGCAGTACTAAAGTACTTCCAAGGAAATACTGAGAACTTACTCTTATCCTAATCTGCGTCCGAACAATTACTGCTTCATCAGGTAAGCCTTGAAAGCCGCAAAATCTTTTGACATCGGTATGCTCTGTTTGGTTCCTTTCATAAAGGCCTGAAGTTTTTCCGGTATTTTTACCTCTACACCGATGATACCTTCTACGGTCTGCAAGAATTTGGCCGGATGAGCGGTCTCCAGGAATACACCCACTTCGCCCTCCTTCAGTTCTTCCGCTAAAGCCCGGTATCCACATGCCCCATGGGGATCCAGCAGATAACCCGTTTCTTCATACACCTTCTGTACCGTTTCCCGAATCTGGTCATCGGTATAGGTTTCTCCACTGATTTCGGAAGCGATGGCCTCATGGCTGCCGTCGTACAAATCCAATACACGGGCAAAGTTACTTGGGTCGCCCACATCCATGGCATTGGCAATCGTAGCCACAGAAGGACGTGGATTATATTTCCCTGTCTTCAGGTACTGATAGAATATGTCATTCCGGTTATTGGCGGCAATGAAACGCTTCACGGGGAGTCCCATGCGCTTGCCAAACAACCCGGCAGTGATATTCCCGAAATTTCCACTCGGTACACAGACTACCAAATTGTCGGCTTTACCGATTTTCTTCATCTGCGCATAGGCATAGAAATAATAAAATGCCTGAGGCAAGAAACGGGCCACATTAATGGAGTTGGCGGAAGTGAGCTGCATGTGTTCGTTCAATTCCTTATCCATGAACGCACTCTTCACCAGTGCCTGGCAATCATCGAACGTACCGTCCACCTCAATGGCCGTAATATTATGTCCGAGGGTAGTAAACTGCTTTTCCTGAATCTCGCTGACTTTTCCCTTCGGGTAGAGCACATATACATGGATACCTTCTACTCCCAGAAAACCGTTTGCCACGGCACTTCCCGTATCACCCGAAGTGGCCACCAGCACATTGACCTGTTTTTTCCCTTCCTTGCGAATAAAATACCCCAGCAGACGCGCCATAAAACGACCGCCTACATCCTTAAACGCCAGCGTCGGTCCATGAAACAGCTCCAAAGAATAAATATTATCTTTCACCTTCACTGCCGGCACATCGAAATTCAAGGTATCATATACAATCTGTTTCAGAGTCTCTGCAGGTACATCTTCTCCAAAGAAGGCATCGGCCACCTTATAAGCTATCTCAGGGAAAGAAAGCGTATCAATCTCGTCAAAAAAAGACTGCGGCAATGCCTTTATCTCGCGAGGCATATACAAGCCCTTATCAGAAGCCAGTCCTCTCACTACAGCCTCTTCCAAAGTAGCGTCCAGCGCTTTTCCGTTTGTACTGTAATACTTCATATTGCAATTTGTTACTGAATGTGCATAAATAAATTCATAAACTCGTCTTTTTCCATCAAGCCGTAACCGCCCTCCTTACAGCTTACTTCATCGTACGTCTGCACGGAATCGGGCACAATACCCGGATAATAAATCAAAAACGGTATAGGCTCATTGGTATGTGTCCGCAACTCACAAGGCGTAGGATGGTCTGGAAGAACCGCCATGGCGACAGGTTCATCCCATTGTTTCACCGCCTCATAGACAGGTCCCACAATCCGACGGTCCAGGTTTTCAATCGTCTGCAACTTCAACGGCACATCTCCTTCATGTCCGGCCTCATCGCTGGCCTCCACATGCAGATACACAAAGTCATCGGTTTTCAAGGCTTCAATGGCTGCCTGGGCCTTTCCTTCATAATTGGTATTGTACAGTCCGGTAGCTCCTTCCACTTCAATGCAACGCAATCCGGCGTAACGTCCGATACCCCGAATCAAATCGACTGCCGTAATGACCGCTCCTTTATGAATGGACGGATATTTCTCGGCCAAGGGTTCCATCTGCGGACGGTATCCCGGACTCCACGGCCAGATGCTATTGGCCGGGTCCTTTCCTTCTGCCACCCGTTTCAGATTGACCGGATGAGTGGGCAGCAACTGTTGTGACTTCAAAATCAAATCATTCAACAAATCGGCTGTTTCCTGTGCTTCCGGACACAAAGCCTTCACCAAATTCGGGCGGAAAGGCTGCAAAGGGATATCATGCGGAGGCACACAAGCCAGCCGTTTGTCTCCTCCTTTTATCACCAGCAGATGACGATACTGCACACCGGTATAGAAATGAATACGGTCGGAGCCCAGTTTTTCATCCAGGAAACGAATCAGCTCATCGGCTTCCTCGGTCGTGATATGCCCGGCAGAATGGTTCTTCAAAATATCTCCTTCCACACAGACGATGTTACACCGCATGGCCATGTCCCCTTCCTGAAGGTCTACTCCGATACTAGCAGCTTCCAGCACCCCACGGCCTTCGTAAACCTTGGGCAGGTCATATCCCATTACCGACATATTGGCCACCTCACTCCCAGGATGAAATCCGTCGGCTACGGTCTTCAACATACCCGTACGTCCCATGCGTGCCAGTTTGTCCATATAAGGAGTCTGTGCATACTGCAACAGGGTCTTTCCTCCCAGCGACGGAACAGCCCAGTCGGCCATGCCGTCGCCCAATATAATAAGATGTTTCATGACTGTCTGTTTTAAATATTGGCAATGCTCATAATATCCGCAAATACTCCTGCAGCGGTTACACTGGCACCCGCTCCATAGCCTTGAATCAGCATCGGATATTCATTGTAACGTTCGGTGGTGAGCAGAATAATGTTATTGGTACCTGCCAGATTATAGAACGGATGGTTGCTGTCCACTTCCTGCAACGCCACTTTTCCATGTCCGTTTTCCAGACTGGCAACAAAGCGCCAGCGTTTTCCTTCGCGTTCCACTTCACGGCGACGCTCTTCGAATTCCTTATCCAATTTGGGTATGTTCTTCCAGAAATCATCCAACGTTCCTTCAAAATACTTGTCCGGAATAAACAGGTGGGTTTCCACGTCTTCCTGGTTCAAACGATAACCCGCTTCACGAGCCAGAATCACCAGTTTCCGAATCACATCCTTCCCACTCAGGTCCACTCGCGGGTCAGGCTCTGAATAACCGTCTTCCTTCGCCTGACGGATGGTCGCACTCAACGGCATGTCAGCGCTGATGCGGTTAAATATATAGTTCAATGTACCGCTTACCACCGCTTCAATCTTCAGTATCTTGTCTCCACTGTTTATCAGGTCGTTAATCGTATTGATAACAGGCAATCCGGCTCCTACGTTCGTTTCAAACAGGAACTTGACTCCCCGCTGACGGGCTATCCGCTTCAGCTCCGCATAGATATCGTAATCCGAAGAAGCCGCAATCTTGTTGGCTGCCACTACCGATACGTTGTGACTCAACAAGTCCTTGTAGAGGGCCGCGATATCCGGACTGGCGGTACAATCCACAAATACCGAATTGAAGATATTCATCCCTACAATCTCATCCCGGAGCACCTGCGGAGATGAAGGAGAACCTTTTTCATCCAATTCCTCCCTGAAATGCTCCAAATCAATTCCTGCACGGGTAAACAAGGCCTTGTGACCGTTGGCTATCCCAACCACATGCAACTTCAATCCACGTTCCTGTTTCAATTTTTCCTGCTGACCATGAATCTGCTCTATCAGACTGGAACCCACTGTTCCTGTGCCACAAATAAACAAATTCAAGACTTGGTATTCTGACAGAAAGAACGAATCGTGAATCACGTTCAATGTTTTCCGCAAAGAAGCACCGTCTACCACAAAAGAGATATTGGTTTCCGAAGCTCCCTGCGCACAGGCAATGACATTGATGCCGTTCCGTCCCAACGTACCGAACAGTTTACCGGCAATACCCGGTGTATGCTTCATATTCTCACCCACAATGGCTACGGTGGCCAAATTGCCTTCTGCCTTCATCGGCGAGATTTCTCCCATTTCTATTTCTTTGGCAAATTCCTCGTTCAATACTTCACAAGCCAGGTCTGCATCTTCATTTCTTACTCCGATGGAAGTAGAGTTCTCGGAAGAAGCCTGCGATACGAGGAACACGCTGATGCCGTTCTCCGCCAAAGTCTTGAAAATACGGTGATTGACTCCAATCACGCCTACCATTCCCAAACCGGTCATGGTAATCAGACAAGTATCATTAATGGATGAAATACCCTTAATGGGTTTGGAAGAATGGTCTGCATCCTGCTTGACGATAGTACCCGGTGCCTCCGGATTGAACGTATTCTTAATCAGAATCGGAATATTCTTGTGACACACCGGATAAATGGTCGGCGGATACACCACCTTCGCCCCGAAGTTGCACAACTCCATAGCCTCCACGTAACTCAATTCCTTGATAGGATAAGCCGTACTGATGACTCTAGGGTCGGCCGTCATAAAGCCGTCCACATCCGTCCATATTTCCAAAATATCCGCATCCAGTGCAGCCGCAATGATGGAAGCCGTGTAATCCGAACCACCTCGTCCCAAATTAGTTACTTCTCCAGTATTTTTATCCGTAGAAATAAATCCCGGCACTACAGACACTTGCGGTATCTCACTGAAGGTTTCACGTACCAGCTGATTGGTGAGTTCTGAATCCAGAATATGCTTGTTATGTTTTTTCTCTGTCTTGATAAACGTACGGGAATCGAACCACACAGCCCCTTGAATCAAGGTAGCCACGATAATGGAAGACAAACGTTCTCCATAGCTCACAATAGTAGCCGACGTTTTGGGAGAAAGGTCCCGAATCAAATAAATCCCCTGAAAAATATCCTTCAATTCACTTAGCAGTTCATTCACCAAATCCAGAAGCAATTCTCTGCCTCTTCCTGCCGGAATGACCGTGTAGACCATTTCTATATGGCGGTTCACGATTTCTTTCATTTCCTTTTCATAAGAATCATCGCCCGAAGCGGCCATTTTCGACGTACAAATCAATTTGTCGGTAATACCTCCCAATGCAGAAACAACTACAATCACTTTGTCATCTACACCTTCTACAATACGCTTCACGCTTAACATGCTATTGACGGAACCTACGGACGTACCGCCGAATTTCAATACTTTCATAGATTATTCTTATTTTTATGCCCGAATTCCTATAATCCGGTCTTATTTCCATAAGAAGAAAGCAGTACAATCCACCTCCCTACGGAAACAAATAAATTAAATTAAAGTTGAATGAATAAAATAATTGAAATGTCTGCATCCGCAGACGTGTATCACGTAGAAACACCAAACATACTATCCTTTACCCCCTAGGGGTCATCCCTGTGGCAGAAGTAATAAAAGGCATATACCCATGCCCCTTCAACAAGATGATATGAAGACAGCGTTCAGTCATAGATTATTGTTTTTCTGCTGGCAAATATAACAACATTTTTCTACAAACCCACATTTAAATGATATTTTTTTGGCAGCATCAGAAATAAACATAAGTTTTCGTACCTTTGTCTGAAATTAGTGTGACAACTATGGCAAAAGAAAAAACAGTATATGTCTGCACGAATTGCGGACAAGAATCCCCGAAATGGGCCGGGAAATGTCCCTCTTGCGGACAGTGGAACACATTTGTAGAAGAAGTGGTCCGGAAAGAAGCCCCCGTGGCCAAGCATGTGGCGCACGGCATCGAATCCGTACGTTCCAAACCTCAGCCTCTCAAAGATATCGCATCCGACGAGGAGCAACGGATTGATATGCTGGACGAGGAACTCAACCGGGTATTGGGAGGAGGACTTGTGCAAGGCTCTCTGACCCTGATTGGCGGAGAGCCCGGTATCGGCAAATCCACCCTGATACTTCAGACCGTACTCCGACTTGCCCACAAAAAGATTCTTTATGTATCCGGTGAAGAAAGTGCCCGTCAGCTCAAACTCCGGGCTGTCCGCATCCCCCATCCGGACAATGACAATCTGCTGATAGCCTGTGAGACTTCATTGGAACAAATCTTCACCCATATCAAAAATGCCGCTCCCGACCTGATCATTATCGACTCCATTCAGACCATTTCTACCGAAAACATCGATTCTTCTCCCGGCAGCATCGTACAGGTGAGGGAATGTACCGCCTCTCTCTTGAAGTTTGCCAAAGAAACCGGTACCCCTGTCATCCTCATCGGACACATCAACAAAGAAGGAAGCATCGCCGGACCGAAGGTGCTGGAACACATCGTGGATACGGTGCTGCAATTCGAAGGAGACCAGCACTACATGTACCGCATCCTGCGCAGCATCAAGAACCGTTTTGGAAGTACCGCCGAATTGGGTATTTATGAAATGCGGCAGGACGGCCTTCGTCAGGTCAGCAATCCCTCAGAACTCCTGCTTACCCAAGACCATGAAGGCATGAGCGGAGTAGCCATTGCCGGAGCCGTGGAAGGCGTGCGCCCTTTCCTGATTGAAGTCCAGGCATTGGTCAGCACGGCAGCCTACGGTATGCCGCAACGTTCGGCCACCGGCTTCGACCTCCGACGCATGAACATGCTGCTGGCCGTATTGGAAAAGCGGGTCGGCTTCAAACTGGCACAGAAAGACGTGTTCCTGAACATTGCCGGAGGATTGAAAGTCAACGACCCGGCCATCGACCTGGCCGTTATTAGTGCCATTCTTTCCAGCAACATGGATTCCGAAATCGAAACGGGAGTTTGCATGGCAGGCGAAGTAGGCCTGAGTGGAGAAATCCGTCCGGTCAACCGCATCGAACAGCGCATCAGTGAAGCCGAAAAACTGGGATTCCAGCGGATGCTGATACCCAAGCACAACCTTTCGGGCATCGACCGTAAGAAAATCAAAATAGAACTTGTTCCCGTACGGAAGGTTGAAGAAGCCTTCCGGGAATTATTTGGATAGAAAGCAATTCATCAAAGCATACTTGAACAAATATTATAAAAAAGGAAGGCCGCTCATCTTTAATTGGTAAGCATACTATTTTCCGCCTTGACGCACATTATTCACAACCCTACCTTTGCGCCGTAACCTTTAACAATAATGATTATGGCAAAAGAGAAAGTAAACTACCAAGAGGTATATGACCTCTACCAGTTATGCAGCGAGACCAAGGATCTTCGGGAGTTCTGTGCGGATTATGGAGTAAATTACGACAAGTTCATGAACTGGCAGCGTCACCAGCTGTGGAGTGAGAAGTTAGGTAAGGCAGTTCAGACTGAACAACCCAAGGTTGCCAAAGTCCAGATAACCGGCAAGCCTTGCAACAGTCCAACCGTGAAGATGGAAGTGAAACAGCCTGAAGGCGAACCGCCAATAAAATGGGTTAAGTTACAACTGACATCCGGCGCAACACTGTTTCTAAGAAATACCACCGTTCTTGACCTGAGTCTGTTGCTTAATAAAATGATAGGATGATATGCTTGGACTGAGTGCTAACCTGAACTATTACCTGTTCAACGGTAATGTGGATTTACGGAAAGGTATCTTCCGTCTGTGTGAGAGTATAAGGGAAGAGATATCACTCGATCCGAGTGATACATCCAATGTATATATGTTCATGTCCCGTAACCGCAAGGTCGTGAAGATACTTCATTACGAACGCGGTTTTTATGTGCTTTATGAGAAACGTCCAGTCATGGGTAGATTCAAGAAACCTGTATTTGATGAGGTCTCCAAATGCTACCGGATACAATGGTCGGATATGGCCTATCTTACGGAAAGCATAGTGGTTGACAAGATGTACGTTAGTCCGAAATATTAATATTAATACACTGATTATCAATAAAATAATATAAAAATAAACGGTAAAAAGTTTGCGTAACTGCCTGATTTTTCGTACCTTTATATCATGATTGATGAAAGAGCATACGAGTTACTTTGCTGCCAGCTGGGTCTGGCAAATGAGGAAAAGGCAGGGCTTCGCAAACAGGTAAACGAACTGATTGCGAGGCTTAAGGCTATTGAAGAATCAAACAAAGAGAACTCCAAGGCTCTGGTTGATACAATCAATGAGTTGTCCGCAACAGTCGAAAACTATCGAAAAGAAATGGAACTTATGAGAAAGCAGCTTGAGGCAAAAGACGAGGTGAACATGATGCTGGCAAATGAGGTTTCCAATCTCAGGCTTCAGCTTGAGGACAGCAGGAAACATCGTTTCGGCCGTACCTCCGAACAAAGAAGGCTGCTGAACAACCGTAACATTGACAAGTCGGCAATGGAGAAGTCCGAGTATGACGGCTCTGATAAGAAAGATGATAATAATAAGGCAGATGGTAACGGTACTGGCAGCAATACCTCTTCCGGTAACGTACCTGCACAGAACTGCAGGCCTTCAAGGAAAAAGGAAACAGCTCCCCGTGCAGAAAAGACCAGGCTGAAGGTGGATAAGGTAGTTGTTCATGAAATAGAAGATTATTACCAACTCCCGGATGGTGCAAGGCTTATGAACCGTAACGGAATGGCTGATGTGTGGGAATACAGGGTCATAGAACATGTAAGGGCTCATAATGTGGAGCATGTGTACAAGGTGGCGAGGGTAAAGCTTGCCGACGGCACTTTCACAAGCACGATGGAGCATCCGCTGAAAAACCTTGGAGGAATCTTCTCTCCTGAACTGCTTGTCCGCCTGCTTTGTCTGAAATATGACTTCAGCATGCCTGAAAATAGACAGATAAGGCTGCTTGCAAGAGAAGGTATCCATATAAGCAACACCACGCTGAACAGCTATATCCATAACGGAATCGCCAAACTAAAGGAATTTATCGGAGATGCATTCAAGGAGTTTGTACAGAGGGCAAAATACCTTATGGTTGATGAGACTACCGAACTCGTTGGAGTTGAAACACCGGAAGGTAAGGCTTACAGGAGAAAGTACTTATGGGCTTTCTTTGCAAAGCATATAAAGATGGTCTATTATCACTATAACAACGGCAGCAGGTCTTCCGATACGGCAAAGTCGTTCCTGGAATATTTTATGGGAACCATATCCACTGACGGATATACGGTTTACAGGATGTTTGACGGAGAAGCCTCAAAGGTGCTTCACATAGGATGCTGGACGCACTGCAGGAGGTTGTGGGTTGATGCCTTGCCTTCAGACAGGACGGCGATGGACATAATAAATCCTATCGGTGATATGTTCAGAAATGAAGACCTGTTCCGTATGATGAAACTCAGCGGCGAGCAGATTAAGGAAAAAAGACTTAAGCTTACGGGACCGATTCTTGAGCGTATCCATCATAAGGTGGTCATGATGATGCAGGATACCAAAATCATGGCAAACGAACTGATGAGAAAGGCCGTGAACTATACGTTAAACCAGTGGAAGTCCTTGAGAAATATCCTCAAGGACGGTTCAGCGGAAATATCCAACAATCTCTGTGAGCAAAGAATGAAACCTGTAAAGCTGCTGCTCAAGAACTGTATGAATATAGGAAGTGAGGCAGCCGCAGAAAACTCGGCATTCATCTTCTCTCTGATAGAAAGCTGCAAACTTAATGACATAGATCCTCAGGATTACCTGAAGCACTTGTTTGAATGTATTCTTCATGGTAATAACTGCGACAGGAAGGCTCTTCTGCCATGTTTTTATAAACCGGAATGTTAAAACAAAAATATTTTCTTACGGACTTTTTTATTTTATCGGCTGAAAAACAGCCGATAAAATTGTCGTGGCGGAAAATAGAATGGTTACCTTTAATTGATTTAATTGGAGATGAGCGGGCCTCCTTTTTTATAGAGTCCATTGTAAAGATGCATCATTTTATGTATGTTTGCAATATCATTATTATCTAACCTTATAAAATTCATGAGACACCATTTACTACCCTTATTCTGTATGGTTTTAGGTGCCACACCTATTCTGGCACAGACCGATGCCAGCCTGCTTCAACCCAAGGTGCAGGAGTTTAAACTGAATAAAAATGAAAAGACCATGGCCGTGCCGCAATCTTACCAGCTCATCCTGAGCGAAGGCAGCTGCCCGCATGCCGCCGAAGCCCTGAAACAGCTTCTCCCCAACAAGCAGGAAAAAACCGGATTCAAAATCATTCTCGGGGAAAAAGGCGATAAAGCCGTCAAGAAATATGCTAAAAAAGTTCCATCGCACAAAGAAGGTTATTATATAGAAGTGAACGATAACCACATCGTGATTGCCGGAGCGGATGCACGAGGAGCCTTCTACGGCGTGCAGACCTTGGCTCAGATGGTACGTCAAGGCGATTTGAGCCTCTGCACCATTGAGGACTATCCTGACATTGACTTCCGCGGTGTGGTAGAAGGCTTCTACGGAACTCCCTGGAGCCACGAAGCCCGTATGCGCCAACTCGAATTCTATGGCAAGAACAAAATGAATACATATATCTATGGCCCGAAAGACGACCCGTACCATTCCTCCCCCAACTGGCGCAAGCCTTATCCGGAAAAAGAGGCGGCCCAGATTCATGAACTCATCGAACAGGCTACCCGCCACGAAGTGAACTTTGTATGGGCCATCCATCCGGGAAAAGACATTAAATGGACGGAGACCGACCGAGATGCCCTGATTCAGAAATTCGAAGCCATGTACCAGTTGGGTGTACGCTCCTTTGCTGTGTTCTTCGACGACATTTCAGGCGACGGTACAGACCCCGTGCGCCAAGCTGAACTGCTGAACTATATTGACAACAACTTCATCCAGCAAAAACACGATGTAAGTCCTCTGGTGATGTGCCCTACGGAATACAATAAGAGCTGGTCGAACGTGGAAGGCGGTTATCTGACTACCTTGGGTGAAAAACTCAACCCCAGCATCCATGTCATGTGGACCGGCGACCGGGTGATTGCCTGCATCGACAAACCTACTTTGGACTGGATCAACCCGCTCATCCGACGTAAGGCCTATATCTGGTGGAACTTCCCGGTGAACGACTATGTGCGCGACCATCTGCTTTTGGGGCCGGTCTACGGCAATGCCAAAGATATCAAAGACGACATGTCCGGTTTCGTATCCAATCCGATGGAACATGCGGAATCATCCAAGATTTCCTTGTACAGCGTGGCCGACTACACCTGGAACCTGGAGACCTACGACAGCATCCGGTCATGGAAGCATGCCATCAAAGATTTGTTGCCTCAGAAAGCCGCTTACCTGGAAACCTTTGCCACACACTGTTCGGACTTAGGACCTAACGGACATGGATTCCGCCGCGACGAGAGTGTATCCCTGCAACCTGTGCTGAAAGTACTGGCACAGGATATGCATCAATCCGAGGCCGTCGACAGTGTGCTCCGGGAATGTATGCTTCTGGAAACGGCCTGCGATGTACTATTGGCCGATAACGAAAATCCGGCCCTCATCCAGGAGATGCGTCCTTGGCTGAAACAGGGCAAGCTGCTCGGCGAATACGGCCAGTGTGTGCTGCAGATGGTAAAAGCACTGGACGGAAAAGACGCTGCCTTCAAGACCTACTACGACCGTACCCGCGCCTTGCAGACTCAGATGTACGAACTGGATATGACCGAAAACCAGAATCCGTACCAGCCGGGGGTAAAAGTGGGAAGCCTCATCCTGTTGCCCACTCTGAATCAGGTATATACCCAGGTAACCAGCGCCTATAATACCCAGTACAATACCCACCTGGAAACTAAGGCTGAATACAATCCTTACACACTGACCAGCGATGTGCCTCAGCTGAAGACCCAGCTGGTACGTGCCCGCCATCAGTACGTGAATGTGTCACCATCCAATGAGGTCATCAAATGGCCGGCCGGAGCCATGCTACAGATTGCCGTAGACCAACTGATTCGCTTTGAGGCCCTGACCATGGACTTAGGTACCCCGGGAGTAGCTCCGCAATTCACACTGGAAGTAAGCAATGACGGTCAGACATGGAAGTCCGTTTCTCTGTCACAGACAGCCGAAAAGACAGAAATCACCGCCGTCCTTCCGACAGACATGTCCTTGAAGTATGTCCGCTTGACGAACAAATCCGGCAAGGAGATGCAGGTTTATTTCAAGAAGTTTAGCTTGAAAGTACAGAAATAAAACCGAATAATGATTACAAACCGCTGCATCGCATCACTTCGGCAAGAGATGCCTATGCAGCGATTTGTATTTTTTCAAATAATCCAATGTCAGGGCATAAAAAAACCCGCACCAATGAAAGTACGGGTCTTTTTTATACCAGACTAATGTGATTAATTACTTCTGCGATGCCGTTTCATAAGGTATCATTTTCTCCAGATTGGCATTCGCTTTCTCCGGTTCCACACTTGCAGCTTTCTGGAACCATCCTTTCGCATCCTCCGTGTTTCCAGCCAACCAGGCCAATACGCCCAAGTTATTATACGCACGCGGGTCTTCTTTCACCTTGTCCATATACGACGCAGCCTTTTTAAAATCGCCACTGACAATATTGGCCGAAGCCGCATTGATATTGGCAATTACATCTTCGGGATAAGTAGCGGCTGCTATCTCGTACACTTCCTTGTATTCCTTGGTACCCGGCTGATACATCCCCGCCACACGATACATCTCCTGCAAACTCAACAGCTTGGGATTCGTATAAATCAGACGGGCAGCTTCCGAATTCAGCACCTCTCTCACCTCGTAATCTACCGATACACTCAACCGGCGCAGACGAGGATAATACTGGTTCATCATCGTGCGGTAAGTGGCCGTGCCCAAAGTCGTTTTCAACCGGGCCTCACGCACATCCAGATTATCATACTTTTGAATGACCGCCAACGCTCTATCAGTATACGCAGGCTTATCTTCTTCCAGCATCTTCACCAGACTGTCCCAATCTTCTCCGGCAGAAGTCACATGCAACACTTCCTGCGGGAAATTATATCCCCCCTTCAAGTTCAATGCAAATGATTCCGCACGCTGGGAGGCCACTCTGTCATTGGTACGGACTGAACCGTCAGGAGAAGAATACCCACAGACATTGATAGACTTGAATGTCACCAAGTCGCGGTCTTCCAACGGATCCAGAATATCTTTCAGTTTCTGCAATTCACTACGATTATTTTTGTAATTTGCATCAAAAACCGTCTTGCCTACCGGAAATTCAATAAACAAGGTACTTTGCTCAGAGCGTACTTTCAGCGGTTCTTCCTTGGGTGCCAGTACAGAGACCATCTCCTTACAAGGTTCACACACTTCAAATTCCACAGGCAAAGCCGGAGTCTGGACAGCCATATCCGGTTCGATTACCGTAATATCCAGCAAATCGACCTCACAACATTCTTTCCCTTCCTGAAGCAGAATCATGGAAGCATGGTCCATCCACGGCTGATAAGGCACAGAAGCCTTGTAACGCACCACATCTTCCCGATTGTCCAGCCGCCCGTGAATCACCACATACGGATTATCATATCCGAACTGACGGGCCATTTTCCGCTCCGAGCGACGCATCTTATAATCTCCATTCTTACCTGTTACAATGACCGGAGGCATGGCGTAATAATTCTGCCCCTCACGCAACACCGGAGTAAAGGCATACGTCTGCTCACTGTTGACATGCACATCTGACACATTCATGGAAAATTCCATGGTCAATGTATCGTTCTTCAACGTCAATGCAGGACGTGTGTACTGAATATCGCCCGCCATAGCCGACAATGGAAATATGGCAAGCCACAACATATATACTATTTTTCTCATATCCACTTTAAATTATTCTATTATAATGACTGAACTTCTACACAACGATATTGGGTCTTATGTTTCGGACCAAAAGTAAAGTTTATACCCAGATTCACGTTCGCAGAGAAACGGTTGATAGGTATGCAATACTTCGGCGTATATTTCCCCATTGGCACATCGGCAGCTACAAAGAAGTTGAAACCCTTCGGATGGAAATTCAACATCAGTCCTGTGCTGGAACCGAAATTAGAAAGCGCATAGTTCAAAGAGGCCTCGAACCAGGCTAACGGCGACACATTGGCAGAAAGACGTGCCTCTGTCCAGGAATGACGTCCCTGAATACGGGTAGAAGACAAAAGGCCGAATTTCAAACGGTCGTAAACAGGCAAAGTATATTCCGCACCCAAGTTCAAGGTAGCCGCCAGCGCAGTCGTACGCTTCAAGCCTTCCCCTTCCTTCGTGAATTTAGCCATCTGTTTCAAATCATCCGCCACACGGTCACTCTGGTTGTCAATTGAATTCGGGTCGTTATCTCCCAAATCAGACTTCACCGGAATCTCATTGAATCCGTCAAACTCAAAGCTGTTGTTCATCGTGGCTTTCACCGTATTTTTCCAACGGATGAATCCCAAATCCAATACGGCAGCCGAGAACGTCCAGTCGTCATTCAGGCGATAAGTCGCACCAAAATCAAAAGCCAAGCCAAAGCCTGTAGGACCCATTTTCTTCGTATCAAAGTCCAAGTCATCATACGAAATCAGCTGGTCAGAACCCGGTTTCAGCTGGTTCGTACGGTTACCATTGGCATCCAATACATAATCACTCTCTTCATAATTTCCCGTTTCACCCCGTGTCGGTGCAATCAGTCCTTTGGCAGAAAGATAAGCCTGAGCACCCAATGGCGTAATTTCCCACGCATCCGGAGTAGCGTCAATGTCCAAACGGTCTATTTTTACCGTAGCTTTTGCCAATCCTACCAGGAATTTCGCTTTTGCACCCACAGTCCACTGCTCATTTATCTGACGGGCATGTCCGAAGGCGATTTCCGCATAATTAGTCGTAAGAATATTCAAATCATTCACCGTGTAATGGGTACCTTCCGGAGCATCCACCCCATTTTTCATAAACTTAAACAGCTGGTCGGGTGCAAATACATTTGCATTACTCTTGATAGACAAACCAAAAGTATTAAAACCACCCCACGCATAAAATCCTGTCGACAAGATGTTCTCATTCAGATTGAAACCCATCTTTATCCGGTTGGGCAATCCGTTCAGGAAATCTGCCCGGCTTACCCCTTCATGCATGAAAGTCATCAAATCGCCATTCGATTTCACGAACAGGAAATCACCTACACCTGCAGTACCCTGGGCCCCAACTGACAAATTTCCCAGTCCAGGCATACCTACATATCCTCTTTCTCCCATAAATGCCGGATTCAGTTCATGGCGATAAGTGGCTCCCTCCAGGAAATAGGCAGAACGGTTAATCTGAGACTGTGCCACAGCTCCACCTACACAAACAAAAGTCGCAAATCCGGACAGTATTGTAAATAAAATATTCTTCTTCATCTGTTTTAGTTTTTCTCGTTCATTATTAGTTCAAATCTACATTCACACCGCCTGGAACGGTCAATTTCACATTGGTCACTTTCAACCATTGTGTATCTTTCAGAGGCACACCGGCGGCTCCTCCTGTTACGGCTGTAATCTTAAAACAGATTTTATCTATCTTCGACAAGAATCCAGGATCTTCTACTGTGCTCAGGTTCAACACCACCTCACTGGTAGCAGGTGTTTCTCCATCCACACTTTCCATGACATATTGTTTATCTTCCTCTATCGTTTTTTCTATGCCTGTCAGTTCCCGACCATACACGTCTTTAATCTGCACATTTTCCGGTTTCAGCTGCAATTTCAAAGGAATGGCATTATCGACTGTCAAAATAATATTTGCCTTTTTCAACGTCACCTTGTCTACATCCTTCAAATCTTTATTCAAATCCTTGATTGAATCACTGTATACGATATTCAGGCCTTGCTCAAAACTCAACGGCACATCTACCTCATAACTGGCCGCCAACTGATAGTCTCGTCCCAGTTCTACCTCATAATAATCACCGTTGCGAACAACCGGTTTCAAATCTACATCAATATCGTCCGGAATAATTTCCAGCAGATTGTTCATATCAGCTACAATGACATTACTTGTCATCCCTTCCACTGAAACACCCTCTGTACGTGAAAGCGCAATCACATTATTACCCGGTTGCAAGGTCACAGCCGTTTTTCCATAGCCCGCACCGACCTGCACTGCATGTCCTTCTATATTGGCATTGTTCTTCTTGGGGGTCAATAATGCATCCAGTTCTATCGGAGTGTCCAATGGATTATTGGCCTTCAGCACAATCACCGGATTGGTAATGTCCAGACGGGTGGCATCGTCTTTCAAGAAATCAGGCAAATCATTCAATTCAATTTGGGTTGTTTCTGCATTGATATCCGGCTGAATGACTCCAGTGACAAAATCAGCCGCCATTTCACTCAACGTCACGTGCAAATTCAGGCTCAAATTTCCAGTGCCACTAATTCCAGAAGTGACTACTTTTCCTTTCATAGACACCTCTCCTTCAATTGTCAGACTTCTATTTTCATCCGGCTTTACTCCTTCACCGACTTTGGTACCAAATTGATAACCTACGACTTCCAACTGTTTGGATGTAAATGCTCCGTTCAGTGTAAGTTTATTGCCAGCTTCAACCTGCCCCTCTTTAAACTTCAGGAATTCAGGAAGCTGGATAACCAGATTTTCGGCCTTTACATCGCCGTGCAAAGTTCCTTCCAATCCAAAAGTCAAATCCAGAATGGCAGGATTTTGAGTGCTCAGCGCTCCCAATTCTTTCAACGCCTCATCGATATCATCGGCAGTAGCCGTCAATGAATTAGCGATTTCTATAGACGTCAGCACCGAAGAAGTACTACCCGAAAAGTTCTCTACAATTTTCTGTGTCAAATCCGTTTGAGCACCGGTAATCATTACCCTTTCCACCGTAGTAGGATTTACATCAATGTCATCTGTTTTCGTCAGGTGATACACACGAGTCGCCGCATCCGGCTGCAAGATATCCCCTTCTTCCACTTCGATGATTTTACTTAAGAAAGCCGTGTCGGTACTACCTACCGGAAGTGTGAGATACTCTCCTCCCACGTTGATTGTCATGTCGATGTCCTTGTCCAAGTCGTACTTGCTATCTACACACGACACATTCCACAACGGGAACGACAACAATAGTCCCCATAATGGGTACATTCTTTTTACCTTAGATTTCATACTGTTATTTTAAATAAAATTCAACAATCATACCTATCAACATCTTATTCTTGATAAAAGTTGAGAAAAATCGACCACAAATATAGATAATTTTACAATACATTGTTCCTTAAACCTTAAAGCAATATAAAAATCACCACTTCAGAGCCGTTGCAGAAACAAAACAGAAATCCTATCTTTGCAAAAAAGTTACAAAGTATTATGACCCACGAATATCAACTCCGCATTCTGCCCGAACAGGCAGCCAGTGAACAGTCACTCAAACAATACATCAGTCGGGAAAAAGGGCTGGACATCCGCACCATCAACGCTGTCCGTACCCTGAAGCGCAGCATCGATGCCCGCCAACGTACCATTTACATCAATCTGACCGTCCGCGTTTTCGTCAATGAAACGCCTTCGGAAGAAGAGTTTGAACGTACGGATTATCCCAATGTAGAAGGCCGTCCGGCAGTCATTGTTGTTGGTGCCGGCCCGGGAGGATTGTTTGCTGCCCTGAAGCTGATAGAACTGGGATTACGCCCCATTGTGGTAGAACGTGGAAAAAATGTACGTGAGCGAAAAGAAGACCTGGCCCGTATCAGCCGGGAGCACAAAGTAGATGCCGAGTCCAACTACAGTTTCGGCGAAGGAGGAGCAGGCGCTTACTCCGACGGTAAACTCTATACCCGCAGCAAGAAGCGGGGCAGCGTAGAAAAAATCTTGAATGTATTCTGCCAGCACGGAGCCAGTCCGACCATCTTGTCGGATGCACACCCCCACATCGGAACCGACAAGCTGCCAAGGGTCATCGAGAATATGCGAAACACCATCCTTGCCTGCGGCGGGGAAGTACACTTCCAGACCCGCATGGAGGCCCTTCTGATTGAAGGACAGAAAGTGAAGGGCATTGAGACCCATAGCGGAAAGACCTTTCTCGGCCCCGTTATCCTGGCTACGGGACATTCTGCCAGAGATGTGTACCGCTGGCTGTATGCCCACGGTGTACAGCTGGAAACCAAAGGGATTGCCGTCGGTGTACGACTGGAACATCCGTCCATGCTGATTGACCAGATACAATATCATAATAAAAACGGGCGTGGGAAATACCTTCCCGCCGCCGAATACAGTTTCGTGCAACAAGTAGACGGACGAGGAGTCTACAGTTTCTGCATGTGTCCGGGAGGATTTGTGGTTCCGGCAGCCAGCGGCCCTCACCAGCTGGTGGTAAACGGCATGAGTCCGAGCAACCGCGGCACAAAGTGGAGCAACTCGGGCATGGTGGTCGAGACACGGCTGGAAGACTTGCTGCTTCCGGAAATGCAACTCCAGGCAGAACCTATCTCCGGTTCCCAGGAAGCCCTCACAGAAGAACTGATACTCCGCGACGGAAAGCTGCCCGATGGCACGGTCCATACACTGGCCATGATGCGCTTCCAGGAAAAGCTCGAGCAAATCTGCTGGCAACAGGGAAACATGCGTCAGACAGCTCCTTCCCAGCGTATGGTAGACTTTAC
This sequence comes from Bacteroides mediterraneensis, assembly GCF_025993685.1. NCBI lineage: Bacteria > Pseudomonadati > Bacteroidota > Bacteroidia > Bacteroidales > Bacteroidaceae > Bacteroides > Bacteroides mediterraneensis. The sequence continues at coordinate 824,896 of NZ_DAJPEN010000001.1, read as the reverse complement.
CCGGAAAAAGCTGAGTTACGACCTGCCGGCCACTTCGTACAGCCCGGGACTGGTATCCTCCCCCCTGCATTTCTGGATACCGCCGTTCCTGAGCGAACGCCTCAGCAAAGGATTCCAACTCTTCGGAAAAAGTTCCCGCGGTTTTCTTACCAACGAAGCCGTCATGATTGCGGTAGAAACCCGCACTTCCTCTCCTGTACGTATCGTACGTGACAAGGATACCCTGCAACACCTCACCGTGGAAGGCCTGTTCCCTTGCGGAGAAGGAGCCGGTTATGCCGGAGGAATCGTTTCGGCCGGTATTGACGGCGAACGCTGCGCCGAAGCCGTAGCCCATTACTTGAATCATTAATTCCGACGCCTTATGCACCAGCCTGAAATAGCCATTATCGAGCCCAATACCCTGACAGCCCTCGGACTGCGTACCATTCTGGAGGAACTGATTCCGGAAGCTGTCATCCGTACGTTTTCCTCTTTCGAACGACTGATTGACGACACACCCGACATGTATGCGCATTATTTCGTTTCAGCCCATGTCTATTTCGAACATACCTCATTCTTTCTGGAACGGAAACCCAAATGCATCGTCTTGTCTGCCGGAGAGCCATCCTTGCTGACAGGTATTCCGAGTCTGAATATCCTCCTTCCACAGGAACAGCTGGTGAAAACCATCATGCTGACCCGGAAAAGAGGACACGAACTGACCCATCATCCCGTACCTGCCACACCGACGGATACGGAACATGAACTGACTCCACGGGAAATAGAGGTGCTCCGGCTGGTGACCAAAGGACTCATCAACAAGGAAATCGCCGACAAGCTCCACATCAGTCTAACCACGGTGATTTCCCACCGGAAAAACATCACCGAGAAATTAGGCATCAAGTCCGTATCCGGCCTGGCCATCTATGCGGTCATGCACGGATACGTGGAAGCCGACCGGGTGTGATTCAGCGGAACAGCTCGGGCAACAGATGGTTCAGGTATTTCCGCCAGTTGCGCCATTCATGGCCGCCGTCGGTTTCCATATACTCGTATTTATATCCATGCTTATCCAACAGCTGACGGTATTTCACATTGTCCTGATACAGGAAATCCCCGTTGCCAATGGCAATGAAATACAGCTTGGGAGCCTCTGTAAACTGGGCAGCCAGCTTTTCTTCCAGGTTCTCATAAATATACGCATTCTCGCTTTTTGACTGACGGTTGATGGCGGCAGAAAACAGTCCCACGTAGCCGAACTTATCCGGATAATTGGCCGAGATATACAAGGAATGGAATCCTCCCATCGACAGCCCGGCAATGGCCCGGTGTGCCTTGTCGTTCACCGTGCGGTAATGCGTCTCCACATAGTTCATAATATCCGGAAAGGCCTTTTCGAAAGAACCTTCCATGGTCTTCGGGTTCATGAACGAAGGCTTGTACATGCTGTTCGGGTATTCTCCGGGCACAGCCTCCTGCCCTCCATTACCGTTGGGCATCACCACAATCATAGGTTTCGCTTTTCCCTGTGCAATCAGGTTGTCCAGAATCTGCACGGCACGTCCCAACTCACTCCAGGCGTTCTCATCGCCACCGGCTCCGTGCAACAGGTAGAGCACCGGATAACTTTCCTTACTGTCTTCATACCCGGCCGGAGTATAGACCGTCATCCGGCGGCGTTCCATCCCCAGCGTAGGACTCGGATACCACACCTTTGAGACGGTGCCATGAGGGACTTCCCGCACCAGATAATTCTGCGAAAGCTCCCCGTCGACCAGAAAATAGTTGGTATAGGTGGCAATGTCGCGCAACATATATACGTTATTGGGGTCGAGCATACGCATGCCGTCTACATAGAAACAATAGGTGTGCAATTCCGGCGCAGGTACCGAGGTTGTGTAAGTCCACACTCCATCTTCGCCTTTCTGCATCGGAATCCTTCCAGCCACTTCCACTTCTCCCAGTGGAGTCTGTTGCCGGGTCTTCTCAAAAAAATCGGCTTCCACAGACACATTCTCTGCTTCCGGAGCCCACAGACGGAATGTGATGGTCTGGTTCTTTACTTCGGGCGAAACCAGATTACCCGTATTCACAGCCACAGTTTCCTGTGCCCAGACGCCAAGTGCGAATACACACACCGCCGCCAAACTCAAAAATCTTCTCATACCTTTTACCTTATTATATATGGCTTCATTACAAAACACAAAATTAGCAAAATCCTCATTTATTAGGATTGTCCGTCCCCTCAAATTGCACTTACTTTGCACCCGTTAACTAAACTATATTTCAACAGAATGAAAAAAAATACCGCTATCGCTTTCTTATGGGCCGCTTCGGCATCCAGCGTATGGGCTGGAACCTCTCCCGTAGATGCCTTGCCCAAAGACACCACCAAGGTCATCGACATTGAAGAAGTAGTCGTCATTGCCACACCGAAAGAAAACAACCGTCTGCGCCAGCAGGCCGCTTCATCGACCTCGTTTTCCCAAAGTGCCCTGCGCAACCAGTCGGTCACTTCCGTGAAGTCTTTGTCGGCTCTGGTACCGAACCTGTTCATCCCCGACTACGGTTCCAAACTGACCACTTCTGTCTATATCCGCGGTATCGGTTCACGTATCAATACACCGGCAGTAGGTCTCTACGTCGATAACATTCCTTTCATCGACAAGTCGGCCTTCGACTTCAACTACTCGGATATCGAACGTATCGACGTCATGCGCGGACCACAGGGAACGCTCTACGGACGCAACACCATGGGCGGACTCATCCGTGTGTTCACCAAATCACCCTTCACTTATCAGGGCACAGACCTTCGCCTGGGAGCGGCCACTTACAACAACTACAACGCCTCGCTCACCCACTACCACCGTATTTCCAGCCAGTTCGCCTTCTCAGTAGGCTTGTTCTACGACCATAAGGGTGGGTTCTTCAAGAATGACTTCAACGGCAAACGGATTGATACCGACAATGAATTCGGCGGACGCATCCGTGCCATCTACCTGCCCACCGACAACCTGAAACTTGATTTCACCGTGAACTACGAATACACCAACCAGGGAGGTTATCCGTATGAATATACCGGAAAAGTAAGCGGCGAAGAAGACCGGGCACAATACATCGGACGTATCTCCTACGACAACGCCTGCGGCTACAAGCGTAATCTGCTGAACACCGGATTGAATCTGGAATATCAGGCCGACAACTTCATTCTGAGCAGTGTGACCGGCTTCCAATACCTGCGTGACCACATGGATTTGGACCAGGACTTCACGGAACAGAACATCTATACCATGATGCAGAAGCAGAACTCCAAGACACTGAGCGAGGAAATTGTCCTCAAATCCAAGCCCGGACGCCGCTGGCAGTGGACTACCGGAGTGAGCGGCTTCTACCAGTGGCTCGACACGGAGGCTCCCGTCACTTTCCAGAAAGACGGAGTAAACTGGCTGAACTCTACCATCAACACCAATGCCAATAAATATATGCCGACCATTTCGGCCGGTCCGATGACCATGAAAATGACTTTCAATGACGTCATCAACGGCGAACAACTGGTCATCCCGGGACAGTTCGGCACGCCTATCCTGAATGCGGCCGTGTTCCATCAGTCCACCTTCAACGACCTTTTCGGCCTGGAAGGTCTTTCACTGACCGCCGGTCTCCGCATGGACTACGAAAGCCTGAAGCTGGATTATTACAGCGGTTGCCAGTTTACCCACACCTATTCACTGAGCGGCACACTGACTCCCGGTGACAGAGTCATCCCGATGGTACCGGCACAGGACTTCAACGTGAACAACAGTTACAATGGAAAGCTGTCGCACGACTACATCCAGCTGTTGCCCAAGTTTGCCCTGCAATACGACTTTGATTCACGCAACAACCTCTATGTCAGCGTAAGCAAAGGTTACCGCTCGGGAGGATACAACATCCAGATGTTTTCCGACCTGCTGCAAAACGACATGCAGGCCAGCATGATGAAAAATGTAGCTGATGTAACAATTCCTATTGTCAATAAGGTGCCCATGCTGAGCGACGAACAGAAACAGAAAATTGCGGGCATGCTGAACGGCATGGCACAGACGCCACAAACCGACGTGAAGGCTGCCACGCTCTACAAGCCGGAATATTCATGGAACTATGAAATCGGTTCGCACCTCACCCTGCTGAACGGAAAACTGCAGGCCGACCTTTCTGCCTTCTACATGGACACCCGCGACCAGCAATTGTCGCGCTTCGCCGAAAGCGGACTGGGACGCATCACTGTCAATGCCGGAAAGAGCCGGAGCCTGGGAGCCGAAGCCAGTCTGCGTGCCCAGCTCACCGACAAATTCAGTCTGAACGGGAACTATGGCTATACCTACGCTACCTTCACCGACTACGTGGTAAGCGAAACTGAAAACTACAACGGAAATTATGTACCGTTTGTACCCAAACATACCTTTACCGTAGGCGGACAGTACATCTTCCCGTTCCGTAAGAATGCCATTCTGGACAACATCACCCTCGATGCCAACTACCGGGCGGCGGGCCGTATCTACTGGACAGAGCAGAACAATGCCAGCCAGGCCCTCTATGGCACACTGAACGGACGCCTCAGCCTGAACAAAGGAAACGGACAAATCGGTATCTGGGTGAACAACGCCTTGAACAAAGATTACCAAGCTTTCTACTTTGAAACGATGAGCCGCGGTTTTGCCCAAAAAGGACGTCCCGTACAAGTAGGTATCGATGTACGCTGCCGCTTTTAAGGAAATATAAACTATTGAATTATAGCAATTTAAGAAACACTTAACCACATAAAAAAAACGCTTAGGCGTTTCATCTGAAACGCAAGTGCGTTTAAAACAAAACGCAAGTACATTTGATTCCAAACGTACTTGCGTTTTTTCATGAGTTTTTTATGCCCCTAAAAGTCCTCCAAAATCCTCCAAATTCACTTCCAATCCCCCTTATTTTTTCCGCGGAAGCATCTCAACCGTAGGGGGTTCATAGTTACTGATGGGCAACTTCACTTTTTTCAATTCCTCCAAGGTAAAAACCGGAGGCTCCACCCCTTTAGGATAGGGCTGATTGGAGAATGTACGGAAATATTCCAGACAAGCATCTTTCCACCACACAGCATCGCCAGCCTGGATGTCCAGCCGTTCGGCTACCGCCTGATAGCGTTCCGCATCGACATAGGGCTGCATTTCCTTCCACACCTGCTGAAACGCACGCACTTCGTCCACACCTTTCTGATACTTGTAACAGAGTTCATCCCACAATGAACGTCCCGAATGAAGCAGGTGATTCCAGTTCACATGATGAAACCAAAGCAAATATTCTTCCGGACATCGCTCCAGCGAATCGAACACCCGGTCCAACGAATCCGGATACTGCGACACGGCATCACTTCCCGAACGGCTCCGGTCGAATCCCAATCCCTCCTTGTCCGCCTGATGATAATACGAAGGCAGCCAATCGGCTCGTGCTCCAGGCACCTCACACCAAGGTTCAGGGCCATAATGATGCCCCCAAGCAAAAATGTGGTGCAAGCCCAACGGCATCATGTAATCCACCACCGCCTCCCGGCTATCCATCATAACCTGAGTCATAGGTTCCACAAACCGACGGTCGGTCGTGAAAGTCTGTGCCAGCCATTCACGCGCAATCTCTTCTGCCGACAAAGCCGGATTCCAAGCCAACCGCCCGTAAGCATACCAGTTGGCCTGTGCAAAATCATGTCCGCACCAGTTCACGTTATCGCCTACATTCACCACACCCGCTACCCCCTTCAAGGAAGAAGGCTGCACATAGCGGTAAAACTCTTTCCACATAGTGGCCAGATAAGCCAGGTGGTTGGAATGTCCCAAGTACTCCTGCGTAATTTGAAACTCCACCATCAACGGTGTATGCGGCATGGCTCCAAACAACGGACTGTAAGGTTCCCGCGGCTGGAAGTCAATCGGCCCGTTTTTCACCTGCACCATCACATTGTCCCGAAACCGTCCATCCAGCGGTTGAAATTCCAGGTAAGCCTGCTTGGCCCGGTCTGCATCCGACGGACTGTAGACAAAGGCCCGCCACATCACGATTCCCCCATAGGGTTTCAAAGCCTCCGCCAGCATGTTCGCCCCCTCGGCATGCGTACGCCCGTAATCACACGGGCCGGGCTGTCCTTCCGAATTGGCCTTCACCAGAAAACCGCCAAAATCAGGAATCAATCCATAAATTTCCTGCACTTTCTCTTTCCACCAACGAGCCACCCCCTCGTTCAGCGGGTCGGCCGTAGACAAACCTCCTAACTTCATCGGAGAAGCAAAATTGACCGAAAGATACACCCTGATGCCATAAGGACGAAACACATCGGCCAATTTCCGCACCTTTTGCAGGTAGCCGGCGGATAGAATCTCGGCCGAAGCATTCACATTGTTCAGCACAGTCCCGTTGATACCCACCGAAGCATTGGCACGGGCATATTCCCGATAGCGGACCGGCACGGAATCGGTCAGTTCCTCCCATTTCCACAAAGAACGTCCCGCATAACCACGTTCCACCGTCCCGTCCAGATTGTCCCAATGATTCAGCACACGGATATCGAAGGCCGGCTTTTCCCGGATATCCAGCCGGGTACAATCCGCTCCTTCTGCCTGTAACCGCAGCAGATGGTAAGTCGCATACAGCAATCCCTGTTCTGTAGCGGCCTCCAGCACCGTCTTTCCTTCGGAAGTACGTATGGTATATCCCTCTTTGCCCAACCGACGATGTGTCTCATCGGCACAGAGCTGCAAATCCACTTTCCCTCCTTGCCACAAGGCGGCCAGTTCCTCACGCGCCACAGCAAGCGTAGGAGAAGTGACTAAACAACAGACAGACGCTTGATTCACAGGCGTCTGTCGTAACCAAAGTCTGCTCCCGTCTTCGGCCCACAACGTAAGGACCAAAGACAGGAAACAGACACAACCCCAAAGTCGTTTATTCATCCGCACTGCCTTTTACAGTTTGAATCTTACCGTTCTCGTCATATTCCAGTTCGACCACCTTCAGACTGCGAAGCCAGGTCTTTCCACCAGAAGGCACACAGTCGTGATGGAACAGATACCATTTTCCCTTATACTCCGCAATGGAATGGTGCGTGGTCCATCCCACCACGGGTGTCAGGATCACTCCCTGATACACAAACGGACCATAGGGATTGTCACCTACGGCATAACACAACAAGTGTGTATCGCCAGTGGAATAGGAGAAATAATATTTCCCTTTGTACTTGTGCATCCAAGAAGCCTCGAAGAAGCGGTGCGGGTCGCCCGCAGTCAGCGGTTTTCCGTCTTCCCCCAACACAATCACCGGACGCGGTTCTTCTGCAAACCCGAGCATATCATCCGACAATTTTACCACCCGGCTCGGCAAGGCCGGTTCATCGGCTTCCGGCAGGAACGGGTGCTCAATGGCTTTATTGTCCCGGTAGCGTTGCAGCTGTCCGCCCCAGATACCGCCAAAATACATATAATAACTGCCATCCTCATCCTGAAGCACTGCAGCATCAATGCTGTAACTGCCCCGAATCGGGTCGGGCTGAGGAATGAACGGTCCTTCCGGCTTGTCACCGATGGCTACTCCCATGCGGAAGATGTCGTTCCGGTCTTTCAACGGAAAATACAGGTAATATTTCCCATCCTTACAAGCAATGTCACAATCCCAAAGCTGGCGCCCGGCCCAAGGAATATCAGCTACTTTCAAAGCCACGCCATGGTCCACGATTTCCCCATGCATCACGTCGTCGGTAGACAGCACATGATAGTCATTCATGTCAAAATGATCGCCGTTGTCATTTTCCGGAATACCGGATTCACGGTCGTGTGAAGGGTAAATGTACAAGCGGCCATTGAATACATGTACCGACGGGTCTGCCATGTAATCGGCAGGAAACAGATATCTTTCTTCCTTTTTCATACTATGTAATTTTATGAGACCATTTGATGTTGGTCTCCAGTTCAACATTTATTTCTTTGCAGACGTTACGGAATCGGATGCTTCTTCTATCATTTTCCGTACAAAATCTTTAGGCTGGTAATTCCGGTCGAAAAGCAACGGATAGTCCTTTCTTCCTCGAATCGGGAAATTATTTTTCCAGGAATCCTCATCGGTCACTCCCCAAGCGGTCACTCTTTCCACAATGTCGGCATGCTTTTCAAAAAGCTGAAAGAACTCTTGCATTCTTTTATTCCATGCCTGACTGACAGAATCCGGCAAAGCATCCGGATAGGGATTCAAGGATTTCTTGAAAGCTACCGTATCCGAGATATTGGCACTTCTGCGGGCCGTTGGCAAGGCACTCATATCCCACTCTGTAATCATCACCTTCACACCGGCTGCCGCAAAGGCAAGCATGCTTTCCTCAAACCGGCGGATGTCCGGATAATCCATTCCCATGTGTCCCTGCATACCCACCGCGTCGATACGCAAGCCCTTTTCTTTCAGCGAACGAACCAGTTTTACCACTCCCTCACGGCGTCCCGGCACATCCATGCCGTAATCATTGTAATATAATTCAGCATCCGGATCGGCTTCGTGCGCATACTGAAAAGCCAATGGGATGAACTCCTCTCCCAAAATCTCGTAGAACTTGCTCTTGCGGTAAGAACCGTCTTCCATAATGGCTTCGTTCACCACATCCCATCCTTTAATCTTGCCTTTGTAGCGTCCGACCACCGTCTGAATATGGGTTTTCATACGCTGTTTCAATACTTCAGGAGAAACATTCTTTCCTTTTTCGTCCACACAAAACCACTCGGGAAGCTGTGAATGCCATATCAAGCAATGTCCTGTCACCGTCATGCCGTTGTCGAGTCCTAACTGAACCAAACGGTCGGCATCCTCAAAATGGAACTCTCCTTCCTTCGGTTGGATTTCCTCACTTTTCATGCAGTTCTCTGCCACAATGGCATTGAAATGCCGCTTTACGATTTTCAGTGCGGAAGTGTCCATCCCCGATGACTGGCGGACATTAAGTGCCACTCCCATCAGGAATTTATCCCCAACCACCTCTCTTAATGACTTTTCTGAAACGGTCATTTTGGAAACATTGCTTCCGCATGCCATCAGAAAAAGGCTACATAATGCCATCGATACAATGTGTTTGTTCTTCATTTTTCTGTTTATTTCCTAATTAATAATCGTTTTTACTTCTGCGTTCGCTCAATTCAGCCTGCATTTTCTCATTATATTCCTTGCTGATAGGATAGAAAAACAGAGCGACTACTCCTACCAGAAAGAAAGCGGCAGGAATCAGGCTGGAAGAAAGGATGATGCCTTGCACAGCCGTATCGTTCTGTACGACGCCCGAACCGGAAGCGTAGCCAAATCCAGACAACAAAAATCCCAGTACAGCCCCACCGATACCCAGACCGGCCTTTAAGGCAAAGACTACTCCCGAGAAGATAAATCCCGTCGCACGACGATAATTGATATACTCCGAGTGGTCGGCCACATCGGCAATCATCGCCCAAAGCAAAGGCACTGTAGGCGCATAGGCCAGACTCTTCAGGAAGTTCAGCACGAACATCATGCCAATATTATCTTTAGCAGGGAAATAGAACATGGCTGTAAAGACGGCTGTCAGTGAGAGGCACACAATAAACGTACGCTTCTTGCCGTATTTGTTTGCCAAAAACTCGGATAAGAAAATCACTCCAAAGAACTGCACCAATGCCCCGACCATATTGAAGACACCAAATCCTACTTCGTATGCCTTATCGGGTGATGTCACAATCAATCCAAAGGCATTGAGCACATGATATCCGACCGAGCTACCAGGTTCTGCTGCCACCAGCCCAATCTTATCCAGGAAAGCAAACAACGCAGCCTTATCCACGTAATTCTCAAAATAATAGTTCATGGCACTTCCCCACATGGCCAGTGTGATGAAAACAAACAAGGTCAGGATAAACATGGCCCGCCAAGGCACACTGCCCAATACGTCTTTAATATCCTGACGGGTATCATTTTTTTGGTTAGCCGGTGGAGTGATACGTTCCCTTGCCGAGAAAAATACAATCAAAAGAAAAATAAAACCGACTGCCGCAAACAGGGAAATCGTGCAAAGCCACCCATGCGCCTTGTCTCCCCCATCAGAAAATTTGCTCACCAATGGCAAAGTAAGTCCCTGTACCACAAACTGGGCAATGGTAGAAAAGACAAAACGTACGGAAGTGATACTGGTACGTTCCTTAATGTCCGACGACATCACTCCACCCAAAGAAGAATAAGGCGTATTGTTAAAAGAGTACATTGTCATCAACAATGTATAAGAGATGGTTGCATACACCGCTACCAGCCCTTTTTCCTCAATACCTGGATTATAGAAGGCCAACACATAAAATACCATGAACGGGAGAGCCGTCCACAACACCCATGGACGATATTTTCCCCACCGTGTCTGAGTGCGGTCGGACAGAATACCCACAGTAGGGTCTACAAAAGCATCGACAATACGTGCCACCAACATCACGGTACCTGCAATTGCCCCTTCCAGTCCAAACACGTCCGTATAGAATTTGGTCTGGTAAATCATCATCATCTGAAAGACGAGATTCGCAGAACAATCGCCCAGTCCATAACCGACTTTCTCGGCCATGGACACTTTCTGACTTAGAATATTACTCATTTTTACTTATTTTGTTTCTCATTCTGTATTACTGCTTCCACCAAGCGAGTAGCCGGTGTTTTCTTATCCAGCGGATGAATATCATTCCATTCACCCGTATCACTATTTTTAATCAAGGTTACATAGGGACTTTCCTGTGCCGCTTTTGCCTGCTGTTTTCTCAATTCTGCCCAAGCTGCGCGTCCAGGGTCATCCGGTGCCAGGAAATCGGCCAATTCCACCACATAGAAAGGTAAGTTTCCATTCTGAAAAAGAGTTCTCCAGTCTGCAATCATTGCCGTAAGCAAGGAGGAATATTCCCGCCAGCGCCCCACATTCGACTCGCCCTGATACCATACCACCCCTTTGAACACATAATGCTGCAAAGGATGTATCATACCGTTATACAAACCTGTAGGTATATAATGGAAAGCCGTCGAAGAAGGGGAAGGAGGCATCACCGTTCCAATCTTATGTTTCCATGTACCTTCCAAGCTGACTTCCTGATTGCCACACAGCAATTTATACGGTTTTTCTTTTACAAAGGAAGGGCAAGAACCGTAGCTGAACAAACGTACGGTCAGCTGGTTTTTCCCTTCTTTCAGGAACTTGGCCGGTACCTGATAAATCCGCGGCGGATACTGATAGGAAACAGCCCCCACAAAATGTCCGTTCACATACACAGAATCAGCATCGACCATACAACCTAACCGCAATACTACGTCTTTTCCTGCCCATCCATCGGGCACTACAAACTCTTTTCGGAACCAATGGGTCCCATTCAATGGACGACCGTTACGAAGTGCCCAATTATCTGAAAACATATCTACCCTTTCCCAATCCGTATCATTGTATGACTCGGCATACCAAGGCATTTCACCATGCAGCCCTGCATCCGACCGATACAATTGCTTATTCCATGCCGCCTGATGTTGCTGTTCGGTTTTCTTTATTTGAGCCACCAGTGCAGTATCCTCATATAAGGTTTTCTGATTTACATACTCCGGGAAATCTTTCAATCCTTCCTCGCTAATCCATGCTTCGACCGGTGTGCCTCCCCAGCTGGAATTAATAATACCCACCGGCACTCCCGTCTTTTCCTCCAGCAGTTTAGAAAAGAAATAACAAAGAGCAGAGAAATTTTGGACGTATTCTTTCGTCATCGGCTGCCACTTGATTGTCCGTACATCCTCCAACGGGCGTGAAAAATCATACGCATACGGAACCTTTACATACCGAACAGATGAATTTTCATACGATGCAATCTCTTCGGCATACTTATCCATCACCCGGTTTACCGTCAATTCCATATTCGACTGTCCTGAACACAAGAACACATCCCCAATCAGAATATCTTTTAATAAAATGTCATTGACAGCCATGGAATAAGGGCCTCCTGCTTTCATAGCAGGCAAAGCAATCATCCAATTTCCAGCTTCATCCGCTACGGCATGATACCGTTTCTTCATGAAAGTCAAATTCACCTTTTCACCCGGACTGGCTGTACCCCAAATCTTCAGAGGAACGTTTCGTTGAAGCACCATTCCATCGGAAACCAACGCAGGTAAAGTGACTTTGGCTGACAAGCCAAAACTACAACAAGAAAGCAAAAGAAGAGTCCAAAATACCCTACTAAAATAAGCCTGTGTTTTCATACATTATATCTTGTATTTTTCATCGATTCTTACCACTACAAAAATAGTAAAAGGCCATGGAACAGGCTCTCACACAGGATACCAACCTCATATCTATTGTTACACCACTCTTTCTGTTGTAACAAAAACTTACGGAAATGTTACATCACAAAAGGAAAATCCTCCCCAAAGACTCTTATATAATTTTCCAGCTAACTTTTACAAGAACTCACTTCCACCCCTTAAAATCTATTTTCAAAAGCAAAAAAATCCCCGTTTTTTTTATTGACAACTAAGAAAAAAGAACTTACTTTGTATCAATTATATGGTATTTTAATTCAAATTCAGCTCTACAAACCACATCAATAATGAGAAATAAGACATTCATTATAACCGTTTTTTTCTGTCTACTGCCCCTTTTGTGTAAAGGACAGTTCTGCAAGCTATATACGACTCATGGAGAAATCTCCAGCAGTATGATCAACAACATCTATCAGGATCAAAAAGGCTATATATGGGTAACAACAGAAGACGGGTTGAATAAATTTGATGGAGCAAAGTTTACCAGTTACAGGACTCATAAGAACGACTCTACATCTTTGATAGGCAACCATGTATACAAAGTATTCCAAGATTCCAGAGGTAATCTGTACATTCTTTCTACCAAAGGGCTGCAAATCTACGACTACCGGTCGGATACGTTCAAAACCATCAAAAAATCAAGTCCGTCATATAACAACAAAAGTATTACAGAGCTTCGCAACGGGAATATTCTGATTGGAACCAGTGGGTATGGAATGAAGACTTTGTCGGCCGACTCAAAAGGGAACTATCAGATTAAAGACTGGAATCCTTCCCTGAGCGGATATACCATCAATGAAATCAAGGAAGACCAAAGTGGAAATATCTGGATTTGTACCGAATATCATGGTGTCATCCGGATTGATAAGAATGGGAAAAGATATGACTATTCACTGGGAGCCCACAACGGAAACCAGTTCATCAACTGCTGTACGGAAGATTCTTACGGCAATGTATATGTAGGTACCACCGGACGCGGAGTATTCGTTTATCGAAAGGCTGACGATACTTTCCAGCAAATTTTCAATTCCGAATTCCCCATTAAGGACCTGAAACAAAAAGAACATTTCATGCTGATTGGCATTGATGGAGAAGGTATCGTTTCTTATAACATTCCCGAGAAATGCATCTCGGATACAGATTTCTATATAGACAATGTAAATATCAAAAAAAGTAAGGTACATTCCCTTCTGATAGACAACAGTACCAATCTTTGGATTGGTATTTATCAGAAAGGTGTAGCTTTCATTCCTTTACAAGCTAATATGTTCGGCTATATCGGCAGTTTTTCATCTCTTCGAAACCATATTGGAAACAACTGCATCACAGCCTTATGCGACTATGATAACGGCAAGCTTCTTGTCGGTACAGACAACGACGGTATTTACCAGCTGAGCAACCATTATAATTTTATCCGGCATCTGACACCGGAATCAAATCCGGACATACCCCCCACGGTGATGTGTCTTTTCAAAGATTCCCACCAAAATGTATGGATAGGTTCTTACCTGAGCGGACTTTCCTTTATGAGTTCAAAAGGTGAAGACTTCACCAAGGTATCTTTAAAAGACAAAGACGGAAACGAAATCAAACGTGTGTACAGCCTGGCAGAAGATGCCCATAAAAGACTGTGGATTGGGACTATGGGAATGGGACTCTATTACACAGATTTAAATGCCCCCATCCAGAAAAATATCCATGTATATAATTCAAACGATTTACAAGATGTCAACCAATGGATTGACGCACTGTACTATGCGAAAAACGGAAGACTGTATATTGGTACCTATGACGGCATCAAATGCATCGATACCCAAAACCTGAAAATGGTAGGACAAGAAAAAGCCTTACTAGGATTGGTTGTCTACTCCATTACAGAAGATCACGAACATCGTATCTGGGCCGGTACATCCGATGGCATCTCGGTGATGGACAAAGATTTGAATCTCATCGAGCAATTCACAACACAGAACGGATTGCCCAACAATTCAATTTCCTCCATCGTGACTGACAAAAACAACGATATTTGGGTCAGTACCAATCAGGGCATTGCCAAATACAACCCGCAGAAAAACTCCTTTATTCCGTTTTATGCTTCCGACGGCTTATACAACAATGAATTTTCCAGAAATGCGTTTTGCCAATATCCCGACGGTAAAATCCTGTTTGGAGGCACCAACGGAATCATTTTCTTCAATCCGGACGACATCAAAATTCAGAAATTCCAGGGCAAAATCAGACTTACAGGATTCTATTTACATGATAAATCTGTGAATGAACTTACAAAATCAGGAAACTACCATGTGATTGACACTGACATATTCAATACAAAAGAAATCAACTTGGCACACTACGACAATTCTTTCTACATTGAATTTGCCACTGACAATTTCATGACCCCTCAGGGTTATGTATATTCCATGAACAATGGAACCTGGAACTCCCTGCCCAAAGGAACTTCACGCGTTTCATTCAGCAATCTTCCAGTAGGAAAATATGAGTTTAAAATCAAGGCCGTCAATGGTTCCGCGGAATCAGATATAAAAACAATACTCATCCATATCCATCCTGCATGGTATAACTCGACTATAGCCTGGATTATCTATCTGGCCATCATTGGCAGCATAGCCTCAATCTTTATACATCAGGCAAAAGAAAAATACAGAGTAAGACAAGAAATGCTGAAGCACAAGCACTTGGAAGAAATAAACGAGGCTAAGCTCCAATTCTTTATCAACATCTCACACGAAATCAGAACCCCGATGTCGCTGATTATAAGTCCGCTGCAAAAGTTAATCTCTACCGACAGCGATACCGAAAGGCAGAAAAGCTACTCGCTGATTGAACGTAATGCACAGCGCATACTGAATCTGATCAATCAGCTGATGGATATCCGTAAAATAGACAAGAACCAAATGAAGCTTAGTTTCACGGAAGTGGAGCTCATCGGTTTTATCAATAATATTAAAGACACATTCACTTATCAGGCTACCAGCAAAAATGCTCAGTTGAATCTGATTACCCAACTGGACAGCCTGAAGGTATGGCTGGACCCGAACAACTTTGACAAAGTCATTTTTAACTTGCTGTCCAATGCGCTTAAACATATTCAGAGTGAAGGAAAAATCAACATCTACATTAATACTATTCACAATGGTAAAGAAGAGGCTCCATTGAACAACTGTGCTGAAATTATCATTGAAGACAATGGCACCGGTATCAAGGAAAGTGAAATGACACGTATTTTTGAACGCTTCTACCAAATCAGTGATGACCGGTCGCGCAGCAAAGGGACGGGTATCGGACTGCATCTGTCCATGTCACTCGTAAAAATGCATCATGGCACCATTACCGTCAAGAACAATGACAATCAGCCAGGATGCAGTTTTATCATACATATTCCGTTAGGCCGTGCACATCTGTCGGCAGAGGACATTGCTCCCGAAACTTCAGATAATACAGCTATCACTTCATCGGAAAATAATGAATTTCAACATATTCCATTACACCTTGAAGAAAACGAAAGCGGAGATGACAATGGGAAGAAATTACCACGAAAGAAGCACTCTGTCCTCATTGTGGAAGATGAAGACGACATCCGTAATTATCTGCTCACTGAATTAAGCAATTATTTCCGGGTATTAAGTTGCAGCAATGGAAAGGAAGCATTGGAAATCATTATGTCACACATGCCCAACTTGGTGCTCAGCGATATCATGATGCCGGAAATAAACGGTATCACCCTTCTCAAGAAACTGAAACAGAACATCAAGACCAACCATATTCCAGTCATTCTTCTAACGGCCAAGAACAGTGAGAAAGACTATATTGAAGGGCTCTCACTAGGAGCAGACGCCTACATAGCCAAACCGTTCAACCTGGAAATTCTGATTACAACCATCGAAAACCTGATTCGAAACCGGGAGGTATTGCGCAACAACTTCAGCGGTAAGCAGGAACAGGATGGACAAATCGAAGTGGTTCAGCCCCAGTCAGCAGACGAAAAGCTGATGAAAAAAGTAATGAAAGCCATCAACAAAAACCTGAACAATCCAGACCTGAATGCGGAAATGATTGCGGCAGAAGTGGGTATAAGCCGAGTACATCTGTACCGGAAACTTAAGGAAATCACAAATCAGTCCACACGAGATTTCATCCGGAATATCCGACTAAAGCAGGCGGAAATTCTACTGAAATCAGAGAAAAACTACAGTATTTCTGAAATATCCCAGCTGGTAGGATTTAACAACACCACTTATTTCTCGAATGCCTTCAAAGAATTATATGGTGTTTCTCCAAGCAAATATATGGAATATTGCAAAGAGAATAAAGACAGGCTGGAAGAGGAACCCCAAAATGAACAAGATAAAACGGGAAAACAATAAGAAAGAACTAAAAAAGTCTGGTCGAAATTTAACGGCCAGACTTTTTAAATTCCATCAATTATTCTGCATTCAGAATCTGAAGCATCGTAAGCGCATATCTTTTACCCAGTTCACGATATCCGGCCGCACTGAAATGCAGCCTGTCGGAAACCGCCTCACACCCTTCGGATGAAATGACATGCGCGGAAGGAATTGTTTCCGGCAAATTCTGAATCACCGGATTCATAGAGGCACAAGCTCCTCCCTGCCCTTCCGACACAAGTTCACCCACCAACAGAGGCAATGAATTGGGTTTCAAATTGAGATCGGAAAGAATGCTGTCGTACACTTTCTTGACTTTCAACGGCCACTCCGGATCGCCAGTATTTGACTCTCCCTGATGAAACAGAATCCCTTTTATGACTCCACAACGGGAAGCCTGTCTGGCCAATTCAATCAATCTGGCATAAGGATTTCCATCATACTCGGCCACCATGTTTTTCAGCCAGTTCGGAGAAGTCTCCACGTATGAAGTATAATTATCTTTATCAAACAATTCGATTTTACAACCTCCTACGGCCACATCAATCACTCCCACCTGTACATTGGCCGGAAGACTATCTACCATTGTGCGACCGAAATAATCTGCAGGAGTCAATCCGGTGCCACATCTTGCCAAAGGGGGAACTGCCGTGTACCACTCCCCTTTCTTCCGTCCTAAGTCCGGACAATCCACAGCTTGAAGCACTTTAAAACGAGGATTCACATCCACCGTATCGCATGCTTCTATTTTTGCATTTCCCTCCATATTCGACTGACCCAAGCACAGATAAATATGAAAATTCTCATCCACCTTGCCTGCTTCTGTATGAACCTGTGCAAAAACAGGTCCAAAAGTCAAAGCCATCAACGACGTCAGCGTTGCAATCATTTTCTTCATTTCCATTATTCACAAATTTAGATTCAACTTTTCATTTTCCTTTTTTCATTCTATCAGAAAGCAACTTCAAGTTCCTCTCCCTTATATACAACCGATTTCTCGGCCACTTCTATCGCCCCATTGGAAGACGAAGCGACTTTCACAATCTTCAGCTTCCGAACAGGCTTCATTCCCGCAAACGTCCCCTTCCGTTTACCTATCACCAACGTAGCGTCTTTCTCATTCCAGGTCAGACGGATACAGGAACAGGCTCCTTTTTCATACTCACAGTCTGTTCCATTATCTTCATACAGCTGATAAGTACCATCCGTTCCGGTATACACCCGAATTTCCCACTCCGATTGCAAAGCCGTATCAGCCTCGTCCGCATAACCGGAAGCCAAAGGTAAAATCGTACCCGATTTGACAAATACAGGAATGTAATCCGGAGAAACCGAGGTTTGAACCCACCCTGAAGACAAATGCCGGTTATCATAAAAATCATACCACCCACCTTGAACAGCAGGCAAGTACGTTTTCCAGATTGCAGGTCCCTCTTCCACAATAGGAGAAACCAACAGAGAACGGCCAAACATATACTGGTATTTCAAAGATAAAGCCAACGTATCCAGTGGAAAATCCATCACCAAAGGACGCAACATTGTACCATCTTCCAACGAAACCCATGCAGACTCTGAATAGATATAGGGCAGAAGGCGATAACGCAAGGCCAACGATTTACGGGCCATTTCCGTCACTTTGTCTCCATAGTTCCAAAACTCAGTATTCGTCATATACCCATGCACACGCATCAAAGGCAGAAAAACCGAAGTCTGAAGCCACCGGGAAAACCGTTCATGAAAATGGACATCCGTATACTGTGCATCTCCCGGCCGGAAGAACCCTCCGGCATCGTACGTCCACCAAGGCAGACCGCATACAGAAATTCCCAATCCGGCTACAATCTGACGACGAAACGTATCCCAATCGTTCCCGACATCCCCCGACCAAGTGGCCACTCCATACCGCTGAATACCCGGAAAGCCGCTACGAGTAAGCAAAACCGTTCGGGGACTGAAGGAACCCTGTTTCTCTCCATTGGCAGAAAGGCTTCGCAAACCTTCATATACCGTTTTATTGACCACCAATGGATAGACATTCCGGAACACCTCTCCGGGATAACTTGAGTGATTTACCCGACGCCCCACCAAATCGTCATTTTCCGGTTCGGTAGCATCCAGCCACCAAGCATCTATTCCTATCGGAAGAACCAAGCTATCCCGAAAATTCTGCCAGTAGAATGAAGCAGCCTCCGGATTAAAGAAATCAATCCAAGGAGTGCCTGGAATATAATAGGCTTTCTCGGCCATCTTTTTTCCCAGCACCGAGTTCTGGTCCACCTTCGACCAGACCGACAGCATCAGCCTCATATCCATCCGGTGAAGACTGTCGACCATTTCCCGAGGAGAAGGATAATCTGCCTCATCAAAGCGCATGGCGCTCCAGCCATATCTGCCCCAATACTGCCAATCCTGCACCATCAAATCGACCGGCAATTTTTCTCTTCGGAACCGGGAAGCTGTTTCAAGCAGTTCTTTTTGGGAATGAAAACGTTCCCGGCAATGAATATATCCCAAGGCCCATGCCGGCAACATCGGTACCTCTCCTGTCACTGCCCGATAAGAGGCAATCACCTCATCGGCCGTTCCGGCAAAGAAAGTATAATCGATGCCATTAGAAACCGGAGAACGAAAGGTCGTAGTCTGGTCTACTTTCCGGAAAAACAGCTTAGGAGTATCCTCCTTGGTCAATTCCGCCTTCAAACGATGTACCCCCGCTTTCAAGTCAACCAGAACAGAGACCGTAGGCGGCAGCCATAAATTATTCACATCTACCACCGTATGTCCATCAATCTCCAAATTGTGCCTGCGAGCCATGGAACTTCCTACGTCCAGCATCAAAGCATATTGCCCGTCGGATTCCACTTTCAGACTACCTGCAAACACATTACTTCCACGTACTTCTTCCTTACCTCCTTCAGTAGAAGTCACATTCACAGTCACCTTATCACCCGAAGCACCCGTTTTCTGAAGCGCAATCACTGAAGAAGCCGGATTAAAATCCGTCAGACCATAGTTGTTCCACAAAAGTCCGTATCCCTTATTCGACATCACAAAAGGGACGGCAATCTGCGTATTGACCTGAGTCAACCTCCGCGTCAATCCACGCACATTCAAATACCCATCCTGGAACTGCCCCAGTCCATAAAGATATTCATCGGAAGGAGAATGGAAAGTCTGTGTGGACACATACGTCTGCTCCCCCTGTACAGAAGAAGCCTGAAGCTGACCTCCTTCCTCTCCCAATATCACCTTTCCATCCGAAGAAAGGAACGAAATCCGTCCGTCGGATGCCGACACTTTTACACTTACATCCTTTAAAGACAATATATAATCTTCTCCTTCCATTTTAAGCGTATAAACCGGAGCCTTCACCGGAAGATACACCAATTCCGGCAATTCATGAGCAATTCCCTTGCTTCGAACCACCCTTACAGCACTTCCGGTCAGCGGGATAAGCCTTAACCGAGTATCAACCCGACGAAAAACCACCTGATCGGCTCTTTTTTCTTCCAACGTCCATGCCTGTATCTGGCGGTCAGAGGAAAGACCGAGAACATTCCCCGCCAAACAATCCCCATTCCACCACACACAGACAAAGAAGAATAGTAAAAACAAACAAGACTGCCTCATAACCTCTGTAACTTCATTAATAATTCAGTTTCCAATAATCGAAATAAGCCAAATCTTTCGGAACTTTCCCCCTAAAAATAAAATACAGGTCGTGTACTCCAGTCACTTGCGGTATCTGTGCTTCCACAACCCGCCAACGGTCGCTTCCACCAGTCCGCGGCACCTTTATCTTTGCCAACACCTGTCCATCCAGTCCGTCAAGACGCACCTCCATCGTAATCTCTGCATTGTGAGTAGTAGACAAACGCGCTGAAAAACGAGACGGAGCCTTTTCACCGAAATCCACAGACCGAACTTTTGTATAAGCTCCATCCGCTAAAGCAGTAATGAAAACCCCAACTTGAGCGTTATATGAACTTTTCATTTTTTCCGACCACGCCACGGTCTCTGCTTCTACCTTCCGGTATGGACAAAGAGGTTTCAAGCTTTCTGTGACTCCCTCTTTCACCATCTTCACACACGGAATCTTCCCATCTGCCTGGAAGTCCAACTCTCTGACACACACAGAACGAGTAAAACCACTTCCACCCGGTAGAGAAGCGTCATGATAAAATAAATAAGTTTTTCCTCTGAAATCGGCAATACCCGGATGGTTCGTAAAACTTCCTCCTTCAGTAGCCATCAATGTACCTCCGTAATTCCACGGACCTTCCGGACCTTTTGATGTGGCATAAGCCAGATGTTCAGGCACCGGTCCTCCTGCATAGAAAAGATAGTACATTCCCTGACGCTTATACAACCAAGGAGCCTCTTCATACAGCGTAGGACGCTGCGGATCTCCCTCCCTGCTTCCAAAGGCTTCCGGTTTCATCGGTACCGCATGTATGCCCCCTTCATAAGAAATCATATCCTCGTTCAACTTCACATAATAACAATTGGGATTTCCCCAATACAAATAAGCCTGTCCGTCGTCATCGATAAAGACGGTAGGATCGATATTTCCGTATTCAGCCTGCACAAGCGGAGCTCCCAACGGGTCATAGAAAGGTCCATAAGGACTGTCGGACACAGCCACTCCGATGGCAGTCTCCCCCTTCAAATCCGTCACAGGTACATACATATAAAATTTCCCGTTACGTTCCATACACTGAGCCGCCCAGGCATCTCCTCCTGCCCACTCAAATGTTTTAAAAGACAAAGGCATGGGATGTTCCGTCCAATTTACCATATCATCTGTAGAATAAAGTTTCCAGTCATTCATGGTAAACCAAGTAGACCCATCTTCATCGTGACTGGTATAAAGATACAATCGGTCATTATATACCAAAGGAGCCGGATCGGCTGTATAAGAAGTCTGAATAATAGGATTTTGCGCAGCCACAGTCAAACTGGACAACAGAGCTACCCCCATTGCCAATTTACGCCACCGGTTCTTACCATAAATCTTATTGGCCTGTATATATCTCATCAGAATTAGTTGACTCATAATTTTACATTGATTTTTTTACCCGTATAATTAATTGTTTTTTCTTTTCCATCTGCCGTTTTCAAGACGAAAGTCCGTTCGTGGAGCATTCCTTGATATTCGTCTTTTCTGCTTTCAATCGTAAAGGTACGCTTTTTGTCATTCCATTTCATCCATATTTCTGAATAAGCCCCCTTTTCGTAATTATAGTTATCAAACTCATCTTCATACAAACAGAAAGTACCATCTGCACCAGGATAAATATGAATATCCAGCTGTTGCCATGATTTCTGCTGGGCATACTGCACCTCCGGTCCGATAGGAATAATACTTCCAGATTTTACATACAAAGGCATCACATCCAAAGGAACTTCTTTCTGCACAGATACACCTCCTGCCAGTTTCTCTCCAGTCCAATAATCATACCAGTCTGCTCCCTCCGGCAAATACACCTCGGTAGACTTCAGTGATGAAAAATCAGAAACACGCTCTTCGCCCTGCATTCCAGTGTACATCGGGTCCGTTACAGGCTTCACCAGAATGGACTTCCCGAACATATACTCATTGTTCATGTCCCACACATTCTTGTCTTTTGGAAAATCCATTACCAGCGCCCGCAAAAAAGTAGACTGACGTGAAGTGACTTCCCAAGAAAGAGAATAGATGTACGGCAACAAGGAGTAACGAAGATGAATAAACTTCGCAATCGCATCATAGTAAGGCTCTCCTTTTTTCCCGAACTGATAGATTTCACGAGGCGCATCCGCACCGTGCGAACGCATCATCGGACAAAAGGCACCAAACTGCAGCCACCTTACATACAGTTCCTTATAATCCGGGTCTGCCAGTTTCTTCGGATATTCACCCAAGAAGAATCCCCCTATATCCGTATTCCAGTTCGGAATGGCAGAAAGAGAGAAATTCAATCCAGCCGGAATCTGCCGCTTAAAAGAATCCCATGTCCCTTGAATATCTCCCGTCCATGTATTCGCCCCATATCGCTGTTGTCCGGCAAATGCGGAACGAGTCAAAATAAACACACGTTTATCGGAAGAGGCCTTGCGCTGATGGTCGTATACCCCTCCAACCGACATCAACGGATACGCATTACGCACTTTCCGGAAACTTCCCAAGAAAGTCTCTTCATTCAGATCTTCATCCTTGAAGTTCAGATGGTCAGGTTCCGTAGAATCCATCCACCAGCCATCCATTCCCAAGGCAAACAGTCCTTTGTTCGCATATTTCCAATAGATATCACGGGCTTTTGGATTATAGGCATCGTAAACCCGTACCCCCGACAAATAATCTTCCCGTGGAGGCCACAAATCAGGTCCAGCCAAAGGCCATGTCTGGAAATTGAAAAGCATCCCCTTCTCATCCAGTTCCTTATAAAGCTTTGTCATCGGTCCAAAAGAAGACCAGATAGAGATTATAGCCTTGGCATTCATGCCATGAATATCCTCTATCATTTTTTGAGGATTCCAAAACTCCCCGTTCAGGAATTCCATGGCATTCCACAGATAATTTCCACCCCAATACTGCCAGTCCTGGATGATACCGTCGAGCGGAACCTGCAACTCACGATACTTGCTCACCACTCCTACAATCTCATTCTGACTCTTATATCTTTCCCGACTCTGCCAGAAACCATAAGTCCAAAGAGGGAGCATCGGTACCTGACCTGTCAGTTCACGCATATTGGCTATTACCCCGTCGGCATTACCACCGGTCATGAAATAATAATCGATGAACTCTCCTACTTCCGATTCAAAAAAGGTGGCCTTTTCATTATCAACAAACCAAGTAGGAGAATAATTGTCCCAAAATATACCATATCCTTTCACAGACTGGAAGAATGTGACCACATCTTCCACGTTTCCTTGAATAAGATACTTATCCTGATTCCGCTGACTGAGTTTTCCACTCTGCATCTGCCCCAAACCATAAATAGGCTCATCTTTATCCAACTTAAAGACCTGTTTGATACGGTAATCGCCCGTATTTACTCCTTCTTTATATTGTATTAACACAGGTTTTTCCTGTTCTTCCAGCAACTCGGCTCCATGTTTGGTTTGGAAAGATACATTCCCTGTTTCCTTATCCAGCAACACCATTACTTCCGATGACGTAACGGTATACTTCCCGTCGGTCTCCCCATAAGAAAGTTTGCATTTACGAGGAGCCAATACCACTGAAAGATTATTACGCTCTGGTATCGTATCAGAAGAAGAAGGATATTTCACCACCCGAGCTATTTCGGGGGTATAAAATACAATTTCTGTCACCAGCTTATCTTCCTCCATATTCAATTTAAGCCCACGTGCAGTTTTTGTAAGCACATTTCCAGCCAACAGTATTCCAGAAGAAGACAGAACAGAAGCAAACGATAGAATGCCCGTCAAAATGATAGCTTTCATATTCTCATACGATTTATTGTATTTGACCCTTTATTCCACACTCACTTACGTTTGAATTCCCAATAATCCAACTCAAACAAGTCCTTCTTATTCTCACCTTCAAAACTAAGATACAAATCATGGACTCCACTGACCGCATTGACCTCACAGGAATAAAGTTGATATTTGGACGTTTCGTTTCTCTGCGGTATAGTTACGTTTCCAACAATCTTTCCATCCGGAGCATCCAAACGAATCTTCAGATTTCCTCCCTCAAGAGGCAAGGCGGAAACCTCAAAGCGACGGGCCTTATTCTTTCCAAAGTCTACTCCACGTACACAGATGTACTCTCCATTATTCACATCTACCACCGAAAGAGATTTATCCGCATTGGGAGCTGTTTTCAATCCATATCCCCAAGCCATCGTTTCAGCCTCTACCTTTCGGAAAGGATTGAAGGTACCCACCTGCTCCAGTTTGGTGTCTGCCCAATAAGGCACTTCCTGAATGGTTCCATCTTCATTATAATGCATCTCAGCCACCGAAACCGAACGACGTTCATAATGAGTATCCGTCTCCAGTTTCAACAAGTCATAATTCAAGCCAAAAACATACGATTTCCGTTTATAATCCATAATACCCGGATGGTTTCCACGGCTCCTGACTGTAGGACGCATGATATATCCTCTGGTCGTCCACGGACCTATAGGGCTGTCACTCATGGCATAGCCGATACCTTCCGGACAACAGGTAGAAGCAAAAGCCAGATAGTAGTGTCCATTGCGTTTATAGAACCACGGTCCTTCCTGATAATGCTCCGGTGTTTCCTTCAATTTCACGATATCTCCAGAATACGAAATCATATCCTCATTCAATTTCACATAATAACAATTAGGATTTCCCCAGTACATATAAGCTTGTCCGTCCTCATCGATAAAGACAGTTGGATCAATGTCATCCCAGTGTTCTTTCTGCCATACCAGAGGTTTCCCAAGAGGGTCTTTGAACGGTCCGTAAGGACTGTCGGACACCAGTACACCGATGCCATTTCCATGAATCGGGCAATACATATAGAATTTTCCATTGCGTTCAACCACTTGCTCGGCCCAAGCTCCATTGTCACGTTTCACCCAATCGAAACTTTTGAGTGAAGCCACTGCTCCATGGTCGGTCCAGTTTACCATATCCGTAGAAGTGTACAACAACCAATCCTGCATCTTAAATCCTTCCGCATCGTTTTCATCATGAGTCGTATAAAGAAATACCGTATCATTGTATACCATCGGTGCCGGATCGGCTGTATACTTTGTCTGAATAATCGGCTGCTGCGCATTTACATTCAAACAACTCAATAATCCGCAGCTACCACATAACCATAGAATCTTACTAATATTCATAATATTCAAAATTTAAGTCATTCATTAATTCATAACATTTGTCACTCAGACATTCTCCACCAATCAAAATTGAAAAGCTTACATCCCTTTCTACCTTTAAAACAGAAGTACAAATCATGCACGCCCGAAACAGGCTTTCCATCTTGTTTCACCGCGGTTTCCAAAGTCTTCCACATTTCCCATCCTCCGGTATGCGGAACTTGCACTTCCGCAATCAACGTTCCACCTATACTGTCAGCATGCACTTCAATGGTTCCACCCCTCAACGCACTGGCTACACAGACTTCCAATCTGCCGGCCCCCTTCTTTCCTAAATCAACTTCCCTCACCTTCAGGTAATCACCGTTATGGATGTCCGACACATAGATTCCTGTCTGGTCATTCGGTTCCGTCTTCACTCCTTCAGAAAAAGCCATGGTCTCCGCTTCCGCTCGTTGATAAGGATTGAAGGTGCCTATCGGTTTTACGCCTTCTTGCGTAGCATTGATCACAGGAAAAGTTCCGTCTGCATTATACTTAAACTCTTCCACAGCTACTGAACGTCCGAATCCACCTCCTCCCGGCAACTTTCCGGTATGATAAAAGAAATAAGAATTTCCTTTATAATCAATCACTCCGCAATGATTCGTAAATGAACCTGTATCCTGCAAAGGCATAATTTCTCCCATATACTTCCAAGGCCCCACCGGCGACTTACTCATGGAATATGCAATATGTTCAGGAACACCTCCTGCCGCATACAGCAAATAATAATTATCCTTTCGTTTGTAGAACCACGGACCTTCCGTATAGATATCCTTATATTTTTCTCCCTTCACACGCTTTTCCGGATTCGGAGCCCCGAAACTGTCCACAGTCTGGTCCTGCTTTTTTACCTCTCCCTTGATGGATATCATATCCTCATTCAATTCCGCATAATAGATATTTGGATTTCCCCAATACAAGAAAGCACTTCCATCGTCATCAACATACACGGTAGGATCAATATAATCCCAACTACCGTCACAAAGCGGTTTTCCAATGGCATCCCGGAAAGGTCCCACAGGCGAGTCACCCACTGCGACACCAATGGCCATCGCTCCTGTAAGTTTCGAATGCAGGCAGACATACCAATAGAATTTGCCATGACGTTCTATGCACTGCGCAGCCCATGCCCGGTCATCCGCCCATTCAAAAGACTCTATGGCAAGCGGAGAACCATGGTCAGTCCAGTTGACCATATCCTCCGTAGAGTATACCCTCCATTCCTGCATCCAGAAAAAATCAGCTTTGTCCTCATCATGTCCTGTATACACATAAAGTCTGCCATCGTGTACCATAGGAGCCGGATCTGTCGTATAGCAGGTCTGCACAATCGGATTCTGCGCCAACAGCATGGGAGAAATCAATCCTCCCAATGCTGTCAATATTACTTTATTGCTTATCATAACTTTTTCTTCACAATTATTTCCGAGTAATTACTATACCCCCATTTTTAGGAATAGAAAGGTTCACAACTTGTTTCTTACTGATAACCTGTTCCTTGACAGAGCCTGCCAGTTTATCATTATCTTCATACACACAGACAACCTCTCCTGCCGCAAACAAGGACGAAACATCAATCTTCAAATTAACGGTTTCATCCTGTGCATTAATACCTGCCACATACCACTTACCGGCATGTTTACGTGCCATTACGATATATTTTCCAGGATATCCGTCTATAAACTTTACCTCATCCCATGTGGTAGGCACCTTCTTCATGAAATCGACTGCCCAAGCCGGAGCATCCGTCAGATTATTAGGTGCCAATGCAAAATGTTGTACCGGACTCTGAAACAATACTGCCGTAGCCAGTGCAAACACATCAGAAGTGACTCTCATCCGTCCACCCGGCTCATTTTTCGCATTATAATATTTATTCAAAGTACTTCCTCCAAAATCCATGCTCCCAATCGTGTTGCGCACAAACGGATGAATGCATGCATTGAATGCTTCCGCATCACAACTTCCCTGCGAGAAATTCATGTTCTCACTGGCCAATACCGCTTCACTGGCCGCATAATTAGGATACATACGCTCCCATCCACGTGGAATGGTGCATCCATGAAAAATGACCAAGAGTCCATAATCATTTGCATCGGCCAGAATATCTTCGTAAAGCTGCATGGTAACCTGCTTGTCACTACCCACAAAGTCAACCTTGATTCCCTTGATACCAATACGCTGCATCCACTTCATTTCTTTCCGACGGGCGATAATGTTACTCATCTTTCCACGAGGACCTTGAGGCGCATCATTCCAGTATCCATTGGAATTATACCACAAATACAAGCCTACATTCTTCTGCTTGGCATAAGCTGCCAGTTCTTCTATTTTGTCGTAGCCCACCTGCGTATCCCAGAGCGCATCGACCAGTACCGTACGGTAACCCATCGCTGCACAGAAATCTATGTAACGCTTCTGGTCGTCCATATTCATACTGGCATCTCCCGCAATAATCCAGCTCCAAGTTCCACAACCATATTCAGCCGCATAATCTTTCGACGGTTCATACAAAGGTTCTACCACATCAAACGGTACGGTTGTTTCTACGATAGGAGCCAACGTTGGCCCCAAGGTTATGGTACGCCATGGAGTTTTTCCTGGCAATGCAATGCCCGGAGAAGTCGTACCATTGCCGTTAAATTCACCTTCCTGCGGGAAACCAATGGTATAAAGTCCGTTCTCGTGCCCCATCAGGCGACTGCCACAATAATAGCTGTTCACTCCGGTTTCAGAAATTAAAATCCATCCTTTGTCCGAATTTTTAAACAAGCAAGGGAAAGTATATCCTTCTCCCCAACCGTTCTTTCCCATCGTATCATCTACTGTATATGGAGTCTCATAGCTGGGAGAAGTTCGGGCAAAACCACCCATCGGTCCACTTTGCGGGCACAAGAAGGTAGTCGTTCCTTCCGGCAACACAAAACCCGTAGCTTCCTGCTGCACAACACAACACAAGATATCCTGCTTAGGATACACTGTATATCTAAAAGCCACATCATTGTTACTTACCCGGAATTCTACATCAAAAGCAGTTCTCCCTTCTTTCGTAAACGGAATGACAGCCGATTCAGCAGCATATTCCACCTTACTTTTTTTGATGTTGGGCAAGCGGTAGTTTTTCCGGATAGAAGCCTCCTTGATTTCACTTCCCAATGACAAAGAAGACGTAAAATCACCGATAGTGGTCTTCATGCCCAACGGAGACTTCTTGATAAAAGCCACTCCGTCATAGAATACCTGATAAGAAGGCATTCCACCTTCATCTGAAACAACCACTTTCAAACGTCCATCAGGACTTAACACATCTTTTTCACCTGCATATAACCCTGTTATACACATCATTGCCGCAAAAGACGATAACAATACACGTTTTATCATAGACATTAGTTTTTAATTTAAACTTATATACCTCTACTTAAATTCTTCTAAACGAAATTTATCTATTCCTATTTTTCTTTTTCTTCATCCAAATTCACTCCCAAGGCCTTCAAATCCTTCTCCAATGCTTCAGACAGATAAATATGCTGATAATCATTCGAAATGATTTTTCCATCGCGTCCCACAAGTATATAACGTGGAATGCCATTGAAACTAAATAATTCACGCAAGCGCTGATAGTCGGATGACGGAATGCGATAGACAGCCTCTCCTTTTAAATTCTTTTCTACATATTCTTTATAAGGTTTCTCCGGAGACTCACCTTCACTGGTTATAAATATGAACTGCACATCTTTATGCCCT
Source organism: Bacteroides mediterraneensis (assembly GCF_025993685.1). Lineage (NCBI taxonomy): Bacteria > Pseudomonadati > Bacteroidota > Bacteroidia > Bacteroidales > Bacteroidaceae > Bacteroides > Bacteroides mediterraneensis. The sequence continues at coordinate 795,570 of NZ_DAJPEN010000001.1, read as the reverse complement.
CTCCATTTCGCTCTCAAGTCTGCACTTCTCTCAATAGCAAACCGACATGGGCCACAACCGGTCGACCAAAAATCAACCAACAAAATCTTCCCTTTATAAGATTCCGTAATTTTTCGAAAAATATCCGTTCCTTCACAAGGGGGTAGTTGGTAAGGTTGCTTCTTGAGATACTCCCGATAAGAGCTTTCTATTGCCTGTGTCAGCACAGGATAAGTAATCATTGCACAGAAAGAATCCTTCAGACACGACATCGTCTGTGTCGTTTTCAAATCCTGCTGAGTCACTTTTTTGTTAGCTTCCGCCTCCAACACTGTACAAATCTTATTGCACAAAACCAGCTGCCACAAAAAAGGTATTTCAGTCATATTCAAATACTCCATCAGAATCTCTGTCTGTATTTTATAAGGATAAAACATTCTCTCCGCAGTCTGTAAAGGAGTCATATCAGATGGAATTACCATTCCATAGCATGCTTTGAGTTTTTCATACGCCTGCTTTTGCAACCAATCCATAAACGCAAAACGATTGATAAAGATGGAAGCTTTATTTACAGCCAAAATTTTTTCATCATTAAGCGGCATATCGCGCAAAAAGCTGAAAAACTCCATGGGTAACGGTGCTTTTCCGGTAGTATCATTCGCTAACCCATAAGTATAATCCATCGCGTAATCCAGTAACCAATATGCTCCAGATATCTTTTCATCCAATGGCAACAACTGTCGGACCTTAAGACATACCTGTTGCTTATCCATGTATTGAGACAGCTTATCGTGCCATAAACTCACAGCTTCATCCCATTTCTCACGTACCTGCTTTGGAGCCAACTTACTTTCCATTTCTTTCATTTCCAGATAGCCAAGCGTAAACTCCGGTGCTTCGGCAAGTTGTCGGTTTATCTCACCCAACTCATCTCCATACATCAGATTGGACAACGGATAGTTCCAGTCTCTAGCTCTGCTGCGGGCAAGCATATCTTCAAAATCGATATACAGCGACAAAGTCTTTCCTGGTTCAAGATAAATGTTTCTATGCAGTGAATTATTTTCTCCTATCACCATTAAACATCGGGAAGGATGCTCCAAAAATACTTTTCCCTCTAATTTTCCGTCCGGATGAATCTTTATGACTACTGGCCGGTCTTTATCTTCCAGCATATCTTGTACATAAATGATACCGGTATCAAATCCCAATATAGGATCATAATGATCAAGTACCCCAGTCACATAAGTCGTATCCGAGTGAAAGAAATGAGTAAATCCCTCCTTCCTTCCGACTGACGTTCCCGTCTGTGGATTTTGAGCAAGCCATCTTTCTCGTTTTTCAGAAACACCCAACCCTTCTCCATCTTTTGTCAGATCAATGCCGTATGTATTATCTTCTGACGAATCTGGCCGAATCCAGTTCACCATTTTTACCGATTCCGGCAACGGAGGAAAAGTCAAGACCACATCCGTTTCTCCCGAATCCGGCATGAAAAACCGTTCACCAAACTTCATCCCTTCTATCCCTGTTGTTTGGTAACGTAAACCTGTAGACACATCTTCCAAATAAATCGTACTGTCCAGGCAAACCCACCAGTGAGGACGAAATACCACATGTACGAACAATTTAGTATCAGCATCCGTCATTTCCACCTTAGTTATCGTATTGATACTCCCGGTTCTCGCTTTGAAAGAAGGATTTACCACCGTCCTTTCCACCACTTTGTTCACATTTTGAGCAGAAGTGGATAAAGAAAACAAAGCGATAAACAAACAAAGTTTTATGTAACGATATCCCACCATTTTTGTTTTATAAGTTCTTACTTTTTGTTTCAAGTATGAGAACCCGCAATAGGAACAACCTATTGCGGATACTCATTCTTTATGGATTCCTATTGAAAACAATTATTCCGTAAGCAAACGCAGCATGAAAATTCCACCTGCCACATTATTGTCCTTACTTCTAAACATGACTTCAATCTGATTTTTTCCTTTTACCAGAGCTTCGGGCAATTTATATTCCACATCCACAAATTCTTCCTTGTTCCATTTGCCCACGATATTCTCAGTCGCCACAACCGTACCATCGACCACAATTTCAAAATTCCGATTGCCTTGTTCATTCCCCCAATAAGTAGCCATAAGGGAAGAAGGCTGCTTGCCGTTGGTAGAAAGTGTATATTTGAAATACCCTCCATTGCGGGCATCCCTCCACTTCTTACCTTTCAATAATCCGGTTTCAGAGTTCTCCTTCACCATTTTATGATCCACTTCAGGCTGCTGTTCACCGACACTTACCGCATCCAACGTACGCGCATCCAATGCCATCAACCGTTTTTCCTCTTCTTGTGTACGCTTCGTATACGCAGCATATCGATCCGCCGTCATACATAACCAATACATCATGTATCGACAATCATGAATACGGGAGAAGGGTTCCAACACCAGACCGTCAAACTTCGAATCATTGAATATGCCCGACAATTTATAACGTAAAGTCTGACCTTCCATGGGTTTCAGCCCATTCAGGTAATTGGTCACCTCTTCTTTACTTCCAATCAAGACCGGAGTTTCACTTAATGGCACCAACTTGCCTGAAGCAATATGTCCCCAACGCCCGTCATCTGCCACCAAGCCATCCAAATTATCTGTACCTACAGATGCACCCATCAGGATAGGACCACGCATAATGGCCACAAAATCATCTTCTCCTTGAAGGGATTCCAATCGCATTTTCATAGGCAAGAACACTTCCACCTTATCACCATCTTTCCATTCACGGTCAATACAGATATAAGAAGAACCGTCTGCCTTCTCCGAAGCCTCCACTACCTTTCCATTGCATCTTACTTCATATCCATCTGTGACCCATTCCGGACGTCTCACCAACAATTTGAAATGACGAGACCTTCCATCCGTCAACCCCACTGTCAACCGAGAGGTCTCCGCATCAGGAAACTGGGTTTCCTGCGTAATCGTGGCTTTCTCCTGTTCCCAGTTCAGTCGTGAAGGAATGAAAAGATTGACAAACAGCGAATCAGAAGCATGCGTATAGATAAACTCCCCATACTTCCCATGATTCTCCATTCCGGTGCCTACACAACACCACATGGCACTGTTAGGTTTCGAGTACACCCGATAGTGTGCCGGACGAGCCGAAGTGAAGTACACGTAACCACCGTGTTCCGGATGCTGTGTTGACAAAATATGATTATACAGGGCTCTCTCATAAAAGTCCGTATATGTAGCCTTTCCTGTCATCCGGAACAAACCTTCCGTCAGTTTCAACATGTTATACGTATTACAGGATTCCGGACCTTCCCGCACTTCTACATGACTTCTGAAATCGTCCATGCCCGAAAAATACTCCCGACGGCTGTTCCCGCCCAACGCCAGCGAACGCTTGCAGGCTACAATGTTCCAAAAGAAATCGGCTGCATCCAAGTATTGATTATCTCCACACACTTCTGCAATACGCTGATACCCGATAACTTTCGGAATCTGCGTGTTCGCATGTATATTGTCCAAATTGTCCTTGTGCGCTGCCATACTGTCGAACAACCACCGATGAGAGAAACGTTTGGCCATAGTCAGATATTTCTGTTCACCCGTAATCTGATAGGCATCGGCAAAGATTTCATCCATTCCCCCAAATTCATTGGCCAGCATCTGTTCCATCTGATTGTCTGACAGTCCTTCCGTGACAGAAATTCCCCAGTCACACAAATTCAAGAACATATCCAGTGCTTCCTCGTTTCCCGTATACATCCAGGCATCCCTCAATCCGGCAAAGATTTTATGTACGTTATACCACGGAGCCCAATATTTCCAAATAGACTCTACTTTTCCGTTTTTTATATCCGTCCACAGCACCTTTCCATTAGGAATACCTCCGATATAGCCGTCTCCATTACTCTCCTGGCAACGTTTCAATTCACTCAGCATATATTCCATCCGTTTTTTGCACTCTTCATTGCCTGTAGCTGCATAATTCATCGCCATAGCTGATAAATAATGCCCGCCGACATGTCCGTCAAGCCCCGCCCAATTCGGGAATGGCTCCGCTTTTACGGGCAACCCTGCTTCTTTCAAGAAAGGAGCCAAGAGGCGGTCTACATCATATTCCATCAAGACCTTGAGGTTTAATTCCTGAGCATGCTTAAACGGCCCGTCAAGCAATTCCACATCCCCTAAAGGAAAAGTATTCTTGTACAATCTATCTTGTGCCTGAATATTCGAAGAGATACCATTCCACATCATCAAACACAGGCATCCTGCAATCAAATTCCGTTTCATCATTCCAACCTTCATAAAATTCCAAATCCACAATTACTTCTTAATGTGTTTATAATCGAAGAAATCTATATCCACAAAACCTCCCAGAGTCTTTGTTGCATAATTAAACAAGGCAAATTTGGTTCCCATAAAGAAACGACGATAGTCAAAAATCATTTTGAAATCAGAACCGATTTTCTTCCAGTCCCTATTATCGTAACTATAATAGAAGCAGGCCATGTCCTTGTTCAACCTGAAATCTCCATCCAGACGAAGGTATATCACATCCGACGTCAAGTCGACAGTCTGCATCACGTTTCGGTCGAGACCTGTCACTGCCTTGTTCGTGTCATCCAGCCGGACACTTTCCGTCTTCATGGTCAAGTATTTCCGGTTCCCTTCACAAGTCACGGACAAGATACCCGCATCTCCATTAAAGGCACTCAGTCCGGCTACATCTCCATCCTTCATGCCTGAAAGTTCCATGCAAACAACTCCCGAACATTCCGGCCCTTCCATGCGCTGAGTCAACGTATTGGGAGCCACAAACAAATTATCAACCACCCGTCCGGTTTTCAAACGCAAATATCCTTTACGTTCAGTCAATGACCAGCAATCATTCATCGGATTGTGATTCCACTGCCAGTTCAATTTCAACTTGTTTCCACTAAAATCATCGCTGACTACCAGCCCTTCGGAAGAATATCCCTGTACAGGTTTGTTCATCGTCGCCGGCACATGTCCGTTTTCGTCACCCAGCATTGGCCAGCCGTCCACCCAACGGCAAGGCATCACGGTCAACACGCGACCTACCCCATTCCGATCCTGGAAAATAACACCATACCAGTTCCCTTTTCCGTCATCCACAATCGTACCTTGTGCCACATACGGAAAACCTGCAAACGCATCTTCCAATATCACCTTTTTCTCATAAGGTCCGGTTATCTTATCCGCCCGATAGCATACCTGCCGGCGATTGCCTCCCTGAGGCCATGAAATCATCAGCAAATAATACTTTCCATCGTGTTTAATCACCCTACTACCTTCCAGCAAGGCATTTTCCTCCTTATCTCTTTCGAATATCTTCATATCGACCCCACCCGGCATGACACCGCTCAAATCAGGCTTCAACTCACGCAGCTGTCCGGTTCCATAAAAGATATAGGCCTTCCCGTCATCATCAAAAAACAACGATGCGTCATGAAAGTGAGGAATTCGCGACAACAAGGTCCATCCCTTTTTCGGATCGGAAGTCGTATATACATATCCTTTGTAAGGAGTGTCATTCGGAGAGAAATACGCATAATACATTCCATCATGGTAACGCAAGGAAGTAGCCCACTGTCCTCGTCCGTAAACTGTCCCCTCCTTCAAGTCATAATTAGGTTTGTCATCCAGCCGGTCGTACAGGTAACTGACAATCTCCCAATTCACCAGATCCTTTGAATGCATGATGGGCGCTCCGGGAACCAGATGCATGGTCGTACTCACCATGTAGAAGTCATCCCCCACACGTATGACATCCGGGTCGGGCACATCTGCCCAGAATACCGGATTAGAAAACGTTCCATCCCCGTTATCTCCACATTGCGCATTGGCCGGACCGGCCCATATACCTCCCATAGCCATTAACAGACAAGCTAACAAAAAGTGTTTTTTCATGATTATATATACTTTTACAAATGATTCGTTCAAATTCTATTTTGCGTAAACTACATACCGCTTTCCCGGCTTCGTCTTCAAATCGTATTCATACACCTTCCTCAATTCAGGTTTTTCCGGTTGTATCAGTTTCTCCGAAATCAGTGGCGCAGAAATTTCTGCCTGCCTCAACAAGTCATTCGGACAATCACCCGAAGCTTCCTTCAAGCCTTTTCCTTTCAGAGGAACATAAGACCGTAAACGAATCACTCCTCCAATACGGGAATAGACTACCGCCTGCGTGAGATTCGTATTCTTCCAGTCCATATCCACCACGAAGCCTCCTCGGGCCACCAAACCTTTTACACTTCCCTCCTGCCACTCATTGGGTATGGCCGGCAGCAAATGTACAGCCCCGTCATGACTCTGCAAAAGCATCTCAGCCACTCCAGCCGTAAAGCCGAAGTTCCCGTCTATCTGAAAAGGCGGATGCGCATCCAGCATATTCGGATACGTACGTCCCAAAGGATATTTTCCAGCCAGACTGTCGCACGGCAACAAAGAAAGCATATTCCGGATGATTCGATATGCATGATTGCCATCCAGCATGCGCGCCCAGAAATTAATCTTCCAGCCAATACTCCACCCGGTTGCCATATCTCCTCTCTGTATCAAGGTATTTTTGGCAGCCTGGAACAATTCCGGACTTCGATAAGGAGATACCTGATTGCTCGGATACAAACCATACAGATGAGAGATATGCCGATGCTGGTCTTTCGGATCATCCACATCCTCCAACCACTCCTGCAACTGATTGTACCGTCCAATCTGCATTGGAGGCAACTGGTTTATCAAGTGCTGAAGAGAGTCACAATATGCCTGGCTTTCCTCCAATATCCGTGCCGCACGCAGCGTATTGCTCAATGCATCAAAAGCAATCTGGTTGTCCATCGTACATCCTGCCACGATGGATACCCCGTTCGGTCCATGCTCTGGAGAAACAGAAGGAGCCGTCACCATCCAACCATAACGGGGGTGCTTGGTCATGAACGACAAAAGAAAATCGGCCGTACCCTTCAACACCGGATAATACTCCCGCAGAAAATCCTTGTCACCGGAATACAGATAATGCTGCCAAAGATGCTGAGCTACCCATGCTCCTCCATTGGGCCACATACCTGCATCTGCAAAATCCACCGGTCCGGCCGCCCTCCAAATATCCGTATTATGGTGAGCTACCCATCCTTTGGCCCCATACAACACACGAGCTGTTTCCCTTCCCGTTACAGAAAGGTCACGTGCCATCTCGAAGAACGGATGATGCGTCTCCGACAGGTTGGTCACTTCTGCCGGCCAGTAGTTCATCTCCGCATTGATGTTGATGGTGTATTTGCTGTCCCAAGGTGCATACAAATCCTTGTTCCATATACCCTGTAGATTTGCCGGCTGGCTACCTGGCTGAGAGGACGATATCAACAGATAACGCCCATACTGAAACATCAATGCAGCCAGCGAACAATCTTCTACCTTATTGAATTCATTGATACGTATGTCTGTTTCCCTTTTCGAAAATTCAGAAGAAGGCAAACTCAGGTCCACCCTTCCGAACTGCTCGGAGTAAGTTTCCTTATGTTCCTTATACAATACTTTATTCGGTTTGTCCCAAGCTCCTTCGATGGCACGACGCGCTTTGGCGTATGCATCTCCCGATACATCCTGATAATTGACGAAATTAGTTGCCGCACTCAGAAAGATGGTAGCCGACGATGCATCCTTCACAGAAAGACGTCCATCCTTGCATACCACTTTTCCATCCGACTTTACACGCATCATCACCACCGCATGAAGCGCAGCCGGAATGCCTTCATGCTCCGCACCATTACAGTACATGACAAGGTATTCCCCTTCATTTTTCACTTCTGAAGTCAGTGGACAAGCATATCTCAAATCAACTCCCAAATTTTTACTTCCCTCACCCGCAGCCAGTTCAATCACCATGACATTATCGGCAAAGGAAGTAAACACCCGACGGGTATATTCCACTCCACCACAACGGAAACGGACAGAAGCCGTCGCATCCTCCAAATTCAAGTCACGAGAATAAGCATCCACCTCTCCTTCGCAATCAAAATCCATCCGCAGACTACCCAAAGTCAGGTAACGCATTCCATGCTGAGAAGTCATGAACTTTGCATCCAGCAAACTCCTGGCCTCTGAGTTTTTCCCTTCAAAAATCAGTTTTCTCACCTCATTCAGATAAGCAGATGCCCCTTCCCGGTTATTACTGTACGGACCACCCGCCCAAAAGGTTTCTTCATTCAGCTGAATTTCTTCATGTGCAACTCCTCCAAACACCATTCCTCCTATATGAGAATTACCTACAGGCAATGCTTCCCACCAGTTACGTGCCGGAGCCGAATACCACAATTTCAAATCCTCCGTCTCTGCAGCGATTAACCCCAAGACAGAAGCTATCAGAAGCACACATACACACAGAACTTTTCTCATAGATACCTATCGTAACTCATTATTTATCAAAAGTCCTTGACACAAAAGGCAGACACATATACAAAGCAGAATGCCAATATTCCCAGTCGTGCCCACCGTCTCTAACTCTGAACTGACAGGGGATACCTGCCTTACGCATAGCCTGAAAGAACTCAATATTCCGATCAAGCAAAAAATCATCATCTCCACAGTCAATGAACCATCTCACCGATTTTAATGCCTGAACCGTATTTTCCTCCGCCTCTGCCACACGTTTTATGCAACTGCGGTCTATCACGGCACGGGTTAATATAGCCAATTTGCTGTTTGGATTTTCAAAACGAGCCGCCCCTTCTTCCGGAATAGACATCAGCGCACTCATGGCATAAACAGAAGCAAACTTATCTGCATGCCACAAGCCATAACCTGTGGCCCCGCCACCTCCCATAGACAACCCGGCTACAGCACGATTTTCCTTATCACCGATTATATTGTATTTACTTTCCACATGAGGCAAGAATTCTTCAAAAAAGAAATCCTCATAAAGCCAGCCCGGCATGTTAAAAAAGCCGTTCCAGACTTCCTTGTAAATATCACCGCCTGCGTCCGGCATCACAATAATCATCTCACTGGCCTCCTGTGCATAAATCAAACGGTCGGCCACTTCCTGCACATGTCCGCGCCACACCCAATCCTGATTGGTCTGCGACATGCCATGGAAAAGATAAAGTACCGGATATTTCTTTCCCGGAACTTCACCGTATGAAGGAGGCAGATAAATGGAACAGACTCTTTCCGCATTCAATTTCTTACTAAAAATCGTATCATTCACTACCCTGCTACGTGAAAACAATGAGACAGGCATCAAGCCTAAAACTGACAAAATAACAATAAAAACATGTTTATTCATAGACATAAATTTTAATCTACACAAAAATACTTCACACATAGAAAAATTACAAGATTTTACGTTACCAGTCTTTTTGTTTATGTTACACACAGCACCTATTCCATTTACAAAGCGTACATTTTACCTATTCTCAGATTACATTTTTCCTTATATTGTTTTGTTTTACAGATATTTATAAAAACCACAGCCTCATCCTGCAATACCAGCCACATCGTAACATACAATAAGAAATCTGCAACATACCGTCACATCCTCCCCATACAAAACACGTACATTTGCATCCAGAAAGATTACACTTCATTTAACCACACAATCATTCAATTATTTACAATTAATTATTTATCATGAAAAATCAATTTAAACTACTTACACTAGGGACATTAGGTCTTCTGGCCGCCTCCTGTAGCAACAAGGTGACTATGCCTGAACCTGGAGTCCCGGTTTTCGGTCAGTTCACCTACACAGGAAAAGATGCGGTGTACGAAAAAAATCCACTCAACGAAGGCGAATTCTATAATCCGATACTACAGGGCTGCTATCCTGACCCCAGTATCTGCAAAAAAGGTACCGACTATTACCTGGTATGCTCTTCTTTTGCCATCAACCCCGGAGTGCCCATTTTCCACTCCACCGATTTGGTCAACTGGAAGCAGATTGGACATGTGCTCGACCGTCCCTCACAACTCAAAGTAGAAGATTCCGGTATCAGCGCCGGCATTTACGCCCCCACCATACGATACAATCCCTACAACGATACCTTCTATATGATTACGACCCAATTCTCAGGAGGTATGGGAAACATGATTGTAAAGACTAAAGACCCCATGAAAGGATGGGGCGACCCAATCAAGCTGAATTTCGAAGGTATCGATCCGGATATTTTCTTTGATGACAACGGTAAAGCATACGTCACACATAACGATGCACCTGAAAAGCCGTTATACGAAGGACACAGAGTAATCAAAGTGTGGGAGTATGACGTGGAAAAAGACCAGATAATCCCTGGTACAGACAAAGTCGTAGTGAACGGAGGAGTAGATTTATCTCAGAAGCCCATCTGGATAGAAGCTCCCCACCTTTATAAAAAAGACGGGAAATACTACCTCATGTGCGCAGAAGGAGGAACAGGTGGCTGGCACAGCGAAGTCATCTTCATCAGCGACAATCCTCAAGGACCGTTCAAACCGGCTCCTGAAAATCCGATTCTTTCACAGAGACATCTTCCTGCAGAACGCCCGTTCAAGGTAGATTGGGCTGGTCATGCCGATTTGGTGGAAGGCCCTGACGGACAATACTACGGTGTTTTCCTGGCTATCCGACCCAATGAAGCCAACCGAGTAAATACCGGACGGGAGACGTTCATGCTGCCTGTCGACTGGAGTGGTACTTTCCCCGTGTTTAAAGGTGGCCTGGAGCCTATCCAGCCTAAACTGACTCTGCCCAAAGGTGTGAAAAACGAAACGGGAAAGAACGGATATTTCCCTAATGGAAACTTCACATACACAGAGACATTCACACAGAGTCCACTCGATTATCGCTGGGTAGGAGTAAGAGGAGCTAAAGAAGGATTCATTTCTACCACGGCAGAAGGACTGAAAATAACACCTTATGAAACCAATATCAAGGCTGTGGCTCCCACTTCCACTCTGTTCTATCGCCAGCAGCACATTAATTTCACCGTCACTACGACCCTGAAATATGTTCCTCGCACTGAAAAAGATCTTGCCGGAATAGCCTGCTACCAAAGTGAGAAGTTCAACTACGTATTCGGGCTGACCAAGAAAGGGGAAGCAAACTACATCGTACTGCAACGGACTGAAAACGGAAACTCTTCCACGCTCGCCAGTGAAAAGATTGAAAAGGATACTCCTGTCAGCCTGCGGGTGAACGCTGAAGGCGACAACTATACATTCAGCTATTCCGTAAAAGATGACAATTATCAGACCGTAGGAGGAACTGTGTCCGGAGACATCCTCTCGACCAACGTAGCCGGAGGATTTACAGGTGCCATGATTGGATTATATGCCACCACATCCAATGATGCGGAAGCGCTATAATAGACACAATTTAGTAACACGACAGGATCTAAGGATTTCCACCGCCTTATGACCCATAAAAAAAGAGGCTTTGACAGCCTCTTTTTTTATGGACATCATTTCACATGAATCACAATTCTACGATAACTTGTAAGCTGTGGCACTCCACTATCTGATAATTCGAGAATCAAATGAATATTTTTGCCGGAAGCTTCCTTAGGCATGCGCAAACGGCAAATGCCCTGCTCATCCACATTCAATTGTACCTCTCCTTTATAGGAACTCGGTTCTTTATAAACAAACCATCTATAGTTCAGTTCATTTCCATCAGGATCATACGAAGAAGTTGCATCAAATACCCACAAACTCCCTGCTTTAACCACCCGATTAAGGCAATTAAAAGTAGAATCATTCTCTATTACAGCCACAGGATGATGATTTGCCTCCGAAAACTTGTCAGTAGTTGTCCAATTCATTCTGGCAGTGAAATCATTCAATATATGCTGTCGCCATTTATTAATGGCGGCAATACCTTCTTTCGAACTGGCATGCATAAAATAAGGGTCATACATCCCCTCATTCTTCCCTGATTTTTCAATAAAGTCCATCCCTCTTATGCCGGCTGTACGTTCCGCATTAAACCGGCCTCCCCACCCTCCATAAGTAAGGCTGTCCGGCACATTCAACCCATTGGCATACACATATAAGAAAGAAGGAGAATCACCTTCTGAAGCCCAGATTCTATCCGGATAACACGTTCCAAAAGGTTTCTTGGACTGCACATTTTCTTTTATCCATTCGTCAGAAGGTCCCCATCCATAAATCTCTTTGTTCCGTATATAGTAAATCTCAGGAAAAGACTTGGCAATCCACGCACCTGCATCATCCTGCCCCAGCACATCATAAATCCTGATTTTAGCTGCAAATTTTTGGAATTCTTCCGGACTTCTTGTCGCATGGACTTTCCAGATAGCCTGTGCGATTGTATTCATTCCACTCCATGCTGCAAGCCATACAGGCCGGGAATCATCTTTTTTATCCACCGCAGCAATAATCAATTCAGATCCCGGAGAGTCCTTTCCCTCGCCAACTCCCGACATATTCGACTTTTCCTGCCCTCTTTTTACAATCGACCTCAAATAATTTACATCAGGAAATCCCTTTGAATGCCTCTTCAAAGACGGATAAATAGCCGAATAACAATCTATCACTTCCATAATGTCCGAGGTCCGGTCCGGATCATCCACCCAAGCATTCGAACTGATAATACCCTCTAAATCAACCCTGTCGGCACATACCAAAAGATGTATCAGCGACTGTTTGTCATCAGGATCAGCCCCACCCAAATCCGTCGTGACAATCAAGCGTTGTTTCCCCACATCACTCTGCGAACAAAGAGTTCCACAAATTCCCAATAATAAGATAAAAAATAAATGTCTCATATAAAATAACTATTTTACTCTCTTACAAGAAGATTCATTCATATACAAATAAGAGTTCTCATACCCTCCACCATCAATCACAATCTTTTCAAACACAATTGCCGGATTTAAAGGAGAAAAATCGAGGATAAAAGTGTTTCCATTCGATGCAGGTAATTCCAGAATTACTTCTTTTTCTACGACACGCCTTGCAACCGTAGGATAAAATTTATCATAAATATTCTCCGGCAACTCATTCAAATCACGATTAAAATTGACCGTTACCTTGTTTCCACCTCTAAAACCCACAGAATACTTATGCCCTTTTACGTCCTGAAAAGCAAGGGTTGACTTAACTACCACAATCACACGAACCTGTTTAAGTTGCTTCATTTTCTCTGACAAAGTCATCTTATAAGAAAGTGTAGCCCCCTTCACCGGCTTAGTATAGGGCATTAAAGTTACACCACTCAACGTGCGCCCCATATCAGGAATGACCTTCCAATCCATCCCTTCAGACGATTTTTTTTCAAAGAAGTGTTCCGCTTCGATTGCCACGTATCCATCCTTCTCCGTAAAAACATACCCGCCTGCGTTCCTTTCCACAGCCGGCAACCTAAAGATTTCCGGCAACTTATCGGCTGGGAAGTCATCATTCCATGATGTATAACCTATATGCTTCTGGGTCATCATTCCCTCCCATTTCCCTTTACTCATAATATGATTATAGTCCTCACTCAAGGCTTTGTCACGAGCAAAACAAGCTTCTACCTTATCTGCCCAGACATTGGCTTCAGGATTACCGTCTGCATAAAGCTTATGGTTCATGGCTTGCGCATAATACATTTCATATAAATTTGACATAGCTTGTACGGGAAACAACAACAACTGCTTATAGGCATCTCTGTATTCAGGAGACAGAGACAGATATTGGCGCAACGCTTCCACCTCCAACCGTGCATAATCGTCTGCCACCCGTTTCCATTCTCCTGTTTCCAGATTATAAGTCTTGCAATCCAACATTTCCGCTGTCACGCGTCCATTATATTTACTATATAAATTCAGTATTCTGGCTGCCTCCTCCGCTTGTGCTTCTCCAAAGACTTGTGCACAAAATTCATGAGGATGCTTCATAAAATTATCTACTGTATAACCTTGAGGATTCCATGCCATATCCATAAACAAAGTGATAGGATATTCCATAGGTTTCAAATCTCCCACATTCAGAATCCAAAGTTTATCCACTCCATACTCATACGTCAAATGAAGCTGTTCCCACATCCCCTGTATCGGCGTCATATTCATCCACTTTGAATTACGGGGTGCTCCCACATAATCCACATGATAATACATTCCCCAACCTCCGGGATGCTTGCGTTCTTTCTCATCAGGCAAACGGCGTACATTTCCCCAATTGTCGTCACACAAAAGCATAATTACGTCATCAGGTACCCGCATTCCTTTATCATAATAATCCAGCACTTCTTTGTAGAGAGCCCACACCTGAGGAGTCTTATCCGCAGATTTGCCTGTCACATCCTTTATAATCTTACGCTGATTTTCTACAATCGATTCCATTAACTTCACATTAGTGTCCTCACTCATGGCTTCGTCTCCATCTCCACGCATACCAATCGTTATCACATCCTCAGTACCTTTGACTCTTTCAATTCCTTCACGAAAAAAATTATCCAACACCTCCTTGTTTGTAGCATAATTCCAGGCACCATATTCTTTACGCTTACGTGCCCACTCCTGATGATTCCGTGCCATAGGCTCATGATGTGACGTGCCGATAATAACCCCCATCTCATCGGCCGTTTTGCTATTTAGTGGGTCGTCCACATAAAAAGCCCATCCCCACATTGCAGGCCACAAAAAATTACCTTTCAAACGGAGAATCAACTCACAAACTTGTGCATAGAAATGATGATTGCCAAAATCCGTTCCAAAATACTGCTTTACCCAGCTCGTCAGACACGGAGCCTCATCATTCAGAAAAATCCCCCGATATTTAACGGCAGGCTCTCCGTCAGTAAACATACCCGGCAACACATAAGCCTCCGTCCGCTTTACTACCGGTACATCCATCCACCAATACCAGGGGGACACCCCTATCTGTTTGGACAACTCATAAATACCATAGATTGTTCCACGACGGTCACTTCCTGCTATCACCAGTGCCTTTTCAATCCCCTCCAGAGGCTTCTCAACCGTAGTGAGAATGTATTTTTCATTTTTACCCTGCAATTCTTTGTCATCCAGTTTCTTCTTTTTGACTAGCTGCTGAATATAACATGAATTCAAGCTACCTATTATAATGCAGTTACCTCCAGAAGCTTCAGTCAGCAAATGCGGTTTAAGTCCAAATACAGCATTAAAATCGCCCTGCAAATTCTCTACCGCAAGACTGATTCCTTTCTGGTCCTTTTCATCAATGAGTATATTCACCGCCGTTTCATTGCATACCAAAGGAAATGAATTATTTTCTCTCTGAAAGGTCACAAACCGATTTGCAGACAGCACATCGACACACACTGCAAACAATAAACAAATTACACTACATATTTTCATGGCAAAAACAATTCGGTCGTCTGTGAGTGGAAATCAACATTGAACCACACAGACAAACCATTTTCATATAAACAGATTTAAAGATGCAACATTAAAAAAAAGTTCTCTTATTCCCTATTTTGCCTGCAGCAAATACAAGAATAAGAGAACTCTTTATATCTAACTTTGATTATCCTTGTGAATTCATCACTTAATCAAATACTTGATAGTATCTATTACTCACCCTGACTCAATTCTTCAGAAGGTTCTGCCACAACCTTACCGGCCAGACCATTGGCAAATCCGGCATAAGTCGGTTTACGTTTATAGC
Source organism: Bacteroides mediterraneensis (assembly GCF_025993685.1). NCBI lineage: Bacteria > Pseudomonadati > Bacteroidota > Bacteroidia > Bacteroidales > Bacteroidaceae > Bacteroides > Bacteroides mediterraneensis. Next base: position 779,935 of record NZ_DAJPEN010000001.1, on the reverse strand, counting down.
TACTGTCCCATAAGCCTGTAGGCTCTCCCGGTCTCCAACCAGAATCTGCAGGACTGTCTGTTGCGCACCACTGAGTGATACCATATTGCTGTTCTACAGGAATAATCTCAAAGTATTTACTGATAATGAACTGATAGAACTCTGACATCTTCAGCTGCTGTTCATACGTCACATTCTCAGTCTTGATTGCCGTACCAAATGCCTTGTCTACGATACCCATATCCAATTCTGAGATTTTGACGAGCTTGCCGCTCTCTGCCAAAATCTTAAACATATTGACAATCGCATCTTCCTGAGCCTTCTGGTCGGCTTCGTTCAAAATGTAGCTTACATGCATCTGAGTTGCAATACCGTCAATCTTGGTCACACCATCAGATTCCCATCTCTTAATCCATTCCACCAAACTTTTCGCCTTCTGGTTTCCATCCCACCAAGACTCCAAGTTGAAATCGTTAATGAACAATTTCAATTGAGACGGGTCACCTCCATATTCTTTGAAATACTTACGGGCACTTGATTCCAGAATACGTACATAATCAATATCGCCCAAGTAGTCTGTCCAATAGAAGTTTGTTGAAGGGTCACCATTGGCAGATGACTGCAAATCATAAATACCATCACCGTCATTGTCTGCTCCGGATACTGTTTCATTTGCCAAGTCCCAAGCAGTCACATAACCGCCAGTAGCTTCCATCATACCTTTCACCCAATTTTGCAATGCCCAGGTAAGGGTGTCCTTCTTCTCTTCAGGAGTCATTTCAATTACATTTGTCTTTTCTTCATAATACAAACAAACATCATCAAAATACAAAGTCCCTTCATAATCGCCTACATTAAACAGCAGACGAGTGGCATTATCACCTGTACAAGTGGTGGATACTTTTACTTCCTGCCAATCTGTAGTAACGGCAAAGGCCGGGAAATCACCACAACCTACATATCCGTTAGGATTCTGGAAACCTGCTGTAATAGCCCCATCTTTTGTTCCTTTGACTTTTAATCTCAAGAAATAAGTCTTTCCATTCTCAAACGGAGTCGTCTGTTCATAGCACAACTGTTTTTCCCAGCTCTGGGCGGCAGAAGGATTCTCAATCACACACGCACCATCTACCACTGAGATGCTCAAATCCGCACCCCAACCAGATATGGGTTCTCCATCGGAATAATCATGTTCAATTACAGGCACTTCCTTACCGATAGAAGGTGCTACAGTATGTGTAACTTTCAACCACTTGATTTTCACGTCCCCCTCAAATGTTCCAGGCTGAAAAACCACAAAGCTTGATTCAACCGGACAATTTGCAAATTCCACTGAAACTTCCTGCCACTCTTCATTAAAGGATACAGTCTGTTCCAATAGATTCCCCCAGTTACCAAACTGTGCATTGAGAGAGCCAGGAGCCGAGCCTTGAATACAAACCGTAAGTTTATAATTCTGCCCTACAGCCGTAGGAATCTGGTCGGCAACAAAATACTGATACCATTCACCTGGGTAATGGCTTACCATACAACCATCCACAAACTCCGGCGTATATCCCATCACATAGAAGGGATAATCAGTATATGTCGAATAATCGAAATATGCATCCTGCACCTCCTCCATATCTCCCGGATCAAATTCGATTTCCTTATCCGCAATCAATCCGTTCAAATAAGTCATATTCTGCTGTGCATGCCATCCTAAAGTATGACCGTAAATAGTGATTCCAGCAGCTTTTGCCGTCTCTACGAAATTAGATACCGTTGAAAAATTCATTGTACCATCATCGGCTACCACAGAAGCGTACTTCATGGCATTACCAGCTGTCATTTCATCAAAATTAGTCGTCACAGCTTCGTAAACTACGCCTTTTTGGACAAAATCACTTACACTCGCAGCCAATCCCAACTTAAAGTTGGGATTTTTGGCACGATCTACATACGACTTCAACACATCGTAGTTGTTCAAATACTCATATTGAGCAATACTTGTCGGCTTCTCTACGGCAAAAGGCAATATAGCATCATCCACACATGAGCCCATGGTCATTCCCAATGCCAATGCCGGAAGCAGTTTAATATATTGGTTCATGTTCTCCATATTTTAAGGTTAATTATTATAGGTCACTTCAAACCATTCAGGTTTTACCTGACGGTCACGCATAACCAATGTATCCTTCGTAGCATAAGTTACCGAACCCAAATCTACCACATAATCCAGATACAACACATCACGATCCTTGTTATTAAAAGAATTCTTTTCGCCTTTTTCTACGTATTTTCCAGAACCGGAAACCGTACATCCCTGAGTATCTGTCGAGATTGTACATTCATTGTTGTCATTAAAAGAAAGAATCAAGTTACAATCTTGATTATTAAGTGACAAGGCAAAGTTTGCTTCTTTCAAGGAACGCGTTGTCAATTCACAGACCTCATCATCTTCCACATAACCAGCATGACGAACCACCGTATTTGTAGCACCAGCCTGAGAAACCTGATCCACTCCGCGACGCAAATATACCGCATCCCATGGATTGACATATTTCACCGCATACAGAATATAATCTTTAGGCAGTACATTCCAGTCATTTTTATTGCAACGGACAGGATTCTCTACCATCGGAGATCCGGAAAGAATGGAATCTGCATTCTGTACATTCGACATCACCAGAGGAATCACATAAGTAGTCTCGATTGATTTAGGGTCTGCAAAGAAAGCATCCGTCAGCTGAACTTCCACACCGGCACTAATCTCACCTTGCGGAATGACAATCTGATCCGAAGATAATTTATAATAATCGGAAGGCATCGGTTCCACTTTACCTCCAGTGGAGAAAGTCAAGTTATCACACAATGAATTCACCACATTGATATCGACTATAGGGGTAATGTTGTTTTCATACACACCACCCATTGTCGCTTTAATAAGGCATTTATGCTGGTTGTCTCTGGTATTGTCAAATGTCTCATCATTACCCAACACAAGTGTTCTTACCGGATACTGGTACGCAAAATATACAGTTGTTGTTCCATAATCCGGGAAAGACCAATCCTGGTTCTTACAAGAAGAAAAAGCAATCAGCGTAATCAATGAAAACAAATAAAATAGTTTTTTCATTTTTTCAGTCATTAAAGTTATTCAACATAAATCATTTCCAACCCACATTCTGCTCCAAAGCATCAAATTTTATCACCTCACTATAAGGTATCGGGCCGAACCGCATGAAATCATTATATGTACGACTTTCCACATCAAATACCTGATAAGTACCTCCGCTAATACGTACACCTTTTGCAGGTTCATTCAAACTCATATTCCAACGGCGCAAATCCCAGAAACGGAAACCTTCAAAGCACAGCTCCAAACGGCGCTCATTCCGAATCAAATCACGCATCTTAACCTGATCGTTCTTAATGCTTTCCAGATAAGGGTCATTTCCATTTTCATCTTTGATACCGGCACGCTGACGAATCGCCTTGATGACGTCATACGCAGAATATCCATGTTTTCCCGTTCCTGTAGGTCCCCAAGCCTCATTGGCAGCTTCTGCATAATTCAGATAAATCTCCGTATAACGGATACGAGGACTATAATGCGGCTGGCCAGTGGTAGTAGTAGAACTCAAGTACACATCTTCACGCAAATGTTTACGCATGTAATAGCCAGTACGAGTTGAATAGCCATTCTCACGATTCAAGCCATCGTTGTTGGCGGTATTATCTGCACTTGTGTCAATCGTCTTACCATCAGTCCCCATTGTCGTTCCATTCACCACAATATAAAGGTTCAAACGTGGATCACGGTTTGCATAAGGATTCTGTGCATCATATCCAGCTTCAGTACTGCTGATAGGATAACCATTCGCCATCGGGAAAGCATCTACCAGATTCTGAGTCGGATTAATCTGGCCGCTACCATAAAGGCTGGGCGGGAACTGTGCCTGTTCCAAAGAATAGGCTGTAGCATCCTTACCGTTTCGCCATAACATTTCCGGCGGATTGGAGCCTCCGGTCAGGTTATTGATTTCATCGGCATTTTTATACCATGTGTTGCCATTGGCAGCCAAACCAGAGATGCCTCCTATCAAGTCCAAAATCTCACCGTTATAATCGGCAGCTTCTGCCCAAGTAACCTTGCTTCCATCGGCAAAAGCCGGACTCGCTGCCAGAAGTGCGGCCTTGGCACGGAATGCCAAGGCAATACGTCCACTCATACGAGTACGGAAATTATTACCGAACACAATGTTATACTGACTGAAGTTGGCACCTTCTGAACGGTAGATTTCCGGGACCTGAGCATCTGAAGAGATATTCTCATAATCAAGCGGCAACAAATCCTCTGCTCTCTGCACATCATCATAAATTGCCTGAATACATTCATCAAATGTATTACGTGGATAGTTGAAATCAGAAGTCTCATCTTCCACTTCTTCCACAATTGGAACGCCCATCAGACGACCATCAGCCGTATAACCGGCATGTGCTTGCAACATATAGAAATTAAACATCGCACGCAACCCGTATGCTTCTCCTTTCAGACGGTCACAAAACATCATATTTACAACCGGATCATTTACCCATGAAACCTGATCAACCTGTGTCAGGAACAAATTGATATAATGAATAGCCGCTTTACACGACCCCCATTGATCCATGGGATTATTATTGGAAGTCCAGGAACCGGTAGCCATCTTCAGATAGGTGTTACTGGTCTGGTTAGTTACCGCATCATCGGTTGCCACATCATTAAATGACTGTGAGTTATATGGATTGCGGGTATAAGCATTGGCCAAAACTCCTTCTGCATACAAAGGATCATTAAGCCCATCCGAAAGCTGCTTATTATTCTCTATGGCCGGTGTAAACAAATCATCGCATCCCACCAGCAAAAAAGCCGCGACACAAACTGTCAATATTTTTTTCATAAGAATCTACTTTAATTATATCAATTTAGAAACCTATCTTGAAACCGATGTTGTAGAAACGGGTCTGAGGAGCCGCTCCTGTATTCAGTTCCAACTTTTCACGCTCTTTTGAGATTGTCAACAAATTGCTCGCATACGCATATACAGAAAAACTACGTACAAATGAATTGCCTAACCACTGCTGCGGCAAGTCGTAAGTCAACTGCAAACGAGACAAATTGAAACGATCGGTCTTATACATCCAGAAGTCTGAATTACGATAATTATGGTTATCGGTCTGGGTAGTCAAGCGCGGATAAGTAGCCGTTTCAGCCGTTTCAGGCGTCCAACGGCCCCGAACAACTTCCGAATATTTTTTATCGCCAAATACCCAATAATAGTCACTGCTCATGAAAGCCGATGCACCCCAGTAACCCGTACCAAGTGCAAACAAAGTAAAGTTCTTCCATTTCAAGGTCAAATTTAAACCCACTGTCAGCGGAGTACCCTGCCAGCCATAACGTTCGCCCAAATAAACCTCATCCTTTTCATCGATAATCTTATCACCGTTCTGATCGACATACTTCAAATCACCCGGTTTCAATTCGCCGAAAGAAGAGGTAATTCCTGAATTCTGGATTTCTTCCTCACTATTATAGAAACCTTCGGCCTGCAATCCCCACATGCCATCAGTAGGTTTACCCTTACGGTAACGATATTGATCTTCATACAATTCGTCTACCTTCGTATTCTCATTGGTATAATAAGTCGCATTTACACCCAGATTAAAATCGACCTCACCCATTTTCTTATTGAAGTTCAAGGCTACATCAAAGCCGGTACGAGTGCTGTTGTTGTAATTCAAATAAGGAAGCAATGAACTTTCCGGCCAATAGGATACGAAATAGTTCGGGAAACTATTGGAAGGCTGTACCAACATCCCTTCGAGGCTGTTCTTGAAGAAGGAAGCATCGAATGTCAGCAGCTTATTCCATAATGAGCCACGCAATCCCACGCTGATTTCTTTACGTTTGATGAAAGAAAGGTCCGGATTGTTACCACGTCTAGATTCAGTGGCATGACTTTGGTTACCATCGGCCCACCCCCACCAAGCACCATTAGCCTGGTCATAAGTACTCTCATACATATAATAATCGTCAATGCCTAAATCAGTGTTCAATACAGAACCTGACACACTCAGCATCAAATCATCCAATACGGAAGAATCCGCAAGGAAGTTTTCCTTACTCAAGCGCCAACCCAAAGTAAGAGATGGTGAGAACGCGTTACGATTGTTTTCCGGAAGACGGGCTGAATGAATCAAAGCCCCTCCAAAACTCAGATAATATTTGCTCAGATAATCATAATCTACCTGCAAACCTAAGTTCACATTACTTGTTTTATGGTAGACTGCGCTTTCTCCCTGCTGATAACCCGCAGCAACCAACATGGCAGAAACTGTATGGTCGTCTGCAAATTTGTTATTATAGTTCAGCTGGGCAGAAAAAGCCATCGTCTGACGGTTCCAGCTATCGGCAATATGCTGGATTCCATCGTGCACATCGTCGCCATATTTCGTCAAGCCAACAATCAAATCCTCACCATTGACATTAGACCACTGAGGTTCGAAAGTGGCATAAGTATCACTGTAATAACGATTGTAAGTTGTGGAATAATCAATGGCAAAACGTGTCTGGAATGAAAGTCCCTTCAAAAGCATGGAAAGGTCTACATCCACTCCCATATCAAACTGATACTGACGGCTTGTATAAGTATTGACACCTGCCGCATAAAGGTTTGCAATTTCATTGGTCTGATCCACCTGCGTACCTCCCAGCAAATATTTTCCGTCAATCAGGTAACGGCTGTTATTCACCAGATTCCAAGCATCCGTATTATTCTGCATAATATAATCGACTGGAATCAGCGGAGAAATACGGTTCGGTCTCAACGAAGCAGCTGCTCCCCAGAAATCGCCTCGTGCACTACGTCCATCATAGAAAGTAGCATTGGCATTCACATAGGTTTTTACATACTGTCCTAGATTGACATCAATATTACCTCGTACACTAAAGCGGGTAGTACGGTCATCTTTCGCATTGCCGACTTTCAACAGAGACCCCGTATTATACAAATTGATATTGGTATAAAAACGTGCTCTTTCGGAACCTCCTGAGATTTCAGCCGTCACATCCGACTGGTTGTAAGCTTTCTTCAGATAATCGTCTGAATAAAGATTCACATCCGGATAACGATAAGGATTGCTTCCAGAACCATAATTATAAATGTCCGCCTCACTGTACAATGGGTCCATACCATCATTCACACGAGCTTCATTATAAAGAGTCATGTATTCGGCCGATCCCAGATACTTCGGATAGCTTTTCGGCACGAAGAAACCCGTATTACCGCGTACGTCAATGCGAGTATCACCAATTTGTCCACGTTTGGTCGTAATGTATATGACTCCCTTAGCCGCACGACTACCATAAAGAACAACAGCCGAAGCACCTTTCATGAAAGTGATATCCTTGATTTCGGAAGGCATCACGTTATTTGCATCGCGTGGCACTCCATCCACCAACACCAAATAGGAATCCATTCCCCATAAGCTACTTCCATTCCAGCCGCTGACCATGTTTTCCATGCCATCCAGACTGTAGGTAAAATAATCCTTCTTCATGAGTTCTTCTACGTTCACAGAAGAAACTCCTCCTAAAAGATCGTTCTTATTGACCTTTCTATATGCTACTTGTACTAACTCCTCTTCAGCAACCGACAGTGAATCAGAACCGGCACCCCGCAAATCTGACGGCAAATTCTGAGCACCGACATACAATGAAGGAGTTGCAAGTGCTATACATAAAACAGACTTTATTCGTATGTTTTTCATTTTAATTCCTTTTTAATTATAGCATTCAAAATTCTCAAGAACATTACCAACCGGGATTCTGAGTAAATTCCGGGTAGATATTCACATCTGAAACCTTTAAAGGTAACCAGTAATGTTTCTCAGAGAAATTACGGGTTACAATAACTTCTTCTCTGAAATTGGCGACACGGCTCTGAGTAGGATCTTCCTTGTTCAATTCCACGCGGTCAAATTCCTGTGAAGTCTTGATAGTATAAGGATACTCTGTCAACAGCAACCAGCGGCGCAAGTCATTGAAACGATGTCCTTCGTATGCCAATTCTACGGCACGCTCACGTCGCAGCTCACTCATGAACCCACTTAAAGTGCCGGCATATTTACTTGCCATATCATCTACCCCTGCACGTTCACGGATTTTATTCACTGCATCAAGTGCGGTCAACTGGCACTGTCCAGCCTTGGATGTCGGACTTCCATATCCATTCGCAACAGATTCGGCATACATCAGATATATATCGGACAAACGCATCCAACTTACCTGAATGGTCAAGGCATCACCGTAATCACGCAGACCTTCGTCAAAACCATTCACTACAAGCGGAGTGAACTTGTGCAACAAATATCCCGTACGACTTTCATTCTTGACGTCACGATAATTACCGCCTGTATAAAGATTGGCATACTGAATCTGCTTTTCACGCTGGTCTGCGCTGAACTTGGCCGTATTCTCAATGACCTGCAAGCCATCATAAGTAATGTCAGCATAGAAACGTGGGTCACGGCCTTTCCAAGGATGCTCTTTATCAAAACCAGAATCCGAGTCATTCAACGGAAGTCCATTGGCCATACCGTAATAGTTCACATAGTTGGCTGTGGGTGAAAATACGACCCCATTGGTTTCGTTGGCCAGGATAGAAGGAACATATTGTGGACCCAGACACCATCCGGAACCCATCCACCAGTCATACATGGGTGTCTGGAAAATAGCCTCAGTAGAACCCGGATTCTTGCTATTCTGTTTAAATGAATAGAAAATATCCGTATAATGTTCAAAATCAACCAAAGCATATTGAGTCTGACCACCTTCAACCAAAGTCAACAATTCAGCAAATGCATCTGCCGCTTTCTTGCAATAATCCGCATTGTACGTTTTACTGCCCTGAGATTCATAATTCATCAGCGGACTGCCGGCCCACAAATAATTCTTACCCAAATAACCCAAAGCCATAATCTTATTGATGCGCTGCTGGTTATTTCCGAACGTGGCTTTACCTGTAGTGGTATCATCCCAGTTTATAGGTAACAAGTCTGCCGCACGACGAAAATCTTCCGCAGCCCGATCGGCACATTCCTGATAACTCAAACGCGGATTGCGCAGCGGTTCGGTAGAAGAAGGCACTGAATCAATATAAGGCAAACCGCCAAAATATTGCATCAGTTCAAAATGGAACCATCCGCGGAAGAAATAAAGCTGTCCCAAAATCAGGTCACGCTGTTCCTCCGTACCTTCCACCATTTTATCTATATTTTCAATGCCCAGATTGCATTTACGAATTCCATACCATGCCAAAGGCCACAAGGATTTCTGGAAACGGTCGGTAGAATTAGCTACCGTATTGCTGCGGTCCATCCAGCCACACTGCCAGCCATCATAGCTTGACTGCCATCCCCAGAAGTCTCCCATGTCAATCTTATATCCCATGTGATAATCAATACTAAAGGAGATAAGTTCATCTTCTCCCCAGTTGAATGAGTTGTTCCAATAACCATGGGCGAAATCAGGAATACAATAATACAATTCCTCCGTGAATCCCTGGAAATTTCGGAAATTCTTGAATGCGTCCTCTGGATTCACACTACTTTCGGGGGCCTTGTCAAGATAATCCTCACAAGAGCTCATTCCTACGCAGCACAGTGAAAGAAGTCCGCCATAGAATAATGTACGTATATATTTTCTTTTCATTTGACTTATCATTTTATAATGTGAATTTTAAACCGAAGTTAATACGTTTCACCGTAGGATAAGCACCTTGTGAAGCCCAACCGGTACCTGCAAAGTTTGATTCACGGTCATCAGGCATACGAGTCCATACCCAAAGGTTATTACCATTAACATATAGTTTCAAATTAGAAAGTCCCAAACTCTTAATCCAGCCGCTAGTAAAGGTATAAGACAACTCAACATTCTTCAAACGAATATATGAACCGTCATAGAAGTAACGGGCGGCATCATAATAACTATTGGTGGTAGAGCCAAAACGAGGCATCGGCACATCCGGATTTGCGTTATACTTACTCCAACGTGAACCTTCATCGTAGGCAATCAACTGTTTCTGACCGAATGTAGAGAACACTACCTGACGGGTTACATTATTCACTCCGTAGAACTGGATGAAGAAACTCCATCCCTTATAATCGAATCCGAGAGAAGCACTGTATGTGTTCTGAGGACTACCTGAATATCCATAAGGAATCTGGTCGTAAGAGTTAATCACACCATCACCGTTGTAATCGAGAATATAGTAAGTACCAGGCAATTTCTGGTCATCGTTTGATTCAAAAGCCGTACTTCCATATACGTCATCCATAGTCTGTGTGTAACCATGGTCTACATAAGTATGGGTCTGGCCGATGGCCTTTCCTGCATCTTTCTGATAATCAGGAAGCAGTTCAGGATCGTCAGCTTCAATCACCTCATTGACCGCATGCGTCATGTTCATGTTGGCCCACAAATGCAAGCTGTTTCTCAAAGTCTTGTTGAAACGAAGTTCCAACTCATAACCGCGATTCTTAACCTTACCCAAGTTTACCCAAGGTGCACTGACAATACCGCCGAAGTAAGAAGGCATGGCACGATCGGAACCGCTGATAAGAATGTCGGAACGTCTGTCTCTAAAGATTTCCACATTACCGGCAAACAAACCTCCCAAGAATGAATAATCGATACCAAAATTGAACTTACGAACCACTTCCCAGTGAATATCCGTATTACCTACCGTTTTCTGGCGATAGAAAGTGTAAGGGCTGGCCACATTATACAAACCGGTCGCAATATTGCCTCCAGTTTCCCACTGATCCATATACAACCAGCGGCGAGTAGTATCCCATTCGCTACCGATTACGTCATTACCGATTTCACCGTAAGAAGCTCTCAGCTTCAACATATCAAGGAACTTGATTTTCTTCATGAATTTTTCTTCACTAATCATCCAACCAATAGCACCAGAGTTGAAGAATACGAAACGGTTATCAGCACTGAACTTATCAGAACCATTATACGCACCATTATATTCCAAGAAGTACTTGTTGGCATAGTTATAAGTCACACGGAAAGCCCAGTCTTCGCGATAGTTCGGAACAATACTACCTCTCGCACGTTCCTGGCGGCTGAACAATCCCATGGCACCTACCGTGTGTTTACCAAATGTATTATTATAATCAATCTGAGCTGAATAATAGAGATGGCGTTCCGTAGCATTATCATCGATGGCACCTCCTTCAGCTACCCAGTTGATTTGTTCATGGAAATCAAAATTATGACTACCCTGACTGGGGTTATAGCTGACAGCTCCTGTTTCCGGATTAATATATTTATACAAAGCCTGATCTGTTGAACTTACACCACGGTTCTGTTCATAGAAAACGTTATCCCAGGAGATAGAAGCCTTGGCACTCAAACCTTTTACGATGAAATCCAGTTTCTGCTCCAGTGTGAAGTCTGTTGTCAGACGGGTGGTAGTACGTGTATTCTGCCCAGCCAAAGCCAGTCCGGCTACAGAGTTATTGGCATTGTTAATCGGGTCATATCCCCAAGTTCCATCTTCATAACGGGGATAAAATACATTAGGAGGAGTTGTATAGGCACTTCCCCAGATGTTATATTCATAATCCGTACGAGGTCCTTGCTTCACGCCATGAGAACCGGAAAGATTGGTTTTTAATAAGGTAGTCTTAGTCAGCTGGAAGTCAAGGTTACTACGCATGTTCACACGGTTATATCCATACGTTGTCTGATAACCGCGACCGTTATCATATTCCTTGAACAAGTCACCTTCATGCTGGTAGTCAATGGCAGCATAATACTTCACGAACCGTGTACCACCACTCACACTGACGTTTGCATTTTCAGAGAATGCATAATCCTTAAACATCCAGTCTGCCCAGTCAATATTAGGATAGCGTTCCGCTTCTGCCTGATTGGCTGGATTACGATACTTATTCATCTGTTCCTGCGACATCATGTACATCCATGAATCGGGTGTCAAACCCAATTCATATTCCACTGCATCATTACGCAATTGGAACGCATCGTATGAATCCAGTTTGTTAGGCAATTTGGAAGGCATCTTCAATGCCATACTACCACCCACATTAATGGTAGCCTTACCTTCCTTACCACGCTTTGTTGTAATCAAGATTACACCGTTTGCACCTTTTACACCATACACTGCTGTGGCTGACGCATCTTTCAATACGGAAATAGATTCCACTGAATTGACATCAATTCCCGACATCGGACGTTCAATACCATCCACCAGAATCAAAGGAGAACTATTGTTCCATGAACTTGCTCCACGAATTACAATCTGCGGATCTTCTTCACCCGGCATACCGGTAGAAGCCGTAGTAATAACACCTGGCAAGTTACCTGTCAATGCAGAACCCAAATCGGAAACACCACCCGCTCGTTCCAACACTTTAGAAGATGTCTGTGTAATCGCTCCCACAACTGAGGCCTTTTTCTGTTGTCCATAACCGACAACCACCACTTCATCCAGCACTTCACTGTCCTCGCGCAATACAACCACAATCATGGTTTTTCCATTTACCTTCACATCTTGTGGAGTCATTCCCAGATAAGAAACCGTCAGCACAGAATTCCGACTGGGGACTTGAAGTGAAAAATTACCGTCCAAGTCGGCGACCGTTCCCACATTTGTATTACCTTTTAATACAATAGCCGCACCAATCAAGGGCTCATTGTTTGCATCAAGCACCTTTCCTTTCACCAGAATACCATTCTGCGCCATCAACGAAACACTACAGAATAGAAATAACAAAAAGAAAATGTGGCTTCGCATGAGAAATATCTTCTGCCTGGAAGAATTATTCTCGAGAAACTTTTGTCTTATGTTTTTCATTATACCAATAATTAAAAATAAAAAATTACAAAGAGTTACCTAATAGCATTACTTTCGTTATCCTCCGTCTTTTCCCTTAGTATCCATTACGCATTTCATTTAAGATTACACAATTATAGTTCATTTAACACATCACAAATATATTTTTTATTTGACTCATGCAAGTTATTTAGCATTACCAACAACTGCATGCCGTGTTACATAACCACTGAAAATGTTACATTTTTATTATCTCAGGATACATTTAGGTTGTACAACATAAAAAAGAGGGCTTTCAAACCCCTCTCCACTAAAAAGCCTTGTCAAATCAGTTATTGTATAAAAGGATTAGTTCAAAAGCGTCTAGTTTCATCTTATATTTTTTTAAAACAATAATACTTTACAAAAGTAAAACATCGAGAAAAAACAGAGCCATAGAAACAAGAAAAAATTGACCTAAATTCAAAAAAAGACTCATCAAAAAAACGCAAGTACGTTTTACTTAAAACGCAAGTGCATTTAAAACAAAACGCAAGTGCGTTTTCGAGCAAACGTACTTGCGTTTTTCACGAGGACTCATATCTCCTCCAATGTATTCAAAAATCCTCAAAATCCAGGGAAATATCCTCTCAGTGCTTCCACATATTCTGCCATGGCCTCCCTGCCTTTTGCAGTCATCCGGCAAACGGTACGAGGTTTCTTGCCCGCAAAACTCTTCTCAATCTCGATGTAGCCGGCCTCATTCAGTTTGTCGAGCTGAACACTGAGATTACCCGCCGTTGCCTGGGTCTGTTCTTTCAGGTAAACGAACTCGGCTTCCTCCACCGACAAAAGAATGGACATCACTGCCAGACGCAACTGGGAATGGAGCAACGGATTTAATTCCTTCAACATACCTGACGTGCTTTACGGTTCAGATAATGGCCGGGCAAAACCATCATCACCAGAAACGACAATCCGAAATACAGATTCCAGTCGACCGTGGAAGACTGATGGATGGTGTAGGCCATCAACATATAGATGGCAAAGCAGAAAGCCACCAGCGGACACCATGTCACCAGACGGCTGCGGATAACCACACCGGTGATGGAAACCCCGATACCGCAATAAAGCAAGGACAGAGGAAGCATCAGTGAGAAATCCACTCTCCCATAATAAAAGGCCAGCAGGCACATGATAAGTACCGTCAGCACAAACAGACTACCTATCACTTTCCAGACCTGCATAATGGCACGGTCTGTATAAGTAATCACCTCAGCGACTTGCCGACGCTGTTCCCAAAGCATGAAGCCCCAGAACAAAAACATAGTGAACCAACCAAAGTTCCAGCGGGAATCCCCTGTGTAGTACACCAACAAAAACAACAATACTGAAAGGGCGGTGGTAAAATAGCCCCAGTAAAGAAACTGGTTGCCACTGCCCACTTCCAGATTTTTCCGTGTGGAATGAATCATCTGCGAAATCAGTTCCAGACTTTCCCGTTCTGATAATTTCTTTTCTTCCATAAGGCACTCATTTTAGATGTTTCAAATTAAATGTAGTTTATTTTATAAACCATAAACTGATAAATAAAAGCAAGGAGGCGCGCTTCTCTCTTGCTATCACCACAAAGATAAATAAGTTTATTTTATAAACCAAATAAATCAAGAAGAAAATAGATAAAAAAAGCCGTTCCAATCTTCACGACTGAAACGGCTTTCGGATAGATAATAAAGGTATAAGTCTTACTTCGTTTTCTTCACCTCATTCGTATTTGTCAACAACTTGCCCTGATATTCTCCAGTCAATGTCTGCAGAAAGGCAACAATCTGTTTCACTTCCTGCTGTGACAAATCCACACCTACCTCATATTTTCCCATGGCTATCACCGCATCTTCCAATGTGGCCTGAGTAGCATCATGGAAATAAGGCGCAGTCAGTGCCACATTACGCAAGCCGGGCACTTTAAAGCGGTGACGGTCTCTCTCGTTCTTCGTTTCCTTGAAACGGCCGTTGTCTTCCACGGTCAGTTCCGTACCACGGTCGGCGAAATAGTCCTGCTTGATGCCCATCAGCTCATACGACTGTCCACCCATGTTCTCGCCTACATGACAAGTGGCACAATTGTATTTCTTGAACAAATCGTATCCGGCCAGTTCTTCGGCTGTCAACGCTGCCATATCCCCTTTCAGGTATTTGTCAAAACGCGAATTCGGCGTGAGCAGGGTTCTTTCAAACTCCTGAATGGCATTCGTGATGTTGGCTTCGTTAATGCCGTCGGGATATACTTCCGTAAATGCCTTGCTGAATGCCGCATCTGCTTTAAGCTTATCACAGATTTCATCGAACGACTTGCAAGCCATTTCTACCGGATTCAACGGAGGTCCGGCTGCCTGGTCGGCCAATGTAACGGCACGTCCGTCCCAGAACTGCACAAAATTATACAGAGCGTTGTAGACCGTCGGTGCGTTCACACCTCCCAACTGTCCGCCGACACCTTCCGAGAACGACTTGTTGTCTACTCCACCCGTATTCAATCCGTGGCAAGAAGAACATGACACGGTATTGTCGGCCGACAAACGTACATCGTGGAACAGCAGGTTACCCAATATCACCTTACGCATATCCACCGGCACGGAATCCTGCACCGGACGGATTGTCTCATTTGTCCATTGCTTGTCAGCCAACGGATTAGGATAGAAAGCTTCACGCTGAGATTTGACCCAAGCGAGCGCCATCTGGGTTTCCGTATCGGTCAGCGAAGAGCCCCAGTGGACAAGATAATACTTGGCCAACGGCATGGTACCATCGGCAATCACTTTCTCCACTTTGGCCAAATCCACTTCATTGATTTTGTCGCTTTTTTTCAATGCCTCTACCATCGGAGTCATGTCAAAAGAACGATAACCCAGACGGACATCTTCTTTCACCAGTTTGCCTGCTACCGGGAGTCCGGCATAGAAAGGCAATTTCGGATTGGCTGAATGGCAAGCCATACAGCCACTACTTTCAATGATTTCTTCCATTTGCGCATTACTTTCCAAGCTGGCTGAAGGTGCTTTATTCACCAACCGGTAGACCACACAAAGCACGATGGCCACTACCAGCACAGAAAGAATAATCTTCGAACTTTTTTTCATAAAAGAATGAATTTAAAATTAAACAACCAGTATATATAAATAAGACTATGAACGGTTATACAAATGCACACTCTGCCGGGCCGCTGGAAGGTAGTTTACTCCATACCAGCACATCTGAAGCGACAGAAAAGAAACAATTAATATCCAGTACAGCATGCGGGAAGCATTCCGACGGAACAGTCGGAGGTGTACATACAGCAAATAACCCGTCCACGTCACGGCCGCCCAGGTTTCTTTCGGATCCCAGCTCCAATAGTGCCCCCAGGCTGCCTTAGCCCAGATAGCCCCTGTAAGCATGCCGACGGTCAGAAAGGCCAACCCTGCATAAACCAGTTTGTCGGCTGCTTCAAGATAGTTCGCACGATGCTTATAGAGACCCATGCACGACAAGATAAAGGCACATCCCAGCACCGAGTAAGAAAACATGTAAATCGTGACATGGGGAATGAACCACGGACTCTGCAAGGCAGGCATGAGAGACTGGTCGTGAATTTCGGGTTTCAGGATATTGATAAGAGCAAATACCGCACCTACCACCGTAGAAAAGGACAATATCCAAGGATATTTCCAGCGGATATAGGTCAGCAGTCCGGAGACTCCCATAAAAAAGGAATACCACAACCGGGTCTCACCCATGGTGCGCAAAGGAGGACGCTGCAAGTATATCCAGAAACCGGCAATAAACACCCCAAAGACCAGGATGCCCGACAATGTCAGCAGGATAGCCCACCGGTTACGCTTTTTGGAAAACAAGGCAACACCTGCCCCACTGCCCCACAGGATTATGGCCGAAAGGGCAAACCAATGAAAATTATTCCACGTAATCATGTATGCAAAGTATTCGTTTTAGTAAAGTCTAGTCATCTATGTTTCTTAATTTGAAGTCATTCTCCGCCTGTCGGGACCAGCCAAAAACAATAGGGCACTTCCGCACAACATCATCACGATGCCCAGCCACATGAGGTGTTTTAAAGGTTCACGCACAATCTGGACCACGCAATACTGAGGCTGCGGCGACTGCACATCATAAGATGTCAGATAATAATCTTCGGCCCAGTTTGCCGCATAAGGATGATTTACCTCCAGGTGAACCGGCTGTCCGCCTACCGATACCTCCGCAGAAAAATGACGCGGACTTCCATTGGGATAATGCTCCACGGTAAAATCGGTCAGCTGCAACGACTTTGGCAGAAAAACCTTGGTTCCCTTTTCCGTAAAAGCTTCATTGTTAGGTGAATCGCGAAACACCGGGATACGCAGCGTCTGTTCTTCTGCGCTACCAATGAATCCGGCAAAAAGAGCCAGCCATAATCCTGCATGGTTGAGTACAAAACGCCATCGGTTCCGTCCCGGAAGGAATCCCCTCTTCAAAGTAATCATTCCCAAATGAGTGAGCAATCCGAACAGACCCATCACAAAAATCCAGGAAGACATGAAATTGTAGCATCCCAGGCGGGAAAAGATACCCGATTTCTCCGCAGTTTCCTGTACGGAAAGCTGAGGAAACAAACCGATTATCAGGCAGCCGGCCAGAAGCCAGCCCAGAGTCCAGTAAGTACATTGAGGAGAAAGCCATAACCTGACGACTTGGGAAAAACGCTTCTCCTTATACATGTATACCATTCCTCCTATCCAAAGCAAGGCCAGGAGAACATCCAACGGAAAAGCGAAAAAGGCAAACGGGAAATTGCCCAAAACACATTGCACTACTATGGAAAGCAGCAACAATGCAATGAATAGCAAGTTAGTCTTTAAGTTCATTCATCATAAGTTGGTGAAATATCTGCAAAGATAAGAACTTAATTGAATATTACAACAAATTTGTAAATATAACAAACCCATTTCCCGTTAAAATCCGGGAAATGGGTTTGCCTGTCTTCTTATTTTTCCCGGCGCATCCGGTGTCCATAGACAATAATGACCAGAAAACAAATCAGTGGAAGTATGAACGACACATTCACAGCCGGCATGCCCAACAAGGTCTTGCAATCTATCAGTGAAGCCTGCAAAGGAGGCAGCACCGAACCTCCGAGGATGGCCATAATCAATCCGGCAGCACCGAACTTCGCATCGTCGCCCATCCCTTTCAGCGCAATACCATAGATGGTGGGAAACATCAGTGACATACAGGCGGAAACTCCCACCAGACAATACATACCATAGATGTTCTGCAAGAATATCACACCAAGCACACACAGGGAAGCTGCAATGGCAAGCACTTTCAGTAGTTGGCCCGGATTGACATATTTCAACATCAGGGTACAAACAAAACGGCTGATACAGAAAATGACCATGGCGATAATGTTGTATTTCTGTGACAAAACTTCGGCCGCCTGCTCTTCCATACCTTGCGACATAAACAAACGGGTGCCATACTGAATGATGAAAGTCCAGCACATAATCTGCGCTCCTACATAAAAGAACTGCGCCACCACCCCATAACGGTAGCGCTTCACGGCATACAAGCGTTTCAAAGTAGGGATAAAGTTGATGGAATGAGACTGGTCGGCATTTTTAGGCATCTTTGTCAGACGAATGACCAGCAGCATAATCAATATCAACACACCAATGGCCAGATAAGGAGTGATGAGGATACTCAAGTCCGAATCGCGGATAGCCTCAAATTCGGCTTGGCTGAGCTGGGCACGCTCGGCAGTATCCAGCGGGTGGAGCTGGTTCTGGATAAAATTCATGGCGACAAACATTCCCATCAAAGAACCTATGGGATTGAATGCCTGTGCCAGATTCAGGCGGCGAGTAGCAGTTTCTTCTGTTCCCATCGACAGAATATAAGGATTGCAGCTGGTTTCCAAAAAAGACAATCCACACGTCATGATGAAATAGGCCAGCAAAAAGGGATAATAGTTTCCGGTTAACTTGGCTGGGAAAAAAGACAGGGCTCCCAAAGCATACAGTCCCAGGCCCAACATAACGCCTGCCTTGTAGGAATACTTGCGGATAAACATCGCAGCCGGAAAAGCCATGGCAAAGTATCCGCCGTAAAATGCGACTTGCACCAAGGTTCCGTCGGTCACGCTCATCCTGAATATTTTGGAGAAAGCCTTGACCATGGGATTGGTAATGTCATTGGCAAATCCCCACAAGGCAAAACAAAAAGTAATCAGAATAAAGGGAATCAGGAAATTCACCCCATCCTTCTTCAATATGGATTGGTTATTTGATGTTTTATTCATGGTATCAGATTTTTAATAAGGACAGTAGATTTTTTATCCTGTCACTTGATTTGTTGCATGATATTTCCAATGGCAGTGGCCTCGACCGGTCCTTCTATTACGGGAATTCCAATGGCTTCTTCTGTCAGCCGATTCAGGTATTTGTTCTGGCTTCCTCCACCTATGACATACAGTTTTGCGACGGGTTCCGGCAAAAGACGGTTCAGCGCCTCCAAGCCCGTTTTATAACGCAAGGCCAGTGAACGAAGCACACATTTCACAAATTCTCCCTGAGTGACAGGTGGTTTCTGCCCCTGAGCCACACAATAAGCGGTAATCGCATCTGCCATACGCACCGGACACTGGAAAGCTGCCTCATCCACATCAATCAACGCCTCGGTTTCCGCACATTCCGCAGCCGGCAACAAGGTAGTGTAGGCCACATCCTTTCCCTCGTCTTTCCATTCCTGCATCAGTTTCTGTAGAATCCACAATCCGGTGATGTTCTGCAAAAAACAAATCTGGCCTTCCCTTCCTCCTTCATTGGTGAATCCAGCCAGACGGGCTTCTTCTGTCAAAATCGGTTCAGGGTTCATGACTCCCAGCAAAGACCAGGTGCCTGAACTCAAAAAAGCCACTTTCTTTCCATCCACAGACGAAGGAACCACACTGGCTGCACTAGCGGTGTCATGCGAAGCCACCGCTATCACTTCCACATCATAGTCTATTCCTATCTGTTCCTTGATTTCCTGCTTCAGGAATCCGCGTGAAGTACCCGGCATGACAATTTCTCCGAAAAGATGCGTCGGAAGTCCCAATTCACGAATCAGTTTAAAATTCCAGGTGCGTGCCTTGGCATCCAGCAGTTCGGAAGTAGAAGCAATACTATATTCATTGTTGGCGACTCCTGTCAGATAATAGCTGAACAAATCGGGCATGAACAACAATTTGTCGGCAACCTTCAACAACGCATTGTTTTCCTTTTGCATGGCATATAGTTGAAACAGGGTATTGATTGCCATGACCTGTGTACCCGATTCCGCATAATGTGCCGCTACATTCACCTTCGAAAAAAACTCCTCGGGCATACCCTCCGTACGACTGTCGCGATAACAGACTGGATTCCCCAGTAAATTTCCCTGTGCATCAATCAAACCGAAATCCACGCCCCAAGTATCTATTCCAATACTTTTCAGAAAATATCCCTTTTCTACCGCCATACGGATACCGACCTTCATCTCTTCAAACAAAGAAAGAAAATCCCAATAAATATGTCCTCCCATCCGCACCTGACGATTGGAAAAACGATGTACCGTATCCAGTTGGAGTTCGTCACCGGAAAGGTAGCCGGCGATTACTCTGCCGCTACCTCCTCCAAAATCTATCGCTAAATATGCTTCTTTCATCTCGTCTTTTTTCCTAAAATATATGTGTCGAGGTCATCAATCTCTTCCGCTGTCAACGTCTTGTATTTACCTCCGGAAAGCACAATGATACGGCACGCCATTTCAAAAAACATCGCTCTTTCGAAAGCCTGGTCAAAGTCTTTTCCGCAAACCACCTGCCCATGCTTCTGAAGCAATACGGAATTATGCGACTTCATGGCTGCAATCACAGCCTCAGCCAATTCTTTGGAACCCGGACGGAAATACGGAATGACCGGAATCTCTGCTCCCACATGGCAAGGCACTTCTGCTGTCACATTAAAATCTTTGGGGGTATTTTCCATGCACGACACCACAGTAGCATAGGGTGACTGGAAATGAAGCACCACATTTACATCGGGACGCTCTCTCAACACTCCCAAATGAAAAACACTTTCCATGGAGGGTTTTACTCCATTCAACACATCTCCGTTTTCCAGCCGGCAAACTGCCACTTTATCTTTTGTCAGAGAAGGAACCCACGAGCCTGTGCCAGACACCAGCACTTCATCGCCCACACGCCATGAAAGATTACCACTGCTGCACACGGTCAGTCCGGCATCACCTACCCGATGAGCCTGCTTCAAAAATTCTTCAATCTGTTCATTTGTAATCATAATCTTATCAAGAATGGATATATAGCCGGAACAAACGGGTTCTCCCATCCGTTCCGGCAAAATTAAATGAGTTATTTATAAATAGGACCGTAATTCTGACATGCCCGGTAATCAGCTCCTTCTTTATCCATACCAAATGCATTCCATGCGGCGGGACGGAAAATCTTGTCATCTTCCACATTGTGCATGCAAACCGGAATACGCAGAATAGAAGCCAGCGTAATCAAATCCTGACCAATGTGTCCGTAACTGATGGCTCCATGATTAGCTCCCCAATTATTCATGACAGAATAAACATCCTTGAAAGCCGGTTTGTCGCACAGGCGGGGTACGAACCAAGTAGTCGGCCATGTACGGTCGGTACGCTCATCCAGCAGCTTATGGATTTCCGGATCAATTTCCACCGTCCATCCCTCTGCTATCTGAAGAACCGGACCCAGCCCTTTAATCAGGTTCAAGCGGCTCATGGTGACAGGCATGCCTCCCTTCGACAAGAAATTGGAAGAGAAACCACCGCCACGGAAATAGTCTCTGTTGGCCGGATACCAAGTGGTTGCCTCCAGGCATTTTTCCACTTCGCCTTCCGTAATTTCCCAAGACGGCTTCATCGCCGGATGGCCATTGGCATCGGTCTGCTGTCCTGTACCATCCAATGTGGTAGCTCCGGAATTAATCAAATGAATAATGCCATTCTGTGCCAGTCCGGTCAGTTCCTTACCTGTCACACGTTTCACGGCTTCCGGACTCCAGTAGGTACGTACATCAGAGAAAATCTGTGCACGGTTGGTCAACAAATGGCCGAAGAGCATGGCTACTCCATTGCAAGCATCATTTTCTGTTGCTACCACGTAAGCCTCACGAATGCCGTTCCAATCAAAAGACGTATTCAGCAATGCTTCCGAGAAATCCCCATTGGGATAAAAGTCTGTCCACTGGCGCTGGCCCTGGAAACCGGCTGCAATGGCATTGTGTCCCAATGCCTCTTCCTTGAATCCCAATTCCTTGAGTTTCGAATTTCCAGTCATCAAATCGCGCATGATAATCGTCATTTTCACGATAAACTCCCAGTCGGCATCTTTTTCGGCACGTGTCTTGACCTTTGCTTCCACGTTGAAATCCTTTCCTTCATTCTTTTTACAATACTTTTCAGTCCATGCCATCGCCTTGGCATATTCCTCCTTATCGTAAATTCCTTCGGTCATACGGCGGATAATCTCGGTCAAATCCACTGATTCACAACGCATACCCAAATATTCCTGGAAGAAATCCGGATTTACAATCGAACCGGCAATTCCCATGGACACGCTACCCATCGAAAGATAGGACTTTCCTCTCATGGTTGCCACTGCCTGAGCCGCACGGGCAAAGCGCAGAATCTTTTCGGCTACATCAGCCGGAATAGTGTTGTCTTCTATATCTTGCACATCATGACCGTAAATGCCAAATGCCGGTAATCCTTTCTGTGCATGTCCGGCCAACACCGCTGCCAGATACACCGCTCCCGGTCTTTCCGTTCCATTGAATCCCCACACAGCCTTCGGATAGTAAGGATTCATATCCATTGTTTCAGCCCCATAACACCAGCAGGAAGTGACCGTAATAGTAGCTCCCACCCCTTCACGTTCAAATTTTTCGGCACAAGCTGCACTTTCAGCTACTCGCCCGATGGTAGAATCTGCAATTACACATTCCACGGGACTTCCATCACCGTTTCTCAGATTGGAAGAAATCAATTCGGCAACGGCTTTAGCCAGATTCATAGTCTTTTCTTCAAGGCTTTCACGAACGCCACCCTGACGTCCGTCGATGGTGGGACGAATCCCAATTTTCGGATAATTTTTCATGTTTCGATTCTTTACAAAGTTAAACTTCTATTTTTTATCTGTATTTTTCATTTATCCATACTGAACTGTGCTGAAGTTGCAATACAAAAAACATTTCTGTCATTTTATCAAACAGAACATCGAAGATGCACTTCCGTAGGAAGAAATTCCTGTACGCCTTCACCTGTCAAAATAAAATGAGCTGCCTTCTGCCCCATTTCTTCCCAGTTAATGCTAAGTGCCGTAATTCCCTCATCTATCACTTCATAAGCGGGCGTATCGTTATAGGCAATCAATCCAAAATCAACCCCACACTTCAATCTTCTCTCCCTACTCCGCTTGATGACGTTCACCACGTCTGTTTGCCGGATAACAACGTATACAACCCCCTTTTCTATTTCCGGAATCTCTTCATCTTGTATCACATCCGCCCAAAAATGATTGTCACGGCAATAAGCTTCAAAACTCTGTATGGAAGAATGGGGATGCTTAGATTCTTGAGGAAGCTGGAACACGATTTTACGATAACGCTTCAAACGTGCGGACAATTCTGACAGCGCTTTATAAAATGCCTCATCGAAATTCTGACAAATGTAAGAATGGCTTCCTTTCTCAAACTTGCCAAAGTCGAGTAGTAAAAGTCTGGAAGAAGGAATCTTATCGAACAAAGGAGAAAACCTTTCATTGTCAAAATTCATGACTACATAATAATTATATCTCCCAATGGCTTCCCGCAAGATGGTATTAAATATATGTTCATTATACTGATGAAACCAAAGGTCTACCTTATACGAAACTGAAAGCTTCTTGACAAAACTATTATATAAGGTATTCTTAAACGGAGAATACTCATCCAGCAACAGAAATATTTTCTCTTGCCGGTTTATGACGTAATAGCCCTTGCCTGGGGTAGAATCAATCAAACGCCTTTCACGCAAGTCGGCAAAAGCTTTAAATACCGTATCACGCGACACATGGTAGGTTCTGCTCAACGCATTGATAGAAGGCAAACCCGTATCCGTCCGATACTTTCCCATCAAGATGTCCTGTTCGATTAAATCCGACAGTTGCTTTACCTTCGTGGACTGTTTCCCAAATTGTCTATTCTTATCCATATCAATGCATTATCTGTGCTGAACTATGCTGATACAAAGGAAAAGATTTTATGTAAAACCACAAAAGAATGCTTTATGTTTAAAAACAGATAAAGGAAAAATTGGGAACAAAAAAATGGTTTCAGGGGGAAATCCCTAAAACCATCCTTCGTACACCCTCAGGGAGTCGAACCTTTTATTTTATATTCTGAAAATCAATCAAATATTCTCTATAAAACTTTATAGTCCCATGAATAAGTCCGTTTTCAAATTCAGGATTATGCTATAAATTGCATCTTGTATGTCTCCCTGCAAAAATAATATTTTCCATTGAAAATTCCTATAAAAACCTAAAAAAGAAAGATTCAAAACTATGATATGAATAGCTAAGTATAATAAGGAATTACCTTCAGTAATTAATATTATTCTATCTCTTAAAAAAGATACATCATTATTTCATTTCTTACAGCAAATATCGCCCTTTGCCACTGACTGTGCAAGGCGGCCCTGTCGGGCTGGTTGGCTGGAAAAAAATCATCCTCGCTTCGCTCCGGTTTTTTTTTCCGCCAAGCCTTGCACCGGTCATTGGCAAAGAACAGCCGGGCCAGTAAGAAATTGAAATACTGGCTCCACGGAGCCGGTCATGTCTAATTTAAATAAAAGAATATGACTGAAGAAGTTGGAAAGAAGGTATGTGAAGGTACAGTAGCAGGCCTCATGAAGGACAAGACCGGAAAACAGACGGTTATCATGTTGACAAGAAAGAATGCTTACCGAGTGAAGAAAATCAGAGAACAAGGGACGGATGACGAAGCCGTCCTTTTTCATTTCCGTAAACGCTGTACGGGAATGGGCTCCTATGTACACACAATCGAAGCGGCAGACGGAGAAACAGAACTTCATCCGTCTGAATTTGAAAAATGGGAAGCTGTGGAATTCCTGTATCCCGGCTATCTGGAAGACCTGCTTGATGCTGCATACAACGCATACAGATGGAGTTCCTTCGAACCTGAAGCAAGGGCGGAAACAGACATCATGCAATATGAAAAACAACTTGTAGAGGATCTGAAACAGATTCCGGAAGAAAAGCAGAACGAGTATGTCAGTGCATACCATAGCAAGTTCTCCGCCTTGCTGGGCAGTCTCTCACGATGTGCCAGCCCGATGGTGACAGGGCCTGCCAAATTCAACTGCCAGCGCAACAACAAGGCCTTGGATGCATACCAGAACAGATTTGATGAATTCCACGACTGGCGTAACCGCTTCAAGGCTGCCATGGAAAGGATGAAAGAGGCTGCCAAACCGGAAGAACAGAAGCAGGAAGAGGCATGGAACCGCCTGAAGCGTGACATTGCAAGCAGCGCACAGACCATTCATGATATTGATACAGGTAAGGCAAGAGGATACAGCCGTGCCCTGTTCGTCAGCAGTATCCTTAATAAGGTAAGCACCTATGCAGGAAAAGGAGAAGTGGAAATCGTACAGAAAGCGGTAGACTTCATTACAGACTTCAATGCGCAATGCAAGAAACCGGTTATCACTCCGCGGAACCGTTTCTTCCAACTGCCGGAAATGGCACGCCAGGCCAGACTGAAACTTCAGGAAATCAGAGAACGGGAAAACCGTGAACTGAAATTTGAAGGCGGAACGCTGGTATGGAACTATGAGGCAGACCGCCTGCAAATCCTGTTTGACAGTATTCCGGATGACCAGAGGCGCAAGGAACTGAAATCATACGGTTTCAAATGGTCACCGAGATACCAGGCATGGCAACGGCAACTTACACAGAATGCCGTATATGCAGTCAAAAGAGTGTTGAACCTTCAAAACCTATAAGACATGAAAGACCGATTGAAATATGTAATCGATTCCCGCTACTTCGACGGAACATGCCTGACAAGTATGAGTGACGGATTCCATAATGACTATGGTGGGGAAACAATCGAAGAACTGCGCATACGGGAAAACAATCCCTATCTGAAAGCAGTAACACCTTCTGAGATGGATAAGAAACTGCGGCTATACCATCAGTCCCTGTCCGAACCGTTCAAGGAAATCACCGAAGAAGATTACTATGACCTGCTGGATGTACTGCCACCCTTGCGCATGAGACAAAACTCGTTCTTTGTAGGAGAACCGTATTACGGAAATATGTACTCTTTCTGCTTTACCCGTCAAGGAAGATATTTCAAGGGCCTGCGCTCCGTACTTACTCCGCAATCCGAACTGGACAGTCAGATAGACCGTCACATGGAAATCATCAACCGGAAAGCCGTAATCTCAAAAGAGGAAACAAGCAAAACAATCAGCGGAACCAGACTCATTCCCTATTATTTTTCACTGGACGGAAAACAGCCCGCATTCATCTGCAACCTTGTCATCCAATCAGATTCCAGACAAGCAAGGACGGACATGGCGAATACCCTGAAAAGTCTTCGCCGGAACCATTATCAGTTCTATAAAGGGAAAGGACATTACGCAACTCCGGATAAACTGATAGACCATGTATCAGGAAAGAAGCTCACTCTTGTTTCCGACGGACATTTCTTTCAATATCCTCCCGGCAGGGAATCCGCAACTTTCATCGGACATATCAAGGAGACATCAGAGGAATTTCTTTTCCGGATCTATGACCGTGAATATTTCCTGTATCTTCTAAAAAGATTGAGGACAGTGAAAAAAGAATCCGCACAGGAACAAATAAATATCAAATCATAACATTCGGGGAATGCGATAGAATGACTGCCGTATTCCCTCATAAAAACAATACAAGTATGAACAAATCGAACACTCTATACTGGAAAACAGCCACAGATCCGGCTGAGCGCATTGAGGTCAGACTCGTCCTTAACAGTTATATCGACAATGACAATCTGTATGTAGGACTTGAATCCCGGTCTAAGGAGAATCCGGAATGCTGGGAATCCTACACGGACATCACCGTCAACCTCAATTCCCTTCCCCCGTTCCATGCCTATGTGGACAACCGGGACTGCAACAGACATGTGCATGATTTCCTGACCAGTAACAGAATAGCAGAACCTGCCGGATTTGAATATCAGGGATTCAGAATGTTCCGCTTCAATCCTGACAGGTTGAAGGAACTCGCACCCGAACAGTTCAAGACAATCAGCGCCAAACTGCCACCACAGAATGACATGATAAAGGACATCATCTATCAGGAAAGACATTTCCCTTTGAGAACTGTTCAAGACATTCACGGAATATATCTTGTTTCAAGCAAGGAACTGGAAGAATCTCTGATCGAAGGAGTACGGAACCTGGATGCTGCGGCATATGAACTGCTGGATGTCATCTGCCTGTTCTGCTCCACACAGGAACTGCGCTATCTTACGGATGCAGAACTGATAGAAACAATCTACGCACAATAAAAAGGAGGAACAAATATGAAAACCGGAGACATTGTATTTCTGAGACGTCCCTATAAGGGATACCGTGCCGTCGAACTGATGGAAAGACTGGAATGCCGCTGGCTGGTCAGGATTGTCGAGAGCGGTCTTGAACTGGAGGTATATGAAGATGAACTTATATCAGAATTTTAATACGGACAAAGTGTTATGGAAAAATATCAGTTTGCATTCCATTCGGAAATAATCGGCTATACCTCTCCTCATATCGGCGAGGTCAGAAAAGCCATACACAGAAAAGTGGAAAAGGAAAAGTCTGCCGCCATAAAGAATGATATTGAGCTGCACATGTACAAGGTGCATGACGGCATACCGGTTCTCCTTAACACCTGCTACCTGTATGATGAAAAAGGATGTATGGTACACGGAAGTATCAAGGGAACCAAGGATTATCTGCTTGAGACATGGAGATACCATACAAACAGACATTCCAAAGGTTTCAGTTCCACAAGAATCAGGCCCTGCACGACAAGCAGGGCTTTTTCGTTTGTATAACTCTTAAAATCAGGAATCATGAACCAGACATTACAACTTACAGACTATATTCCACAGTATGTAAGCCTCTACTACGTGGACTACCGGGATGACCTTGATGAGCATGAAGACATCCAGGAAGAATGCATCCGTTCCAACAATATGGAAAAACTCTATGAAAAGGCATACGAATGGTATGAGGAACAGGAAAGCTCAAACATGCACGACTATCTGGAGGAGACAAGAAAGAACATGGAAGCGGACAATTTAGCCGGAGAGTTTGAAGAGCATGAAGATGAAATCAGGGAACTTATCTACGACCGGAACGATTCCGACCCGGTAAAGGACCTGATACGCAACTCATCCGTCACTAATTTCTTCTATTCGCTTGGAGTGGAAATCAGCGGATATCTGACCGGTTGTTCACTGCGGGGAGAATCAGTCGCCATGGCCTGCCATAAGGTACGCCGTGCACTGCATCTGAAAAAGGGGCAGTTTGACGAGAAGATTGAAGAACTGGTAGAGAATGCCACATACGGCGGAGAACTGCGCATCTACTTCAACGCCATGTTTGACAGGCTCATCAGCAAAGACCCTGAGAACGATTTCAAAAGCATCCGTTTCCACGGGAATGTAGTGGTGGCCATTGCCGACAGCCGGAACGGTTCCGGACATCATGTACGGATTCCGCTGGATATCACTTTCCCTTTCCGAAGGGAGAACCTGTTTGTCGATTCACAGGTACACTATTCCTATGCCAATGAAGTCTGCGGCATGACCAATGACTGGTGTGATTCCACAAAATGGGAAACGGGCATGATACCTTTTACCGGATCGGTCCGAAAAAGCCGGATGGCTGAATACAAGAAACAAGAAGCCGCTTACGAGCAGACATTCCGAGACGGGAAATGCACCTTCGGTGACATGAACTACAAACGCCACCGTGACGTGCGGTATTCGAATGAATATCCTGCCGGATGCAGGTGCCCTCATTGCGGTACTTTCTGGATTGACTGAAAAAACATTTACCAACCAATAAATTCAAACGATATGAAAATCTGCTGTTCACAAGAGCATTACGACAAGGTCGTACAGTATGCAAAATCAATCAATGACAAGACACTGGAAAACTGTCTTGAACGTCTAAAACAATGGGAGAAGAACGAGAACCGTCCATGCGAAATCGAACTCTATTACGACCATGCGCCTTATTCGTTCGGATTCTGCGAACGTTATCCGGACGGAAATACAGGCATTGTCGGAGGACTGCTGTATCATGGAAATCCGGACGAGTCCTTTGCCGTCACCATGGAACGTTTCCACGGATGGAGCATACATACCTGACATATATGCGACAGTCTGTATTGGGGAGCCTCATGCAATATGGGGTTCCCTTTTTTTATGCCGCAGACATGATGACAGCATCCTCATTTCTTGCTGCAAAAATAGCTGTTTGCCGCGCAACTCCCGCAAGGCGGCCCTGCCGGGCTGGTTGTCTGGGAAAAAATCATCCTCGCTTCGCTCCGGTATTTTTTTCCGCCAAGCCTTGCAGGGATGCGGGCAAACAGACAACAGGGACAACAAGAAATAAGAATGCCTGTACCTTACAGGCAGACAATGTATAACAATAAATATCAGAAGTCATGATTACAGACCAGAAGACACAGAACAGGCTTCACGCGGATACCGGAACGGAACTGTTCTCCATCAGACAAAGGAAGGAAGCCGTCACAAGGATGCTGGACATTCTGAAAGAAACTCCGGAATGCCTGCAGGTTATGAACCATATACCGGCTTATGCCATGGATGAAGATACGTCAGAATGGTGGAAATCGGAAGAATCGGAAAATTTCATGAACTCACTCCTGGAAGTGATGGAAAGCTATACTCCGGACGGATACAGGTTCGGACCGAAATCCGGCACGGCCGACCTTTACGGCTACTGGGAAAGCAAGACCGGACGGACAACCCTCTTCCATCTGCTTTTCAGTCTGGAAAGCGGATATGAATGGGGAAAAGGTCTTTCCCATGAGAAAACGGACGCATTCTACAAGGAAATAAAAGAGAAGTTCCATGAAGAAGGATTCGACACGGACAGAACAGGCTGTACATCACAGGCCATGTATCTTGTAAAAGGAAAGACACGCCTGTACGTGCATCCGATGGAAATAAGCGGCTACTGTGAAACACTGCATATTCCACAGATTACAGCCATACTGAAAAAAGGAGGCCGTACATTCCGTCTTGTAAAGGATACGATAGCGGAAGAGGTGTATTCCTTCACCGATGAAGAAGAAATGGAATATTACCGTGCCAGATACGGAACGTGCATCCACCGGAACATACTGGATGCCTTCAGCAACCGCCGGGCAGGGAAAGAGGACATACTTTCCATGATGGCATCACGGATAAATGTGGCGACGACATCACATCTTCACGGTATCGGATATGATTCGCCTGCATACAGGTTTGTGCATGAGGCATACGACAGACTGGTAAACAACGGAAAGCTGAAGGAGGATGCCCGGGAAATCGGTTGCTGCAACATCATAATGGCCATTTCAAATACCAACGCAATATGAGACTGAATTACAATGACATGCTGCTTCTGGCAATATGGGAATACAACAGGAGACAGGACGAGGATCTGACTCTGGAACTGTTTCAGGAAACATTCGGACAGGTTCCCGGCGCACATTTCCATGACAAATGGGTGCATTATTACAACAAGAACCTGCTGATGATGGCCGCCTATTTCAGGGGTGAGGAAGAAAACGGCCAGAAATTCTGTGATATGATCACCCGACAGGTTGAACGCTATACACAAAACAGGAGGAGAACAGGATGAATACAAAGATACGATATGACCTTGACAGTCTTGAACTGGCAAACGGTGACTTCGGGTATCCCATTACAGAAAAGGAAGTACGGAAAGTGAACCGTATGCTGGAACTGATGGAGAATGTCCGAAGCAGGCAGATGTGCCCGACAGAAGGAGACTGCGTGGAATTTGTCTCACGTTCTGGTGACTATTTCGGAAAAGCTCATATAGAACGGATAACAGGAAAATATGTGGATATATGCCTGATACCGGAAACGGTATTCTGTTTTGATGACATGGGAAAAGCCGCCTATGATACCACCGGAAGTCCCTGGACGCAGGTCAATATCCGGAACATGAAACCCGCAGGTTCTGAAATCCGCATATTCAGAACATGGGGATTCGGGAAGCGCAGCAATACGGGCAGTCTCAGGTTCGATGCTCCGGTCAGGAAATGGGAATACAGAGAACCGAATCCGTTATATGACGGTTACACCACCCGTAACTGGTTCCGCTATCATATCATGAAACACCGGGACAGGGAAAGGACAGGCGAATACACCTTCCGCAGCGATTCATTCACGCTGTACAGCCGGAGCGAGCTGGACGAGCTGGCCGCAATCCTGAAAGGCAGACTCTACAAGGGAATCCTGCCTGACTCTCTTGTACTTTGGGGATACCGCATGGATATTAAGGAAATATCACGTGAACAGTGGAACGGTATGGGACAGCACGGACAAATCCGCATGAAATTCATGGGATACGGTCCGGTCAGAATCCAAACGGACAATGAAAACCATACCGTAACAGTATACAGAATCAACGACAGTCTATAACCAATTATAAAATAAAGGAATATGGCACGATATGAAATCTCCAACGAAGTCAGGCCGCTCGACAGGCTCATCACAGGCTTTGCCTCCTCATGCGGCTATGAAATACAGACCGTATTCAACGACCTGCTGCGTTTTATCATCCACGGCTTCTCTCCGGGAGCACCGCCAATAAGCAACTGGAAATACAAGCGTCAGCAAAACGCCTCGTTCATGGAAATGACAGCCGAATGGACACGTATCATGCAGAAACAAATCGGCAGGTCGGGCTGGTTCGACGCTTTCGGTGAACTCCACATGGCTTACTGCTCAAAACCGGGACAGCAGGCAAACGGACAGTTCTTCACGCCGTCACATATCTGTGAACTCATGATCATGTGCGCGGCAGGTAAAAAAGAGACCGGACAGAGGATGGGAGACCCTACATGCGGCAGCGGAAGACTCCTGCTGGCATACCATGCGCACAATCCGGGAAACTATCTGGTCGGAGAAGACATCAGCCGGACCTGCTGCATGATGACCGTATGCAACATGCTCGTCCACGGATGTGTCGGGGAAGTGATCTGTCATGACAGTCTCCAGCCGAAGGCGTTCACCGACGGATGGAAAGTCAACCAGGCTCTGCCCTTGACGGGAATACCTTCTATAAGACGCATGAAGGAAGAGGAATACAGGAATCCTCTTCCGGAAAATATCGAACGCTTCAAAGAGGCAGTCCGTATCATCAACCTATTGGACAAACAATTACCAACCATTAAAAAAATATAATTATGGAAGCTTTAGCAACATTGAACAATCAGAGACAGTTTGATTTCCAGAACAACGGAATCGAAGTAATGGACCTTGAAACACTACAGCGTACCTACAAGGAGAACGACATTTACGGCAATCCGGTAAGGGGAATCTACCACTACCAGGTCATCCAGCGCATGACGGACATCTGCCGCCGTCACAACCTGAACTACGAGGTGGAGGAAATCTTCGCCGCCCAGAACAAGAACCGGACACAGCCCGGAGTGGTCATCTTGCCGCAGGTGGAACAGACCTATGGAGAGAAGGCGGTAGAAGCACATGTACTGCGCAGAATATTCACCACCATCCGTATTCTGAACGGAGATACCGACGAACTGACAACCACACTCGTGGTAGCCTACCATCAGGACGGTATCCAGGCGGCAATAGGTCCCTGCGTACGTATCTGCCACAATCAGTGTATCCTTTCACCCGAACGAAGCGTTGCCAACTACGGTAAGGACAAGGTGACTACCGAGGAACTGTTCGGGAAGGTGGATGACTGGATGCGCAATTTTGAGCGTGACATGGATGCGGACAGAAGTCGAATCCAAAGGCTCAAGGAAAAGGTGTTGACACCTGGTGAATTATACATGATCATCGGTATGCTGACGGCTCTGCGTGTATCCCATGACAGTGCAGACAAAAGACTGGCATCACAGGTGGACACCTATCCGCTTAACCAGGGACAGATTTCCGTGTTTACGGAAGAACTGCTCAAACTCTCACTTGAACAGCCACGCATTACAGCGTGGGATGTCTACAATGTGTTATGTACAGCTGTACATAATACATTATATGAGTAGTAAATCATTATGTGAAGTATTTATTTGTACATTTATTAAATATGCTGATAACTAACTTCTTGACTCTTTAAGACAAACAGATTACTATACATAATATTTAGAATGATTTTAGCCACTGCAAAAGATCCTTATCTTTTTCCCATAAGGGTTCAACATCAGGAGCTACATTTTTATAAGCTTTTTGTATTGCTTCACGTTTTTGCTTGGAGTCCGCACGAGCATAGACCTCCGTCGTTTGAATCGAAACATGTCCCAATATATCACGTATATAAACAAGATTTACACCCGCTTGTAAGAGATGCATAGCTTTAGAGTGTCGCAAAGAATGACAACTGACAATTTCAGGTATTATATCAGGATTAACTTTTCTGGCCATTGTTACGTATTTTTTAAGAATGTATGTAATTCCTCCTCTGGTTAGTTTCTCCTTTCGATTATTCATAAATAAGGGATAAGGTCTCCAGGTTTTCTCCGTCAGCCGATTTTCTTTCATGTATACAGATAAAACGTTCAACTGGCTCTCAGTCATTGGAACTGTTCTAATTTTATTTCCTTTTCCACATACATTGATATAAAACGGTTTATCCAAATGAACATCTTCTACCTTCAGATCAGCCATCTCTTGCACTCGGGCTCCAATATCATACATTAAAGATAGTAAAGCCAAGTCTCGTCGGCCATTTATACTGTGTTTATTGGGCATGGAGAGAAGGAGCGATATTCCTTCAATAGTCAAATAATTGATTTTTCCTTTTGTATGCTTTTTATTTCTTATACTCAGAATACGTTGAAATTCATATAGGTTATCAGGGTACTGGTATTGTACGTACTTTATGAAAGAATGTATTGCAGCGAGCCTGTTGTTCCTTGTCTGAATGCTGCATTTTCTTTCTTTTTCTAACCAGTCAAGAAATTCAATCACCATATTTTGAGTGATCATGGGAAAATCAAATCTGTCAATTTTTATATTCTTATGTTCTGATATGTACGAGATGAATTGAACAAAAGTATCACGATAGGATTTTATTGTATTATGACTGAATCCACGTTCATTAACCATGTATACTGTCAGAAATTCGGATAAATATTTTGCAAAATTTGTTGTTTTCATACTATTTATTATTCTGTTTTATTGTCATCAATGGAAGGAAAAACATCTGTATATATTGTATCAATAGTATATACAAGATCTGGATACATTTCTTTGGTAAGACGGACATATTTATTCGTGGCTTCTAAGGATTGATGTCCCAGATAAGTTGAAAGAATCGGTAATGAACAGTAAATATCCATTCCGTTTTCCAGCATATGAACTAAAGATCTGACAGCAAATGTATGCCTAAAATCATGTACTCTTGGTCCATAATGATTCCCTTTGAATGGTATTCCCGCTTTGTGTAATATCCTTTTAAAACAGACATATATATCGCCTGGTTCAAGACTTCGACCCCGTGCAGAAAGGAAGAAGTGAGATGTTGAGGGACTGGGGTTTAGCCTTA
Organism: Bacteroides mediterraneensis; assembly: GCF_025993685.1. NCBI lineage: Bacteria > Pseudomonadati > Bacteroidota > Bacteroidia > Bacteroidales > Bacteroidaceae > Bacteroides > Bacteroides mediterraneensis. The sequence goes on along the minus strand of NZ_DAJPEN010000001.1, from coordinate 745,157 downwards.
CCCGGTGTATACGATATTGGGTTAGAATAGTTGCTAAAGAATCCGAAAACGGAACGAGACGCTCTTTCCCATTCTTTGAGTCTCTAATTATAAGCATTTTATTTTGCAAATTGACCTCCGTATCCAAAAGTTCAAGGGCTTCTCCTATTCTCAGTCCTGTACATAATAAAAAGCGTAACAAGGCAGGCATTACAAACATAACAGAATCTCTTCTTATGGGCATACATACTTGATTATCACATACAGAGAAAATCTGTTCTAGTTCTTTCGAGCTGTAAATATGTGGGATAAAGTATGTTTTATAAGGAGGAACATGACATATTGAACAAGGTCTATCTTGTTGTCTTAAGTACAAAGCAAACTGATTGAATACAACACTTCTTTTATAGCGGTAGCTTTCGGTTTCATTAGGTCTCTTTACCGCCCATGCCCGAGCTAACTCAATCCCGAGTGAAGTTTCCGTTTCACCACGTTCAATTGTCAGTTTGTCAAATAGTACAAGCATTTTCTCGGCTGTTACATACTTGAACCCACATTGGCGTTTGAACTGTACAAACTCTTCCAGTAGGTCCTTATAGACCCCATTAAATATTATTTTCCTCATGATGTTACCATTTAAACTGTTCATAAAATGAATTTCTTAATTCTGGAGCATCCAATGCGCAAAGTTTTAAAGATTTTGTATCAATACGTAAATAGAACATTGTTGATCCGCTATTAGTATGTCCCAATACCTCTGAGATTACAGGCATTGTAGTTAAACTTTCCAACATTCTGGATGATAACGAATGACGCAAGGCATGTGGCCCATGTTTCCTGTCTAGAATGCTAATTCCAGCTCGTTTGAAAGCCTTCATTGTTATCCGATACACTCTGAGTGGCTTAAGAGGCTCATAAGGAGGTATGCTAGTTAGAATTATGAATGGAGAATCGGACTCGGGACGACCATATTTTAAATAGTCAATTATGGCATTTCCAATCTCCGGAAGCAAGGGTAGTTCAACTGGATGTCCTGTTTTGACTTGTATAAGTCTTATAATATTCTCTTCCCAAAAGATATTGGAAAATTTAAGATTACGTATATCGGAACTTCTTAATGCCAATCTTGCAGCCAACAGTAAACATAAATAATTCCTTTTGCCGACTGGATTGCCTCTGTCTATTGTATTTAGAACTTTTGTTATTTCTTCTGTTGAGTATACAGAAGGTAGTTTGGGCTGTTGGACAAACTTGGGTGAAGGTATGTTTATCGTAATATCTGTTTCCATTAATTTATTACGGAACAACCATTTTAGAAAAACTGTTGTATAATAGACACTTTGATAGAGCATGCTTTTATATTCACTGTCTAACTGATTTATATATTGTATTACATGTTCTTTTTTAAGTTCATACACATGTCTGACATTTTGAGAATTTAGATAATCTAAAAATCTTGAAAGATTGGTTTTGTAGATTCTAATCGTAGTTTGACTTACATGTTGAGTTTCTTTCTCAGAAATAAGATCCAGCATTTTTGCACCAATCGGTCCTGAGAAATCGAATGTTTGACATCGTTCTTTAAGTTTACCATTAAGAACGAATTCCTTCAATATTTTGAACGAATTCAAAGCCGACCGTAGATCAGTCGCTGATAGAGTTACAGATAGGAGGTATTGACTTATCAATTTTCTAACAGAATTTATGGATTGAAAATCAACGCTCAAACCTTCTTTCTGCGCATAATCATATAGGCGTTGCCAGTTCTTATTATGCGATTTTAGTGTTTTGGATGTGGAACCTCGTTTCTCCAGATAGCTGGAGAGTTGTTCAGTAATCTTCCATCCTTGAATTTTAATATTTTTATTCATATCTGCTCTTATTGGGGGATGTTATCCCAATATAGAGCTAAAATACAAAATAGTTATGTACAGTAATTTTTCTACATGCCTTTTTTATTATCTGATTATCATTGTGTTATAATAATTTCAAAGATGGTACTTCACATAATGATTTACTACTCATATAATGTAGCGACAGAAATCTACAAGCCTGGAAAGACTGATTTTCCTGCCATGATTCCACAGAACGGAGCAATGGCCGATTTCCTGCTTTCATATAACCAGAATTAGAATCTGAGACCGAAGACAACAGGCCCGGTTCCGTCACCAGCGGAATCGGGCTTTGTATTTTATTAACTGTAATAATCAGATAAGATATGGCAGCAAGTAACAGAAAAAAGGCTGAAATGTATATCCTTTTCAGCTGCAACGCATGGCACGAATACAGTTCATTCGAGCCAAAGGCGGTTTTCTCTTCCATAGAAAAGGCAGCAGACTTCCTGCAAAAGAACAGAAGAAAACTGAAACTGGAGGAAGATGACGTCGAATGTTTCAGACAGCACAGTCAGACTCAGGGCAGAAATACCAATTACCTGGTACAGTCCTGTCCCTACAATCCAGTCCGCGCAAGAGACTTGGAATGACAAAGAATCCCATTCATAAACAATCATATAAAAATATACGACTATGACAAATGATGAAAACACTTACATCGGAATGTCCCTGCCGGAAGGAATACGGTACATCACCGTTTTTGAAAAAGGGGATTTTGAAAACTGCGGAAGAATACTCAGGACATTCTACCGTACGGAAGACAGGGTGAGAAAACTGCTCGCTTTGGGAAACCTGTTCCATCTGGGAGGCAGCCTCTCATCAAATGAAAACAAGACAAGCTGTTGGCCTTTGAATAATGGGAATCCCATTCACGAAGCAAAGGAAATATCCGGCAAGGAAAAGTTCTTCCTGCTCGGTGACTGGACTTACCTGTATGAAAATGGCAGATGGTTTCTGGGCTATGAAGGAAAAATCTATGAAATCAGCAATCCTGAATTTTCTGTCTTTGTTCCCGACAAGGACCATACGCCTTCCCCTCTGGACAAAGGACTTTCCTTTGCCGTAATCGGCGAAACGGGAAAACTGGAATTCACTCCGGAAATTGTCAACGGATGGGATACCTGGAAAAGCCTTCCCAAAAGAGTCAGTGAAAAAGGGAAAACGGTATATGTATTCCGCAAAACACAACTTATAAAAGTCATCAAACCTAAAAAACTGGAATCATGAAAGAAATCAATATGACAAAGGCTATATCATGTATGCCGGACAAATTCATCACAATGGAAATGGTTGAACTGGCCGCAGCCGAACACCGTCCGGAACTGGTCAACTATCTGCCGGAGAAATATATTACTTCTGAAATACTTGACAGTATCTTCAAAACAGATGATTACGGATGGCGTTCCTGGCAGCTTTCGAAGATACCTGAAGAAAAACGTAACCGCCAGATTTGTCTAAGGGCAATAAAGGCCGAAAAGAGTAATTTTCCTGACATACCGGAAAAATATAGGAACAGTGACATACTTGAATCGCTGTTCGCACACAGGAATTTCATGTACTACCTGCATCTGATACCTTCATCCTCATGGAACAACGGAACAGTCCGTGATGCAATATACTCCCTTTACCGTGACGTACAGCAAAACGGAGGTTACCGGTACTGTTCAGAGAGGTATGAACAGCAGTTCTTATATGAAACAAGCGTCATGCTTTCTTTCGTTCCGCGACAAGCCAAGGATTTCAGACTTTGGAAAGAACTGATCCATGACGGACGTATCGCAACCATGACTATCGACAAAATGATGCCTAAATGTTTCAAACAGGCAGCATACTACAAGGAATGGGCCATACGCTGTATCAAGGAAGTGGATACACGCTGGCTTGACTATGACACCGTATGGAAGGCCATCTGTCACAAGACAGGCAACCTGCATGGCATTTTCGATTCATACGGACATTACGAGTGGTTCTCCAAACATGCGGATGATGCCATGGCTGACAAAGCAATGGAGCTGGAACCTAACCTGTTTAACAAACTTCCCAGACGGTTCCGGACACCGGAAAGACTTATTCATACACTTGAAGTAAAAAGAGAAATCAACAGTTACAACTTCATTCTTGAACCGAACCTGATGACGAAAGAGGTTTGTATGGCACTGGCCAGAAGGGATTCGTTCTACCCTGATATTCCATCGGAACGCTGGATCAGGGAACTTGTGGAATATTTCACCGAATACGGCCATAGTCTGCGCTGGCTCCCTCAACTGCCGAAGAAACTACAGACCAGAAAACTTGCCGAGAAGGTTCTGAAGGAGAAGCCTCAATACTTCCATTATCTGCGGATGGAATTCATCACACCTGAAATGTCCAGGTTGTTATGTCAAAAAGACCAGGATAATATCCGGTATTTCAAGGAACGGGTCATGGAATTCCAAAAATATACAGGGCTTCCAGCCGAATTCTATGGATGTGAAACGGATTTCGAGCATATCAGGGACCGTGATGACAGCCGCCGATACTGCCGTATAGGACTCGCTTACATCGCCTTACAAAAATGTAAACGCGGATGGCATGAAAGTGAATATTATCTTATCATGACACGCCATCCCAACCGATATATGCCTGCCAAGACAGTGTTCAGAAAACAGATTACTACATTCCACCGGACATGGCTGGAAAAGACAATATGTGACAACGACCCGCAATTCCGGATTCCGAAGATTCAAAAGGATTTGAAAGATGTACAAGCCATGCGGTATTATGAGGTGGAACATATCCGTACCATACTGGGTTGCGAAATATTCCGCAACTCTTTCATGGGGCAGACAGTGGAATACTGTATCCGCAAGGACGGGCTGACCTACCATGACAGGAACATGGAAAGGCTCGCCTCCGGCCTGCAATACAAGATCCGTCAATTGAAGGAGCAGGCTGTACTCCCAAAAGGAACAGATGACTCTATGGAAATCAATGCAGAAACGGTACACCGCAATATGGGGTATTGTCTGATTGGAATAGAAGCCTTTGCGGAAGACTACGGACTGGACATAGCCCGGACCTATACCCTGAAAGAGCTGAAGGACGTTATCCATGAACAGGGATACAAGCCTTCACTGGAGAAATACAAAAAAGAAGTCCAACATCTAAATCTTATCTGAATATGAATATTCTCCAAAAAAGAATTGAAAACCTGTGCGATGAAATCATCGGCAGGATACTTGCACTGATGAAGGTAAACTCGGTTTCCGAAGTAATACTGACAGACAATGACAATCCGGTTTACGTAATCTGGTTTGACAAGATAGGTGATCCGTGCGAATGTTCCGTACACAAGGTAACTGCTGTCGGAAAAGGAATCACACTTGAAGTCCATGATAAGATAACCGGAGAAAATTATAAGGTAACAAACCGCCATGAGGCGGCTCTGGCCAATCCGGTATGGCTTAACGATATTCTGGAAGCCATAACAAACATCTTCCATATAAAAGAAGATAATGTTATATGCTGCAAATGCGGAAGTACAAACGTAACCTGTGAAGCGATGATAAATCCCAATACAAAGGACTTTGACTACTATACAGATGACTCTTTTCAGTATGGGTGGTGCGACAACTGTAAAACCGGAGTAGTCATAAGCGACACATCTGAAGTAAAGAAGGGAATATCTCAGAAATATAAAGAGTTTACAGAGACTTACAATACCGAACCGCAACTGGCCTTATGCCGTATCATCTGGAAAGATGATATGAAAGAAACGGAAGTTTCCATAGCACTCGAAAACATTCCGGAAGAGCATGATGACGCCATCTTCTTCTATTGCGACAGCCTGTCCGATTTCATGGCGTTGGCAGAATACGGAGGAGAAGACTTCATCGTTACGGAATGTTTTAACTTTACCAACTTGGAAAATGAGGAATAATTTATTTTCATCTTTTCAAAGTTGCCTGATATGTAAACTTTATATATATTTGCAGCATGAAACAGGAAAGGACCATATCAGCCTACAAGAATTATTTCATGGACTTTATCTCATCTCTCAGAAAAGAGGAAGCCCGTAAGATATACTACATTCTTGATATGCTGAAAGTACAGGAAAGGGTAAGCAGCAAGTTCGTAAAGTATCTGCGCGAAGAGCTCTATGAAATCCGTGCTGAATATGGAGGCAACATCTTCCGGGTATTCTTCATATTTGATGACGGGAACATCGTAATCCTGTTCAACGGATTTCAGAAAAAGACACAGAAGACACCGCCTTCTGAAATAGAAAAAGCATTAAAGATAAAGGAGGAGTATTATGAAAGCAAGAAATGAAAACCTGACCAGCATCGATGCTATCATGGATGCGGAATTCGGCAAGCCGGGAACACCTGAACGTGAGGAGTTCCGTAAGGAGGCATACGCCTACTGCATGGGACAGATTATATGTGATGCCAGAAAGAAGGAAAAGATGACCCAGTCCGAACTGGCTGAAAAAATCGGAACCAACAAGTCCTATATCTCCAGAATAGAAAAAGGTATTGTAGATCCGGGTATCAGTACGTTCTGCCGTATCATTGATGCACTCGGATTGAAGATTGAAATTGTCAAACCGGTATTATAATGGAAAATTATCAGGAAAAAGCCAGAGAAAACTTTTACCGCAACCGTCCATACGGCATTCACATTGATTATGCCCGAAAAGGATTTGTACTGTTCAATCACTATACAAATAGTCTCGGCAAACAGGAAACCGGTTCTATTGAAGGCCTTCCCCTTGAAAAGTTCGAGGATGTGGACGCGATACCATTGAACGGGAAAATTATAAAAAATGGTAACCAGACAACAGACATCTATTTCTATACAGACGATTCAAATCCTTACAAAAACATGAAGCTGGATATGGATGCTCTGAAACAGTATAACCGGTTCATTTATCCCCTGTCACTTTTTTTAGACAGGATATTATAACAAGACAGCCGTGAATCATGATAAATTCACGGCTGTCTTGTTTTCTATGGCATAAACAGTAATCTGTATTCTTCTTTTCTTCTCCTTTCAATTGACGGAATTTTCTTTCCCTTATAGTGACAATATCGTATGAAGTCCGCAAAATGCCCCGGTTACCGGCTTCCAGTTTCCTTATCAACGTGCTTTTGGGCATCCTGCCATAACCGAGCAACCTATATGGTCCCACCTGGTATGCCAGACATGCAACCAAAAGCGAATCCTTTCCCAGATGACGGAACAACGCACACATTTCCTTCAGGTCTTTTCTCAGAATACTGTCTCCCTCACTTTCTGTCAGACTGACGGGAAACTTTTCCCCTTTTCTGATACGGTGACCATATGCAACATACGGATAATGTTCCGGACCATGCCATCCTTCGTATTTCTTGATACACCTGACAGCCGTTTCCCAACGTGAGTCTTCCACATTCCCCTGTGCACGCAGGGAAGTTACCGTCATGGCCAGTACCACCAATGGCAGTACTGACCTTAGAAGTCTAACGGTTATTATAGGGCACCTCCTTCCTGAACTGACAAAGAATCTTCCACGGCATCCGTCTCTTCATCGCCTGCATCATTGAAGTCAAATTCCATTTCCGTCATGTTTCCCCAATTGTCCTCGACAACGACAATGAAGTTCTGCGCCTCGTCACATAGTGAAGTATAATACAGCCTGAACTTCCGGTCCTCCAGCAGATAACGGTCATTCGGCTTGAATTCAAGACCGTTGTCCAGTTTCAGGCAACCCTCCCCATCATACTGGAAATAACGGATCGTATAGACTGTACCGTCAAAATCGCCCTCACTTTTGAGTTCACATCGTATTTCCGCCGTCTCATTCCTGTTCAGTTCCTTTGGAACCGGCATTGTTTCCACGGTAAACGGATAACTCTGCTGGATTTCCAGCTCGGATTCGCACGAGGTCAGTACAAGACTGACCAGACCTATGCAGAACATGGCAATCTTGCCTGCCAGCCCAAATCCTTTTCTCATATTCTTTTCTGTCTTCATTTGTTTTCCTTTGTTTTTGTCAGATATTCATTCAAGTCCTTAAATCCATCATACAGACCGGAACAGTCCATAACCTTGTTCCCGAAATGTATGTTCAAAGTCTCCTGTGCAGTAATCCCGGCCCGATCACGGTCAAGAAAGCACAGGATTTTACCGTAACCCTCCAAAACGGCATACGACCGTTCCAGATTGGATACAGAGTTCAGCACCAGGCAGTCCTCGTCCTTCACAATCCGCAATACCAATGCCGAAAGGAAATCCACAAATCCTTCAAACACACAGCACGTATCCTGTTTCTTTCCGGACAAGGACACACAGGAAATGTCCTTGGGAGAGATGCATCCCTTGAACATCGGGTTACGGAGTTCATAACCGCCGCTCCGGTTCATGAAGCCTATGGCAAAATACCGTTTGCCCCGTATTCCATATGCCACTTCCTTGCAGAACCTCCCGGCTATGGCCGGATCAATGCCTCTCTCTTTCAGGTAGCTTTTCAATGCCTCATGACTCAGTTCCGTCACTTTCACGTCCTCGAATCCGGAAACGCGGGGTATCTTCTTACGTTCCTGTAAAGGCCGGAGGGGAAGGATGCCGGATTTCCCTGAAAGGAACTCCAGCTGTTCCATGAAACCGGTGCTTCCGGTCAGTTCTCCGGCAAGATGGAAGATGTCACCTCCCTTTCCGAGGCCAAAATCAAACCAGACATTCCGCTGCGTATCCACCTTGAAGGATGCGGTTCTCTCATTTCTGAAAGGGGATCTGAACCAAACATCATTTCCTTTACGGGATACCGGTACATGCCCCATACCTTCAAGAAAACCTACAAGGGAAATCCGTCTAATCTGTTCCAGTTCCATAACCCGCTAATTTATCATAAAACGGATGCCGATTCCATACTGGGTATGGCAATGTCCGAGACTTCCGCCCCACAGGAAACGCTCACGCAAGGAAGCCGTCAATGCCACACGGTCGGCAAGGTACAGTTCCATCTCCAGCGTCAGGGCACAGCCGTACACAAAGGCATCGCCGTTTTTCAGGGTGGCCCCGTCATAGAGCTTTTTATCGGACCAGTTTACCGTCTCATATCCGGCCAGTGCCGATCCTCCCAGATTGAGGAAGAACACTTTTCCCGCATCGGAAAGGAAATTCAGGTAATATCCGCCTTCTGCCGTAAACTTCGCCGAAGGGATGGTCACATGACGGTAACCGTGTTTCATATGCAGGTATTCCGCTCCATATACCCATTTGTTCCCGCCTTTGACATAGCTTGAAAGTGTCATTCCCATATAGTATCCGTTATCGGAAGCCATACCTCCACGCATTTCCACACCCTGCATCCTTGGCAGAATCCGCTGGGCTTCTGCCTGTCCCACGGAAAGGACAAGCAGCAATGCCAGCATATACAATACTTTCGTTCTCATCGTACCTTCAGTTCGTTGATGGTTTCCGCACGCACCAGGTCTTCGTTGACCACCTCAAAACTCTGGTGACGGCCGCCCTGTTTCTCATACATCTCTACAACCAGTTTCTTGTCATCCGGTATCGTAAACTTGGGAAGGGCGAATACCGTACATTCCGAATCCCTGCCGTTTACACGTGTCACATAATTATAGGCACGCAGCGGATAAATCACCTGCTCCTGCATGGCCGTACGCTTCATCACCTTTTTGTCCACCACCTTGAACGTAATGAAATCCACGTCAAAAGGCACATTCGAGGAGTTCTTTACCTGGGTATGGAAATAAAGCAGGTCATTATGGGTGTACAGCCCTTTGAGCAGATACTGGATACCGAAACGCTTGCAGCCGATATGACGGATACGGCGTTTGTCATTCTCATACACGGATTTCATGATAAGACGTACCAGACGGGGTGACTCGTTATCCAGCTCGGTCAGATAGATTTCCATGGCATTGTTGGGACGGTTCACCGATTCTCCGTCATGGATGAAATCACACATCTCCACATTCAGCAGCAGCGGCTCGTCGGCATACTTCACGTTGAAGGTATAGAAGTTCCCGTCTTCGGTTATTACAGACATATTGGTCTCCTCCCTGAAATTGCGTGTCGTGGCCTTTACTCGGATTACATTCTCGGCACCGTCGGCCTTGCCGGCTATCAGGTTTGTAGAACCGAGATCCACATACTTGACCGGAGCCGGGAAAATGACATGGACGGTCTTGTCATACGTTATTTCCAGTCCGTGCGGCGGAATCATCTGGCTGAAACCGATCTTGCGGGTCAGCCCCTCATAATAATCACCGCTACTCTGCTGCGCCCAGGCAGCCGATACGCCCAGTAAAAGGGCAAACATCATCAGAATCTTCTTCATGTGCTTTTGTTTAATGGTTGTCTTTTCTTTCATAGTTTCCTGTATTTCATTTCTCCGGTGAATGGAGCAGTACCCGGTGTCCGGCCTTCAAAGTAATCTTTACCGTACGCATCCGTTTGGATATATACTGGGAAACGCCCTGTATCACACCTTTTCCCAGATCGGAGGCAATCTGCGCCCCGGCATCGGTGGAAATGTTGATGCTGCTGTTCATCGAGGTTCCCATGTTGGCGGCAATCTCCCTGGCAGCGTCATATTCCAGTGAACCCGGCACCAGGATTCCCTGCTGTCCGTCCAGATCATAGACTTCCAGTTCCACCGGCAGGATAGTTCCCTTGTATTCCACGGCATTGACCATGATTTCCAGCCGTTCACCCTGTATGCGTGTGCCACCTACCAGTACGGTCCCTTTCGGTATGAAGCGTCCGGCAACAGACATGGGCTCGGTAAGCCGCAGGCGCAAGGCCTGTCCGTCGGATACAGTCTGCGTACCGTGTACACAGGCAGCAATGGTATTGCCTTCCGTTACTGTCTTCCGGCCGACAGCCGTATTGAAACCGGCATTGCGTTCTCCCGAAAAGGCGGATATGAACTCTTCGTCGCTCATAGGTCTGGAAAGCGAGGATACCACCTCATTGTGAACCTGTTTCACCGGCATGGCTTTTTTGTCCTCCGCTTTTCTGACAGGAGAAGGAGTCTCCACAGCCTGACGGTTATTGTATTTGGCGGCCAGTTCGTAGGATTTTTCCATCAGGGCCATCTTTTCCTCCATGCCTGACAGTGGCTCCTGCTTCTGCTGCTGTTGCTGCATACGCTCCAGTTCCTCAATCCTTTCCTGAAGCCTTTCCTTTTCCGGATCGGTCCGCGGTTCATAGATACTTCCCAGCGTACGGTTCATCTCACGGTAGGCTCCGGCCGAGGAACTGACCGGTCCGGCATTTCCTTTTTCTGTTTCCGTTTCCGTGTTTGTTTGCCTCTCTGGTGGAATGTTATCGGGAAGACGGACACTGTCTTTCCGTTCCTCTTTGGCAAACATGGACTCCGCAGTTTCAAAGAATGTCTTCCTTTTCCTGCTTTCCTGTTCCATCAGAGCCTTTTCATAGGCATCCTTCTTGTTTCCTTCCAGGCGGCTGTCCTCGGGAGAAGGGATTTCCGTATTGAATCCCTGTCCTTTATCCTGCCGCTCCCGTTCCTGCCCGGAAGGTGAGAATATCAGATAGAAACTTCCCAGACACAGCAGGAACATCAGAGGATACACAACAAATCTGGCGCGTTTGCGTTTCTGTTCCTCACTCAGCGGCTTCCTGTCCTTTGAGGACCGGAGCCTGAACGGTTTCATCAGCCGTTCCATTACTTTCTTGACTTTTTCTTTCTCCATTTCTTACAATAGATTGAATGAACTCCATACGGAGTGAATCCTTTTCCATAAATTCCATTCCGGACTCCTGGTTCTTACTGCCTATAAACGGTCTGCATGCCGTATAGACACATGCGACGGCAAACGGGACAAACAGTATCCAGAGAACGGCCTTGCGCTGTTTAACGGTAAGTCTGTGGCAGAACCTCCTGAGTTGAAGGTCCGCCTGTCTCGTCAGGTTCCTTTTCATCGCTCTACGCTCCTTATGTCCTTGTTTTCCAGTATGGTCAGATGTTCGATGATAAAGCCGTTGGGGTTGTCATCGGAACGGGACGTATTCTGAAGCTGGCAGTCAGTCACCAGCGAACGTTCCGTCACATTACTCTCACGGATAATCATCTGGCGGGCATACGTCCTGGCCCTGTAGGGGTATCCGGAAAAGTCGCAGACCACGCTGTCCACCCGTACCACCTGATTGATATTACCGGAAATGAGACGGTTATAATATCCTTTCTCGGCAAAATCCACATAGTAATGATAGGCGCTTTTGTCCGCCAGCTGCAAGGCACGGTTGATATTGTGCTCGATGGCATCCTTCTGTGGCGACAGTCCGAAAAAGAGCTCATGGAACCTTCTTACATGCTCCCTGGCTTCAGCCGGACGGTTCTGTGAAAGATCCTGCGAAAGGGCAAGCATCAGTGACTTGCCGCCATCGAGTACATAAATTTTCTCACGCTGTTTCTCCGCAAAGCGGTATGAGTTCCACAGGGCAAAGACGGTCACGAGCGTGCAGCATCCGACAAAGACCGCAAGCATCAGGCGTATCCGTCTGAAGCTGCTTTCAATATTGGTCAGTGATTTGAATTCCATCTGTTTTCATGATTTTTATGTTCCTGTTCTGTTTATTTTCCACGCAGACGCCCTCCGATATTTCCCAGTCCGGAACCTGCGGCACCGGCTGCAAATCCTCCGGCCTTGGTCGCGGTACGGTTGATGTTGCGGTTGTAGTTTCCGGCACCGCCTGCCTGCACAATCCATCCGGCCACGGTCGGCACGGTAAAATATCCGATGATACCTATCAGCATGAAGATCACATATACCGAATTGGAGTTGTCCAGCGAATAGTTCGGATTGTTCTGGAGCTCCAGGATGTCGTTCTGCAGCATGAGCACCTGAATCTTGGCCAGCATACAGCTGAAAAGGTCACTCACGGGAAGCCACAGATAGACGGAAATGTAACGTGTGAACCACTGGCTGAGCGTGGACTGGAAACCGTCCCACACACTGAAGGCAAAGGCAATGGGACCAAGGATGGACAATACAACCTGAAAAAAGGTCCTTACCGTATCTATAAGCAGGGATGCCGCGGCAAAAAGCAGTTCCAGCAGACTGCGGAAGGCGTCACGGATATTCTTTTCCAGATTGTACATGCCCACTTCCATATACATGCCCATGCGGGTTGCCATGGCATCGGGCGACCATCCGAGCTCGTCCAGCTGACGGTCAAACTCCTCATCGCTGACCAGATAGGCCGTTTCCGGATTGCGGAGCATGGCTTCACGTTCCAGCCTGTCCTTCTGCTCACGGTACTGCTGCATGTCCATCGTCTGCCCCTCAAGCATCTTGTGGGTTCCCTGCACAATCGGACTCAGCACCGTATTCATCGTTCCGAGTACCAGAGTCGGGAAAAGCATGATGCAGATGCCTATCGCAAACGGGCGCAGAAGCGGATACACGTCTATCGGTTCGGCACGGGCAAGCGACTGCCAGACACGGACGGCCACATAGAACAGGGCACCGAGTCCGGCAAGTCCCTTGGCCACATCCAGCATATCCCCGCAAAGGGGCATCATTTCATTGTAAAGGCTCTCCAGAATGGTATGGAGATTCGAGAAATCCACGGATAACAATACCATAGGCTACCAATATTTGGAGGTGTCATTGCCATAGAGCTTCAGGACACGGTCAAGGTCATTCTTCTTGCGGGCACGCAGAAAACTCACGGCTATATTCCTGTTCGTATAGTAATTCACGAGATTGCGGTAACGGCGCATACTGGCATAACAGTCATCCACCACGTCCATACGATCCTTGTCGGTCATGGAAAGGGTGCTGACGTTGATTACCTGCCTGAGGTCCTGCAACACCCCGTTGCTCTCTTCCAGAAGTTTGGTATAACCGAAAGCGATGGCATCCAGCTCTTCGGGAGAAAAGTTCTCGTCACCCAGCATCTTCTGGAAATTGGTCACGTAGATTTCCGACACGTCACCTACCATCAGGATAATCTCACTGACCTTACGGGCATCCTTCACCAGATTGTTGACGGACTTCAGGGCATCATAGTATTTCTTGTACTGCTGGTATATCTTCACCGTCTCCGCAAAATTCTGGGCGGTACTTGTCGCAGTTGAAGAGGTATGCACGATATTGTCCGACATGTTGATGATACTCTGGGCAAGGTTTCCCGGATCGGTCACCACCCACTGTGCCCGTATCTGTCCGGCAAGAAAAAAGGTTCCTGCACAAAGCAGCAGCAGTCTTTTTCTCATGGACGTACCTCCTTCCTTACATAGTCACCGTTCGGAGAAAAGGTCAATACGTCAGCCGCCTCATTGTAGGCGATGTCTATGCGGTAGCCGGTATTGATGAACAGGTTACCGTTTTCTTCCACCAGCAGATAGGTTTCCGGCTTCAGCTTCCGTGTCTTTCCGCTACGGGCGAAGACCGTCACCTTGTAGGCGTCCCCTTCCTTATATATAAGGACATCGGGCTTGCCTTCCACACTGCTCCATGAACCGCACAGGCGGTCACAGTCCTTGAACCTGCTTTCACTACAGCTCTGCAGCAGCAGTGATGCCGCCCCGATCAGGCAGGCGGCCAGTCTGTACAACTGTCTGTTTTTCATGTCTTGTCTTTTTAATGATGTTGTTCTTGTTTTACTGAATCTCTCAAAGTCCCATCTTGCGTCTCTTTGGCTTCGGACTGACAGGGATGCGGACTTTTCCGGTCGGCCTGTCCTTACAGGCTGGCTGCCGACATTCCTTGCGGATAATGGTATTGTCCTTTTTGTTTGGGGACTTCAGGCCGACCATGGTTTCAAACCTGGCATAAAGTTCTTTATATGCCTTTTCTGACTGTTGCCGCCTGATTTCATCCGGGGAATTCCGGTCAATGCCGTATTTCATGAGAAAACAGGAATTAATGAAAGGACTGTCAATATTCTTCGGGTTGGCGATGAAACCTCCCAGCTTTTCCAGTTCCCCGTACAGCTTGTCGAGATACTGTACGGGAGGAGGGGAACAAAGCCGCTCGAAGACCTTCTCTACAGCATGTGTCAGTCTTACATCGACCTCTACGGCATCAGGTATCTCGCCTCTGAGCCTTCTTTCCCTGTAATCTTCCGGTTCCATACTTTCAAGCCGGTGATACAGCTCATAGTCTTCTGAAAATCCGTAATGTTCACGGATCTCCTTCGGTATGTCCCATCCGTTCATCAGGGACCAGTAGAGACATTCGATTGTCTCCTTACGCTTTCTTTCATCCGATTCAAAACTGTCATTCATAACCGTCATGCTTTACCGTTTGACCTTTTCCTTTCCCTTCTCATTTCCGCAATGCGTTTTACGGCCAGTTCCAGATTTCCGCCCAGTTCCTTGGCCAGCTTCTGCAATTCCAGCTTTTCCGACTCTTCCGTGGTATATACGGCATATTCCTCATCGCTGACTTCCGTGGCATACACGGCCGAGTGGGTACCGCCAAGACCGATCCAGACCTCACGGTAGAAACGTCCGGGATGGTTGGCCTGGTTAATGGACAGGATCTGTCCGCGTTCCTTGTCGGTCAGTCCGAGAAGCCGCTGGATATGGTCGAACTTGTTCATGTATTTCCGCTGGTCAAGAAGAATCTTGCAGTCACTGTTGTTGATGATAGCTTCCTTTACGACAGGGGAACTGATGATGTCATCCACTTCCTGGGTGACCACGACAGCCTCCCCGAAATATTTTCTGACGGTCTTAAAGAGATACTTTATGTACTCACTCATATTGGCGGACATCAGGGCTTTCCAGCATTCCTCAATAAGTATCATCTTGCGGATACCTTTTAAACGGCGCATCTTGGCGATGAAGGTTTCCATGATTATCAGCGTGACCACGGGCAGAAGCACCTTGTTTCCGCTGATATTGTCCAGCTCGAATACGATAAAGCGCTTGTTGGTAAGATCCAGTTCCTTGTCCGAATTAAGCAGGAAATCATAATCACCGCCACGGTAGAACGGTTCCAGCACGTTCAGGAAACCGTCGATGTCAAAATCCTTCTCACGGACTTTTTTCTCCTCAATCATCCGGCGGTAGTCATCACGCACAAACTCGTAGAATCCGTTGAAATCGGGTCTGACATCCCTGTTTTCCGTTATCCTGCGGATGTATGCGTTCACCGCTCCAGAAAGGGCCACTTCTTCCGAACGCCTTGGGGCTTCATCCTCACGTTTCCAGAGTGTGAGTATCAGTGTCTTGATGCTTTCACGCTTTTCCACGTCAAATTCCCCGGAATCCGTATAGAACGGATTGAAGGCGATGGGATCGTCCTCCTCATAGGTGATATAGATACCGTCCTCGCCATGTGTCCGGTCATGAATCAGGCTGCAAAGTCCCTGATAGCTGTTTCCGGTATCCACCAGCAGGATATGGGTACCCTGTTCATAATACTGGCGGACAAGGTGGTTCGTAAAGAAGGATTTACCGCTGCCGGAGGGACCGAGTATGAACTTGTTGCGGTTGGTGATGATTCCCTTGCGCATGGGCAGGTCACTGATGTCCAGATGAAGCGGTACGCCGCTCTGCCTGTCCGTCATACGGATACCGAACGGGCTGGGCGAACTGCGGTAATTCGTTTCCGAAGCAAACAGGCAGACAGCCTGTTCCAGAAAGGTATAGAAACTTTCCTCAGCCGGAAAATCGCCCGCATTGCCTGGAATACCAGACCAGTACAGCACCGGGGTATCTATCGTGTTGTAATGGGGTACGCATCCCATCAGGGCAAGCTGGCTGCCGGTATCGTTCTTGATACGCCTTAACTCTTCCTCGTCTTCCGCCCAGGCCAGTACATTACAGTGGCACCGTACCGGAACAAGCCCTTTCGTATGCGCCTCGTCAAGATACATTTCTGCCCATTCATAGTTCACGGCATTGCTGCGGCTGTATTTCGACAGGGACAGCATGTTGCGTGAGGTCTTTTCCATGCGTTGCAGGATTTCCTGCGCGTCATCGATGAACACGTACTGCGAATAGACATGGTTGCATGAAAGCAGGAGTCCTACCGGAGCCGCAAACGAAAGACGGCAGTCGCTACGGTCCGTGGATAAGCGCTCATAGCGCATGTCCGTGCCCACACTGCCGGGAAGGTCTTCCGTATCGGAAAGCACATGCAGGCAAAGACGTTTGTCACCGATGCGCATACGTTCCGAATCAAGGCAGATGTCCTGTAATACGGGGTGCGTGTCCTCCATACCGAGAGTCAGGTATCTTTCAATCAGCCCGGGACATTCTTCCGTTCCGACCACCTCTTCCGTTCTGAGACGCTTCATCCTGACATGCCCCGAATCGTTCATGATACGCTCGAACTGCTCCACCGCCTCCAGGAATTTCACGACCGAATCCCAGTCCGTGATTTCCTTGGGAAGGATATAGCCGCGGCACAGGGTACTGAAATCACTGCGACGACGGGCACGTTCGCGTGTGGTCTTTGTCAGATACAGGAAGCAGCGGTGTCTGAGATACGGGCGTTCGTTGAAATGACGCTCATAGCTGCGGGACAGGAAACTTTCCGTCCCGTCTCCTTCGCTCCGGTAGTTTTCCTTGACGAACCAGTCCTGCTTGTACACGACCGAATAATTGGGAAGTACCTTCATGGCCTTTACCCAGGTACCGTGAATGGCTTCATATTCCGCCGCCGTCACCGTGTACAGTTCAGGCAGCTCAACCTCGAAGGCTACCGTAATGTCCGCATCCTTGCTTACGATGCAGTTGTTTTCCACGGCCAAAATCGGGAATATGTCTTCCAGATCACAGGCCTTCAATACACTTCTCATTTCTTTCTCTTCTTTTTGGTTAATGCTCTGAATATTCTGCGACGGGCTGACAGATAGCGCGGATGGCGTTTCTCGGCCAGCATCTTCATCAGCCCGTGCTCACCGTAGCGGGCATTCATGCGGAAGGTCAGCCATACGGTCAGGGAACCGGATACCGCTCCGAAAGACAGGCATACCAGCTGGCTGACACCGGCCATATACAGGACAACCACCGCAAGAAAGACCGATACAAGGCCTCCGGCAAAAAAGAACAGGTACTGTGATTTCAAGCCCTTGAACTCAATCGGACGGCCTGCTCCTTTGTTGATACGGTAATCCATGGCTTACAGGAAGAAGGAACGGAGAATGGTGGCGGCCACAATCAGGAAGATGCAGGCGAAGAACCAGCTCGCCGCAGTCTTGGACGTATCGGGATCGCCGCTGCTGAACTTGCCATACGTCTTGATACCGCCGACCAGACCGAGTACGGCTCCAATGGCATAACACAATTTGGTGGCCGGATCGAAATACGAAGTCATAAGGCTGGTAGCCTCATTGATGCCGGCAAGACCCTGTCCCTGTGCGAAAGCACCTGCCGCTGCCAGCACACACAATACTGAAAATAGGATTCTTCTCTTCATTGTCGAATCATTTTGGGGTTTGACATAAATGTTGAATTCGACTGCAAATATATAAGGCTTAAACCGCTGTGATACAACACTGTCATCAGGTGTCACCGGATGTCATCAGATGTCATTCAGGAAGCCTTACAGACATAAAAAAAGCATCCCGAAAAGATTTCCGGGATGCCTGAATATATCGGTGTCAGATATATTTCCGCCACTCGTCAGACGGTTCATTCCCATCCTTTACTTTAAGCGGTTTGGGATTGCCGTCCTCGTCAAGATACCTGTCTATCAGTTCCTCTACAATCGCGGAATTCTCCATATTGGAAAGGAACACGTCAATCAGGCTGGTCTGCCTGATGGAGAACAGGACACGGGCTGCTTGCATGGCCTTCTCATGGTCGGCTTCATCCTGATGTGTCAGATATTCGCCGAGTACTTCCATGTCCCTGCTGGACAGAACAGGTGATACGGATTCCACTTCGGGAGACTCCGCATCAAGGTCTTCCTGGACTTCCTGCAGGAGTTTCATCTTATCCAACTGAAGGTTGCATTCCACATCTTCCTGCTGCACGTCCTCCTCTTCACCGATAAAATTCCTTTCAAGTGGCTGGCTCATGAAGGGAGCGGCAGTCTTTCCGGCATTCTCGTCCAGATAGACATAACGGGTACTTCCCATCACTTCTGCATCTGAAACCGCAGATTCCGTTACGACAGTTTCTTTCTTTTCCTTCTTTACAGTAGGCTTTCCATAAAAAAATCTACATAATTTCTCTATTTGCTTTTTCCAACCATAAACTATGTACAACAAATAGCTTATACAGACAAGCCGTACACACAGATATAATATTTCCTCCATATCAGAATGGTTTTTGGGTTTTACGGCGAAATAGCTCGCCGAGCTCTTTACTGTAGGTTTCAAGATGATGTGTCAACACATTATCTAAAAAAGAAGGAATGCTGATGTCATCACTAAGAAGTGGCAATATCCGTGCAAGCTTACGGTACAGTTCAATGCTGATATATGTCTGCTTGCGTTGAACAGAATTCTTTCTTTTCAGGAAAAGTTGTCCATAATGGTATGCTTTGTCAGACACAGGTAATGTGTTGCAGTCTGTATTTCCACCCTCCTGATTGTCTATTGATTCTTTAGCATTCTCTTTGTCCACACTTACATTAAGAGATTCGTCTGCTGCAGTTCCTGATGAAACACAGGATATAGACTCGCTGGCCATCATCTCACGTAGTTTTTCTTCATCCACCTTGAAGATCTTTCTGTTTCTGACCATAATACTCAAACCGGAAACAGGATTCTTTCCATCTCTTTAGCAAACACGTCAAGCATACTATCCTTTAGCAGTACATCGGATGGTGGAAGTAGGGTACTGCGGAAATGCTGGCGAGAAGATGATGTCATTTCCTTGTTATAACGTTCAAGATCCGGAAGAACAGTTTGAAACACTTTTAATCCCATACGGGAAATAATTTCATTATACATCACATAAAGTTCTTTTGATGTACGGCTGTCCATACGATTCCAGAACAGGCGTATTTCTTTAAGTGGAGCTTCCGGATGTTCTCCTATGAAATCTTGTACTGTAGATACAAAGGAGAGGCTACTCTGCATCACCATCCGGTCTTTTACTATTGGAGTGAATACATAATCCATATTCATTACCGACTCGAACACACCACGGGAATTTACCGTTCCCGGCAAATCAAAAAATACAAGGTCATATTTTCCTTCAAGCCTGCCGGCTATTTCGGAAGCCTGTTCAGGTCTGGAAGTGATTATCGGATATGCTTTCCGGGAATTGTCCTCAAACTGACGGCAAAACAGACGTTGGTGATATTCGCTCTTTTCAAGATTCTTAAGATCACGGCTCCTAAGTTTCTCAAGACTGAACTGGGGATAATCACAGTCAACAACTGCCACATCTATACCTCTCACATAATTAAAATAACTAGCAAGCAGCACTGTTATGGTGGACTTGCCGACGCCTCCTTTCTGATTACTGAAGGCGACAAGAATCGGACGTTTGTTCATATTCTTCTTCTTTTCGGTTAATATTAGGGTTCTTTTCTCAAGCATTACTAATTTTCTATTTTATCAACAGAGAAATGTTTTATTATAATATCATGTCAGTATGTTAATATGTCACGACACTGCTGAAACAACGTTACTCTATATTATTATTTCGATAGGATAATACACCATTATAATTTCATGTCTGCATGTTGATATCTCAATACACTACTGAAACAACGTTATTATGTATTATCATTTCGTCAGGATAATGCCTCATTATAATATCATGTCAGTATATTAATATGCCACGACACTATTGAAACAATGTTACTCTATCTTATTATTTCGACAGGGTAATACATCATTATAATTTCATGTCTGCATGTTGATATCTCAATACACTACTAAAATAACGTTGCTATATATTATCATTTCATCAGGGGAATATCTCATTATAATATTATATCAGTATATTAATATGTCACTACACTACTGAGACGACATAACAGAATTTTACAATGTTGATAAGTCTCTATTTTATTATAATCGAATGTTGATATTTTCATATTTCAGTATACTTAAAGGATTATAAAATAATATGTTATCAAGTTCTTATGTCACAAAAATAAAATGTTATAAACATATCAGGGTAACATTATGGTAAGAGTGACAACACATGTCTTGATATGTCATCATATGTCATATGAATAATCAAATACAAGCATCAGGAAACGTAATAACAGATTTGAATGATACTTTCTTTTTCATTGAAACACCAATAAAAAAACAAGTACATCATTGTTTCTTCAATCGATAATCCGATGAGAAAAAATCTACGGTTCAACTTTATATTCTCAGTGATGACATAAAATAGCATCAGATGTCGCTAAATGTCATATAATCAGGTATTTCAAAGACTTCTTCATGGACATATTTTTGCAAAGTCAGAACTAAAGAATGGCTTGGAGCATCTTCCGACGGACAGCAGCACGCCGCTCACGTCGCGCAGCAATCCGCCGGAGGTGGATTCTCTGTTCAAACGAACAGAGCAAGTTGTGTTTTTGTACGACAGAAAGTATTCTGCCATACAAAAACCAACTTGCCCTCCCTAACGGTCGGGGGATTTTCCTCCAAAGTCGGAAAATCTGACGGAGAAAGAAAAACAACCCAAAAGCAGAAAAGCATGGAGAAAAAACAGGCAAGAAGGACAGGCAGAAAACCGAAAACTGATCCGGCGGACTACAAGTACAATTTCCGTCTGAACGCACAGGAGAAAAGCAGATTTGAGAAACTGTTTCTGGAATCCGGAGCAAGAGATAGGACAATCTTTATCAAGAAATCAATCTTTTCAGAACAACTGAAGGTAATCAAGGTGGATAAGGTTTCCATGGACTATTACATCCGGCTCGGGGAATTTTATAGACAATTCCAGGCAATAGGCAACAACTATAATCAGGTCGTAAGGGCCGTGCAGAAAAATTTCGGGGACAAAAGGGCGATGTCCCTGCTTTACAAACTTGAAAAGGCTACCCTGGAACTGATACTGCTCAACAAGCAGATTATGGCATTAACCAAAGAATATGAACAGAAATGGTTGCAAAGATAAGTCACGGGGCAAGCCTTTACGGAGCACTGGTCTATAACCATGAAAAGGTATTTCAAGGGACGGCGGAAATCCTGTCAGGACACCGGATGATTTCCGACCGCCCTGGACTGCCGAGCGAGGATATACGTCTGGCTCTCCTTTCATTTGAAAACCATCTGACGGCAAACAGGAGGACGGACAAGCCGGTCCTGCATATCGCCCTCAGTCCGGCACCGGAAGACAGGCTGGACAATGACAGGCTGGCGGAACTGGCAGAAAAATACATGCAGAAAATGGGATATGGTGACCAACCGTTCATCGTGTACAGGCATGGAGATACCTTCAACACGCACGTACATATCGTGAGTGTATGCATTGACGATGAAGGAAGGAAAATCAATGACTCCTATGAACACCGCCGTTCAATGACAGCCTGCCGGGAACTGGAACAGGAATTCGGACTGCGTAACAGTGCGGATACGGAAAGACGGAATCCGAAAGCGGAACTGAAAAAGGTGGATGCCTCACAAGGGGATATACGTCACCAGATAGGAAACACGCTGAAGGCCGTACTGGAAAGCTATCGTTTCCAGACTTTCGGAGAGTATTCCGCACTGCTTTCCACACTGAACATTGAAGCCCGACAGGTACGGGGCGATTACATGGGAACACCCTATACGGGTATCATCTATTCGGCTACAGATGATAGTGGGAAAGTGGTCAGCCCTCCGATAAAAAGTGCAAGGTTCGGCAAGCGTTTCGGAAATACGGGACTGTCCGAACGTATGTTACGGCATACACAGGACTTCAAGGAAGGCAGATGGGCTCCTGCCATATCCGGCAAGGTAGTATGGGCCATGCGTAACGCAAAATCGGAACAGGAATTCAGGGAACTGCTGAAAAAGGAGCACATTGATGTGGTATTCCGAAGGAACGATACCGGACGTATCTACGGTGTCACATTCATAGACCATGAACGGCGTGAGGCGTTCAACGGTTCACGTATGGGAAAGGAGTTTTCCGCCAACGTATTCAACGGCCTTGTCAACTGGTGGGAAGGAATACCCTGGCAGGACAGACAACAGTCCGGCCCGGAGGAACTTTGGAAACGGTACGGTCACCGTATGGAAGAAAACAGTGCGCTTGAACAGGCAGCAGGCATCTTCTCCTTTGAGGCAAATCCGGCAGTCGATTACGAGGAAGAAGCGTTCCGTCGCCGCATGAAACGGAAAAAGAAACCGCAGAAACGCAAATCACGCGGTATCTGATCAATCAAAATGAGTCAACAACAGGGGGAACAACGGATTCCCCCACAATCATCTACATCATTATGCAACAGGAAGACGATTTGAGAGCCCTTGCCAAGATTATGGAATTCGGCAGGGCAGTCAGTATTTTTATTCTGGTAGTCCACGTTTATGTGTACTGCTATCCCAGTATGAGCTCTTGGCATCTGAATCTGGATGTCATAGACCGGATACTGATGAACTTTGACAGGACAACCGGTATATTCGGCTGTATCCTATGGACAAAACTGATGGCGGTTCTTCTGTTGGCCATATCCTGTATGGGTACCATCGGAGTCAAGGGTGAGAAGATTACATGGCAGCGTATATGGGCGGTACTTACTATCGGGGCTGTTCTTTTTTTCATGAACTGGTGGTTGCTTGACCTGCCTTTTCCACACGAAGCGATTACTGCCCTGTATGTGGTGACACTTGCAGCCGGTTATCTATGCCTGCTCATGGCGGGACTGTGGATCAGCAGGCTTTACAGGCATAACCTGATGGAGGATGTGTTCAATATGGAAAACGAATCCTTCATGCAGGAGACAAGGCTGATGGAGAATGAATATTCTGTCAATCTGCCCACCAGATTCCAGTATGGCGGCAAGCTCAACGACGGCTGGATCAACGTGGTCAATCCTTTCCGCGCGACCATCGTATTGGGAACACCGGGTTCCGGTAAATCCTACGCAGTGGTAAACAACTACATCAAACAGATGATTTCCAAAGGTTTCAGTGTATATATCTATGATTACAAATTCGATGACCTTTCAACCATTGCCTATAATACATTGTTGCACAATATGGACAAATACAAGGTAAAGCCGCATTTTTACGTCATCAACTTCGATGATCCGCACCGCTCACACCGCTGCAATCCCATCAATCCGGAGTTCATGACGGACATATCTGACGCATACGAAGCAAGCTATACCATCATGTTAAATTTGAACAAGACCTGGGTGTGACCTGGAAAGTCACGTAATTGATTGTTAGACAACAATGTATATTGTAAGATTTAACCCGCTATTCCGTCAGCGGTAGCCTACTATAAGGTGCATCTCCAGTGATGGGTTGTGCCAAGCTTATAGGACAAAGTACACTTTCCGAAAGGACAAGACTGAACCGTGAGGGAAAGTCAAGGGTGGTTAGTATCATACTGCCAAGTGGCGAGGCTGGATAGCATGGTTAACGTAAGTGAACTGACTTTAGCCGTCGTAAGGTTTGAAGGAGCGCAAGATACTTTAGCTCTCACCAAAAGGTAAGCAGTCGGATAACCCTTGCCCATGTTAGGGTTACACGGACACAGAACTGCCGGCGGACTTGGCAGAACCTAAACTATCCGTTTGTCAATTACGTGGAACAGGGCAAGCCTGTATCTCTCTCGTAAGAAAGCGAGTAAGCAAACCGCAAGGCAAGCCGAATGGGGTGCAGGTATGAGATAACGGAAAAAGCGAACGCCATCCTGTAATGGGGTGGATACGGATTGAATCGACATCACGGGTTGCTGTTGGTGACATCATCCGACACGAAAGTGGGCAGACTTCCGTATATGGTAACTCTTTACAAGATAACTTATAGAACTTTCAAAAGGAGGAAAGCAAATGAACGAAACTAAAACATCGTGTGCGCCTGCTGACAACAGGAATCAGACTTGGGACGGTATGGACTGGTCCAAGTGTGAAACCTATGTCCGAAAGCTACAAGCGCGTATTGTAAAGGCTCAGAAAGAAGGCAGACATAATAAGGTAAAAGCCTTACAATGGATGCTTACTCACTCTTTTTACGCCAAGGCATTGGCGGTAAAGAGGGTTACTTCCAACAAAGGGAAGAATACGTCTGGAGTAGATAAACAGCTTTGGGATTCTCCCAAGCGCAAGTACAAAGCAATTGATGAACTCAAACGCCGTGGTTATAAACCTCAACCACTCCGTAGGGTTCATATCAAGAAAAAGAACGGCAAACTTCGACCGTTGGGAATACCGACAATGAAAGACAGAGCGATGCAAGCATTATACCTAATGGCTTTAGAACCGATAGCCGAAACGACAGGCGACCGCTTTTCATATGGTTTCCGCAAGAAACGCAGGACAATGGACGCTATCCGTCAGATTGACACGGTTCTAAACCGCCAACATTCCCCCGAATGGATTTTGGAGGGAGATATTAAAGGCTACTTCGACCACATCAGCCACGACTGGCTTCTTAATCACATTCCTATGGATAAGACGATACTCAGAAAATGGCTGAAATGTGGAGCTGTATTCAATGGCAAACTGTTCCCGACAGAAGAAGGTACACCACAAGGAGGTATCATATCACCGACACTTGCAAATATGGCACTTGACGGACTTCAACCACTCTTGGCCGAAAGATTCAAAAGACGTTTCATCAACTATAAGACATTCCACTACAAAGTGAATCTTATCAGATATGCGGACGATTTTATAATCACTGGTCGGGATAAGGAGCTTTTGGAAAACGAGGTCAAACCTATAGTAATAGAATTTCTCAAAGAAAGAGGTCTTACTTTATCCGAAGAGAAAACTACCATTACAAACATATACAACGGTTTTGATTTCTTAGGTTTCAATATAAGGAAGTTTGGCAAAAGGCTATACACGTCACCGTCAAAAGAGGCACAGAAACGCTTTAGAGCTAAAATCAGTGACATCGTTAAAGGACATAAAACGTGTAAGCAGGAATCGCTGATACGAATGCTCAATCCTGTAATTACAGGCTGGGGAAATTACTACCGATATGGTGCATCAACCGCTGCTTTTCATGATTGCGACTACCACATTTATAACCTCACGAAGCAATGGGCTTTACGCCGTCATCCGAAGAAACGCATAACCTGGGTGGCAGACAAGTATTGGTATGAAATTCGGGGGCGTAAATGGACATTTGCATGGAAATATGAATCAAAGAACAAGAAAGTAAATTACTTGACTCTTAAAAGGTTGTCGGATATACATTATACTCCGTATAAACAAATCAAGGGTAAAGCAAATCCTTTTGACCCTGACTATGATGATTATTTCTCTCAGCGAAAGGAACAACAAATGCTGGAATCTCTCAAAGGACGTAAGTCTCTCTTATATTTATGGAACAAGCAGAATCGGACATGTCCGTTATGTGGAAAAGTTATAGATTGTACAAAAGCATGGAACGTCAACGAAATACATGTTAACGGTTCGATTGTACGACAACTTGTCCACAACAACTGCTACAAGCAAAATAAACGAAAATGTTGAAAGTATGAGCCGATTTCTAATAACAAATAGGAATATTGAGTTGCTTGAGCCGTATGAGGGGAAACTCTCACGTACGGTTCTTAGGGGAGGAAGAGGCAGCAATGCCTCTGACTTACCCGATATTGAAAAACAGGGTGACTTCTTTGTAGAGTCTCCGATTATCCTTTTGGCAGCTATAATCTGGTATTTGAAAATATACAAAAACGGTATCTATTGCAGCTTCCCTCATGCCGTGGAACTGCTGAACAAACCTTATTCTGATTTGTTTACCATATTGACTTCCTATCCGGAACTGGAAAACTACCTTTCTCCTTTCATGGATGCCTGGAAAGGTGGGGCACAAGACCAGCTTCAGGTGCGCCCATAAGGGCATATAATAAATATAGCTTTGGCAAGCTATTAGGTTCGTGTTCTTTGAAATAATAACCTATCACCAGCCGACTTATCCATTCAACGAAAGACGATGGGGAGTGTAGCATGTCGGTAAAGCCACAAGTAGACTAACTGTCAAGTCTTGACCGAGTGGCGAGGTGAAATGATAGATATGAGGATAAAGCCTATACTGGTTGAACGATAGTCCGAGCGGCTCGATGGTTAAGCCTTAACGGAAGACAGTTACAGACGTTATGCTGTGATACCCAACTTCTCCCTGTAGGTCGATTGGGCAAAAGAACTTGTCACAGAGCAACTACATAAATAGTAAAGGACGAAAATCGTATCCGACAATCTATCAAGCCAAATAGTTATTATATGTCTAAATGGGGATTGCCTAAGTGGGGCAACCCATATGGCAACAGAGCTTCCGTAGTAGTCCGAACAAGGGAAAGCCTTGTACATGGCGAAGGGAAGCAGCCATTATCGTTTAATGTTAATTTTGGAAAGTGTGAGAGACATGAAAAGAAATCCAGAAAAGATATTAAACAGTCTAACACAGCATAGTTCCGACTTGGAATACAAGTTCGAACGTTTGTATCGGATACTGTTTAATGAAGAGATGTACTACATAGCCTATCAACGAATATATGCCAAACAAGGCAATATGACTAAAGGAGTTGACGGAAAAACCGTCGACGGCTTCAGTATGTCCCATATTGAGCAGTTGATTGATACGCTCAGAAATGAGACGTATCAGCCTAAACCCTCACAGCGAGTTTACATTCCAAAGAAAAACGGAAAAATGAGACCGCTGGGTATACCGTCATTTATGGATAAACTTCTTCAAGATGTTATCAGAATGATTTTGGAAGCCATCTATGAGGGCAGTTTTGAAAATACCTCACATGGTTTCAGACCACAACGAAGTCCTCAAACTGCCCTCTCAAGCATTCAAAAGTCATTCAATGGCACAAAGTGGTTTATCGAGGGAGACATTAAAGGCTTCTTCGATAACATAGACCACGAAGTATTGATAGCCATTCTTTCAGAAAGGATTTCTGATAACAGGTTTATCCGACTTATCAGAAAATTCCTGAATGCGGGATATGTTGAAGATTGGATATTCCACAAATCATACAGTGGAACTCCGCAAGGGGGTATTATAAGTCCTATATTGGCGAATATCTACCTTGACAAATTTGACAAGTACATCAAGGAGTACATCACAAAATTCAACAAAGGGAAAAGACGCAAGGAAAATCCGATTGCAAAACAACTCGGACATCGTAAAGCCAAGTTAGTTACAAAACTACGAAACACTGTTGATGAAACGAAACGTAAACAATTGTCTGCGGAAATTAGAGAAACTGTCAAAGAACGACTGAAATATCCTGCCGGTGATGAAATGGATGACAGTATCAAACGACTGAAATACATAAGATATGCAGATGATTTTCTAATTGGAGTAATCGGTAGCAAGCAAGATTGTATCCAAATCAAAGAGGACATAAAGCAATTTATGGCTGATAAATTGAAGTTGGAACTATCTGACGAAAAAACTCTGATTACCAATGCAAGAAAACACGCTAAATTTCTTGGTTATGATGTCTTTGTGCGAAAATCCAATGATACATGCAGAGATAAGAACGGTCATTTGACAAGGTCGTTAGACCACAAGATAGTATTATATGTGACTACCGAAACAATGCGAAAGAAACTTCTTGAATATGATGCTGTTAAAATTACCAAGCAGAACGGGAAAGAAGTTTGGAAGCCAAAAGGTCGTCCATATATGAGATGTCTTGATGATTTGGAGATTATAAGTCAATATAACTCTGAAATCATGGGGTTCTACAACTACTACTCGATAGCAAACAACAGCCCCGTTATTGACTCTTTCTACAACATTATGGAGTATAGTATGTACAAGACATACGCCGCAAAATACACTACTTCCCAAAAAAAGATTATTGCGAAGTACAAGAAAAACGGTGTATTCTCCATACCATACACAAACAAGAAAGGGTACGAGGTTAGACGTGAGTTTTATGACAAAGGTTTCAAACGCAAGGAACTACCGAACCGTAATTTAGATGACAGATTACCTAACACAGTCGCTATAACGGGTGGCAGAAATGGATTGATTACAAGACTAAATGCACGTGTATGTGAAAACTGCGGTGCAACCGACAATCTTGAAATGCATCATGTTCGCAAACTCAAAGACTTGAAAGGTAAAAGTGATTGGGAAATAAAAATGATTTCCCGTAACCGTAAAACATTAGCAGTATGTTCAGTATGTCATCACAAAATACATTCGGGAAAGTTAGACTGAATGATAAGGTGGAGAGCCGTGTACGGGGAGACCTGTATGCACGGTTCGGAGGCGAGTGCTTGGAAACCTACCATTGTAACAAATGGAAAGGCGCCGGGTGCTTAGCCTATGGCCAAATAGCTTCGGCGAAAATTCCGCTTACCAGAATGATTTCTCCACAACTGTACTGGGTCATGACAGGCAATGATTTTTCTCTGGACATCAATAATCCGAAAGAACCTAAAATCCTTTGTGTGGGCAATAATCCGGACCGACAGAACATCTATTCCGCTGCGCTCGGACTGTATAATTCCAGAATCGTCAAACTGATAAACAAGAAAGGGCAGCTTAAAAGCACGGTCATTATAGATGAGCTTCCTACCATCTATTTCCGAGGGCTGGACAACCTGATAGCAACGGCACGTTCCAACAAGGTGGCGGTCTGTCTGGGATTTCAGGACTTCAGCCAGCTTAACCGTGACTACGGTGAAAAGGAAAGCAAGGTAATTCAAAATACAGTCGGCAACATATTCAGCGGTCAGGTGGTAGGTGAAACGGCCAAGACACTTTCCGAACGTTTCGGTAAGATTTTACAGAAACGGCAGTCTATATCCATCAACCGTCAAGATGTTTCCACATCCATTAATACCCAGCTGGATTCTCTGATTCCTGCATCTAAGATTTCCAACCTCTCACAGGGTACGTTTGTAGGTTCCGTGTCGGACAATTTCGGGGAGAAAATCGACCAGAAGATTTTCCACGCGGAAATTATCGTGGACCATGCCAAAGTAAGTGCGGAAGAGAAGGCTTACAAAAAAATCCCTATTATCAACACGTTCAAGGACAGTGAAGGGAATGACATCATGCTCCAGCAGATACAGCGTAATTATGACCAGATAAAGGCGGATGCCCAGGCTATCATCAACGATGAAATGGAACGTATCAAGAACGATCCGGAACTATGTGAACGGTTGGGAATAGAAAGTGTAGAAGAGGAGAAAAGAAAAGCTGAATAGATACAGAATGACAAATAAATCCTGAATCAATTTGATTTTCAGGGAACATTCCTTATCTTTGAACTTGAAATAGAACATAACGGCGGATTACGGGATGTTTTCCGCTGATTATATACATAAGTCGCAAGAAGTCTCAGGTAGGAATCTGGTAAATTTCAAAAAACGATGACTATTGCGTGAGGCTTATGCTATACCCTATAGCGTGAGCCCATGCAAGTTATCGTTTGGGCTTTACCAGAGCCTCTACCTGAAACTACATGGGTTTCATGCTTTTTTACAGATAGAGGTATGGCAAAAGTACAGATTATTATGCCCGTCACATTGGACGGTTTCCTGCCGGACAAAAATGAGATACTGATGGAATGGCTCAGAACAGACCGGAACGGCTTCCATTATTGGGAAGAGCGGGCTACATTCAACATGTATCCGCATTACGGTATGCTTGACTTGATGGATGCAAAAGAGAGACGAGACAATAACTGTACCTTCTTTATGAAAGTACAGGACGAAAAAAGTGCCGAATATGCTGGTGGAGTATTTCTCTTCCGACTCGCAGATGAACTGGTCATTTACCTGCTTCCAATATCATACAAAAGTGGGAAAAACATAACTGGAAAGATTCAATTCGGACAATGGACTTTGCGTGAGTCCAAAACATTCCGAAACAATATATGCAGACTGGTATACCGCCTTAAAGAATAAAGATTACTTCAGATCAAGTTTCTTCATTTTCTTGTACAGGGCTGTACGACTGCAACCGAGTTCCGCTGCTGTCTTGCTGACATTACCATGATTTTTATCAAGCAGATTTCGTATCCTTTCCTTTTCCTGAATAATACGAATATCCGGATTATCATTACAATCTACATTTTCCAGTCCCAAATCACAGACATCCAATAATGCATTATCAGCAACAATTACTGCACGTTTGATTTTTGCGTTCAATTCCCGTACATTACCCGGCCAGTCATATCCCAACATACATGATTTCGCTTCTTCAGTAAATCCCTCATTCTTGACACGTATTCTACCTGAATGTTCTTTTCTGAAGAATTCGGCAAGCGGGAGAATATCGTCTTTACATTCTTTAAGTGGTGGCTGCAAAATTTCCAATTCAGCAAGACGATAATACAAATCCTCACGAAAGCGACCTTCCTCCACCGCTTTTTTCATATCCTCATTGGTAGCAGAAATAATACGTACATCCGTATGTTTCACTTTATCACTTCCTACTGGATTAAACTCCCTTTCCTGAAGGACACGCAGGAGAAGAATCTGCATGGAATACGGCATATTGCCGACTTCATCCAGAAATAAAGTTCCTCCATTGGCTGTTTCAAAATGTCCTTTTCTATCCGCAACAGCTCCTGTAAAAGCTCCTTTGACTGCACCGAAAAATTCTGAAGCCTGCAAATCGTTAGGTATACTTCCACAATTGACGGCAACAAAAGGCTTCTCACGTCTGTCACTATAACGGTGTATCATCTGGGCTATCACTTCCTTACCGCTTCCGCTCGGACCGAGTATCAGGACTGAAAGTTCCGAAGGTGCCACACGACGAGCCAGTGAAGCGGCTTTTCTGGCAGCTTCACTGGTACGTTCAACAAAAGAACGCTCTTTACGCACTACAACCGGACTCTTAAGCATACTGTGCATTAATTCAAGCAATTGTTCTTGGTGAACAGGCTTTTCCAGATAATCCTTAGCTCCAAGCTTGATGGCACGAACAGCATCCGAAATACAGGCATAATCCGTCATGACAATAAAAGGAATTTCCATACCGGAACGCATCATCCATTCCAGAAGGCTGATACCGTCACCTTCCGGCAGGCGCACGTCTCCCAATACCAGACTGATTTCGTTTTTCTTCAGAATACTACGTGCACCGGGTTCATCTATAGCTGTCAATACTTCGTAACCGGCCTTCTGTAGCCATTTTTCAATCATGCCGCAAAGTATCATATTGTCTTCAACAATCAGAATTTTCATATTTTTTCAACTCATTTTCTGTTTCATTAATTAATTTTTCAATCCACTCTATAATCTGGATAGCATTTTCACAAATAACATCATCACTAATATCCATATCGTGTAATTTTTCTTGAAAATCACGCAACAACTGTTCTTTTTCAAGCATTTCCCATACAGGCATCATTCGATGTATTGTTTTCCTAATACTTTCTCGATTGATTGTCTTTATAGCTGTTGTAAGTTCTTCAATTTCTTTTCTTGATTCCATGAGAACAAGAGACAGCATATGTCCATAATCATCTGTATTATCCAACAGACAAGAGAAGTCAAAATCTCCAGTTTGAGAAATTTTTGTTTGAGACATGACAGTTGATAAAAAAGTAAGTAATGCATGAATGTTGAACGGTTTATGAATGCAACCTGCAAATCCTTCTTTTTCATAGATTCCGCTATTACCATCTCCTCGGGCAGTCATAACCGCAACTGGAATGGTTCTTGAATTTCCTATGTCTGAATTTCGGAGCAATCTTAACAGAACGAACCCGTCGGTATCTGGCATTTGTAGATCTGTCAACACAATATCATAATCCGATTTCCCAAGAGCAGCTACGACTTCCTGAAAATTCATACAGGTTGTGCAGGAAATTCCCTTACGTCCAAGCATGTCCTCCGCTATTTTTAACAATATAGGATCATCATCCACAACAAGCACATTCTTCGGTAAAATAGTTATCGAATCACTATCAGTCTTGTCCTCTTCCACAAGTTCATCTGTTTCAGGTAAAGGAATCTCAAGCCTGAAAATGCTTCCCTTTCCCGGTGCGCTTTCCACAGTTATAATACCATTCAGGACTTTGATCAGTCCTTTTGTCAGGAAAAGACCTAAACCAAAGCCCTCAGAATTGACATTCTGTGCAGCACGTTCAAACGGAGCAAATATTCTTTTCTGCGTTTCCTCATCCATTCCGATACCGGTATCTCTGATTTCAATGTGCAGTTTTCCTTCCAAATATTTTGAATAAAAACTTATGGTTCCTGATGGAGTAAACTTGATTGCATTAGTCAATAAATTGGCAAGTACCTGCTCCAGCTTATCTGCATCGCCCTTTACAACAAAAGATGAATTTTGATGTTCAGATTGAAAAAATAAAGCCTTTACAACAGCCTTGCGGGAAAACTCGTCTGAGATGCGTTGCAGGAAACGGTCAAGATAAAATGGCGTGTCGTTACGCAAATCACCGGCTTCATTGATCCGATAGGCATCCATCAGGTCATTAACCAAGTGCAAGATATGATGACAGGAATGTCTAATATCTTCCAAATATAAATCTCTTTTCTTTTTTTGACGAGTTTCAGAAGCCAGATCTGCACAATTGTGAATATTCCCAAGTGGACCACGTATATCATGAGAAACCGTAAGAATAATCTTCTTACGCATTTCAAGCAAATTCTCATTTTCACTAATTGCCTGTTTTAGTCTTAATTTTACTTTTTCTTCATTTCGTAAATCTGAACGTATTTTAATAAAAGAAATAACAATCATACAGTACATAACTATTATTACTGAAATAAATAGATTAAAAGATGTATGCTGACATTTTGTTATTATTTCACTTCTCCTTAAAAAGGATTGCTCCACCTGCTCATCCAAAAAAGAAATAAACTTATATAAGTTGTGATTTATCAGTTGATTCTGTAATTGCAAACTGTCATCATAAACTTTCATTTGGCTATTTATACTATCATGATCTGTAAAAAAGATCTCATTTAACTCGTTAAGTGCATCTGTGTTATATGGAATTAGTATCTTTTCTTTACCTCCCAACAGTCCAGCCAGACCAGATTTCTTACGGGTTGTTATACGGATATTAGAAAAGTTTTCAGCCAATACAGGCAATCGATCAGCAATAATACTATCTGAACTCTTTCTTGATATAAGAGCCTCCATAATATGAAAAAGATGACTTTCCTTTATTTCTAAAAGATTTAGTAAAGAGTCGATATACTCAGAACGCAAAGTATCTTTTAAATCATATGATTTCATATTGCACAATATACTACCAACCTTTAAACGATAATCCCGGTATTTATTAAAATCCGATATATCCCATGTTATAATAGATTCACTCTGAGATGCCAATCTTAACATATACAGATATACTTTATTTATATTTTTACGTTCTTTGTTTATATTTACTACAATTTCCTGAAGTTCATGAACTCTACTTTTCTCAAAGTAAATTATAACAAAAACAAACAAAACAAATAAACATAAAAAGATATATCCACCAATTATTTTCATAGATAATGGCAGATATAACTTAATATTCTTTTTTAAATCAATTGTCCTCAATATTCTTTATATTATTCACAAAATAAATTAATTTGTAATCCTAAACTTCCCTTTTACTTTATGTTCATCCATCCATTTGGATAAAATCGTTCTATACTTTTTAAGTTCATCCTTATAAGATGATTCTACAGCCAGATTTCTCATCTCACCACGATCTTTCTCCATGTCATAGAGTTGTTCGCGATACCTTCCTTTATCATACAGGACATACTTATATTTCTCAGAACATACACACCATCCTCTTGAAGAAGTTCCTTTATCAAAAGTAGTCTCAATTACAATATTCTCCTGATGTTTCATGTCGGCATCTGCTGCCTCAACAAGCTTCCTGTATGAAACTCCGGATGTACCTTCTATAGGTGAAACTCCAGCCCAATCACAAACGGAAGCATAAAAATCTACTCCATTATTTACTAATTGAGGCAAAACGGTACCTGCATTTTTCTTACCAGGCAAAGTCACTATCATAGGAACATTGACAACTTCTTCATATAACGCAGATTTCTGATTCCATTGATGTGCTCCCATTCCATCACCATGATCGCTTGAAAAAATAACTACTGTATTTTCCCACAACTTATTCTTATCAATAGCATCTATTATTTTACCTATTTCTGCATCGATTTTTTCCACTAGCTTATAATATGTATATCTATATTTTCTCCAATCATCTGCTGTATAATATATTGTCGGGTATGCACTATAGTTCTGTGTTTTCTCATACGCTATCACATCTGCATCATACGGATTTATTGCAAAATTCGCAGGCAATCCAGGACAATCTTCTAAAGAAGCCATTTCTATTTCTCCATAAGGCAGACTTTGCTGTCTTGCATATTCGCAAATATTATGAGGATTATCGAACGAAGCAACCAGGAAAAAAGGTTTGGCATGTTTCTTATTTAGAAAATCCACACAAGTTTCAGCCAATCCATTATCATTATGAGAATGAATCACCTCAAAACCGAAAGCATTTTCTTCAGGCATCGAAGATGTATGAACATGCCATTTACCGGCATACGCGCATTCATACCCGACAACTGACAAAAGATTACCAAGCACATTCTTCTCAAAACCTTTAGGCAATGGCTTACCATTCATATTAACCCCTATCTCATGAGAATAAAAACCTGTAAACATGCTTGTTCTTGAAGGACCGCTGAGAGGAGCTGAGCAATAAGCTCTGGTAAACAACACACCGGCATCAGCTAAACGGTCAATGTTAGGTGTTGAGACATCATCATTACCCATACAGCTCAAAGCTTGTGCCGAATGCTGGTCTGTGAAAATATATATAATGTTAGGACGTTCTTGTGCAATAGTACACAACGGCATTAATAATATGCCTAAAAACAAATTACGGTTCATAACTATAAAACTTTTGTAATATCCGGATTAACCATATTACATTATTAAAGTGATAAATAAATCTGATCACCTGATTCATTATTAAACATCAGTTTCAAAGTATTGTCATCATTTATAAACATTACAGTCTCAGCAACCTTCCGAGTCTGTTTCCAATCTCTATTACAGAGTATTATCATATACGATGGAGCAAACTGATTTTTAAGACTTGCACTAATCATATCAACAGAAGCACCACGACGGTTGTAAGCCTTAGGAGCTTTGTAAGTACATTTTGCATCAGGACCATATATAACACCATAATTGTCTGATATATTCACTGCATTGCTGAAATCTTTTTCAAGCCCGCTTGTTTCATTAATTACTATATGACCTTCTTGACTGTAAAAATCACGTTTTCCACCGTTCATCACATAATTTTCTATACCCAATGGGAAAGAAACTGCAGCATCGCTCTTCTTTTCTCCTCCAAGGGGTTTCTGTATGATGGCTACAATACCATTATCAGTATAAATTGAATATTGAAGTTTTCCATATTGAGCTTCTACCTCAAGAGTAGCCTTAAAACCGTTTTCTGTCATTTCATGATTAAGCAGTTTTGCTTTCTTGGCTATTCCGTATGGAGTTTTACCTATCACGTTATATTTGTCAGTACAACTTATATACTGTGTCTGCGGAGTATTACCAGGTGCAGATTCGGCAGCCAACAATATTCTTAATCCATAACTCAAAGTCACATTGCCATATTTACTTCTCGAAGTGAAAATCTTGACATCATCCTGAATACTGTTTATATCTTTCATGTCGGCAGGCTCAACCAACTTAAAATCATTTACATAACTATGTAGCCATGCCAAAGCCGTCCTTCTTGCAGTAACAGCCTCAACATAAAATGTATTTTCATTACTTTTTCCAATAAACTCCCCTGTACCGAAAAGAGCTTGTCTTTCAAGTAATCTCTTTATAACTTCATTCTGCATTTTTACGGCTACAGGTTCTTTGAAATGTGTTGCTATATAAGCATAATAAGACACCTGACCGTAGTTGTGCAATGACCAGTCCTCACCACAAGGATAAATCATTTCACTGTTCGTTTTCAGGATATTATATATTTTATTCCAAACATTCATTACATTATGTTCTGCAAAAGGAGTCAGTTCATCAGCCACCTTTTTGTTAGTAAGATAAGCCATAAGATAAGAATCACCAAGACTGGCACCGGATACATTCTGATACCCAGGATGATAGAAGCCATGATTTTCAAGCATGAATGAAGGATAAAGATTTGTTGTGGTAACCCATTCAGACATATCGCCTTTTTTATCAGCTGCTACACTGTATGTATTAGATAAATATATTTTAGCAGCTTTAAGCCATTTCTTTGCATTAGCATGATTACTCATCCATGCAGCAGCAAGCGATACTATATTACTGTTCCATGCATTCTCTTCCGCTGCAGTATTAAATACATATTCCGAAGCAGGAGCAATTCCGACTCTGAAGTCTGCCTCAGCTGCTACAACTTTCTTACACTGTTCTACAAGGTCCTCAGGCAACTTGTCTTCCATGAGCGCACAGGTAAGCCCCATACTACCTGCCCACATATTTGTCTGCCA
Source organism: Bacteroides mediterraneensis (assembly GCF_025993685.1). Taxonomy (NCBI): domain Bacteria; kingdom Pseudomonadati; phylum Bacteroidota; class Bacteroidia; order Bacteroidales; family Bacteroidaceae; genus Bacteroides; species Bacteroides mediterraneensis. The sequence continues at coordinate 707,734 of NZ_DAJPEN010000001.1, read as the reverse complement.
TCCAAGCCCCCATTTCAAACCGTCACGACAAGTATAATCAGTACCGGCCTGTTTATGAGTAAGCGAAGAGTACCTCAAAACCTTCTCTATTTTTTCAAGGCGCTTAGCATTTTGAGTCTTATTCTCTGGTTCTGCCATTATCAGTACAGCGTGTGCAAGCGCTACACCATTCATAGATCTGATAGCATCATTTCCTGTTCCTTTTTTCTCACCGGAAAGACCACTACCCCAATATCCGGTATTAGGAATACCATTATAGTCTGTCCACTGTGTATTACTATATTTTTCAAAGGCTTTAAGAGCCTTAATAAAATTATCGGAAGCCTCGTTTGAAGCTTTTAATTGTAAGAATCCTAAGGCTAAAATAAATAAAAGAAGTTTTGTTCTCATGGTATTAAACATCATATTATTAGTTCAACATTATTTATTTGTTATATGAAGATTGATATTCATAAATTCATTTCATCGTCTTAACGTAAAAATTTCCCAAACCTTCATCAGCATTATAGAAGACTTTCCCTCCAACACTGATACTTTTTCCGTTTCCTACATATACATCCTTCAGTTTCCCATCACTATAAGAAACTATCGCAAAATGTCCGGCGAAATCTATATCACGGATTTTAAAGGTTTCGGTTGCATGCTGTATTATGATATATTGTATCAGTTCCTTACCTTCAATGATTGATTTCACACATAATCCCTTGAAAATACCATCTTTCTGAAGTTTATCTACATTAACAACACTTCCATTATCTGTCAAGCCAGAAGTTGGTTCATAAACTACCGCAAAAGGTTCATTCCATGCATCACCATATTTTCTAACTACGATTGTAGGAGTCGGTTTATCCGAATATTCTTTATTTACTTCAAAAGTGGCAGGTGCATCAACAAAAGAATACTCTCTTTCAGGTTCACCCAATATAAAGAAACGCATATTAATACCGTTTTCACCAAGTTTTTTTGCCTTAAAGATTCCTGTTACATCTGATTCATATTTTGCAGACGTTTTTACATTCTTGAAGAAATGCCATCCCGGATGCCTGTATGAGGAATTCTTCTTCCATGGCAGACTAGCAGAAGCTTTGAAACGTTCTGGAGTCTCAAACAATGCAGGTTTATTATCTTTCAGTTTCACCTCGTCTGCAATATTATGATATAAATAGTCATGATACTGTTTCTCATTATCAGACTTAGCCCTGAATACATCCACATAATACCCTGTAGTCGGCGATGTCCTTACTACAGCCAAAGTTCTCTGGTGAAGAGCATTATCCTCTCCCATGGTCTTATCCTCAAACATAGTAGTGCTATATGAATAATTTTCAGATACAACATCTTCCCAAGGTTCAGGCTCCATTGAAACCATCTCCACTGTAGATGTTCCAAGATTTACCCAACCACCGTAAGAAGATGATCTACCGTTTGATATCACACAGTTATGTGCTGCATATAGGCGTGAATAATTCTCATGAATATCTTTCTGGTAAGCACCTCGTCCTCCATCTACACCTATAACTTCTCCTTTACCATAAAGCTCTATGTTCATGCCTCCGGCATGACTGTGTACAAATGAGGCACCAGCTACAAAAGCCATAAGTCCGTCTTCTTTTTTACCGGTAGGACTTAAATTTCTCTGAAGATAAAGTCCTGCGTGCGACAGATTATCCGTTCTAGGAAGTTTTGTTTCATTGGGAGTACCTTCAATCTCCCCTGCACACCACAACAACATGGCAGGATCATAATATGGTTCAACGGCTATAGAGTATTTTTCATCCACGACAGGACGATTATATTTCCCTTCATTTATCTTCCTCAGAATGTATCCGCCCATTCTTTCCTTTAATTCTGTAAGACCTTCTTTATCTGCCAATGCATATGCCACTTCCAGTTGTACTGGTGAAGCCCCACCGTATCTGTGCCCATCGCCAAACCTTACAAGATCACCATTTGGAAAAATCAATTCACTCCATCTTGGCAATGACCATGGTATGTTTATATATTTTTCCACCAATCTCAGAGAAGGATTATATTTGTCCATTATCAGCATAAGCTTTGTTGACAAATCCGCAACACCATTCGAATACTGCGAAGTTTCAGGCCAGATATCACCTTTATTCTTATATTCCTTTGCTATATCACGGATACAGTCTTGAGTACTGTTACTTACGTTCAGGAAATGATCTAAATACTTATTGCGCAAATCCATATTTTCCATGGCCAATGCACAGTTTACCAGACAAGAAGCCTCCAATACCGACCAGTTGCTTCCTGAATGTCCATGTTCTACTGCCGAACGGGCATATATATGGAATACATACTGGTATACATACATATCCGGTTCCTCGTTACCTTTCGACACAAGGTTATAAGCTTTTGCTCCACTCATTATATATGGATAAATAAAGTCATAAACGACAGGCAGGGACGCCATATATCTGAGTTCTCTCAAATTATCATCCGGATAAATCCACCCTCCATTTGTCTTTGCATTCTCATCCCATACCGTTTGCTTCAATCCCATGACTATGGAATATGAAATATCCAAAGCACACTGAGCGTATTCTTCGTTACCGGTCAAATAATACATTACAGCACAATCAGTTGATAACTGCACACTGTTTGCCAGTCCAGCTACCGCCTTCGAAAGTTTTTCCTTATCATTTAATGGCAAATAATAAAAAGGAGGATAAGCTCCTCCTGATTGTTTACTCCAATCAAGAGGAAGCCTCCTAAGGAAAGAATCCTTGTCTTTATTATACACATTCAACTCGTTATCAACCTTCTTTTTCAAATCATCATAAAACTTGCCAGCCCATTCATATTTCTCAATTTTATTTAGAATCTCAGCCCTGTCATCACATGAAGCCCAGATAAAAGGTCGTTCTTTCTGCTGACTATTACCACAAATAGGAAAGAACAAAAAAGACAATATTATCATCAAATATCTCATATCTTCAATATTTATTTATCTATAATCACCTGTATTTCATCTATAAAAGGAACTGTATCCGTAACACTCTTCAGTTTTATATAATTTGTTCCCGGAACAATCTTCACAGGAACTTTCACTACATCCCATTTCGGATTATTTCCGTCATTGTTGAAACGTACTGTATTAACCTTATTACCACTCATATACAAATCCATATCCGAGAAAGTATTCTTACCATTCTGATGAAATCTTATATGCAAAACAGCCTCATCTTTACCACTCGTATTTTCGAAATCCCAGGTTATACTACCTTTATTAGGCTCAGGAACAACATATCCAGTTGCTTCATATCCTTTCACCTGAATATCTTTAGTACAATATTCCAATTCCGCATACTCAGCCTGATCACCTTTGAAATTACATACAGGTTCTCCCGGAGTGCCCCAATACAGTCCTTCATCCTCTGCAAATCTTTCCTGCATATCAAGCACTTTCACATCACCGTCATACACTGCGGCTTTTACCGTTGCTCCCAAATTCACTTTAAATGCTCCTGCATATAAATTACTGTTCTCTGTAGGTGTACTGCCATCTGTTGTGTAATAAATCTTGAAATCCGAATTTCCATCATTACCTCTTAATGACACTCTTTCCACACTTATCGACACTCTATCGGAAGTCATCAATTTCTTGTCACCACATATAGCCCCTACATAAACGGATACAGGTTTTGAAGCATCATCATCTGTTGACTGTATAAACATTCTGTTCAACCCAAAGAAACAACATTTCGATGTAGCATTAAAGTTTGTTTCAGTATCAACAGGATTACCACTCTCAAAGGAAAGCATTCTTGCTCCACCATTAATTTTTGCATATACACGATTCTCACCGTATGGATACAAAGTTCCGTTCCTGTCAACCTCTTTCACCGTAATTATACTGATATTTTCCTTATCAGCTTTCAGATTGTCATTCTCAACACTTATATCAAATTTTACAGGTTCATAAGATGTACGTTGCTGTGTTCTGGCAATTTCTTTTCCATTACGATAAGCCACAGCCTCTATTGTTCCTGGTGTCCACGGCATCATCCATTCACATTGTATTTCATTCCATTTCTTTCCTTTAGCCTTCTTTCCAAGACTCTTACCGTTCAGGAAAAATTCCACTTCATCACCACTTGTATATACCCATACAGGAATTTCTGTTCCCAATACCATCTTAGGATGAGTCCAGTGAGGAAGAATATGAACCATATCAATATCAGCCCATTCACTTTGGTAAAGATAATACAAATCTTTTTCAAATCCTGCCAAATCTAATGCTCCTCCCATGAAAGCTCTGAAGGGCCATCCGCCATGCACGAAACCGGCTTCACCAAGATAATCAAAACCAGTCCATCTATAACTACCGGAGAACCAGTCTTTATCTCTCAGCATCTCGATTATTTTTCTAGCAGTCACACGTACAGTCGCATTGTCGTATGAAGAATTGAATATCTGTTTAGGATTTCTTCTCTTATTAGGTGAAGTCCAGTCGTAACCAAAAATTTCCTTGTCAGTTAAGTCTGGTACAAACATCGGATCCTGATTTTTGTTTGGATATTCATCCCTATACCATGTCTTTGTCCTATAATACCCTCTTACTTGCCATGTATGAGGATTTTCTGTTCCTAAGAATGCTCTTCCGTCCGGCTTATATGTTTCAAGGAATTTCACTCTTTCACTGTTACCGTTAGCCCCATGAATATCCATTTCAGAAGCATTTGCATCACCCGATGTAACAAGTCGTGTAGGGTCTTCTTCATGACAAACTCTAACCAGGTCTTTAGCCACTTCACCTTTGGTTTCATTACCTACACTATACAGAAACACAGAAGGATGATTCCTGTCCCTGCGTATAAAACTCCTCAAGTCCTTTTCCCAATGCTCGGCAAATGAATGTGCTCCATAATCATGCAGAGCTTTCTGTTTCCATCCGTCGAACATCTCGTCAAACACCAAGATACCCATTTCGTCACATATATCATAGAATTCCGGAATCTGAGGGTTATGTGCAGTACGGACAGAATTACATCCCATGTTCTTTATCAGTGTGAGTTTCCATCTCAACAACTGTTCTGTTGACATTGCTCCTACCGGACCTCCTTCAAGATGTTCGCACACACCCCTAAGTTTTGTCTGCTTACCGTTAAGATAAAATCCTGATTCTGCTTTCCATTCCAAAGTCCTGAAACCAAAACGGATACTTTCTTCATCCATTGTTTTACCATCTTTATTCTCTATTTTAATGTTAAGAGTATATAAGTTCGGATTTTCCGTATCCCACAAAAGAGGATTATTAACCTTAGTCTGAAGTTTGAATTTATTGTTTCCTTCTTTCAGACCTGTAAAGCTTTCTGCATCTGCAACAGTTTTTCCACTTGCATCAGTTATAAATACGTTCAGTTTATAATCTCCGGCGTATTTATCCAACTTTATATCACCATCAATCATCACCTGTCCATCAGCCTTTGGTGTTCTGATGAAAATCGATGAAGGAACAAAATAAGCACGAGATTCTGTCCTGAGATAAACATTACCATAAATACCACATCCGTGATACCATCGTGCACTAGGTTCTTTCGAGTTATCTACCCTGACAGCAATGACATTTCGTCCGTCTTTAAGGCACGATGTCATATTATACGAAAACGACATATATCCGTATGGGAACTTACCCAAATACTTACCGTTTACCCATACCTCGCTGTTCATATACACACCATCAAAATCTATAAACATAGATTTGTCTTTCATACTGTCTATATCAACATCAAAGTATTGTCTGTACCATCCAATACCTCCCGAAGCATATCCTCCTCTGGCTGTTTGTGCTCCGTCAATGGAATAACCGTTCTCAAAAGCCCAGTCATGCGGAAGGTTTAAAGTTCTCCAATGTGAATCGTCATATTGAGTATTTATCGCTTCCCTGTTTTCTCCCAAAAAGAATTTCCAGTTAGTTGAGATTTTATTTTTTATACCGTAAACTGGATAAGAAAAAAGAAGGATCAATAATATAGAGAATAAGTTTCTCATAATTTCATCGCATATTTTTATGAAATAAATTTAGCTAACCAACTCATAATATTATAGTTGGCAAGACATACTTACGCAATATAAAACAAGGAAATATTAATATCTTTGTTTTCATACGCATAGAAAAACTTGCCAACTACAAAGTTGAAGTTGCTAAACTTCTATTTATGTTTATATTTTTCCTAGAAGTCACATAACAAAAATATTCTCCTAAATCAATAGCCTGAAATGATCAAAAAATTTCTTTCATGTTTTTGTATAATATGATCAAGGCAATTTCAATGAAAAAATAATATCCAATCAATTCATTGATATTTCAACTTATTATAATTCAAATTAATATAATTTGTAAACTAATTAAAGTTTAATTTACGTACTATTTTTCACTAAAAAACTATATTTCTTCATTATTGAATTTATATAATGCAAAAGCGAAATCTATACGGCTAAAATCAATGATTTAGTCTCTTGGAGATCTTTATCTCATTTCAGTATATGGAATTTTATCCATATCATTATAATCAAGATTTTCTCCAGCCATCCCCCATATAAACATATAATTACTTGTTCCAGCAGCGGCATGGATGGACCATTCTGGTGACATAATAGCCTGTTCGTTAGACAACCAAACAAGACGTTCTTCTTTTGGTTCACCCATAAGATGACAAATCATATTACCAGGGGTAACGTTGAAGTAAAAATAAGCTTCTATACGACGAGCATGGGTATGAGCTGGCATTGTATTCCATACACTACCTGGCTTTAATTCTGTTAGTCCCATCTGCAACTGGCATGGACCTTCTTCCATTACATTCTTCACTATAAGCTGATTGATTATACGGTCATTACTGTCTTCCATTTTTCCTGCAGGGAAAGAGTTTGACTTAAGAGTTCCTTTGCGACCATCAATTGTTATATGTTGAGTTTTATAAGATTTATGTGCTGGTGAAGAATTGATATAGAACTTGGCTGGTTTTGAAGAAGTTTTACTCCTAAATGTAACCTTTTGGTTACCACTACCTACATAAAGAGCTTCTTTGAAGTTAAGATTATACTCTTTTCCGTCAACTGTAACAATTCCTTCACCACCTATATTGATTATCCCAAGTTCACGACTGAAAAGGAAATAAGGAGCTTTCAATTCGTCGATTGTCTCAAGAGTAAGTTCTTTATTAACAGGCATAGCTCCACCATAAATAAAACGATCATACATTGAATATGTAAGATTGATTTCATCTACTACTAGAACCTTTTCCATAACAAAATTATCACGCAATCTCTGTGTATCATAAGTTTCAACATCGCGTGGATGACATGCTGTTTGTACATTGACACTTGCAATCTGGGCACTTGCTGTTAATGTTGCTACACCCATAAATAAAGCTATTGCTATTTTTTTCATAATTGTATATTTTTTATGATTGTTTTTATATTTAATTAATATAACTCCACTTATATTATGTTATGCATTTTTGATTATACTTCGTCTATTCACTATTGCCATAAATAACGTAAAGGCAACCAATAAAGCTGAACCAACCCACTTAATGTTGTATACAAAATGAAAGATTATCCATGAAAATATACTTGAGGCAAAATCAAGTGCACCTCCTTGAAAACCTTCTGGTATTTTAACAGCAGCATCACCTGTACGCACATAAACATCCTGAGCAGCCTGTGTAAAATATGGAGCAAGATCGGTTACAAAATACAAACCTACAACAAGTGCAACAAGTCCTATAATAAATGTTTTAGGAACATTACCTTTTGTAATAGGAAGTACCGCAGGAAAAAGATAGAACATTCCGGCAAGTGATGCCAACGGAAGAAATTTGTTTCCAGGCAATACAACAGAAAGAAACAGTGCCACTGGGATAAGCAGCAATGAAACAACTAGCGTTGTCGGATGTCCTATTACCAAAGCCGGACTCATTCCTATGTTAAGGCTTGCCGCATTCTTAAATTTCTTACCAATTAATTCTCTTGTCGCATCAGAGATAGGACGTAATCCTTCTATAAACAATGATGTTATACGTGGTATCAGTTCCATAACAGCCCCCATCTTAATTCCAAGTCCAAAGATTGAAGGTATACCGTCTCTAAATTCATTAAAGTTGCTACATGACAATACACCAATACCACATCCTACTATAACACCAAGAAAAAGTGGATCACCCATAATTCCGAATTTTCTCTTCATACCGTCTGCATCTATATCAAGTTTACTAAACCCTGGTATCATGTCTAGAGCCTTGTTAACAACCAAAGCAAATGGTACAAATCCTTGACAGAATGGTTGGGGAATTGAAATTCCTTCCATTTTGTCATAGTAAGCCTGAAACTGCTTTGATGTCATATCTGCCATTATCAGTGTTATAACATAACATATTATAGCTGCAAAGAAGCCCCATCCTATACTTTCTGTTGCAAAATATACAACCGCCCCAATAAATGCAAAATGCCAGTAATTCCAAAGGTCAATATTAACAGTCTTTGTCGTTTTTGTCAAAAGCATAACTATATTAACGGCAAGACATACTGGAATAATGAATGCTCCAACAGATGTGTTATATGCAACAGACGCAGCTGCCGGCCATCCCATATCAAATATTTCCAAACTTAGTCCATAAATCTCAGTTACCTTCTTTAATGGACCACCAAGGCTAGTAGTAAGAAGTGATGTTACTACTGATAGTCCAACAAAACCAACACCAACAAGAAGACCACTTTTTAGTGCTTTACCAAACTTAATTCCGATACAAACTCCAAGAATAGTAAATAGTACAGGCATCATTACGGCAGCACCTAGCCCAATTATATAACTAAATATTTGTTCCATAATATATTATTCTTTATCTGATCGTTATATCTAAAGGATTATTAATATTATAAGAAAACTCCTTAAGGTATTTTGTCCATTCATCAATACTTGTAATTCCATTCTTGCTCCATCCACTACCCCAAAAATATGTAAATGTTGAGTCAGGTATATAAGTATTATATGCCAATATATGACCTATTGCATCCAATTGTGGCTTATCAAAGAGTCTTACATTCATATCCAACAGACTAGAACTGAATACAGCGCCAACATATATAACCCCGTTGTCGTTTCTAGTATTATTTGTTGAATCAGCATACGCTAAATAATGTCCATCGTTACCTAAAACATAACCATCTGGGTTCTGAGAGTGTAACACTATTCCAGAAACAATAGTTTCAGAATCACTTAGTCCGGAATATTTAATTTTCGTTTTATTCAAATAAGAGCCTTTGTCAAGAGATATAATTCTTGTTTCAATCACATTTAAATTATTATTCACTTTAATTGGATTAAATACCAATTGAGCAGTAAAGCGTAAAGGACCGTTGTCTAAAATTTCAACATCCTTATAACAATAAGGATACACTATAGCAGAATCTACTAATAATGCAGTTGTTCCTGCACCTAAAGATGATCCGACATTATAACAGTCCATTCCATTACCATGGTCTACATGATATGATATCGAATGGTTGATACTGTCAGCTTCATGAAGTTTCCCTTCTTTTTTTAAAGTTATAATTTTTGATCGAGTTACAGAATCAAGCTGTATACTATATCTTTGCTCAAGAACAGGCTGTGACACCTTCTTTGAAAGAATATCGTAACCAAACCCTTTATTACCTTTTTTCTGGAATCCAGGACCATAAGCACGATACCCGGACTTATCATTTTCCCATGCCAAATCATCCAAACGTTCAGGATAAACCTTTCCGCATGATATTGTATCAAACGAAATTGCATTACATTCCGTAAGTCTGTAAATCATAGAATTATGAGCTTGTACATCAACCGGAAAAATGAGAAAACCGTCATGAGTAATCTGGCATGGAACAATATTACCATCCTCATCAGAAACTGAAATCCGTTGAGATGTCCCATCCAATTTTCCTTTCAGTTCATCAAGACTAATTTCTATGATTTCACCATATCTTTTCGTATCACCATTGTTCTTAACCAATATTTCTACACTACCTTCACTGACAGAACATCCTGCAAGGCTAGTAACAGCCAGCAGGATATTCATTAATTTTACAAGCTTCATACTTTATTATATTGATTATTTAGGCTGTTTACCAATATAAGCCAAAATACCACCGTCAACATAAAGCACATGTCCGTTTACAAAGTTTGATGCCTCTGAAGCAAGGAAGACTGCAGGACCCATTAAATCTTCAGGAGTACCCCAACGCGCAGCAGGAGTTTTTGCAACTATGAAAGCATCGAACGGATGGCGAGAACCGTCAGCCTGTTTCTCACGTAAAGGAGCCGTCTGTGGTGTTGCAATGTAACCAGGACCGATTCCATTACACTGAATATTATATTCTCCATATTCTGAAGCAATATTACGTGTAAGCATCTTAAGACCACCTTTAGCTGCTGCATATGCAGAAACTGTTTCACGACCAAGCTCACTCATCATAGAACAGATGTTGATAATCTTTCCGTGACCCTTCTTTATCATTGAAGGAATAACAGCCTTAGATACAATAAAAGGAGCATTCAAATCCACATCAATTACCTGACGAAACTCAGCTGCAGACATCTCATGCATTGGAATACGTTTTATAATACCAGCATTATTTACCAGGATATCAATAACACCCACTTCTTGTTCAACTTTAGCGACAAGAGCATTTACCGCCTCTTCATTTGTTACATCGCACACATAACCATGTGCGTTAATACCAAGTTCTTTATATGCTGCTATACCTTTGTCAACGAGTTCTTGCTTGATGTCATTGAACACAATTTCCGCACCCGCCTGTGCAAATCCAGTTGCAATTGCAAAACCGATACCATAAGATGCTCCTGTTACAAGAGCAACCTTACCTTTTAGTGAAAAATTTACCATATTTATTTTTTTATTTAGTTAGTAACTCTAAAAGCATGAAAACAATCATACTTTTTGAACTGTAAATTATTAATATTTTTTTAGGCCATGTAGAACACTTCCTGCAACGGAATAGAAACCGGCGAATTATCCGGGTTCGTTTCCATTATATCAGCCATATATTCCCACCATTTCTGTATTATAGGTTCAGCACCGAGATCCTGTGAAGACACCTCCCCTTGTTCCTGAACGGCAAAAAGCAGGTTTGTATCCTTATCAAAGAAAATTGAATAATTGCTTACTCCTGTTTCTTTCAACAATTCCACTATCTCAGGCCATATCTCTCTGTGCCTTCTTTCATATTCAGCCTCACAACCAGGCTTTAAAAACATTTTAAATGCAAATCGTGCCATAATATTATTTATTTTCAAAGTACTTAATCATTTCATTAGCAAAAAGCAGGAATGCTCCCGAAGCGTATGTATGATACTGGTGATAGAAGAACGGATACGGGTCACCGGCAATCTGCTGAACATACCCAAGACGTCCAAAATCAGTTACGTTGTTTGTCATACCTTTCCATGCTTTCATCAAAGCCTCTTCATATTCCGCCTTATCAAGAAGACCATTGTTTATACCCCAAGCCAAAGCATAACCAAAGAATCCGCTACCACTCGATTCACCTATGTTCAATTCTTCAGGATCATAAAGACTGCAAGTCCACAACCCTTCAGGCATCTGAATATTCTTGATTTTTGCAACCATTTCCTTGAACAGTTTTTCATAATGCTTGCGATATTCGCTATCCTTAGGCAAGCTATCCATTATACGAGGCATTGAACCGAGTACCCATCCGTTACCGCGAGCCCAGAACACTTTTTTGCCGTTAGTTGATTTGGCAGTAAAATATCTGTCATCACGATAGAACAAAGAGTCTTCTTTTGAATACAGATAATCTTCTACCACATTCCACTGCTTATATGCAAAATCAGCAGCCGCTTTATCTCCTGTAACTCTTGTATATTCATAGAAAGAGATTGGAGCCATATAAAGCGCGTCTGCCCATGACCACCATTCCATCTTATATTCTGAGCCTTTAAAGTGTGGGTCTATCTTCGCCTTTCTTGAAGTATGAAGATCCATGGCATATTTTGTAGGCTTGACCATATAGTCATGCTTCTTTCCCGAATGCTCGTACATATACAGATACAGGTCGCATACAAGTAATCTGTCTGCATGTAATTGATCTGGCAATAAAGCCCAATCGTAATACTGTCCGAGGTTCATCATCTCGTTCCAGTAGAAAGGAGACTGAAGTCTTTCGTGTGCAGCCATAAGTCCTGTATAAAATGCCCCCCACTGCCAGTCGTTCTTATGCTTGTCGATATAAGAACGTCCCAATGTCCAGTCTGCAACCTTTTTCATCAACACCTTAATCTGTTCAGGCGAAGTAATATCAGTAACTTTTGGCTGGAAAATATTCATCTTTACAGACGACAGTGTATTTACCTTCACATCTTTCAACGATTCTTGATTCCACATAAACTGTACAGGCATTTCACTTGAAGAGTTCTGTACTGCCACCACATCCCTGTTGTTGAATGGAGAGTTTTCTGTCACAGCCTCTACTGTCCATCTTGTGCCACGCTTGTTCACAGCCTTATAGACTTCAGAAATACCATTTACAGTTTTAGTGAAGTAAATATTCTTCGCATCGTCCATATCAATCACAGGATTTCCGCAAACACTGTCTGTTTTGATGCTGTACGATTTTACCTTGCCATTGTTGATTTTTGAGATTGTCAGACCTTTGTCCGATTTGCCTACAGCCATAAAGCCATCTACAGTAGGAACGAAGTCGGAAACAGCCACAGCATCACCAAGTTCTGCTGCCAGCTTGATTTCCCCTTCGCAAACATACATCTCATTATTTAATGACAAATAGACCTTCTCATTGAATGACTGGATTTTGAACAAGTCAGAATTTCCTTTTACGTTGATTTCAGATACTTTCTTGACCAATCCTTTTTGGTTAGACCATACAGACACATTACCCTTCCCAAGCACGGCAACCATACTCTGTGCTCCTGCATTGCAAGCCGACAGTTTCTCTACTTTTACGTCAGTCTTGAATGTAGTTTTTTCCCATTTGTTGATATTTTCCTTTTCAGAAACATAAACAGACAGTTTCTTCGAACCGGTTTTACCTACATACAATATCAGGCTTCCGTCGCCAGCGTATGTAAGCGAAACAATGCTATTGTCTGTACGTACATTCTTATGGTCAATAACAGCATACATAGACGATTCGCCTGTAGCGTTGTCATAATATCCCACAATAACATCGCCGAAACAGTCTACCCATGCCGCATAATTTCTGTCAAACTGACCTTTGAAACGGAAAGCCTGGCCCGGACATACACTGCTCCATCCTCCATCGAAAGCAAGCGACTGATAAAGTTCGCCATAGATTGGAGTGTTTTCAAGTTTTTTGTGTCTTAAAGCATCAGCTTCTGTATCACGCTGTACAGCAAATGCAGAAGTTGAAAGTATCAACCCCGAAGCTAGTAATAATAATGAGTTTCTCATGTTTAAAATGTATTATTTTGAATTTGAATTAAGTTTTTGCCAGCACTCAACTGGAGTTTGCCATAATTCAGCGACTGTGGTTTACCGTTCAAAAGAACTATACCTTTCACTCCCTGTGGTATTACGAATTCAGCACCCATGTTAGCTGGGACAGTTATCGTATAATTTCTTCTATTGCCTACCATCATATAATCAGCTTTAATGTCTCCCATCAATGTAGGGTAAACAACAAATGATTTTTTCACATCACCCATTTGTGGAGCTATTTTTATAGTCTGTCCTCCATCAATAATATTCGAAATACCCCAAATCATCAATATGTCTGTATTAGGCATTGCTGACGTTTGAACATCTGAAACAGATTTATCGCCATATACAAAAGACTGTGATTCGGAATACTGACTTGTTCTATTCAAATAATCCCAATAACGAACCCTCCAATAATAAGTCTTTCCCTTTTCAAGTGCCTTACCTTTATATTCCACATTTAATGAATTATTAGTGAACACACATCCGCTGTTCCACATATCACCTACATTCTTTTCAATATTCTCTGCCGTTGAAGCAACAAGAATCTGATAAGACTTCTGCGCTTGTGAGAAATATGGTAATGTCCAACCGAACACTAACTTATCAGATTTAAGCAACAAATATTCATCTTTTGACATAAATCTAGCCGACAGATTTTCCGGTGCAATCCAACCATTAGCAGAGAATTTATGGGCAAGTTCATCAGTTTTGTTTCTAAGGTTTACCAATACCTTGGCATATTCCTTATCTTTCGAAAGGTCAAACTCCTCGTTAGGGTCATCTTTCAGATTATAAAGTTCTTCTATACGCTCATCATTTACATATCTGAAATACTTCCAATCATCAGTTCTCACACCTTCACACGACGGAATATTAGGCATTTCCCACAAATGTTCAATAAGGATTGTATCCCTTTCCATTCTATAGTTCTTGTTTTTCAACAATCCCTTCAGACTCTTACCTTGCCACTGCGAAGGAATATCTCCACCGGCAATGTCAACAAATGTAGAAGGTATATCAACATTTATCACCTGTTGTTCCACTTCAGAATGTTTATCTATTCTTGGATCATATATTATAAGAGGTATTCTCACAGACAGATCGTACATCATCCATTTATCAGCTATCTGTCTTTCCCCCAAGAAATAACCGTTATCACCCATAAAAACAATCACAGTATTATCAGCAAGACCTTTCTTTTCAAGCATCTTTCTAACCTTTGCTATTTCCTGATCCACCCCTGCTATCATCTTATAATATCCTTTCATCATAAACTGATATTTCTCAGGAGAATCGAAACGCCATGTCCAACGCAGACGGCTAAAACCGTTCTTAACAGCCTCAGGAAGACGTTCAAAATATTCATCTTCACTCATTATCGGATCTGGAACTGTCACGTCATTATATAAATCTTCCTGGTCATCATCCCAGAAGTATTGCTGTTTAGCAGAATCGTGCGCATGTGGTGCACTAAAACAAAGAGCCAGAAAGAATGGATTTTTCCCATCCTGCTTTTCTATATAATCCAACCCTTTCTGACCAGTATATCTTGTCAGATGAACCGTATCATTATTCAATGTCTTATAATGATAACCGTCTTCTTTGATTGCATTATTTCTGTCATAATCTTCTATCTCGTCAAACAAAGATTCTGCATCAGTACAATTTACACCTAGTTTGCCAAACAAAGCTGTATGATATCCAGCCTCCTTTAATTTCAAAGGATATGCATTCTCCAAAAATTTGTCATCTATCGGACCGGTTTGGAAAGAATATCTGTGTGTCCTTTCATGTAATCCAGTAAGAATACTTGCCCTACTGGCAGAAGAAATAGGAGTTGAAGAAAAAGCATTTCTGAAAAAAATACCCTGCGAAGCCAGATTGTCAATTGATGGAGTGCTTACAATTTTATTACCACAATACCCCATCGCATCATATCTGAAGTCATCAACGAGGATAAAAACGATATTGGGCTTTTTTACTACATTCGTCTCATTAGCACCAAAGCAAGATACACAAGCAAAAAAGCCACAAAATGAATTTAAAAATTTACCCATGATTTCTTAGTTAATGTAATTTGTTTTCTGAATACAAAACTACCACTTGAAACAAATTCTTACTTATACAATAATTTCAATCTATAAAAACATTCGTTCTTTATATAAAAAAAAGTTCAAATTGAACGTCTTTTACGATTGATTCAAATCTATTGTATAATTAAAATGAAACTACTCTCTCCAAATAAGTAAAGAGTAGTTTCATTCAAAGAAATATCAATATATTAATCATTCAAATCAATAGACAAATTATCTAACACTATTTGGCAATTTGTATGATATACTCCAATATTTATGTTATCAACAGAAACATTCTCTGCTGAATTTAAGAATACATTATCCAAAGGAATATTGATATTATCATTATCGGCTGCAAAACTCAAAGTATTATTGAAAACATCAAGATTTGATACAACGTGTTTCTTTATTTTATCAGTACTTAGATACAATCCATCTATATATTCAGAACTAATTAGTTTCCATTCAGACATATCAAATCTTGCATCATATACTTCACCCCATACAAAAACATTACATTTTAAAGATTTCAATCTTGTTATATCATCGTAAACCACACTTGGGATTAAATCTTTCTGATTAGTATTCACATTCAGTCTTGGGTATATTTCAATCCTTAAATTTCTGATATATTTATCTACTAATTTGTTTTCGACTTCAGGTCTGGCAAAAACATAATTTAAGTATGTAGCAGCTTGCTGATTACCATAGGTACTTCCTGTCTTTAAATCCACTTCCAAAGTCAATGATGGTTTGACTGGTGTATCATCTACAAATGTAGATATATAACCATAAGCATTTTTAGCTGTTCCTTTAAGCAGCAAATCTAACGAGTTTGCATTAATTGTCGGGCTTGCATTACTTTTAGTGAAATACATATACTGGTTCAGATAATTAAAATCATAAAACAAATATTTATCCACCTTTATCTCTGCAGTTCTAGTTTCAGATTTGCCTCCACATTTTACAGTGCAATTAATTTGATAAGTACCTTTTTCCATCGGGGCAATCCATATAGTATGATACAATTTACTACCTATACCTCCTGGTATTTCCTCAAACTCACCACCTGTACAAGACCATTCATATTCAGTATTTGCCATATCACCAGTTTCCACTGATACCCAAACAGGAACCTTCTGTCCCTGGAAACAACTTTCTCCCAAATGACTCAAAGAATCAATTCTAACAAAATCCTCATTTTTGCAACTTGTGAGAATCAATATGAAAGCTAATAAACTATAAATAAACTTCATAACAACTATTTTATTTGATAACTACTATAAAAATCAACTACCACCTTCTTAGGAGCTTTCAAATAAGTATCCAAAACATGGACAAGCCCATCAGTACATATCAATGAAGAATACAATGGACTCACAGAAGTCTGTAAAGGCTTTGTTCCTTCTACATCAGGCTCAACTCCTTCCCATTTGTTTATATTAATTTTACAACCACCACCAGCGACATCAGCATATTGCACTCCCATTAGAACCAGACAAGTATCTGCAGGCGAATTTTCAACATATGAGGCAGTTCTTATCCACTCATTTGTAGATGAATTTAAATTATCCCAATTGTGATTTCCTATCAATATATGATATTTAAGAAATTCTTGGACATCTCTTTGGGGATAATCGGTTATTGAAGACGGAATAACAGTTTCCATTTTAGGATCATCACTTCCTTCCTGATATTCAGGATTTAGTAATCTGTTGTTCTTAAAATATGTATTGAATGCATTATTAGTTAATACAAAATAAGTATTCTCTGGATTGGAATATTCAGATTCCATTCCTGCATATTCTATAGCCTCCACCATTTCAGAATACATATCAGGTTGGGTACGCATATAATCCATAACACTCATATTTGTATGAGAGTCAAAAACACTATCATCATAATCATAATTTTCTTGTAATTCCAGTCCAAACATATTACAACCAGAAAAAAGAATAAGAGAAAAACCTAAGGATAATAAATTATTTTTTTTCATATTCCAACTATATTTTAACCTTCAACATAACCTGGGTTCTGATCACCAACCAATTCTGGATTTGCAGAGAAAGCAGATTGATGAATTGGCCATAATATATACTGCTCATCACCAAAACCTTCAGGAATACCTCTTTCATTAATGAATACCTGATCCATTACTTCTTTTAAATCACCACGTCTTGCGAGGTCAAACCATCTTGTTCCTTCACACCATAATTCCAGCAAACGTTCCTCATCTATTATATCAATCAGCTCTGTCTGAGTTTCACTTCCTGTCAAGTTATGTTCAGTTGAAAAACGCTGACGAATTTGGTTTATTATTGAAATTGCTTCATTCAAATCATTTCCTTCATTACGGCGAGCATAAGCTTCTGCTCTAAGCAACATAATTCCTGAATACCTGTAGAATGGAATCTCATAATCTGCATCAGAAGCCACTATCTTAGGATATTCACCTGTCAAAGGATCCAATTCAAGCCATTTCGTACAGTAATCATCTGCAATTCCCATATTATCATTAATCATATCATAAGAATTTTCATCCAATGTTCCAACACCATTATATAGATGCAATGTATCTAAAGACAAGGCAAATCTTGGATCCCATTCTTTACGATTAACAAATTTGTTCCAGACAGTTCTCGAAATTTTTACTTGGGCATTACTTTGTTGTCCACCACCAATTTGTTTAACAATCCCCTGCTCACCGTCACTTGTATAATCCCAATACAAAACAAATATATTCTCTTTTGAACTTGCAGGATTTATAAATATCTGTTTCCATGTATCAGAATTTGCATACGCATAAGGATTTGTAGAAGTATTTGCAAAATAATCAGAAGCTAAAATAGCATTGGAATAATCTTTTTTCCACATGTAGAAGTCTGTTAATATTGCACTGGCAACACCTCTGGAAATTCTGTAACAACTAGTCGGTGCAGTCACACCAAATAAATTGACAGCTTGTTTGAGATCATTTTCTATTTGCGTATATACCAAATCTAAATCTGCCCTAGGATAATACAGTTGCTGACCTTCCTTGTTCTCGTATGGTTCAGTAATTAAGGGTACCCTTCCCCAAACTCTTACTGCATAAAAATACATCCATGCACGAGCCGTTAAAGCTTCGGCCAACATACTTGATTTATTAGCTTCATCACCATCATTTAATGCAGGTATATATTTTATCGCCACATTCGCACTTAAAATAATTTTATACAGACTATTCCAATTTGAAGTAGCATGTGTTGGTGACAATGTATTATAAAACAGATTTAAGTCACCATTATTTCTGTTTCTCTCAATAGCATCAGAACGATATTCACCCCAATAAAAATAATTAGTCTCCAAAGCATCCTGAATTGCATCATACATACCAGTGATCAATCCTTCCGCATCTTTCTCATTAGACGGGAAACCATCGGCAGGTAAATCTGTTATCGTTTCCTTTGTTAAAAAGTTCTCACAAGATGAAACAAATGCACTCAGTAATAATAAAAAAATATATTTATACATACCTTATTGATTTAGAAATTTACATTTAATCCAATACCAAATTCCCTGGAACGAGGGAACTTACCTGTATCATTACCAGGTTGTAAAACATTAGACACACTAATTTCTGGGTCCCAACCGCTGTAATTTGTCCATGTAAACAAATTGTTGGCATACACCCATAAATTCATATTTGAAACGGGAAGCCATTTAAAGTTTTTCTTCTTAAACATATAAGACAATCTTAACGTTTGCAGTCTTATAAAGCTGGCATCCTCAACATACAAAGAATTGACTCCACCCAGATTCTGATTATAAGTACTTCTGGTTTTTATAAATACAGGTATATCTGTCACAGCACCTGGATATGCCCAAGCGTTATGTATTCTATATGGGTAAGGAATATTATTATTTGATCCCTGACCATTCAAATATTGACTAAGAGCATTATAATTTTTGTTTCCTGCACTTCCATAGAAATTAAGATTCAATGAAAAATCCTTCCAGGTAAATGTATTGTTCCATGAAAAGAAACAGGTAGGCATACCGTTCCCCAAAACTTTTCTGTCATTATCATCAATAACCCCATCTACAGTTTGTTCTTCCCATATTATATCTCCTCCTTTTAGAACAGTATTTCCATACTTCATTTGGGCAGGTGTACCTTCAAATACCTCACCATTTGGATATGTATAACCAATCAGTGTTGGTTTTCCTTGGGAATTTATTATGACATTACCATAAGAATCACGTTCAAATTGTGGGATAAGCCTTGTTTTAAAGTCCTCTGTATAAGCATTGGATTCATCATATGCATAAACTCCCAAAGCTTGATATCCATACAATTGTCCTATAGGATTATTCTCAGCTACTAACCATCCACCTCCGGATATATAATCTTCTGTTGCCAGTTTTTCAATTGTATTCTTATTTATTGAAAAATTCACAGCAGTATTCCACTTGAAGTCTGCTGCTCTAACAACATCACCTGAAACTGTGATTTCAAAACCTTTATTCGATACAGCTCCAAAGTTAGCTTTCATATTATTGTAACCAGATTCTGTTGGAAGAAGCATTGCATAAAGCAATCCGTCTGTATATTTATAATAATAATCCAATACAGCCTTGAATCTACCGAAAGACAAATCCAAACCGGCATTAAACTGTTTTGTAGTTTCCCATTTCAAATCCGGATTACCTACAGTATCGGAAGGTCTGATTCCTGCCATACCATCATACAGATATCCTCCAAACGTATAAACAATCTGAGAATCATAATTTCCTACTCGTTCATTACCTGTAATACCGTAACTCAATCGAAGTTTACCATCTTCAAGTACTCTTTTGAGGGGTTTCATAAATTTCTCATCAGAGAATCTCCAACCCAAAGATAATGACGGGAAATACCCCCAACGATTATTAATAAATCTGGATGATCCATCAGCTCTCATTGTAAAATTCATCATATAACGGCTCATATAACTATATGACAATCGGGTAAAAAAACTTGCCATTGAATGAGCAGTCGCTGAAGTTGTTGTATTTACAAGATCCAAAGCTTCATATGCATTAACGGTAGGTACAGACTCTGTAATATGACCCTTACCTGCAAATTTCAGATTTTCATCATACCAATCCTGAACAGAAGTTCCAAGAATACCATTAACGCTGTGTTTTTCCAGGAACTCACGACTATAATTTAACAAGAATTCAGCAGTATAGTTTCTCTTAATAGCCGTTACATCAGAAGCACTCGACAAGCCACTGGAACTAAGTGATGATGGGGAGAAATTTTTCGTACGAGTAACAGCATAGTTTCCATTAACTGAAGCCTGTGCATTAAAATATTTATTGAAATGATATTTAACAGTCTCATTAAATAATATACTTTGTGTTTGAGGTTCATTTTTTCTAAATAAAGCCTGTGCTACAGGGCTTGCATAACCTGAATTTATGAACAAATGACTTCCATCCGGATAATAAATCGAGAAATGTGCAGGACGACGTAATCCTTGATAAAACATTGCTGATTCATTTACGATATTTCTTTTTGAATACGTATAAGCAAAATTAGTTGTAAATGTCCATTTATCACTAGGCTTAAATTCAAAATTACTTTTGACTGATAAACGTTTATACCAAGAATTTAAAATAATACCCTGCTGATCAAGATAACTGATTGAATTATAGAAGCTAGTAGTCTCATTAGCAGAACTTGCACTGAAATCCACCTGATTTGTATGCGCTGTTCTCGATAATTCATCCTGATAGAAAGTATTAGAGTTCTTGGTTGGATTGTTCGAATCAGTAGTAAAAGGAGTATAAAGCTCTAGCCCTTTATTTAATCCCATATTTACCAAATTATAAAAGACATTAGCTTCATACGCATTAGATTGAGGAATAGTGTGTGCCATGGTAGAAATACTATGAGAATATCTACCACTTACTTTAAGTTTTCCTTTTTCACCTTTTTTAGTTGTTATAATCACTACACCATTTGCAGATTGAGAACCATATATTGCTGCAGATGCAGCATCTTTTAAGATTTCCATTGATTCAATATCATTGGGATTAATTGCAGAAATATCATCCATCTGAACTCCATCAACCACATATAATGGATTAACGCCTGCTTCAAAAGTAGATGTACCTCTAACACGAACTGTACTACCTTCACCAGGTGCACCTGAATTACTGATCACCAATACTCCTGGAGCTTCACCTTGAAGAGCATCAAAAACGGAAAGCGGCTGTTTTTCTTCAATAGCTTTTGCATTTACTGAAGTTATAGCACCTGTTACATCTCTTTTTTTCATAGAACCATAACCAATTACTACAACTTCATCCAGCATTTCCTGATCAGATTTCATTAGAATTTTAAAATAATTCTGTGTTCCAACTTTAACTACCTGATCTTTATATCCAACATAAGATACAACTAATTTCGCATCAGACTCTACATCCTTTAAAATAAAATTTCCATCAAAATCTGTGATAACTCCCTTACCTGTTCCTTGAATTAAAATTGAAGCTCCAATTAGAGGCTCTGAATTTTCATCTAGAACAACACCTTTTATGTCTTTAGATTGTGCAAGAACTTGCGTAATTGAAGCACAAGAGAAAAAGACTAACAAAGAAATAAATTTAATCTTTAAAAATTTATAATACATATTTTTCATAATATTACACTTAATTAATTATTAATTATGGGCTTTATAACCATAGCCAATAAACGCAATAAAAAAATACAAGTTAGCCGGCATATTATTTAAATTAATTACTAAAAAGGATAACAAAATACAGGTGGCTAAATCCTGTCTTCTTTTTCCATTCTAAATGGTATTTTATTGTTTATATACACCAATCATTTATTATAACATAAAAAAAACAAAAACCCTCTTTCTACAAGAAAAATAAACTAAACTATGAACGTGTTTTTACATGTAATACTATCTTTCAGTTTGTCCTACATCATTCAGAATTCTTACATAATTAAACCTGACAATAACAGTATGGGTATTTACTTAATCACTCAACTCCATAACCTAATCAAAAACTAACACCAAATAGTAAACAATCTTTTATCCCAGAAAAACTATAACCTAATTTTTAATCTTTACATTCCATTCACCAACATTCTTTTGTTGAGGCAAATATAAATCGTTATAGATTCCTAAAACATCAATATAAGTTCATAATATAAAAATATAAGTGCATATATGTAAAAATCATTCAAACCGATACAACAATACAAAAAAAATGAGGCCCAAATAAACTTTGAGATGGTCTTTTTTTGTGTCTGCAAAAAAATCAGGCAAGCCCAAACTTCGCTCAGTCAGGACTTGCCCATCTCCACATTTTTTTTGTATCTTAGAGAATCAAGTAATATATTCCAAATATAATGTTTAAAAACTATACCTCCAACGATAATCTGCTTTTACCTCCGTATTTAAGCGATTTTACTCCCCAAAACGACGCGGTCCAGGTTATCCACCGTATCATTGAAAATATTAGCCTGGAAGAACTTTACCACAAGTATTCTGTCAAAGGCTGTCCGGCCTACCATCCCCGCATGATGCTGCAGATTCTGGTATATGCCTATCTGCGCAATATCTATTCCAGCCGCCGCATTGAGGAGTTCTGCCGCAATGACATCCGCTTCATGTGGCTGACCGGTACCAGGGTGCCTGACCACAACGCCATCAACCGTTTTCGCAGCAGCCGGCTGAAGGATGTGCTCAAGACCGTCTTCGCTACCATCGTGAAGTTCCTCGTGGCGGAGGGCTTTGTAAGTCTGGACGTGGCCTGCACCGACGGGACGAAGATGGAGGCGAACGCCAACCGTTATACGTTCGTCTGGGGCAAGTCCATCCACACCCGCATCTCCAGAATTGCGGAACAGCTTGAGGAGATATGGCGGTACGCCGAGTCCGTCACCAAGCAGGAGCTGCGCGACTCCGCTCCCGTCACTTACCAGGACATCACCCCCGAGAAGGTGGAAAGGGCGCTGGAACAGATACATGAAGCTCTGGAGGGAACGGATGCGGACCGGAAAGTGAAGGCCAAGGTCCGGCGCGTGAGGAAGGCATGGCCCGAACAGCTCAGGAAATACGAATCCAAGGAAAGATTCTTGACGGGCGCAACAGCTATTCCCAAGACCGCCCCCAATACCACATGCTATGAGAGCCACATACGTTTTACTATGGATATGAAACTACTCAGAGAAAGCCTTGAATGGCTCTATAGATATATCTACAGACATTGTAGGAAGCATGGCATAAGAAGTACCCGCAGCAAATATAGAAATGAAGCGGAGTCCTATCTGTCCTACTGCAAGAAAAGAAAAAGAAAGGCCTCAAGGACAAGAACGCTCAAGCATCGTATAACCAGACTTCCTGAAAGGTTCCTCATACAGAGGGATGAAATTCATCGAGAGTACGGAACCTTACTCCAGTACACCCTGGATTACCCAAACGTCTTTCCATCATCAAAAAGATTCTTGTACAAGAAAAGGAAATGTTTGATGGGCGGAAAATCAGTGTCACATCGTCAGCATTTACCGTCATTACATACACATACGTCCTATTGCAAGAGGCAAAGAAACAAAGTCTGTCGAGTTCAATGCAAAGATCAACAACATACAGATAGATGACATATCGTTCACCGAACACCTCTCATTCAAGAAATTCAATGAGGGTATAAAACTTAAGGACTGTATCCGTATGCAGCAAAAGCTCATGAATGTGAGAGTAAGATGCGTAGCTACCGATTCCATATATGCTATTAATGACAACAGAAAGTTCTGTACAAAATATGAAATCTCCACATCCTTTGTACGCAAGAGAAGGGCGGCCAGGGATAAACCCTTGAAAAAGTTTCTCAGGAGTGAACTCTCCCAAGAAAAAACTACCATACTTGAAGGCAATTTTGGCACTCAAAGCAACATTACTCACTCTCAAGGCTAAAAGTACGGAACAGGAAGACGGAAATCCTGTGGATTTTCTTTGGAATCATACGGCTAATGCCCTACTGATGATAGGCAAGGTCAAAAACAGAACGGTAAAAGCAGCATGATATGATTTTACTGAAAAATTAGAAAAGGCCATCAGACTTCTTCCGAAACGTCATGTCCTACCGATAAGAGTCAATGAGAAAATACGGGAAAATGACAATAAATGGCATATAAAATGATTATACTTTATCATCTTTATATGCCATTGTATTTACTAGGGACATTTACAGAATATCCCTATCTTGAGCCCCATTTCACAATAAGTTTGATATATCCTTTTAGTTCCTACTTTTTATATATTCCTTAGGCGGAACTCCATATTTCGTCTTAAAACATTTACAAAAATATGAAGAAGAATTGAAGCCGCAGGACAATGATAATTCCTCAACATTTGTATGTCCGCTATTTATAAGTTCTATAGCCATTAGCAGACGTTTTTCCCTTAAATACTCAGAAATATTATACCCAGTTTCTGCTTTTATCCTTCGGAAGAGTGAACTCCTGCTCAGATGCAGACATGCAGCCAACGCCTCAACATCAAAATCAGGATCCTTGATATTTCTAGATATATAAAAATCAAGTTTATCCATAAATGACTGCGGTACCGCATCATAAATTATATCATTAAGTTTTGCAGCCTTTGCCAATAATTTTGAAATATGCTCCATCAACAAGTCTTCATCTACAGGTTTTGTGAGGAAAATATCAGCACCAGCATTTATAATTCTTCTCTGACTCTCAATATCTGCAGCACCAGAAAGAACAATAATTGGAATATTTCTTGTTTTACTATTCTCCCTAATTGATTTTGTACATTCAGTTCCATCCATTAAAGGCATCATGTAATCCATTACTATAATATCTGGAATAACACTTGTCGCCATTTCAAAACCAGCCTTACCGTTTTTGGCTATTAGACATCTGTATCTAGCAGAAAGAGATTTCTTGAGATAAAAAACTACTTCATCATTATCCTCTATAATTAATACTGTTTTAGAATTAGAATTCACTTCAACTGGTATTTCTCCATTATCAGGCACTATGTTATCCACATCCGTCTGCTTTTGAGAAATCAATATAGGAGCAGACGATTCCTGCTGATTTTCATCTGTAATCAAAGGCAGACAAACTATAAATGAACTTCCTATTCCTTTTTCTGAACGAAGCATTATATTACCGTCATGCAAAGCAACATATTCCTTACACAAATGAAGACCAATACCACTTCCATCCTGATTCTCGTTATGATATGTATTAAATCGTTCAAATATTGCTTCAAATTTATCACTCTCAATACCATCGCCATTATCTGAAACAGAAATTTGCAAAGCTAAACCATAAAATCTGTTTCCCACATAGAACATTCCTTTATAACTGTCTTCCGAAAGTTTTACTTTTTTAAGATCAAGTGTTATTTCAGGATCATTGCCTGTATATTTAAATGCATTTGACAATAAATTATATATCACCTTTTCTATCATACGAGAATCACAATTTACATACCTCATCAATGAGTCGGAAGAAAAATTAAGATTGACATTCTTCTTTTTGACGAAATAATCAAACTCACTTATAATATCCTTACACAAAGGAACCAAGTCTGTATTCTTCTTATTTGCCTTCATTTTATCCATTTCCAGAAGCCGGAAATCAAGAATCTGCTCTGTAAGATGTCTTAATCTTTCTGTATTTCTGTAAATTACATCAAGATGAAACATAGTTTCCTTGTCAAAATGCTTCTCACGGAGTATCTTCATCGGCGCTACAATAAGGTTCAAAGGAGTTCTAAGTTCATGCGATATATTCATAAAGAATTTAGTCCTTTCCTCTGCTATAGCTTTATTAATACGGCTTTGATTCCGCTCTGAAGAAATTTCCTGTAGTGCTCTAACTCTAAATTTTATATTCCTATATATAAAATATAAGAGTACAACTGTAAGTATAAAATAAACCAAATAAGCATAACCTGTTGCATAGAATGGCGGATGTATAAAAATTTTTATTCTCAGTTCCTTATCTCCCCAAACCATGTCATTATTTGCCCCATATACACAAAGTGTATATTTCCCCGGAGGAACCTGAGTAAAAATAATATTTTCAGACTGTTGTATAGTAGTCCACTCATCCTGATAACCTTCCAATCTATATTTCAATTTATTCTTCACAGAATTAAGCAAATTATTGGTAGAAACACAGAAAGATAACGAATTAAGATAATAAGGCATTTCCATTTCCCTTATATCTGGAACATAATTTGAATTGACTTTTACTTCATCCAAAGTAGACAATAAATGATTATTAATCTTTATACTAACCGGAAAAACCTGCGGCTTTAACGAATTAACCCTTATACTGTTTATATTTATATAGTTAAATCCAACAGTAGATCCCCAAAAAGCTGTACCATCTTCAAGCAAACAACTAGAAAGAGGGTGAAATTGACATCCTATTACTCCATCCGCCTCATCATATCTATAGATATTTTCTCCTTCTTTACAAATATCAATAATTCCTTTATTAGTAGAAGCCCAAACTCCACTCTTCCCCAACGACATCAAAGAATAAACATCTACTCCATCCATTTGCGTTTTAACCGTAAATGGTTTTAATTTTCCAGACGGAATATTATAAACAAAAATGCCTTTATTACGAGACCCTAATAATAGTTCTTCATAATTTAACGGAATAACACAATAGAAAAGTACTTTCCCAATATTACCGGCAATATCTACTTCTTCAAAAATTTTACTATTTCCTTTTTTTACAACGAATCCCCTATTAGTACAAGCATAAACATTATTTTGGTTATCTACATATAATTGCCAGACAGCATCATAATTTAGAGTATTATTTACGGTAGAATATAGTACCTCCTCATTAGTCTTAAGATTATATTCCAATATACCGCAACTTCTTGTAGCTATATAAAGAATGTCATTCTTAATCAGCATACTAGATACTATAGGAGATATGTTAGCAAAGGACCTAATATTTATTTTTGCCATATTTCCAGAATATTCATCAAATTCCCATACCCCCTCAACAGCTCCTATAAGAATTTTATTTTCATGTCTCAGTAAAGTCTTTATATGAAAAGGAACAGGATAAATCCGTTTAATAAAATCCGATGAAGAATAATCATAAAGATACAAGCCATTATTTTCTGTACCAACCCATATACATTTCATATATTTGGATGAAACAAAAGATGTTACTACTCCAACTTTCGTCTTATTGTTTAAATAATATATTTCACCACCAAAACGATAAGATTCAGGAGAATATCTTGCCAGTCCACCAGACCATGTCCCTAACCATATATTATTTTTAGAATCAATAAATATATCATAAATACTACTTGAAGGCAAACTACTGTTTACATTATTAAAAACCGACACATCATCTCCAGACAATATAGCCAAGCCGTCGTATGTACCAATCCAAATTTCACCATTATCTCTTTTAACTATAGCTCTGACATTATTGCTAGGTATTCTCAAATTTCCTTCTTGTGCATCTATATTATACGAATGCATCAGATTTCCAGCTGTATTTATTACTTCTATCCCACTATTTTCATATCCTAAATACAACCATTCATTATCGCGACAAATAGCTGTTATTTTATCTTCATGATTTCTATATATATGTTTAAATTGTATTGAATCAGATAAATCAACATAACCGACTTCACCTTCCTCTGTACCAACGAGAATATTACAATCCGAAAACAAGTGAAAAGTTGAAATATTTTCAGGCTGATTCTTTAAAAAGTTAATAGTTGCTGACTTACTATCATAGATACATAATTTCTTATTTACTAAGACAATATACTTGTTTTCAGAAAATTGTACAAATTTATCTACCCGCTTACCATCAAACAAATCAATATTACGAAACTCATCATCAATCGGATCAAAATAGACAAGTCCATTTGATGTTCCAACCCAAAGGACATTGTTACTATCCACAGCGATATCAAAAATCTGATTATAAGGAAGACCTGAATCATATATTTCCTCCTGCTGATAATGTTTGAAGTTCATTCCATCATAGAAGAAAAGTCCTGTCTCACCACCAGCCCAAATAAAACCATTTTTATCTTCATGGACACATGTTACTCCTGTAAATGATATTCCAGAGACAGGAGTCACCTGTTCAAACTTGTAACGCAACTTCTCTGCATGCAAACTTAACGAAAGAATTAAAAGGAACAAAAAGGTCAATGTATTTTTCACAATCAACATAATTACATATATAGGTTTACAAAGGTAAGTAATTTTTAATCAAACGCTTCAATAATTGAACGTTTTTTTAATACTAACATTTTAATTCAACAAATTTACAATATTATTAAAAAACGGTTCCTATCAAACATAGCTTGACAGAAACCGAAATCAAATTTACAAAATGTTTTGGTCATTCAATTCATTATGGACAATTGTTATCTTACTACAAACCAAATCCCAATAATACTTAATCTATAAATCTAATAATCTCATCCGTAGGCTTGCGTAGTGGTGCAGAGTGATGTTCACCATCCTCATATCCATATACTATAAGTGCAGCAACTTTTTCATTCTCCGGCAACCCGATTATTTTTGCTATAGAATCATTATCAATCACCCCAAGAATACATGTAGCAACACCTTTAGCATAGGTCGACAAACAAAATTGCTGGCATGCCAATCCGGCATCAAAGCACTCCCAATTTGATTTATCTTCATCCTCATCATCTATTCCTTCTACTTTACCCTTCAATGAGCCACTCTCACCTACAACATAGCTGAGTACTACAACCCCATTTGCTCTTTTCAGAGTCTTTATATTATATATGAAGCCCAGAACGCAATTGTCAGTAATTTTCTCTATTAGGGATTTATTGTCTATAATATTGTAGCGTGCGATCTGATAATTAGACCATGAAGGAGCAAACTGACTCAATTTGACTATTTCAGTCATAAGTTCCCTTGATACTGTTTCATTCTTGTACTTTCTTACACTTCGTCTTTCTTTTAATAATTCTATTGCTTCCATAAACTTATTGCAAATTGTTTTTTATTTTTCAATACAAATTGAGGAATTAAGCTATAATACATTATATAAACATTCGGGATTTATAATGTAAATATCGTGCAATATAACAAAAATTGCTCAGAATTAATTAAGCATTCACACCATTGATACGTTCTTAATAAAATTGCCTTACCATTATGTGTTCACACACATTTTACCTATTTTTCAGAAAATCTTCTCTTGAAGGCGAAAAGCAATCTACAATTACCCCTGGTTCAATACAAATACAACTATGACGAACATCGGGTTCCATATACATACCATCGCCTGCAGAAACTATTTTCTTTTCATCACCGATGGTAAACTCAAACTTACCGCTTGACACGAATGTTGCTTGCGAATGGTAGTGTGCATGTTCTACACCTACAGGACCTTTTTTCTCAGCCTTTATCTTAACCATCATTACCTGACCATCATATCCGAGAATCTGACGCTTAACCCCGTCACCTATGTTTTCCCATTCTACTTTATTTTCATGGATAAATGTCTCACTTCTGGTTTTCTTCATTTTTTCTTTATTTTGTGAATCTGCATAAACTGAGACTGTAGCAACCGCCGCTATAAACATAATAGCAGTAATAATCATTTTTTTCATATCAAAATCGTTATAATTAGTAATATTATTATTTTTTATTTGCTAATGAAACATGAACAACAGTTCCTTTCATCACACCTATTGGTAACTGTGACGTGAACTTCCTATTATTTATAAGAAAAGAAACAGTATCAAGCTGTTGTGTAGGGTCGGAATACATTACAGAATAGACCTTGCCATTATGAATTTCAATACGGTAAAGTCCTGCAGTCAGGAAATTAACAGAAACCGAAACTGATAAATCGAGTGTAGAAGGATTCTTGACTGCAGCCCAACATACATCATTATGTATAACAGACTGAATGTTACGGTCGTTACTCAATATACAATATGCGTCACGATTGAAGTTTCTCAACAAGTCCGAATCGGCACCCGGTATTATCATATAAGAATATGATACGTTTTCGGGACATTTGCCATGATTAAGATAAATAGAAAAAACGTTGCCGGAAACTGTTTCTTCAGGATACATCTGCATTATGTCATGCCAGTTTCCCTTTACTTTGGCTGCATCAATAATACATTTTCCTTCATTCTGAAAGAAAAGGTAACCTAAACCATTATGAAGAATCTTCAAATCATTCATGTCATATTCTGCCCCTTCTTTGAATGATATCGGCTCAGCCCCACGATACACTTGTACTTTTCCTTTTTCCCAACATTGCTCTATAGATGTAACAACCTGTAGGGTGGAATCAGACTCTATTCCCGTTCCGAAACAGACTATTGCAGAATCGGCAAAGAACCAGAATTTATCGGCACTCAGTCCGTCCTTACGCAACAGCATAGCACTTATACCGTTTTTACCATCAGACAACCCTCCCACAAAATTTGTTCTGTTAGTGTATTTATCTTTCTTGTCCGGCTGTGGCATTGGAGAATTATCGTCAAGATATGCAGTCACACCGGGCAAGCGCCTCCAATCCCACAACGGGAATATATCATAATATTCCGAAGAGTCTTTATAAACATAAAGGGCACCATCTGCCATATAGTACCCACGCATATTGTCACCATTTAGAGACTCCACTCCTATCACCCTTTGCGATGACATTTTAAGTGTCGCCATCCAGTCATGACGACGCGAAACTGTATAATCCGACTGCCAGAAATGTTTATGACCAACAAATGAATTATCGTCTGAAAAACAATTGGACATAAGAATGGAAGAAACATCACCGGAAAGACTGTTTGCCGCAAATGCCAGACTCAGAGCCTTGTGAAGCGGTGCGGAAGAAAAGAGCTGCCTGCCCAAGGCGCTGATATCCATCTTTCCGTTCCATATAATCCACTGATAGCCTTCTGTAAGCAGAGTTGAAAGTATCCGGAGTTGCTCATTTGAAAAGGCAAGTGAAGTATCGGCAAAAATACCGGAGAAAAGACTCATGGTATAGATGTATGCCAAACCATAATTGCCAAACTGCTGTTGTGGTCCGTGCTGGTGGAAACTCCAGTCGTCTTTTATTCCTTCAAGCCCTCCTTTAGTTATCTCTGACACTATAATATCACGTGCCTGTTTCACAAGATTTAAATCATTCTGCAAAACAGCCCTCATCATTACATTGCCGGCAAGCCATACTTTATTCTGTCCGGTCATTCCAAATTTGGAGTTTTCCATAATCCTCACGGCATTGACTCGTTCGTCAGCCGTAAGATATTCGTCAAAAAGTATAAACGCAGTACCTAAGGTACGTGGTACACCTATCTCATTATAATACCAGTTAGAGCACTTCAATCCTGCCTTGAACCAATAGTCCATAGCACTGTGAATGGTCTTTTCAAGAGCAGGCGATTTATAATATTCCACACCAGGACTCATAAAGGCTTTTACCATCTCCAGTATTCTTTCCGGATGCAAACGAGGGTCCCAACCGGAACGTTTGGTGTCATTATAATTTATATCTGCCCATGAACCGTCTTTACTAAGATTCTTTATGTATCTTTCAATGCGATCTCTGTCGAAAGGTACACGCTGCTGAAGTTCCATAACCACACGGTCGGATATAATAAATCCCGGCTGATGTTGTACCAGCTCTCGCATAAGCGGAGAGCCGGTGACATCATCCAGATAAATTTCCTGAAAATTCTGTTTGACTACAGAAATCTCAGATTTAGGGAACATATTAGAAATTGAAACAAACAGCAATACTATCAGAAATGATATCTTCATATTAATCAAAACAAACTTTTAAAAGGTTTTATTACTTAAAAGCTACGATCTTACTGTTTTTATAACCAATACGTGCACTTACCGCCTCTATATTCTCATTATTTTTCAACTGAACAGGCGATGAGTATATCATCCACCTGCCTTTATTGCCATTCTCTTCAACTATTCTATAATTGATAGAAGCACCCTCCGTTTGGGAACATATAGTAACCAATCCATCTTTCATAGAAAATTCTGGAGCTGCTGCAAACGGCTGTTTTCCGTCAGGCAAGATTCTTTTAATATTATCCTTTTCGGGAATGAACCAGTCTGGAACATACGTTTCAATCCAACTGTCATAATCTTTCCTCAGCCGTTCCAATACACTGCTATAGGACTTGTCATTTACAATATTATTCAATTCATAAGGATCTTTTTCAAGATCATACAATTCCTCTCCAAGACGTTTGTTATCAAAGAATGAGGCTTGAATACTATCCAGGCGCGAGTCCCTATTCAATTCAAGAATATTATTCATCATTGGCATACTAAGACGGAATTTCACATCAAGATACACAGGAGTTCCAGGATAATAGTTTCTGACATACCGGTATCTTTTATCACGGATATATCCTTGCTTATCAATACATTCATCCAACCTGTCTCTTCCTCCATATACATATTGTCTTTTTTCTTTCGAAGCATATTTACCCAGAAAAGGTACTCCATGCATATAGTCGGGAGCTTTTATTTCGGCTAAAGATAATATTGTAGCAGGTATATCAACAAATCCGACAAGGCGATCTGAAACTGTTCCCGCCTTATATCCATCCGGAAAACTTATCATGAAAGGAACATTGGTACCTCTATCATATATTTCCCTTTTATGATGTGGCAGTGGACCACCATTATCTGAATACCAGATGATTATTGTATTGTCATACACATTAGCCTCTTTAAGTTCATCAACCAGCTTCTTGAACATTTTATCCATCTCTGTGATATTGGAATACGCAACTGCCATATCGTGACGTACTATATCATTATCAGGATAATATGGCGGAACAACGATATCGGACGGATTTACGGAAAGTTTCTCGTTCGTTCTTCGCCATACTCTACTTTCGTGTGTAACCTCTATATTAAAGATTGAAAAAAATGGCATACCTTCCGGTCTGTTCTTCCAATGTGCATCCGTTCCACACTCATCCCATGCTGTAGCCGGGGTGGTGAACTGATAATCTGTCTTTGCATTATTTGTGCAATAATAGCCTGCCTTTCGCAAATACTCTGTATAACATTTCACATCAGGGTTTACAATCACACTATATGGTTGTACTCCCTCCGGCTTTTGGTCAGGGCTACCTAAAGTCCGCATATAATTTGCTCCGTCGGCCATCGGATAACGGCCGGTAATGAGCGCATAACGGCTAGGAGAACTTACACCGATATTGGAATGTACATTTGTAAACCTAATTGCACTTTTTGAAAACTCATCCAAATTTGGAGTTACAGCCACTTTATCGCCGAAACATCCAACCATCGGACTAATATCTTCGCATACTATACAAATAATGTTAGGCCTTTTCTGTTCCTCTGTACATGATGAAACAAGAGCCAGCAAAGCTGTAGCTGCACAGCAACTTCCTATAATTTTTTCCATAATTATTCTATTATCTTATTTTCCAACAATAACAACAGAGTCAATGCTGTCAAGCTTAAGATTAAAACAAGAATAAAGCTGACCATTCTTTTCTTTATATAAAACATCGCTAACGGGGGTTATTTCACCGGTATATGGATTCCATAATTCTAATGTCATCTTACCTCTTAACGACACTTCTGTATCTATAGGTCTATCTGTAGAATTGGCAAAGAAATAAAAATCACGTCCTTCCTTGTTCTTATGTATATAAGACAAACAACCTTCTGAACTATTCAAATCAGGGAAACCGCCTAAAATGACATCTTTCGCTGTTTTTGTAAGTTCTAAAGCATAATTTAATCCATCATTTGTCAATTCCGGCAAGAAAACAGCTTTTCCATTATTGAAATTATCATTCACTGAAATTCCATATTTATATGATGCCTGCGACATATCGCCGAAAACTTCAGAAACAAGTTTCAACAATTCACCGTTTCTACCATTCTCTGACGATATTGACGGAAGCTTTCCTACTGCAATAATCTTACCTCCTGCATCATAAAATTCCTTTACCTTTACCAGTGTCTCAACCGACATTACTTTCTGGGCAGGCATTATCAAGATTTCATAATCCTGATAATTTTCTGTGTTCATAAGTTTCAGTTTACCATCAGAAATCGAATATTTATCAGTCAACAACAACTCAGGATGCACGAAAGTAAAATCACAATGTATATCTTCAGTGAGCATATCGCCTATACGAGTATAGTTGGTATATCCTGATATCCAATGTCCTGGACGTATATTCTCTTCAGCCTGAAAACGGAAAAAGCCCTGCAAATCGGAAATTGGATATAGCAATGCTATATCTGCCACTCTCCTTCCACCACGCAAAATGTATGACATACGACCTATATACTCACTGTATTCCGGTAGTTTTCCTTCCAGTTTTGGATTATGTATGGAAATAAGCGGAGGAATTCCAACCTTATCCTTATACCACATTCCATGAGGTACAATAAAATTGGCTCCACGGGCAAATGTTTCCATAGCTATACGGAACATCATATCAGCATCGAACACCTTGTCCTTTATTGCACCATATATTTCGGCTCCAACCATAGGACGGTCATAATAATCGGCAGCAGAACTGACAAGTTTGTGTCCGTCGCGCCCATAGCCATAACCTATTATGGCATCCATCAAAGGCATTTGTGTATAACGGTAAAATTTGAATATGTCGGCATTCATATCTACAGGCATAGGATTGTAGTTGCCTGGGGGATGTCCTGTTGACTTCAAACCATTCTTGTCTGCCCAGCGAGCCACCGTTTTAGGAAAACCTTCGGCAAGGAGTTCTGCTCGGGTATTGAACAAAGCCACTCGCGCCGATTCTGTTTCCGGACCGATATTTTCCCAAAGTGCCGGATACAATAATACCGGAGAATAACCATACAACTGTTCAAACTTTTCATTGAAAGCCGGTGTCCATGTACGTTCGGCACGGAAAAAGCCTACATCGTCGAAAAAACTGTAGTTAATCAGATTTCCAAAATACTTTTTGAAACGCTCTTCATATTTATCGTATGTAAGTGTCATGAATTTCGACATGGAAAGTGAGTCCAGAAGGTCAACCACCAAATATTTTTTATGCGTGCCATCCTTCACGGCATTAAAAAACATAACCTTCCATTTTCCTTGAGGTACTTTCCATTTGAGTTTACCATCGGAAATGTACTTAGAAAGATCTATTCTTTCTTTAGAGGACTCGTTCATTGCCACTGCAGACATCAGTACCCCTGACGGGACTTCGGAAGTAAAAGTACGTGGTCCGTTCACTTCATACACAGTGCGGTCAAGACGCTTACGTGTATAATCAGGAAACTTACGTTCCATTTCTCCTCCCGCTGTACCGCTTGGGAATGAGATGTCATCATACAGAACCGCTTTCATTCCGCGCTTTTCAAGGTCGGAAAGTACATCGCCGTACAAACTGAAGTACTCATCGCCAAGAAACTCAGGAGTCATGCCGTAAATAGGCAGGAATGTTACTCCACCAAATCCGGCTGAATCGGCTTCGGCTATCTGCTTCATTATCTCAGACTTTTCCACATCACCTTTAACATGCCAGAAGGGCATGGGACGATATTCGGCAGAAGGAGATTGAAATCCTTCTTCCATATCGGCATTTTCCACACAAGAAACGAACATTGAAAAAGATGAAACTAGAAATAAAGTTTTACTGATATTCAAATACATTCTTTACTATACAACAAATAATTAATATAAAATCTTACTTAACATTTTCCTCCTGAAAATCAGGATTAAGTTTAAAATTGCAAGGAGCACCAATATTTTTCTTCCATTCATCCAAAGCTGTTTTCAGCTCTTGGACCTTGACGGAATTTGATTCTGACAAATCATGCTTTTCACCTATATCTGTCTTTATATTGTATAACTCTATGCTATTATCCTCGTAGTTCTCTATGAGTTTCCAGTCACCTTTCCTTATTACAGAAACAGGACGTGACCTGAAATACTTGTCCCTGGTTTCTTTGTTTCCACCTTCCAGATAGGCAGGGAAGTGCCAAAACAGAGGCCGCTCTGCAAACTGCGATTTATCATTGTTCTCCAGAAGAGGAAGAAGACTTTTGCCATCCAACAAAAGTTCATTGTCATGAACTCCGGCAAGTTCCATGAGTGTAGGGAAGAAATCAAGCTGTGAGACATTTACATCAGAAATTTCCCTGTGCTCGAATTTTCCTTTCATGTATATAATCAACGGAATTCTTATACCTCCTTCATAAAAAGAGCCTTTACCTGCCCTGAGAGGCCATTGCTTTGAAACATTGTAAAAACCACCGTTATCCGATGTGAATATTATCAAAGTATTATCAGACTTTCCACTTTTTTCTATTGCATCAAGTACTTTTCCTACATTTCTATCCATAGACTCGACTAAAGCCGCATAGACCGGATTGGAATGAGCCTTTGTCTTTTTCTTCTTTTCGTATTTCTTGACCAGATATTCCGGTGCCTGCAATGGTACATGCACAGCATAAGTGGCATAATACAAAAAGAAAGGGTTGTCATTATCGGCTGTTTTAATGATGTTTACAGCCTCATCGCCCAACCTGTCTGTAAGAAATTCTCCTTTTTCACCATCTTTAAGATTAGGATTACGGTAAGGCGAGAAATAAGTGTGAGGCATTCCGGCATGATTTCCAGCAATATTAACATCAAAACCACATTTCTCAGGAGAATCTGTGACATGCCATTTGCCAATATGATAGGTAGTATATCCGGCATCTTTCAGAGCTTTGGGCAGAATCTGAATTCCGTCAGGAAGCACTTTCCGATTTGGAAAACTTATCAACTTTCTTTTTTTAGCATCACCCCTATCCGGTGGGTTTACTGTATAAACTCCATGTCGTGGCGCATTCTGGCCGGTTAGCATACAGGCACGGCTTGGTGAGCTGTTTGCACCGCCCGCATAGGCATTTCCGAACCATATTCCCAAAGATTTAAGATGATCCACATTAGGAGTTTCATAATAAGTGCTACCATTACAGCTCAAATCAGTCCATCCCAAATCATCAATATTAATAAGTACAATATTGGGTTTAACTATATTTTTGCCATTTACAGAAGCAGCCAACAAAAGAGCTCCTCCCAAAAACAAATTACTCTTAATCATATTTCGTTCTTTATTTATTAAACAATTGTACGATCCTCACATACTGCTTTTATTTTCTATCATTCTGAGGATAAGAAGATCTTTTATCCAACGGGAACTGTTCTTCAAGATATCCTTTTAGACGAGCAATATCTTTGGAATATTTTGCATCTTTGACAAGATTTTTCTCACGACGCGAAAAATCCTGCCCGCAAGTATAGAACTCTGCTGCTGAAAGCTGATTTTTCTCATTGTCCCACCATTCAGTGTATCTGTACTTACCGTCGGTACATGTAAATCCCATAATACGTTTTCCGCGTGGATACACACTGCAAGCATAGTCCTTCCATTCTGTGTCAGGATTTTTCAATACTTCCATTATGCTTTCGCCATCGACATCCGGCTGTGCCAGCCCACAAGCCTCAGCCAATGTGGGGAACAAATCCACAAGTCCGACTTTAGCATCTGTAGTTACACCGGACTTACGGGAAGCCGCATCTTTCTCTCTGCTTACTATAAGAGGAACATTGAGGTCAATCTGGAAATTGGAGTGTTTGCACCATGCTCCATATTCGCCAAGCTTCCAACCGTGATCACCGAAAATCACAACAATAGTGTTGTCACGAAGTTTCAATTCGTCGAGCGCATTCATCACTTTCCCGATTTGGGCATCGGTATAGCTCACACATGCATGATAGCCATGAATTAAACGGCGTGTTGTTTCATCGTCCATAAATCCTTCTTTAGGCATACCTGTATATCCACGTAATTCAGCCCATTTGGTCAATGCCTGAGGGTACATACCTTCAGGACTTCCCTTGAAAGGAACAGTCAGTTTTGATTCGTCATACATATCCCAGTATTTTTTAGGAGCATTGAATGGGAGGTGCGGCTTGCTAAAACCGACAAACATTATAAAATTCTTATCCTTGATATCCTTTAGAATTTTAACGGCATCCCTTGCCACACGTCCGTCGGGGTATGCCTCATCGGCAACATCGGCACACTCGTAAGGTGGCTTGTCACCATTCTTACCTGAATGATTTACCCATTGTGCATTCTCCTTTGGTATATGGATGCTCCAGCTGGATTTATCGTCGGTGGCATGATGATATACCTTACCAACACTGACAGTAGTGTATCCGTTCTGCTTGAAATACTGAGGCATTGTGAGCATATTCTTATGCACACTGCGCAAAGGAGTGAAAATAGAATAAATACCTATAGTTTCCGGACGGTTCCCGGTGAGTAAGCACATACGTGACGGCCCTGAAAGTGCCTGCTGGGCGTATGCATTATTGAACCTTACGCCATCTGACGCTATAGCATCAATATTTGGAGTTAACATATCCGGATGACCATAACATCCTAATTCAGGACGAAGGTCGTCAACTACAAAAACTACTACATTTGGTTTATCAGTTTCCATGTAATCATTCCCTGCCATGCCCGGCAATACAGCCGAGCATAGGGTTAGGGAAGTCATCAGTTTATTGGTTTTGAAATTCATAAGTCTTATGTTTAAAGTCTGAGTTAAAATCTATAATTTATTTTCTTTCTTTTCCAAATACGACATACATGCGGCTGCCCTCAGGAGGAGTGATATCGCTGTTTCCTGCCATAATGATACTTTCACCTTTACGGGCTTCATATTTGAATAATGACATAACGACATCACCAAGCTTGATATCATCGCCGGTATCGGTATATGTTTCAAGGAACTGTGGACGTTTCACACGGTCATCATGCGCCACATAAACAGTCATATCGACTCCTGCCACAAATTGCAACTGATCGCGTGCCCAATATTTATAATCAGAATTTGGCATTCGCACATATTCAGCTCCACGTACGTATGAAGGTATTACTGTGTAATTGTATGTCAAATCTGTATATGCACGTTTTCCCCAGTCAAGAGTAGTACGGAGAAGTGCAGGAGAGTCACCTGTATAACTGAAACGTGTAAACAACTTGCTTTTGGTACTTACACCAGGAATATAAGGTTCAATATAAGGACTATAGGCAGGTGCCGGTTCTCTGACAAGATCGTTGGAAGAAAGCATAATATCATCCAATTCGTATGGTAATTCTTCAGAAAGACCGGACAATAATTCTACCGGTTTTGTTTCAAGAGTAATGGTAGCAGGTTTTATTGTAGATTCCTTTGTACTGCAATGACCAACGGTTGATGCCGTTACAGTAACCTTGCCCGATTGTAACATAGACTTCAATGCCACTCTGTTTATACCGGCTTCAAGATTAAGGAACTGATTGTTTGTAGAATTAGCCAGTCCACTGTTATAACCACCTCTCCATATAGCCGGACCTTCTACTGTAAAGTAGACCTTATCGGTGTTCAACGGACAACGACGTCCTTGTTCATCGACCGCCTCAACGTCAAGAAGTACTATGTCCGAACCATCAGCTTGCCATCCATTAGAACCGGTAATAGGAGTTATACGGAGAGAAACAGCTTTTCCACTGGTTTGTTTTACCGTCTCTGCAACAAGCTTGCCATCTATATAAGCCTCAGCCTTTATATTACCCGACTCCCATTTCACATTTGGAAAACTGAACACATAGCCAGATGTCGGTTTGGAGTTTTCGGCAATAAGCTTATCATTGACAAAAAGTTTTATACTCTGGCAATTGGATGTAACATAGACTGTTTTTACAGTTTCCGGCTTATAATTCCAATGACCAACGATATTAACCTGTGGCTCTGTACGCCAGATAGACTTCAACGAATAAAAAGCCTCCTTTGGAAGTCTTACCGCATCAACTTCTCCACTGGCACGAGTCACCTCTGTCTGGCATCTTCCTCCATGTGGTCCATCAGTAAATACCCAATTGGCTCCTCCGCAATGATAAGACTTCTTTCCCATCTTGTTCCACCAGTGTTCTACCTGCTTTACCGCATATTCCTCGGAAGACCATTTATACACATTTTTATCTATATTAGGATGAGAATAAAAATTGTCATCAGGAGAATATTTATCCCAAATGCGTCGTGGTGACTCATCACGACAATACTCACTCTCTATGATAGGAAGTTTTTCGAACTCCCTCTCCCATCCTTCCGTACCTATTTCTATAGTGACATATTTTGATGAACAATCATGTAAATCGGAACGACGATGACCATACAAGCGTTTGCCTTTTGAATCGAAGGTAGAAATCACGTTACACAACTCTTGGTAGTGTTCATCTGTCTCTGCCCAGTTTCCACCTTCCCAAATGAAGATAGAAGGGTGATTACGATAACAAACCACCATATCGCGGAATGCATTAAGGCGGATTTTCCATGTATTACCTTCATCGGTAGATTCACCGGCCACACCAGGCATCATAGTTACAAAACCAAACTTGTCTCCCATAAGAGCCTCGGCAGGAGAACAGGCACAATGTCCCCAACGGACAAAGTTACCACCAGCCTCGTCCATCAAACGATATGTATATTCACGCATCCAGTCAGGAAGTGCGGAGCCAAGCCCTGCCCATTCATTCGTGGGCTTCTGTCCCCATCCGTGAAGTTTTACACTTTCGCCATTGATGTGGAAACCGGTATTTGGATTGAACTCAAAATATCTGATACCCAAAGGCTGCTCGTCTGAGTCTATAACCTGACCGTTCTGAAGAATTGATGTTTCAATTCGATACAGATAGGGATACCTTGTTGACCACAGTGATGGTTTCTTTATCTTTATTTTAGTCTTTACGATATCCGTCTTACCAGAGGGTATTTCAGCTTTAGTGATTTCCTTCTTAACGAGATTGCCATCAGCATCGAACACAGCTACCTGTATATCCAATGAAGAAGGATAAGAGTTTCCTTCGTTTCTGATTTCTGTTTCAACATATACATCAGCACTCCTCTTGCTTACTTTCTCAGTATATATATATTGTCCCTGTGTTTCCAGATTATCATAAAGGGGCAAAGTTATATGCAAAGGATTCATGACATGAAGATAGACATTACGATAGATTCCACCATGATTAGGATGCCAATGTTCATGATGCCATACCAAAGGGAAGTTGTCACGGAAATGATCACCGCGGTCATTATTAACCTTCACGGCCACTACATTATCTTCACCAAATTTAATGTAAGGAGTCAAATCATATCCGAAAGGTATAAAACCTGTCTGATTTTTACCTATGAAGGTTCCATTTATATATACATCTGCTATCTGGCGTACACCTTCGAATTCAATATACACCTTTTTACCTTTGGCTGTCAGAGGTAAAGAAAAGTGTTTTCGATACCACACGGTGCCTCGCCACTGCCTGCTTTCACCGTTATGACCACCCTCGGCAAAATCGTCGAAAGTATCTATATCATTAAATGTATGCGGACAACTAACTGTTTCCCATGAAGTATCATCGTACTTCTCATCTGCCGCACCTGGAATATTTGCCTTAACAAACTTCCAGGAACTATTGAAATTATATTTCTGACGAGAGTCTATATTTCCTGCTTTCAAAGAAAGAAATATAGCTATAAACGACAATAGTAAATAAATTTTCCGTATTAAATAATCCATAAATACAATTATATATTATTTGTTTGCAGCTTTCCAATCCACTGTTCCATTCTTATCTACTTCATATCCCCACTTATTGATATATTCCATTCCGGGACGGAACTCATCGCCAAGTGCCTTCAGTTTTTTCATCAGTTTATCTTCAAGTTCTTTTCTTATAGAGGCATATTCCGGCGAGTCAATTATGTTCTTCTGCTGATAAGGGTCTTTCAAATTATCGAACATCAGCCACGGTCCATTAAGGTCTCTTACGTAAGTATATCTCTTGGTACGCAAACCTCTGTATTCACGGCCTATACCCTTTCTGAAATCCGCAAAAGGAGTAATACACTCTATGAGAGCAGCATCTGTATAATCTTCCTTTTCACCGGTAATAATATCTGAAAGGTCATCTCCTTCGATTGATTCCGGTATTTCTATATCCGAAAGTCCTAACAATGTAGGCAAAATATCAGGAGTGTTGATTATCATATCAGTCTCACGGTTCTTGTCTGCCAACAATGCCGGATATTTTATCAGGAAAGGAACCCTGATACTCTCGTCGTACGGGCGTTGTTTCCAACGCATACCCTGTGAGCCAAGCATATCTCCGTGGTCGGATGTAAATACAAAGATAGTGTTCTCTTCTATTCCCATATCCTTTATTGCTTTCTGAAGCATACCTATACAATCGTCAAGTGCCGTAATCTGGGCATAATAACCACGAAGGTCCTTAATGAACTGTTCACGCTTATTGGCAGGAACATTTTGGCGAAGAATAATTTCCTTGTCTGCATACATCTTCTTATAATTGTCAGGAACCTGCTCGTATGGATTATGCGGACCGCCCCAGGAAAGATAAAGAATAAACGGTTTATCATCTTTGGAATGCTCCTTCATATAGTTGATGGCATCCTTTGTCTGGTCAATGGCATCGTAACCCTTCCAGAATTTAGGTATGGTATCATTATTGTCGAAATACTTGGAACGGAGATAGGCATGAGTACACTCAAGAGCCTTGAAATATTCGAATCCCTGACGGAATTCCTCTTTAATGTATTTGGTACGTCCGTTACCGTTAATATGCCATTTGCCTATATATGCGGTATTATATCCCGCTTTCTTATATATTTTGGCTACGGAATTAATATCCGGATTTAGTTGTACGTCGTTCAAGAATACACCATTTGACAAGGCATACTGTCCGGTAAGCATAGAAGCCCTGTACGGACAGGATACAGGTACACAGGATATGGCATTACGTATATTGACAGACTCGCCTGCCAGACGGTCAATATTAGGTGTCATGACGTTAGGGTCGCCAGTATAACCCAAGGCCTGTTCGCGCAACTGGTCGGCAAAAACGAATACTACATTAGGTTTTTTCTCTGTTAATACTTCATCATTAGCTGCAAAAGTTTCTACGTATGGCAATGTACTGATTGCCGC
Source organism: Bacteroides mediterraneensis (assembly GCF_025993685.1). NCBI lineage: Bacteria > Pseudomonadati > Bacteroidota > Bacteroidia > Bacteroidales > Bacteroidaceae > Bacteroides > Bacteroides mediterraneensis. The sequence continues at coordinate 664,031 of NZ_DAJPEN010000001.1, read as the reverse complement.
AAATGCCATTACATAATTTCTTATCAAAATACTTTCCATGGTTAATATTGATTTATTGTTTCTTGAATTCAAACATTTTATACGAGAAAGAAGGAAGTGTAGTTGTGATTGATATTACACCTTTATTCTTTTCCGAAGGATTTGTTTTTACTGTAGTTGTCTTCCATTCGCTTTCATTATATTCTTCAGGATTTGGCATTGCATTGTAAAGCGCCAGTCCGCTACTATTCAAGCAATGTGCAGGATCTCCCTTTTCATCTATACCCTTTTCTGTCTTATGAAATTTGGTACCATATCTTTCGAGATACAAATTTGTCTTGTTATTCACAGCCGAATACGACAGACTTCTATACCTGATCTTAGTACCCGAAGGCAAGGATGTCTCCAATATAATATTTACCGTCTCATCAGTATCGGAATAATCAAAAGACTCCACATTGTAATTATAAACAATTACATCAAACTCACCGTTACCAGAAGTAGCTGATATTGCATCCACAACATTATCGGCTGTCTTTGGAATTCCTTCAACAGTGGCATTATATCCCTGCATACCAATCATATTATTTACCATCCTGATATGTGTCGCTTCTTTCTGGTCTGTACGGTTACCCCAGCGATAGATATATCTTAAACCCTTGTTATGGTACTTATAGAACTGGTTAGTCAGACATAATTCAAGAACAGGAGTATGACTGGTAACACAATTGATGAATGTATTTCCCGCTGCCCCCATATAGACTATAGCGGAGTACTCCATCAAGTCTAATTTAGTCGATGAATTCCAATTCGGGTCGTTAATAAACTTACCGAACAGTTCCTCATACTTGGCAGGGATATTCCTTGATTTTTTGTTATTGACCATCACATAATCGGATACTCCCCAAAAGTCTATCTTTATATTTTCATCCTTACACTGACTGAGTATTTCGCTCGCAAAAGAAGTGACCTTCTCTCCTTTATAATTTAGATAATTGTTTTTTGTATAAACAAAATCGTATTCTCTGGTATGAGGTCCTATTTTCGCTTCTGGAAGAACACTACGGACAGCCTTTGCAACATTTTTGAAATGTTCAATAAATTCTTGCTTAGTACCAAACCAGTGATCGGGAGTTTCTATTTCAGAACCTATTCTAAATTGCCAAGACGCTACCATATCACGTCCGTATCTGTCTATTAGACGAGACATGAGTTCACTGATAAAATCAGCATATGCCCGTTTGTCGCTTGGAGGCAAAGAGTTTCCGTATATAGACTGTTTTTCATTCTCACGGAAGTTTTTACCGTTACTCGTACCTGTTGGTATAAACTTATATCCTTGTTGGAAAGCCCAGTCCGGCTGGTCCAACACAAACTGCTGAATAGGAGTACCGGAATTTACAATCTTATCAAGGCGCGCAAATAAAGGGGTGAAATCATAATCATATTTTCCTGTCTGTTGATTATACCTGCAGACATCATAATCATAATAAGGTTTTTTATCTTTCAGGATACCACCAAGCATTCTTATCAGATTAATGGAAAGCCCCTCTCTTACGTTAGAACCAGCCTGAGGACTGATTCTGTTTGCCACAGACCATACATTATATATTTTACAATTCTTTTTTGAAGAATCTGTAAAATCTACCGTTAGTGTCAAAGCATCTTTCACCAGTTCAGAATCATCCAGACCAGTGTTATCATAATCATCATTATTATCAGTCTGTTGTTGACCGTTTTCACGGTAATCATTTAAAGGTGATTTTTCGCTACATGAAGACATCATGGAAGCTATAAAGAAACAAGTTAGAAAGTTCATTTTATGCATTATTTTTAATCATTTTGTACTACAAAATTCCATTCTCCACATCCTACTTCGTAGCAAATACTGTCATCATTCTTGCTTACAAATCTATATTCATCTTTTGAAGAGACTATAGTTTCACCATTTTTCCAAACAGTCTTTCCATTGACTGTAACATTGTTAAGCTTTCTACCATTCAACGGTATATAAACCTTAGCTACTGTTCCTTCAGGTGATTTAAGTTCTAATCTGCAAGAGTTGTTATCTTTCTCAGCTTTCATCACTATATTACCTTTTACACTTGGTACAACCTGGTTTACTGACGCAAAAGTATTCAGATAAGGACGTACCTCGAAACTTTTCCATGCCACATCCGTTGCTTTTATTCCTGCAACGTATCGTGACAAGACATAGTTAGGTGCATTCCATGCGTGATTAGGTGTCCCCGGACGTTTCTCGTCAAAACGTTCATATAATGTAGTAAGTTCCTTATCCGAGATTTGTGGTGCATATCGTTCTTTCATTCTTTGCAAGCCTTTCTCATGATTACCGGTAAGGATTAATGCTTCTTCAACCATCCATTCCATGTGAGGACTTGACTTGCGTACAGGGAAAAGGACGCTGTCAACCAAAATCTGATAATTAGCTTTATCTGCAAGTCCACTGATTACAGCCAACGTACTGACACGTTCTTCCAATGCTTTTCCGGCAGTTCCATAATGTGTACCACGCCAATATTTCCCGGAGAAATTCTTTTCTATACTTTCAATACGTCCATTGCACCATTCAATATCAGAAGGTTTTTCCAGAATAGATGCCATTGATTTTACTGCTTTAAGTGCCATATAATACAATATGACATTTGTAGGAACAGGATCTGAATCGGTACCCCAATCAACCCAGTTGGCATATCCTTTTCTGTGCATTGGCAAACCATCTGGCATCATATTCCATAAACGCATATAATCCATTACGGCAGGATATGCGCTTGCCAGTGTTTCCTTATCACCTGTGTTATAATAATACTGCCATATTCCCTGAGAAATAAACTGCAGGCTCTGTCCTGTAAGTTCGCTGCTTTTTCCTCTATAATCGCCAAAACCGGGGGCCAACCCCTGGATTATACTGTCATTTCTATAAGCAATAGTATTATCTATAGCTTTTTTCAGAAGCTTTATTCCGGCTTCGTCGAGGGTATAGAATACTGCTCCTGTCTGGTCGGCAACATCGCCAATCCATAATCCTCTTTCTCTGTCAGGACAATCCATATAACTGTCGCGAGCACAAATGTAAAGGGTATTGCGGGCCATCCACCATAGTCTGGTGAGTTGTTCATCGCTACATTCAAAGTTGCCCGGCATTTCTCCAAGACCAGTCCAACGGTACTTTAATTCAAGAACTTCAATACCGGAAGGAATACTATATTCTATATTATGTCCGTTAAACCACGAATATCCTTCGAACTCCTGAACACCATCTTTAGTAATATATACAGACTGAAGAAGATTGAAAGGGTCGTCAGTATCCACAGTTATAGTATCTCCTTTAACACCTCTTATTTTAAGATAAGGCGTAACTTGTCTGTTGAAAGGCAGCTTTGCACTGATAACCTTAACTTTTCCGGTATTATTAATATAAGGAAGACTAATATTTCCATTATCTGTTTTGAATGAGACATAGTCTGACAAACCTCTATCATTCCACAACGGAATGCATCTGGGAACAAGTTTACCCCATGGAAGACAATCTACTTGACCTTTTTCTATGGCACTATTCCATTTATCATCATTATATGATAAAGAATACCAGGCCGCATCTGTCCAGTCACCCAGTGCTTTGTTTGCATTAAACCTTATATTGTAGGCATTTACTCTGTTGGCAGAACCACCACCTCCTCCACTCTTCGAATCATAGCCGGGATGCTTGATTACTTTCCATGAAGAATCTGAACATAATTGGTATCCATCAATATCCGAATGGAATATCAGTCCACCCTTACCACTATCCTCATGTGTCTTTCTTGTTCTTCCCCAATACCAAACGAGTATGGATATAGTGTTTTCTCCTTTTTGCAGATAACCGCTTAAATCCACTTCATCATAATAGCATGTATTTGGGGCAGCTCCACGAGCAAGCCCGCCTTCAAACAGGACCATCTGTCCGTTTATCCATAACCAATACTTAGTATCTACAGCAATATTGGCCTTGACATTCTCAGGAGCAGAATCCAAAGTAAATGTTTTACGGAAAGCTACCCATGAGTTTGGCTGTCCGTCTTCCTGAAGCCATATCCATTTGGCTTTTCCAAAATCTGATACATTTCCTGAAAAGGATGACAAGGCAACAAAAAACATCAAAAGAGATAAAATATACTTTTTCATTTTACCGAATTTAAGATTAAACAGACAGGACCTCTAAGCCCGGCAGGCAATAGAGAATCTTCAGAATTATAGAATTCCCCTATATCGAAAGTCAATCTTTGAGTTTCAGGCATAGGTTCATTATTGATATACCAATCAGGCATTCTCTTGGATTTAAGACTATAACCGCTTGTATCAGGGAATCTCTGGTCGCCAATCAATCTGTTAGTCCATTCATTTGTTATATTCAGTTCTATTGTATTCTGGCCTTCTTTAAGATATTTATATATATCAAATTTATACGGCTTCATCCATTTTATACCTACATAATTTCCGTTTACAGTAAGTTCTGCCGAAATGTTTACATTACCAAGATCAAGAATTACTTCATTTGCTTTGAATAATTTATCAGCATCTACATTAAACACCTTGGTATAAATAGCCGAACCTGAATAATACTTTATCTCATCATTCCCAGATTTACTCCAATCTATCAATTCAGGAAGTTTAATTTCAGCATCGTATCCATATTCAGGCATAAACTTAACAGTCCAGTCGTCAGAAAGATTATCAGACGAAACAAGATTTATCGTTTTAACTGTATTCTTCTGATTTACTGAAGCCTTATTGCGGAAAACCACAAATACAGATTCCTGAGGTTCCAGATTTATACTTACCTCTGTTCTTTCTGTTCCTATACTGTAGTTATCAGACTTTTCTATTTTTCCATCCATGGCAAACCACAATTCAGGTTCCATACCAGACACACGGAAACTGCAGTCAAAAGTTCTGTTAACTGAGTCAGTATTAGATATGAAATACAAATCAGAACCATTTGCCAGATGACGGTGAGCATAATCCATCTCTATTCCTTTAGGGCAATCCTCAACCGAAAAGTCCGGTTGGATATTCTGTTCCTTTACCATCTTTTCGAACTCACCTTCCTTATAATAATTAGCGCACGAACGGATACGGTCAACAAGTTTTCTGAACTTTTCATAATCCTTTCCTTCTTCATTATATCCAAGGAGTTTTTCCGGCAATACACCGCAAACAGGCACTCCGGCTTCTGTCAATTGGCATAAACGTTCCAATGTAGGCATTGTTATACGGTCGGTATTTTTCAAGACAAGACACTGGTAGGTTGTTCCTTCCGGCAATACTATCTTGGAATCCTTCACTGATGTTCTGTTAATAAGCACATCCGAGTTCACTGCATCACTCTTGTAAGGGAAATATGTACCTTTAGAGGTACCGTTCGGGGAAGCATCTCCTACGAATACCATCACATCCGTTACAGGTACTCCAAGACGAAGCATATAAGAACCGCGTGCTATATACTTAAACCATGATTTACCGGCTCCTAGCCACCACGTCTGGGTACGGTCGAAATTAAATCCCCAGCGACTCATAGTCATACCCGGACGAACATGAGTATTAGGCTGATGTGCGTACCTATGGAACATGAACTCGTTAAAACCTTTTTTCCATGCCCAATCACCAGTAGGCTTAGTCATTGCAGGATATCCTTTCCAGTTGATAGCATCTGTGGCAGTAAAAGACTCAGCCGAGACTATATTCTTTCCATAAATATGAGCGCCACTTATTGCAGGTTCAATGAACAAAGGTCGTCCTTCCATCCAGAATTCTCCCATTGGGATATCGCATGTACCGGCAGCCTCAAGAAAATCAAAAGGTCCCGGTCCGTACGGTTCAAGATAATACTCTATACCTTCCTGTTTACACAAATCGCCAAAAGCCTTGAAATAATTATCATTCATCAGATCACTGCATACTCTTCTAAAATCGCGCAACACTTCTTCTGATGTTTCTGCACTATCGACATATTTACCTAAAATAAGTGGTAGGAAAGGTTTAAAGTCATATCCTTTTTCAGACTTGAATATATCAAGCATTCCATCAGTCCAATTCTGACCACCCATTTCATAGCTGTCGATTTCAACATAATGTAGTGCTTGTGGAGAAACAGTACGAACACTGTCGATAAAACGTTTTGGGAAAGAATCAAAATGTTTTTGTAAAGCTGAAGCTGAGAACTTGTCACATTCCAAACCTCTTCCTTCATTTGAAGCCGGACGATTCCTTGCAGAAGTAGAAGTCATTCCTATTCTCAATATAGTCCACTTACCTTCCGGAAGAGTAGTAGAAAGCATTCCTTCATTATCACAAAATGATGTCAGATCTTTAATATTGCTCTTATCTATAATCATAGAAGATGCAGGCTGTTTACTGTCAGCAAGAAACTCATCCTCTTTTCTTCCCAATCCGTTTTTATTCAAATAATCATTTATGGGTGACGAACTGCTGAGACTTATTTCACTTATAGTAACAGGAGCATCTGTCATGATACGATAATATCTTTTGTTGACATTCTTGATATTACCCTGCTGACACCACTCGCTTACACCTGTTCGCACTACAGGAAATCTTGCTACTAACTCATAATCTTTCCCGTTATCAGATGCCATAAGTCTCAAATCCGACTTTTTTGTTCTTGTACAGGCAAAAAAAGAACGTAACGCAAAAGGCTCTGAATATTTGATATCGATATATGCCGGTTTATTTTTATCCGGTGTTATGGTAGTAAAATCCTCCATAACTCCATCAAAAGCAATATCCGTATTAAATTTGTCATCCGATGTCGTAACCTCGAATTTGGCTTCTGCATCAATTATCTCAGACTCCAATGCAGGATATGCAAGTACGGCGATGTCTTCATAATAGTTTTCTCTTTTTGTGGGTTGTGGAAGAGAAACACTAACTTTTCCACCATCAGTGACTGTCTGGCTGTACACCACATAACGCATACTTTCATTAGCAGATATCCAAGGTCCCCCGCTTGAGCTCCAGCCATCACAGTTATGAAAGCCGAAACTCAGGCCAAGACGTTCACACTCTGATGCAGCATGTTTGACAATGTCGTAATACTCAGGAGAATTGAACCTGACATTTCCTTGCGGTATTCCATGTGTAACGGTAAAAAGCATTACACCACCAATACCAGCCTCAGATATAGCTTCGAGGTCCTTCGTCATACCTTCTTTACTCATGTTGTCGCTCATAGCATGCATCCATGTACGGGGCTTTGCATCCGAAGGTGGATTCATAAACAAATCCTCAGAAATAATCTCTGTGTCGTTTATTCTACAACTTGAACAAAACATAAGCGCCAGAATAGATAAAAAATGTTTCTTCATATTCATTGATTTAATACACAAAAATACCAACAAGGGTGTAATAAGAATTTAATTTTTCGTTCATTTATATATAAAAATCTTCTATTATATAAGAAATCGTTCATTCCTATTTAAAAATAAATCCCCATACCCTAAATAATACAATTAGAATATGGGGAATTGAAAGTCAGCATTGACCCTACAACTTATTGTGCATTTAATAAAGAATAATGTGAACGGTAAAAAGTTGCCACAACACCAATATCCCTACCTTTCACTCTTTCCGGAGCCTTATCGTGTTTCAGAATAAAAGTCTTATTTCCAAAAACTTCTTTTATAAATGTAGGATCTGGAAAAGAATGTGTACCATCCTGAAACGCAACTAAAGTCAAATCGGCATTATCCACTTCGACGGAAATTCCAGTCATACTAGGTCCATGAACATTCAGCCCAAAACGATAAGGAGCAATCATATTTGCATTAAACATAAGTCCATACATCTCAGCCAATGCTCCATTGGTGACACGTAAATATGTTCCATATAATTCACCTAATTTTCCTCCTATACCAAAAACTCTAGCCCCTTTTGATATATGTATATCAGGCACCCATGATTCAGGATTCAAGTTTCTAAACCATACCACTCTGATTTTCAAAAAGCCATCCTGCCTCTTTACTTTCAGGCAAATGTCCATAATCACCACCACCTGTTACTACGTTCTCTAAAAAAAGATCACCGGTTCCGTAGTTTCTATATGAAGAATCACCATATCCCATAAATACATCCCTTATAACCGTAGCCTTTGATCTTACATTTAGAAATGTTGTAAAAGTATTTCTATATTGTCCGTTAGAGAATGCCTCAAACACAATTAAATCATTGGCTCCATCTTCGAACAAAAAAAGCGGAGTATCTGGTTCACCTTCATTTACAACATCCATATTACACCATCCACCATGTATCCATTTAAGCTTTTTCCCAAGTCGCACCGTTCCTCTTAGTTTTAAACACTCATCTGTTGCTTTTATAAAAATATATTCAGCTCCGCTATCAATTAAACTTTGTAAAGCATCTGTATCATCGTCCTGTTTCGATACATCGAATATAGTCCATTTGTGAGGTGACGGGAATTCATAGCTTGGAGTATCTTTAATAGGCAGGGATAATGATTTTGCTGGAGAACTTTCTGAAAGTCTGATAACATTAGATGAATACTCATCTAAAAAAGATTTGCTAAAAGTCACTCCTTTATCATTCAATACATTTCCATAACCATCGGACTTAATATTTCTCAAAAATAAGTGTCCCTCATTCTCTATTGCAGTCTCACTGTCATTTCCACCTAATAATTCAGCATCTATTAGCGTAGTAATAGCGTCACTACCCTCACATCTTATAGCAGAACATTTATTAATACTTGTCAGATTATGAATCACAATATTTTTTGAGATATGCCTTATCCCTTCATTAAGCTGTTGCTCTAATCTGATATTTTCAAAAGTATATCCCGGATAATCTCCTTCCACATTAATTCCTGTTTTAAACCCTTTGATAAAAATATCATGTATAAATGACAGTCCTCCCCCTCTTATAGGTAAATTCAGACCTATAAGGGAAGGATTTTGCTGATCATGGCAAATTATATCAACATCCGACAATTCTCCATTATTACTTGAAACATAATCAACAGCTATTGCTGAAGGATTGTTCTTTCCTATTTCTATTGTTATATGTCTTATTCCATTGAAGTAGGCCTGATTACAGAAATCATCATCCAGAAAACGAATTAATGGTGTCTCTTCCTTTTGAAAAGAAGAAGAATTATCCATCAGTAATATTCGTGTTTTTTCCTTTGATTCTCCCCAAATCATCACATGCCCCGTTACATATCTGAGTTTTTCTTTTTTCGCTTTCTCACGTTGCATGGATTGTACTTCCTTGGAATAAAAGATTAAAGGTTTAGAGACTTTAATATGTTCCTGCCGGAAAATAAATAATTTGTACTGCTCTTTTATCTTTTGTAAATATACCATTAGTCTCAGTTGCAGCATATGTAAAGGCTTTTTGCAAAGCTGTGGAACAATCTGTTTTTCCAGAATTATCCGCATAAAACGGAGCTTTTGTTACGTCTATTACATCAGCTGCCTCTGGGAGTATATAACTCCCAGCTTTACTATGAACTAACGTAACATAAAACTGTAATGATATGAAAACAAAAATAAATCTAAAAACGTAATTCATAGGTAGTACTTTTTTATTATATTACATTTAATTCCTTACTATTCTAATAGCATTTAACACCGGAGTTGATTCTTTCTCTTCAAATGAAACAGTAAGTCCTTTGTTGTCAAAAACATCAATTTCATACTTTATAATAACAGCTCTATTTATACCATATTCTTCGGCTATATTGAAATCCTTCCGCACGCACTGTCCATTAATATATATTGAGAAGACTCTATTTGAATATCTTTTATCTGTCTGATTTGGATCAAGGTTATACAACAACTTTTCATTGTTTTCTTTCGACAGTAATTCTGAAAAATACAAATAAACACTATACTTGCCATTAGGGATATCAGCCTTAAACTGCTCGATTCCTTCCCGCTGTGTCTGGAAAATAGGATCTTGATCTGTACCAAAAATCTCTTTAGTACTTGCTGATGAGGTGCCAAAAGGTACTTTATTAACAATTGGACGACCACCAACATATCCCCATGAACCTTCTGTATATTCTTTCTCGGGAATCCAACATATATTTCCTGTCTTATCTTCAAAATACCTTTTACTACCCAACATAATACTCATCTCAGTAAAATTATGTTTAACATTTATACATCTGAAATCACATATATATTGCTCTTTAATAACTTCACCATCATACACAATTTGTGCTTCAATCCTATTTATCCCATTTATAAAAGGAATAGTAAGCTCTGCCTTTCTATCTTTAACATCATACTCTCCCAAATCTTTTCCATTTGCTGTTATCTTCACTTTTTCAGCATTGGTGTAAATCTTTAAGGGCTGTGTCGAGGTTTCTCCGTCAATACTCGCACCGGCTCTACACTCCCAGAAATCACCACATATATGTAAAACGGGAGAGTCGCTTAAGTAGGCTTTATAAAGATAATAGGTATCCTTGCACTCACGATCTGTACCTACAAGCCCCTTATTATTCACATGTGGGGTAGCCTCCTTTCTTCGTTCAGAAGAGAAATCATTGAAATTCCAGACTGCTGACCCGGAAACAAAGTCTCTTTCCTGTAATACAGGAATATAATATTCATGGAAATATGAGCCATATTCATTACTAAAATCATATCGCTCCGGTTCAAAAGAATGAATTCTTGAATCAACACCAGCTCCATATTCCGTAAGAATCAAAGGCTTATCTGGGAACATTCTTTTTATCTCATCCAAAACAGATTTTATGTCATGAATATTACTACCATACCATCCATAATATATATTAAAGCCTAAAATCTTTGGTATATCAGTCAAACCCGCTTCTTTATAAAGTGCAGGAGCATTATGACACGCAATCATAGTATAACGTGAATCATCAATAGACCTTATTTTTTGCTCAATAGAGTATGCCAGATTATACAGTTCCTTCAAATACTTGTTTTTTTCTATTTTCTTATTCTTTTTATATACCTGATTTAATAATATCTCATTCATATATGCCCAAACCACAACAGAAGGACTATTGTAACTCTGATATACCATTTCAGTAACCTGATCGATACAGTTCTTTGTGTACTCCTCACTCATAGTAATGTTATTGATTATAGGAATCTCTATAGAAGACAATATTCCTAAATTATTACACTGTTCTATGACGAATGGGTCCTGAGGATAATGTGAAATACGAATAAATTTAGCGCCTAAATCTTTTATCATTTTTATATCACGGATATGCATTTCATCTTTCAATGCATTACCCCATCCTACGTAATCCTGATGTCTGCTTGTTCCCATCAACTTACATGGCTGTCCGTTAATAAAAAAGCCTTTGTCAGGATCAAACTTTATTGTTCTTAATCCAAGAGGGTTTGAAACGCAATCAATGACTTTATTATTACTATCATATAAATAGGTAAACACTCTGTACAAATATGGTGTATCTGTATTCCAAAGCTTTGGCTTCTTAACACTTAAATCTGTCTGAAATAAAATATTCTCTGATTTTTCAGGTATTGTAATTGGATTATTCTTTTCTGCGACAATATTACCCTCAGCATCCTGTACCTGAGTCTTCAGATAATATCTTTGTGATTTATCTGTTGCATTAGACAGATATGTTCTCAACTTTATTTTTGCCTCTTTATCAGTTATCTGATATGCATCAAGATAGACTCCGGATGAAGCATAATGGGTTGTTGAAATATGAGCTTTCGGAGTATATAACAAATAAACATCTCTATATATACCTCCAAACATGGTAAAATCTCCTCCTAGTGGGGTTATGTTATTATTCAGAGTATTGTCAACACTTATGGCAATAGTATTTTTACCTTTATTCAGGAATTTGGTTATATCAAATGAGAAAGCAGTATATCCACCTTTATGGTTTCCCACATACTTGCCATTTATAAATATATCGGTCTCCTGGTTTGCACCTTCAAAAAAAACATATACCTGCTCTTTTGCCAAATCTCTATCTATATCGATTGTATTCCTATACCATCCTTTCCCTCTGAAATAACCGGGAATTTCATCGTCTGAATCTTTTGCATTCCATGTATGCGGGAACGATACCTTTTCCCACCCTTTTGTGTTGTAATTTACAGAAGAAGCATCCTCTTCTTGTAAAGAGAATGACCAATTACTGTTTATAGTAAACTTCATTCTTTGTGCTTGAGAATGAGAAACACATAAAAAAATTAAAACTAATAAGGATAATAATCTTCGCATATTCTTAACTTTATTCATATTACTTATTTTATTCTATTAATTATCATTTATACCGAACCATTGATATCCGGAATATCCTATTCTAAATCTATAATCACCTTTATTTCATCAGGTGCGGAGATTTCTGTTTTTACAGTCCCGTCATTTGCCTTCGTATGTTTCACAGAAATAATACCATACGGAGTCGGGAAAGTACCTTTAGCCCAATCCAAATCACATAAATGTGGTTCGATTTTAACTACCTTGCAACCAGGTTCAAGGACTTTAATACCTAGTACATATTCACTTAGCCAGGAAGTAGGACCTGAAGCCCATCCATGACACAGACTATGTCGATACCCCTTATAACAATAATCACCGAAATCACCATGTATATCATTCTTCCCTTCAGGTACTATTTCATCTATGCGTGATGAATTTTCAATCCAATCCAGATTGAAATCCTCCCAGAATGTTGTAGCTCCCAAGTCCAACATACCTCCCCAGTATTCACGAATGATATCAACAGCACCTTGATAATTTCCGGCTTTTGCCATAGCTTTCAACATATAATATCCGTAAAATGTAGAGAATCCTTTTGCTCCTTCTACGGAAATAATATTTCTATCGGCTTCTGCCGGATCCATAATACCGGCAAGAGACATAAGCGCAGCACCCTGTTTATGGCCGGGATCAGTAATTCTTTTGCCTGAATTAAGATACTCCTGTTTAACAGGATCAGACGATTCTAACATTTTATCTGAAAGTGTCTTGCATTTTTCAGCCTTTTCTTTCTCATTGAATATCATACACAATTCGTATCCTGCATTCATTGCCATAATCATCAACGACTGAAGACCTGCATTGATTGCTTTTGGATGTTTATTGGAAGGCCAGTCAAGAAATCTTCCTCCTTTAAGTTTTTCTATTCCATCCTCGCCTACATTATCAATCAGCAAATCCAACAATGACAATATATAATCTTTCTGCTTCTGAAGATACTCTATATCACCATGATAAAGATACCAGTCTCTCTGTATTATCAGCCACCATATTGAATAAGAACAGATTCTGTTCATCCATGAAGGCAGTTTGGTCAGATCCCTTATCATATCAAGACTTTTAGGTACCACCTCATTATACCCGAAAACTGTATTGATAGTCATTACCTCCGGGTGCATATCGCCAACCCAAACCAGTCTGTCACGCTTTATACCGTCCCAAAGATACTCCTGCATATTAAGATGTACGGTATATGCGCCTGTTTTCCATATTTCATCCAAACGCTTATCACTACATCTGAATGTTCCTTTATAAGGTATATCCCTAAATACAGAAATAGCCCTGACTTCCTTTAAATGGAAATCAACATTATTACCGAGCAAATCAATCCTGACAAATCTAAAACCTGAGTTTCCCAATTCAGCTACCCCCAAATTAGGAAGCACTGTCTTGAAATCTCTTATAGCATGGGCATTTGAAGATCTCTTATTTCCCAATTCGCTCATGGCTTCACCTACGCTTTCACCAAAACGGATACGTACATTTACCGGACCTTTGGATTGTCCTGTCACAATCTGAATACCGCCTTGAATTTCCTTTCCAAAGTCCAATAGAACAGACGCACACTCCCCGTCTTTAGATATCATATTGCACACATTATTATCCAATAAATCGGACTGACCCTTTCCATCCAATAAAAGAACCTGACTGTTTTTGATATTTTGCTCATTAGATACCCATACAATTCTTTTAGGAGTAATATACTCTCTAACCCTTGGATCTCTGGTATTAGAGAGAACATTGACGAAAGATGCTATAAAAAGAAATATTAAAGTAATAGTTTTCATCTGATTTCTAATTTAAATTAAGCAGGATGACATTTTAGTACGAAAACAATCTTACAGGGCCCAATAGTCCTGATGACTGAAGTGGAGTATCTTTGCTCCAAGTCATCATAACAGTCCAACCTATACGTTTTTCTTCCGGCAAAGACAAGTCTCCTATCAGCCTGTTCATCCATGTGTTGACAACCTCTATTTCCAAATCATTCTTACCTTTAACAATATAATCAGAGACAGGCAAAACATACGGATCTGTCCATACTCCACCTACATACTTCCCGTTTATCTTGACCTTAGCCATTACCATAACTTTTCCCAAATCAAGATACAAAGGCTTTTTATTGACATCTGATTCGAATTCAAAAGATGTTGAATAAGTAGATATACCGGAGAAATAATTTACTCTTTTATCCGGATAAACAGACAAATCCACCAGACTATCCATAACTATCGGTACTTCAGGAGCTCCTCTACCACTTTCAAAACTGATTTTCCATGGACCACGTATGTTAGCTATTTCATTATGACTTGGAAAATTTTCATTACTTAAAGCATCTTTAGTTTCTTTTCTGAATATTATAAAGAAGCTCTCCAATGGTTCAAATGTCAATGGAACAGATATTCCACAATCTGTCTCAGAATATTCAGGCAAGGTTCTTATTTCGGAAGTCAACGGATTCCATAATTCCGGTTTCAAACCTTTTACTCTAAATACAGGACTAGTTTTTAATTTTTCCTCCGATTGATTTGAAACATAATAGATTTCACCTTCAGACATACTTCTATGAATAAAAAGCAAAGGTGAAGTGTCATCAGTTTTCATATCCGGAAACAGATTTATATCCTCAAACAACTTTTCCAAAGTATAGTTTGCGGGATATACCATACCACTACCATACTTGTTAACCCGGTTTTCTTTCCACATTTCAGCAGACAGGGTTTTCACTTTTGCATCACATTCCGGATAATTCTGTAAGCTTGGCGACCTGAGCGGTGACGGTCCCAATACTAGAAGCCCCTTCTTAACCAAAGTACTTAATTTCTGCAAAAGCTCAGGACGCATTGTTTCCAATTGTGGCAACACAAGTACTCTATACTTCATACCCGAAGAAAGTGTCAGACATCCATCCTCTACATCTGCATACTTCATAAGAACTTCAGCATTAATATAATCAAACGAGTAGCCTTTTGGCAGTTCAGGAGTACACACACCTGTCATCATCGGTGCATCCTCACCTATAAAATATGCCACATCGGCAATGTATATCCCTTGTTGAAGCATGAAATTGCAACGTTTTAGGTATGAGACAAAAAGATCCAAATGAGAAAACCACGTATTATTTCTGTTGAACTCATTACCAAACCAGGCATTAATTCCCGGTTTACGGTCGTCAGGCTGCTGGATATAAAGATGAAAAAGAGTGCTGTTTATACCTTCTGTGAAGAATCTGTCTCCTCTTTGCTTCATCAATTTAGGGTAACGCGAGAAAGGTTTCCTGCTGGCAGTAAATGATTCTGCCCAAACTTTTCTTTTACCATATATATGGGCACACGAAGAAGCCGCTTTATTCTCAATATTTCCCAAGTTACCTTCACTCCAGAACTCTCCTGCCACTTCATCTGACTGTCCTCCATACTGAAGGAATTCACCCGGGAACCCCCAATGTCCATAATTCTCCAACCAAGTAATCAAACCGTCCTTATGGCTTAATTCTCTAAGTCCACCTACGTAATCGTATGAAACTCTATCAGCTATCAGACGGCGCAAATCCCATAAAAATCTGTTTGACATTTCTACAGAACCAACTACCTCACCTCTCATTGCCGGCAGGTAGGGAACAGGGCTGTAACCGTATGTATTCTCGAAAACAGTTTCCATATCATCAGTCCAGTTCAATCCTCCGGTTTCATAACTGTCCATAACAACAATCCTGAAAGTCTTTCTGTCTTCGGCTGGTATCCTACGGAGTATCTCACCTATAAATGCATCATAATGCTCTTTCAGGTATGCCTTGTTCATTTTATCAACTTCAAGCCCTCTTGCCTCTTTTGTGGCTGGGGTATTTTGTTGCCCGGTTGTTTTCATTGAGAAATTAACAACTGTCCAATCCCCTTCTGGCACATACCAGTTAAGTAAGCCGTCATCATTTACATTACCCGTAAGGTCAATTATCTGTTCCGGGGCTACAACATTGGCTGTCGTCTCTTCCTGAAAGTCCCACATATAAGAATTCCATTTGGGCTGTGCGCTTTGAAACATCTTAGCCAATGTTTTTTCCGGGTATCTTTCCACGCATGCTTTTGACGTCATTGTAACCTTGAGATTTCCCTGTCTAGGTTTCAAGAACTGAAGCTTGTACTTTTCACTTTTATTTTGAGGTAAAGAAACAACAATAGAAGCGAACGGATCGAAACCTACATTAATAGCTTTTCTGCTTCTGTCGACATCAAAAGATTTCAGTTCTTTGTATTCCCCACCTTCATATACGTATAAAACAGCTTTAGTCTTTATTTCCGATGTAGCCTTGATTATCAACGTTCTCGGATAATCATAATCCTTGCGCCAGTTAATAACAAGTTCAGCAGGCTGATTGGATTTTTTATTTATCTCATCAGAAAAAGAATCTTCCTTAATGTCGGGATAGGCAATTACTTTTATCATTGTTCCATCTTCTACTTCTGGAAGTTTAAGAGATTGAAGACTACCATTTCCACTTACTTTTAAAGTTTCTGAAGCAAGATACTTCATGCTCTGCTCCAGTTTAACCCAAGGACCTCCGGACTGACTCCAACCAGGGCCGTTGAAGATTCCGATTTCAATTCCGAGTTCCGTCGCGGTTTTCAATGCTTTGTGCAGGACATTCCACCATTCGTCCGACATAAATTTAACCTTGCCAGAGGGAACATTACCAATACCTATATTGCCGATAAAAGCCCTATTTATACCGGCTTTCTTCATAGCGTGTAAATCCTTGACCACACCTTCCTGTGAAATATTGTCTGATACCCAATACCAATATGTAGCTAATTTTTGGCTATCCGGAATATTCTTAAATCCATCCTCAAGTGCTATCAAGGATATTCCTCCAGTGGGTTGCTTATTTGAATTACAACCCACCAAAAGAAACATCATAAAAAATAAAGTTGAACAAAGATTTTTCATAAATAAAATAGATTTGAGTTAGTCTGAAAAATATCAATCTAAATCATAAAATCAAAGAATGCCTTCAATAGTCCATGATCCAGGTTTTACCCTAAAGATTATAAAACCTGTTTCTTCACCAACATACTCAATACCATTAACTTGTTTGGACATACCTTTTGTCCATATGTTCTGACCATTGAATGATACATATTTATATGTCTTACCGTCAGGTAAAGGCAAGTAAACAACCGCCTCAGTATCATCCGGGGTCGCAAGTTTTATCTTAGTATTCTCATTTGTTTTTGCATTTTCCCGTTACGACGGTTACCTGTCTGACGTTCTTCTTCTGTAAGATATGCATCCATCTCACCTTCCAAAGCTGCATTCAGGATACTTTCCAATAAAGAGGCAAAAGCACCGTCTTTACCTAACAAGGGCTTGCCCGCTTTTAACTATTCAATAGCCTTGTTCTTGATACTCTCAAAATCAAATTCTTCTTTCATAAAAAACTGTATTAGCAAAGTTAATATTTTATTTTCCTCTTTGCTGACACAGTTTAATTTACACCCTCAACAAATCAAAAAATCTTTTTTTAATCTCTGCTTATAAGATTTTTTTTAATAGCTTCCATTACATTGGCTGGCGCACGTTTTGCAAGCAATTCTTTTTTCATATAGTCCATATACGGAGCTGCATGTTTGAAAAACTTATAGTAACCCTTGCATAAATAATTAAGTCCCGGTTCTCCAGATATCGTTTTAGCAAATCTATTCTTTGGACATTCACCATTGCAGGCAAATAAATACTCACATTCTTTACACTGAGTAGGCAAAGATTTCTGTTTCATCAACCCAAACTCCTGCTGCCTGTCTCCATACATCATTTCTACTAATGTTTTTTGATAGATATTACCCAATTTATATTCTGGAAATACATAATGGTCACAAGAATATACATCACCGTTAAATTCCATAACTCCTGCATGACCACATGTTTTAGCCATAGAACAGACCCCCGGCTGTTCCCCAACCCAATTAGCAAGGGTAGAATCAAACAGCTGAATAAAATACTGCCCAACATCATTTTTCACCCATTCATCAAAAAGACAACATAAGAAATTTCCCCATTGCTCAGGAGTTACAGAAAAATCAGCCATCTTATCTCCATCTTGTATAGGAGATGCCAAATGCCGCCCATCATTATGCTTAAAAATTCGTTCTACAATAGGGGCAAATTGGATATAATGACAGCCTATTGATTTAAAGAAATTATAAAACTCCACAGGGTAATCAGCATTATAATCATTTACCACAGCCATGGCATTCCATTCTACTCCATACTTATTCAACAACTCTATACCACGCATTACTTTGATAAACGAAGGAAGTCCTTGCTTATTACGACGATATTCATCGTGAAACTCTTGCGGTCCATCAATAGAAACACCCACAAGCCAATTATTTACTTTAAAAAACTGACACCATTCATCTGTAAGCAATGTTCCATTGGTCTGTATACAATTATCAATACTCCTTCCTCCAGAATATTTTTTCTGTAATTCTACTGCCTTTTTATAGAAACTGAGAGGACGCATCAATGTTTCTCCCCCATGCCAAGTAAAAAGTACCTTCTGCATCGTTTGTGAAGCAATATATTCTTTAACAAAACGCTCCAATAGTTCATCACTCATCACATGTTTAAAAGCATCTTTATATAAATTTAACTTTTCAAGATAGTAGCAATAATCACAAGCTAAATTACATATCGCCCCAACAGGTTTTGTCATTACATATAAAGGTCTGGCAAAGGGTGCATATAGTTGTTTCATAAATCCAATTCATTAGTGTTCCGCTAAAATGGGACGAGTTAAACAATTAATCAAATAGCCCCGGAATCAGGGGATCATTTAGTTCTTTGATATCATTGAAATCAGTCTTGTCGAACAGGTCACGCAAATGGGTTTTGTCAGTCAATGATATACTAAGAATTTGCAAAACTTCATCGGTTGAGCGTTTCAACTTCATATCATGTTGGACAAAAGCCACAAGACAGTATGTGATAATAGCCACACTGATTTGTATGCGAACAGAATTCTCTGCCGTACCCCAGAATTTCTTTATCTTGAGTGCCACTTGAGCCATTTGAAGAACAGTTCTATCAACCATCTTTTCTTGTAAAGATTGGCGATATCCAGTGCAGAAAGTTTTTTCGCATTCGTCAGAAAAGTGAACTCACGGTCATCTTCTTCATCGTAATATCGGACGAGTCTGAATGACTCAGGATATTTCTTCTCGGAGAGATAGCCGCTCAGTTTCACTTCCGCATCAGTCATTATGTTCTTTGGTAATCTTCACTTCCATTTGACTGTCTTATACTTTAAGCTCGTCTTGACTCTGACAACAAAGAAAGAGTCTGTAAGATGTATCCTATAGAGCTCTTTAAAGGAGTCATAAGCCCTGTCGAATATATAATAAGCATTTGGTTCATAATGGATTGAAGACATTGCTGTAGAATCATGCTTTGATGCAGTGGTTACAGTATAGAAAGCAGGAACTTGTGCTTCAATGTCATATAAGACATGAGCTTTCACTCCTCCTTTCTTGCTTGGAACTTTGCCCATGGGAATGTTGCAAGACATAACGGAATCGTTGTTGAATCAAACGCATATTCCTTTCCGGAAATGTCAAGGATGTTGGTCGTCCGCTTCTCGCAGGCTTCCTTCATCATATAAAATGCAAATTCCTCAAAAAGTCTGTAATCACGGTTCTGGTTGGCTGTCGCAAGAGTTGTCTTGGCTATCGGTTCACGACCTAACCCAAGATGATATTGCTTAGCCCTATGCGCTTCGAAAGCAACGATTAAGTCTCGCAGACTCTCATGGTTACTCAGTTGTCTAAACATCATCGCGAGCATCTGATTCCAGCAAGTGAAATGCTTCACATATCGGCTGCCATCATACTTGCGAACATAGTTGTTGAACTAAGTCCTGTTCAGAAAAGCGGTTAATTGAGAGAATACATATTTGGCTTGGAACATAGCAGCCATTTGTATTAGACTGCAAAGTTGCAAAATCAAGTCCCTTTCATTTCAAAAAACCGCGTAATTGACTATTTTTCAATTAATTCAAAGAGCTATTTATCCACTTTTACGGGACAGTAGTGCTGAATAATATCAATCTAATTCATAAAATCATATAATGCCTTCAATAGTCCATGATCCAGATTTTACCCTAAAGATTATAAAACCTGTTTCTTCACCAATAAACTCAACACCACTAACCTGTCTGGACAGACCTTTTCCTTTTGTCCAAATCTTCTGACCATTAAGTGACACATATTTATATGTCTTACCGTCAGGTACAGGCAAGTAAACGACAGCCTCAGTATCATCCGGGGTTGAAAGTTTTATCTTAGTGTTCTCATTACTTGAAACTTCAAGACTAATATCACCTTTGACGGAAGGAACTGTCTGCTTTATTGATTTGAAATTAACCAAATGAGGTTTTACAACAAACTCCTTCCATCCCGGTTTTGTAGGATATATTCCCGAAATATATTTGGCCAATATGGCATTTGGAGCATTCCAGGCATGATTATATGAACCACCTTTAGGGAAAAACTCATAAAGTGTTGTCATCTTTTTATTGTCAACCTGGCTTTGGTATTGTTTTTTCATTCTCTCCAAAGCCTTTCCATATTCACCGGCTATACACATTGCATCCTCTACAATCCATTCGAAATGAGGACTGGAATAATAATTCTTTGTAAGAACATTGTCAACAATCTGCTGATATTTATCCGAAGATGCCACACCTGAGACTATGGCAATGGCATTTGCACGGTCATCCTTGAATTTTGCCGGATTTGAACTATAGAAACCATTCTGCCAGAAACACTTGTCATAATTAGTCTTTATAGATTTCATTCTATCCTCATACCATTTTACATCATCGGACTTACCAAGTAACAATGCCATTTCTCTTGCCTTGTCAAGAGCCATATAATAGAAAGCTACCTGAATTGGTTCATTGTCTATTGTTCCTTTCACACCCCAGTCAAGCCAGTCCCATGTATCCGGACTTTTACCTTTTCTATATTCAGGAAGACCATTTTCCTTCATAGGAAACAATGAAAGATAATCATATACGAAAGGATAAACTTCTGACAGAGTAGCCTTGTCACCTGTATTTATATAGTATGGCCATATACACTGCGCTATAAACTGAAGGCTCTGACATACAAGTTCACGAACACGAAGCGGACCTAAGGCACCGATTACCTTATTATCGCTGAAACACATGGTAGATATGATTGCCATCCTCAGAAGCTTGCGTCCGGCATCATCCATTGAATAGAAAAGATAGCTGGTCTGGTCGGCTACATCACCAATCCACAAGGCTCTTTCCCTGTCAGGGCAATCCATAAAATTATCACGGGCACAGACAAACAATGTGTTATAACACATATCCCACAGCCTCTGATAAAAAGGATCATCTATCTGGAATTTTCCGGCCATCTCACCAACAGTAATCCATCTGTATTTAAGAGAAAGAACCTTTACTCCTTTTGGAACTGTATATCTTACGTCGTGACCATTCATCCATGAATAACACTCAAATGTCTGTCTGCCCGGACGGGTAATATAATGAGCTGTTATGGCATTTTTAGGATTGTCAGTACTTATAAATATTGTATCACCCCCTTGAGATTCTACTTTAAGCCACGGTGTAATCTGCTTATTGAAAGGCAATTTACATACCACAGTTTTACCGTTTCCATCGAAAGGGAACCCAAGTTCTTTATCATTGGCATATTCCAAAAGCCCATGGTTAACAGGTCTAGGGAAGTTTCTTTCCACCAAATTATGCCATGGCGCATCACCTTTGTTTCCAAGAACAACTGCTTTAGTCCACTGACTATCGTTGTATTCAGGCATGAACCATTCATTCATATTCTTTCTTGCGTCATACTTGATTTTGAAAGGAACTATAGCTTTAGAAGCAGTACATCCGGTTGTATCGTATGCTACATGGCGACTTGCTTTCCATGAAGAATCCGACGAAATGCCCTGACCGTTTATTTCAGATGAAAACAAAAAACCACCTCTTTTCTTGATATATGTACCTTTATGGGTTTCCCTACCCCAATACCATGCCAAAACAGAAATGACATTTTTACCTTTTTTCAGATATGGCTGGATATTTACTCTTTCAAACCATGTATTGCTTGGTGTAATCTTAGCCTTTCTGTCCCATTTCCCTGCTTGACTTGGAGAGCCGGCAAGGCCTCCTTCAAAAACAACTTGTTGACCATTAACCCACAACCAATATTTACTGTCGACAGCAATATCGGCATATACTTCTGATGAAGGGACATTGTCTATGTCTAATGTTTTTCTGAAACATGCCCATGTATTCGGAGCATCGTTATTGTCTATCCAAATCCATTTCGGAGTAACTGATGCCGCAGCACTGGCTACAACAAATAAGAATAAGAAAAGAAGATGTTTTTTCATTTCAAAGATATTTACGTTATTACATTAATTATTTATAAATTTATAATCATTGGTTTCTTAATCAGTATTCGTTCATTAAAATGTAATATCATATCATTATATAAATTATTGTTCATTTTGGCAGAAATATACAATAAAGAAAGTACGAAAATCCGGAATAAAAAGTTCCGAATTTCCGGACAGATGAACATAACAAAAAGATTATTAAATTATATCTATTGATATGTCTGAGTCTGTGAGAGTAATTAAATGTTTTTCACCCGAAGAAAAACTAAGTGTCCATATTATATCATCAGCACGTCGTTCTACTCCAATAGTTGGCAGTTCTTCTTTTTTAAAATATGGAATGACAATAGTAGTGAAACGCGGATTGACAGCTGTTACAGTAGAGCTGAGTCGTTTAAAATAATCCGTACAAAGGAAATCCCCTCCATTAACCTGTGCAAAGAATGTCTCACCTTTCATATCATCATTTACAACATTTATTTGTACATCGCCACTATATGTAAGTATCATGGCTTTAGCTCCTGAGGAAGTGGTAATAATTGCAGCTTTGCCTTCAGATGTTACTTTATGTTCCGGTTTAGTGATGAGTCGTGAGACGAATTCAACTTCAGACGCATCACGCATGGCTGCATCGTCACGGAAAATCACGTATGGTGAATATGGAGCGTTACGTACAAAATACAATTTTCTGTTCGAATAGTCTATACCTTCTTTATAATCGTATGCGCCTTTTGCCTCACCACGTACAAAAACTCCGTTTTCATCTTCACGGACTGTCTGAATCCGCCCTTCTGTCATACTGGCTTTAGGATTATAAACCTCGCCAAACTGAACAAACTGTTCCTTTCCGTCTATACCAAGTGTAGAATGGCAGTTGCTGTATTTCGGCCAATAAATAGGGTCGTTAATGAATGTTTCACCCAATGAATAGAACGTAAAAGAGTTTTCATCGCGGTGATTATGTCCATGATGAAAGTCATATCCTGATGTGAATGAGACATGAGCGTCATTTGTATCGTTCCACCCGCTACGCATAAAAACCCGTCCACTCTGAAAAACCTTCGTCAACGGAGTTTTTCCTACTTCAGGAGATTCTGTTGCTGTATATTTGGCATCAGGCAGGAAAAGGAAAAACCGTGTATAAGGCAATCCGTATGGGGCACTGAAATATTTACCTCGCTTTGTATAGCTTAAACCAAGATAAAACTTTGCCCTTTTCTCATAATAGTTCATTTCTTTCTGTCCGGGAATGTCTTCTGCAAACTTAAGCCATGCCCATAGCTGCTGTGGTTTATTGAAAAGCATTGCACTATATGCAACAGTCTCTCCTACAGGTGCGCTATAACTGTCGTTCAACACAGTCATACCTCCATCCGGAAGAAGATTCCAAAGAATCTGTTCACCAGCCTGACTTATCAGAGACTTATACTTCTCAAATAAATCATAACCTGTAAGATTCTTTAGAGCCTGGGTAAAAGGGAATGCGCCTCCAAAGCCGTATGAAAGGTAGTGATGTCCTTCTGTAACATAACCAGTCTCGTCGGCACAATATGTGTAGAAACCCTCTGTACGCTGTATGGCACGGTCAAGCCATTCCTGATGACTGCCTGTTACAAGAGCACAAAGTCCCAAGGCTCCGTGGTGTACAGAATTGTGATTGCACGATGTAGAGCCTTTATCAAAAGTTCCCCATACACCGGCAGATACGTATAGATACTTTCCGAACTTTTCTATCTCATCCAAAACTTCTGCCCTCTCTGAATCAGACATATATGGATATAGCATGTCATAACCTAGAACCACTCCCTGTGCGGCATCGGATGCCTGATGATGGTGTTCCCAATTCTTGTTATTATCAGGTTCTGTCTGGCGTACAACTGCCAACAGGACTTCTTTTGCTTTTTCAATGTATTTCTGCTCACCTGTCAGATAACCGGCAAGGGCTAAATTGAGGACATTTACCTGAACACCTCGACCCGCTATTCCAAAATACAGATGTTTGCTTTCATCCTCCAGAAGATATGGTTCTGTCTGAAGCGAGAGCATGGAATCGGCATCCTTTACTACCACTTCACGCATATCTTTAAGCCATTGTGTGGAGAGTGATTTTTCACGCATCTGCTGAACTTCATCCTGAGTAAACAGCAAACAAGGATGTTGAAGTTTTGCAGCCGATACACTACTGATACCGGCTGCTGCAATAAATATTGCTGATAAAAGTTTTTTCATTATGTGTTAATTCTTGGTTATAAGTTTATAATCGCCAGAACCTAATATAAGTATCTGATTTTCCGAATCATATCTTATAGAAGGAATATCTGACACTTGTTTACCATTGATTTTCAAGCTGCCATATTGTTTCTGAGATATACTGACATTAGCCTTGGTATTGAAAGGCACTGACACATTCAATACGAACTCATCACCTTTCTTTTCCCATGCAGATTTAATATTTCCATAAACTGTTGGCACTGTAACTTTGGCAAATGTCATACCCGAAGGTGAAACGGGATTGACACAGAATTCCTTATACCCCGGCTCTTGACGGCTGCTTTGCACTCCTCCAATCATTTCGTAGAAATATGCGGCAAAACCACTGTGCATAGGGTGATTAAGAGAGTTCGACAATTGTGGCATCATATCCCAGTAGAACTGGCGTTCAGGCCATGTGGTAAAGCCATAATTCATAATATAGGTCTGACTTGGGAATGTAGGTATAGTAAGTATGGTATGGGCAAGATCGCTAAACCCATGCTCGGCCAACACTGTATATATATATCGCATACCGTGTATTCCCACTGCATGATGCATTCCTTTTACAGCCTCAATATCGTATACCAGACCTTCGACTACATCCTTAATCTTATCTTCGGGAACCATGCCGAAACGGAGGGCCATAACGGTAGCGGTCTGACTGCCGTACCATAAGGCACCGGACAATGGTATGCGTTTGAGATATGCCTTATTGAAAGCATCAAAAAGCTGTTTCTGTTCTGTCTGCATCTTATTGGCATAATCATCATCACCATTCATTTTTGCAAAACGGGCCATTATACCCAGGACATCGTAGAAATAGGCATTGGCAGATATTACCGGATGACATTCCATTGCTGACGGATTATTCTTCCTATCCCAAAGTGGAGGACACCAGTCTCCCATACCATTCTGCATAATACCGTCTTTATCCTTAAATGTCAGGTAATACTCCATAAGTTCTTTCATGGTAGGATAGAACTCCTTAATCATTGAGTCATCTCCATAATGGATATAGTTATACCAAGGCAAATATACTGTAGCTACTCCCCAGTCAATAAGAGCGACATTTGATGTACGTTTACCGGGAGCAATCATAGTTGGAACACGAAATATTTTTCCGGACTTATCGCCTGCTTTAGACGGACGGCACTGAGTGCGTATATCCTGCATGTATTTCTTGTAGAAATTAAGCATATCATAGTTATACAAAGCGTATTCGCAAAATGCATGTGCATCACCTAACCAGCCACATTTCTCTCTGTGCGGACAATCTTCCGGAATACCATGTATATTATCTACAATTGTCAGACGGCTTATTGTGTCCATCTTATTATAAAGTGGTTCAGAGCATAAGAAACTACCATTCTGCTGTATATCTGTTGCAACAAGTACAGCCGTAACCATATCTTCAGCCGGCTTGCCTTCTATACCTTCATCGACTTTCGCATAACGGAATCCGTGGTATGAAAAATGCGGTTCCCATTCTTCTGTTCCATTTCTACTGAAAATGTAATTGAACCACTGTGCCATACCATTTGCACTTCCACCGGTAGAACCGGCAAATACATCCTTTCCATCTTGTGTCAGACACTCGTATGTACTGATTTTAAGTACATCTCCGGTCTTACCGTTCGCCTTAATCTTTACCCATCCGGCAATGTTCTTTCCATAATCGATAATCCATTTGCCATCTGAAGCCTTGAACATCCTTACTGGTTTTATTTCTTCAAGAACTCTGATAGGCGGCATATTCTGAGCGCTTACTTTCTTAATTTCAGGAGTTATAACAGAAGTATTTGTCCATTGAGAATCATTATAACCATTTCGGTTCCATCCTTCGATGCTGTAACGTGAATCATATATCTCACCGCCATAAATATTATCGAAAACTATCGGACCCGTTGAATTTTTCCATTCACCATCAGTCACAATATATTGGCCGGTTCCGTCTGTATATTCCACCTTAACAACCATTCTTGCAGCAGGTACACCAAAAGACAGGTTTTTATCTGCTTCAGGATTGTTTTTCCATGATAAATTCTGTCCATAGAAACCGTTTCCAAGGATTATTCCCAAAGTATTCTTTCCTGAAGAAAGATTCTCGGTAACATCGTATGCCACGTAATAGGCCTGTTTGTCGTAATTTGAAGGTGCCGGGTCAAGAACATGATCGCCTACTTTCTTTCCATTGATATAAAGTTCATAATATCCCAAACCACAAATATATGCACGGGCAGATTTTATCTCTTTATCCAGAAGAGCCTCGTTTCTGAAATATCCCACAGGCTGGCTTGTAACCATTACAGGTTCCTTCATTGCTCCTGTCTTGAATTCACGGAAACGATGTTCTGACTTTCTGGTATCATTGCTCAGAGTTATCCATTTTGCTTCATGCCACTGTGATTCGTCGTCCATAAGTCCTGTCTCAAACTTAGCCGGATCAGACCACTTGGAAGACTTGCCATCTTCATCCCATATTCTTACCATCCAATAATAAGAAGTCAAAGGTTTCAGATTTTTTCCTATATATCTCACAAAAGCCGATTGCGAAGACTTGACTTTACCCGATTTCCACATATCTGCTTTATGGGATGTGAGACGGTCGATATCAGTTGCGACTATTATCTCGTATGCAGACTGGCTTCTGTCAAAGCCCTCAGCCTGTACTATCCATGAAAATGTAGGATGAGATGTATCAACCGATATAGGAGACTCCATCATTTCGCATTTCAGTGACGAGAATTTCAAATCCTGGGCTGTAACAAAAGATACGCTTATTACAGCAATTAATATTAATAGAATTTTTCTCATTGTAAATATTTTATTTTATATAATCCAACTTTATGACAACAACCCTGATATTCTGGTCTTTCTTATCTGTCTGTATTTTCGCTATGTGCCAGTCGGATGGGAAAAACAGGAAGAAGCGTTCCGGAGTAGAATCTATAAACATTGCCTTTGACGCATCGTATGAATATCCTATTATATCTGGTTTATATGCCCTGTTAGGATATGAGGTCTCATGGTCCAGCAGAGCAAACCGTTCGGTGCCTTTCACTACGTACTGCAAGTCAATATGATGATAATGAGATTCTGTTCCACGCTTATTGAGAGGCTGATTCGAGCTATCTTCAATATTAGCCGTAAGTTCCGTTTCAGGAATCGGATACTTTCCTGCAGGAATACTAAGAAGGTCTGTATTTGCAAGCCATGCAAAAACGGCATTCCACTGTTTTTTATTCTTATAATATTGTGAATGAAACTCCTTTAAATCAGTACTTACATCCGGTAACGCTTTAAATCCATTGCTCCATTCTTTCTGAAGCATCCAATAAGTGTAATTGATAGTATTGCATTCGCAATGCTGAGAAAATAACTTACCTGTGGATATTAGAAGAATCAATATAAATACTATCCTTTTCATCGTTAACTAATTAGAATTTTCTTTATCAATATAATTAAGTAAAAAGTCCTTAACCTGTTGGGAAGTAGCTTCTTTCAGTCCCTTTTCTCCTGCACCTGTAATCCAATATATAACCATACCGGCATCAGAGCAATCAAACTTTCCTCTCTGAAATTTGACAACATCATCAGTTTCCGCCAGTTTACCTTGAAGCCATAATCCCTGAATACGGTCGTCTTCATGGTCACGAGCCCAATCCCAATCAGAAAGTTTGTTTTGCAGATTAATATTCTGGTCTGGAATGCGAACCTCGTGAACCCCAAAGTCAAGAATCTGTTGCCAAGTATAAAAATCACCTGAATCATCATTCGCCGGATGGTGGGTTACAACCTTGACAAACTTATGTTTTGACTTATCTGAAACACTCAATGCAAAACCTATTATATCAGGTTCACCTGCCTCTATAATCCATAAAGGTTCTTCAGAAGTTGCAGAGTTAATCGCGTCACGCAACTGACACACAGTTTCTTCAGTTTGCCATTTAGCATCATAAAATGTAATATGTTCAAACCCTCCCCATCTGCGGGCTGTAATGTCACAACTAAGCTGCATCATCAGATGACGCTCCTTTTCTGCCTCAGAACTAATTCTATCCGGCCGAACCAAATCGCAGCTGTGTGAATAATGTACCAAACGATATTCGAGTCCTGCGGCTCTTAAAAGAGCCAAAGTTACAGCAGTACCTCCCAAGTCGTCAGGATCGGGTGAATTGCCATCTGCAACAATTGCAATTTTTCCAACCGGTGGATTTACATTTATAGAATATAAATTACATATAGATAGGAACTGTAGTAAAAATATTGTAACTAACAGATGTTTCATGTAGGAATATTAAGATTAAACAATAATAACTTGCGACATTGATCCCGGTAACACTGTGAAAGATGTGAAAATAAATCAAACCTAATTCTTAACCTTTAATTATATTTTTATCCCTTTATTATGAAATTAGAATTACCGGAATCTGTCACAAGTTATGAGATATTTACGTTTTTAATTATGAGAAAAAATTATTTCAAACCAAATAGATACAACGGTACAACCGGGCCATCAGGAATGACTTTTGGAGCACTGCCACGATGACTTACTTTTTCTGTTTCCCATTTCAAAACATACTGAACACCATTGGATGCTCTATATGTATCATCATCCTTAATCTGAAGATTAAGTTCGGAGATTTCCTTCTGCTTTACGGCTAAAGGATACTGAGTGGTATATGTATCATTCTCGTTTACAAATTCAAACGTATCCGAATTTACTACATAGATACCTTTCTGTCCGGTTTCATTACTCCAGTCTATTACAAGATTTCCCTTTTCTGAGAATCCCACAAAACTGAAATTGCATCCAGGTGTCATTTTATCACCTCCACCAACGAACTTCCAACGGAATGTCCAGTCGCTAATCTTCTTAGACATCCATTTTCCATCAATGAATTTAGTCAAATATAACTGAGTGAATCCCTTCTCGTCGTATTTAGAGTAGGCAATAATAGGTTTCTTGTCCTTATCAAGAATCATTTTATATTTACCATTGTGCAAACCACCTTCAGATGGAACATTATCCACTATAACTTCTTTCATATCTGGAACCAAAGGTAATTTCACTTCCTTGCCCTCGATATTATACCAATGCTTTAAATCTTTCGACATTACGTATGAAAGCTGATGACATGACGCAACTTGGGGAGTCCATCTCCACATCCAAGTGATATGGGCTACCCCATCATTATCAATAGTCAGAGTATGATATGCGGAACGGGTTTCCTTTGTTTCAGGATTAATACCTCTGAAAAGAGCTTCGCTGAAGTATCTCTCCCAAGCCTTCTTCTCCACATTATATTTGTTGACGAAGATGTCTCCACTACCGCTACCACCTGAACGATAGACATAGAACAACTCGTTGTCGGCATTATTGAAAAAGTTTGGATATGTCACTCTCTGTTCGTCTTTCTCGCCAACCATATACTTCACCTGCTCCATTGACTGAACATCGTATGGTTTAGTACTGCGGAAATATATCATAGGAACCGCATGCATATTACCGGACACGTGAATATAACCTTCCTTGTCTATTCCTAAAGTCACAAGATTATGAGAATCCCATTCCAACTTGTTTGGTAATGTTTTCCTGTTCCAGTCCTTATCACCAATCTTTCTGCTGGCAACTGTCATCATTCTGTTTTTGTCATAATAAGCCACAAACTGAGTATCACCTACAGTTTTAAGATCAAAAAATACTCTGTTTGCTGCCCAAACTGAATCAACCAACAGTTTCTCGGTAATCTGTTTTTCCTTTGAAACGAACACCGGTTCCAATGTTTTTTCTGTACTACTACCGGTAAAATAATATAACGAACCTAATGCTGCAGCTGCAATGACGGCAGCTACCAATACTTTTGTTTTTGACATAATATTATATTTATTTGTTCAAAAATCAAGTTAGACACGACATTCAGAACTGTTTAAATACTTTTTCTGAGAAATCAGCCTGAACTTTATACTCCTTAAATGATAATTGCTTTCCCTTACCTATATACAAATAAACATTTGAATTACTGCCTATTCTCACTATACCAAAACGTCCTTCAAACTCAATTCCAAGTTTCTTGTCTATAAATTTACCATTATCACTATCCATACAGATGATATAATCTGTAATAGTATTTTTATCCAATTCAGTAACCACTTTCATACCTACAACTTTATCCTTGTAAGTCAACTGTTCAGTAGATACAATACTTGATTTTTTATTTCCTGACGGCTCAAAAGCAGCAACGAAAGGACGGTTCCATGCCTCTCCTTTTTGGCGGACCACCATCACCGGTGTATTCTTCTTTACATATCCATTCTTAGCTTCACGTGTAGGAGGAGCAATGGCTTTGGTAAATTCCTTTTCCGTACCTGCCGGGAAGAATACATGCATGTACTTATTGTCGTAATCTATATCAAACCTAACTTTAACTTCGTCAGAAACAGGCTTTGTAGTTTTTGTATCTTCAAAAAATCTCCATCCCGGTGATTTAACCACATCACCAATATCATTCTTATACCTGTCAGTGATTTCTACATCTATTGATTTACCATCACTACCTGCAAAAGAGACTCTGTCACCGACATTATGATAAATATAGTCATGAAATTTATTTTCTGACTTAGATTCAGACCTGAACATATCAAAATAATATCCTGTGGTATCACTTGTACGAACTACAGCCAAAGTACGTTCCTGAATACAATTATTTACAGTATCATTAAGATATTGCGTTGCAAAACTGAAGTTGTCTGATACAGGTTGCTGCAAATGTGCAGGTTCACATGCTATATTCTCGACTGTATTCTGCCATACATTAGCCTTTCCTTTCCATGAACCTTCGTCAAGACCATGAGAAGTGCCATTGACAACAACCGTATTATTACCGGCATATAAACGGAAATAGTGTTCATGAAGAGGAATCTGCCTTTCAGCAACGGTAAGTGGAAGACCGGCATTAGGTCCCATTACATATCCGGCACCATAAAGTTCCATCGCTATACCCGTAAGATGTGAATGAACATAATGTGCTCCACCAATTATACCACAAAGGCCATAATCCACATTGTCTTTTTCAACATAGTTTCTTTGAAGAGCTACACCGGCATGCTTAATAATCACAGTAGGAGTATAATTGAACTTTTCAACTTTC
This sequence comes from Bacteroides mediterraneensis, assembly GCF_025993685.1. NCBI lineage: Bacteria > Pseudomonadati > Bacteroidota > Bacteroidia > Bacteroidales > Bacteroidaceae > Bacteroides > Bacteroides mediterraneensis. Next base: position 631,878 of record NZ_DAJPEN010000001.1, on the reverse strand, counting down.
TTGTCTGGAAGATTATGTCCCCAGAACAACTTAAGATAACTTGCATTATCATATTGCTGGTTACTTATTTTTGGTTGTCTGCCACCTTCTGCCTCATACTTCTGCAATAAAGCCAACTCTGCATCTTTCTGAAGTGTCTTCAGATTATTACGTTTGGCAATATCCAAGATATATAGATAATTATATTCTGTAAGGTCAACAGTTCTCTTCGAATCTCCATAACGTACAAAACGTCTGTCCGGATTTCTCAGGTTTTCAAAAAGGAATGTACCCTCGAACACATGCATATTATCTGCTATTACATTCATCTCAGGTTTAATTCTGTCAACTATATTAAGAATTAAAGAGATATTAGGCATATAGCTATAACTTAATGATTCCGGCCATATACCCTGACTGGAAAACATAGGAAGTATGGTATGCTGAAAAGAAGACTGATGCCATGTTCCTTTGTTCCAGAATACATCGAACAGTCGTTCACGTTCTTTGTCATCCTCTATACAAAGGATTGAATATAATGCACCGGGAGCAGTAAGTATTGGATGGTTTGAGATTATGTGTCCATGTTTGTCAGGACGTCCATATTCCTGAAGTATATTACCTACAATATTGGCAAATGCTTTCTGTGAAACCGAATCATCATATTTTATGTGATTGCCTGAAGTCACATCATAAATTTCTGTCTTTCCTGAATTCAGATAATTGTATATGAAATCGTATGTTGTAGCCAACATATTATAGCATGTACGCGGATCATAAAACGAATCTCCCATTACCTGTGTTGTCTGTGGAATCAACTTGGATATTTTACTCAGGTAATACCACAAGACATCAGCAGAATATCTGGCATAAGACTCATCTTTAGTAATATAGTACAACATTGATGACTCTGCAATATTGGTCAACAAAGCATTATGCTTTGGCATATGTCCTCCTAATGCGGGTATTGCCCTATATAAAGAATCCGGATTTAAGAAATAATTATCACGAACTGAATCTACATTGTGTCGCAACTGAACATAAATATCATTTGCCCAATCATCATTATTTATTTTATCAATTAATGCCGGTCTTTCTTCCTCAGTAATCCAAATTACAGGGTGTTTTAATGTCTGTGCCCAGAAATTACAAACCGAACAAAACAATCCTACCGTTAAAAAAAATCTTTTCATCTGTTTATTCAATTGTTATATTTATATTCAATTTTATACATTCCAGAGCCTAATTTAATTATTACATTTTTTCCTTCTGCTTTAAAGTCTAAAGACTTATTGTTTACCAAAGCCTTATTATCTACCAATACGTCTGCAACTTTAGCATTTGGTAAAATTACTTTAGCAGATGTATTACATGGTATTTCTATCTCATAGTTAAAAATCCCTCTAGTAATATTCCACGAAGACAATATCTTG